>NZ_JBVKBW010000001.1:0-864968 GCF_055635295.1 Streptomyces sp. NPDC111520 | reverse complement strand
TCTGGTGCGGTGCATCGCAAGGCGGAGAGTCGTCCTCGTAGTGGGCTACTCGGACGATTCGACAACGCAGCGAGGTGCCGTGCCAGGCGTCGCTGAGCAGGGGGGCGTTTGACGACACGACCTAGGCCGCCGTCAGCCGCTCCTCGCGGCGTCCATGCGGCGCCAGGAGGGGAAGACCAGCGGGCACAACGTGGCCAGGAAGTACGCTCCGCCGGTCAGCAGCAGCGCGGTGGTCAGGCCCGCGCCGTCCACCAGGTAGCCCGCGGCGAGTCCGCCGACGGGGGTGGTGAGCAGCACCCCGGCGCCGAGGGTGCCCAGCGCCCGGGTGCGCAGTTCGTCGGGGATGTGCTCGAACGTCACCGTCGCCAGGATCGGGTTGAGCGCCCCTGCCGCGAGGCCGCCGGCCACCATGGTCACCGCCAGGCCGCCCCACCCGGGCACCCACGCGGCGACCAGGAACCGGGGCGCGCCGCACAGCAGGAAGCACACCGTGTAGACCGGCCATCGCGGCAGGCGGTGGCCCACCGCCCCGTAGAGGAGGGCCCCGGCGAGCGCGCCGGCCCCGAAGAGGCCAGACAGCAGTCCGAGTTGGACGGAGCCGCCGAGTTCCCGCTCGGCGTGCACCGGCAGCAGCACCGAACTCCAGCCCGCGTCCAGGCCGTTGGTCACCATGACCATCAAGGTGATGGCGAGCAGCAGCCGGGAGCGGATCAGGAAGGCGTAGCCCTCGCGCAGTTCGGCCCGGTAGGTGCGCAGGGAGACCGGTGCCGCGTCCTTGACGGGCTCGGCGCCCGGCAGCCCGCGGACGCCGAGGGCGATCAGCAGCGCGGAGACGGCGAAGGTCGCGGCGTCCAGCAGCAGCACCGCCTCGGCGCCGAGGACGGCGATGAGGACGCCGCCGACCGAGGCGCCGAGCATCCGGGCGCCGCGCGAGGCGCCGTCGAAGTAGCCCGCGGCACGCCCCAGCGGTGTCCCCGCCCGCTCGGCCAGGACGGGCAACAGTACCTCGCGCGCGGTCTCGCCGGGGCCGTGGAAGAGCCCGCTGACGGCCATCAGCGCGCACAGCTGCCAGAACTGCAGCACGCCCGCGAAGTGGAGCAGCGGGATCGCCACGACGGCCACCGCGCACACCGCGTCCGACAGGACCGATGACCTGCGCCGCCCGAAGCGGTCGATGACCGGTCCGCCGACGAGCGCGGAGACCACGACCGGCAGGGTCGCGCAGAAGGCCGCCAAGCCGGCGCGGGCGGCGCTGCCGGTGGTCTGCAGCACGAACCAGGGGACGGCGAGCACGGTGAGCGAATTGCCGCTGATCGACACGACGTTGGCGGCCAGCACCAGCCGCAGCGGCCGCGGGTCGGGTGCGGGGTCGGGTGCCGGGGTGGGCGCGGTGGCCCCTTCGGTGCCGTCGGGTATGCCGGTCTCGGTGTCCATGCGGGTCCCCCGTGGTCGGTGCGGTCAGTCCGCGGCGCGCGGAAAGGCGTGCAGGTGGACGCGAACGTGTGCGGTGTCGTCGGCGTCGCCGCCCTGCCGGTCGGTGTCCGCGTCGCGGTAGCTCTCCACCACGGCGTGCAGCTCGGCCCGCAGGGCGCGGGCCCGTCCGGGCGTGAGCCGCAGGGCGAAGTCGCTGAGGTCGAAGCTGCGGCGCCACTCCTCGGACCAGTCGCCGACGGTGGCGAGCCAGGTCTCCAGCTCCGTCGCGTGGACCGCCGCGACCTCCCGCCCGAACAGGCCGATGGCGGCGCGCACTTCGGGGTCGGCGTGGCCGAGGAAGCCCCCGGCGTCGAAGTGCGTGCCCCGGTGCGCGGCCTTCCACCAGCGTTCGCGGGCGGTGCCGCGCCCCGGGTCCTCCTCCACGAAGCCGTACGCCGCCAGTTGCCGCAGGTGGTAGCTGGTGGCGCCGCTGGACTCGCCGAGCCGGCCCGCGAGCCCCGAGGCGGTGGCGGGCCCGTACTCGCGCAGTGCGGCGAGCAGCCGGATGCGCAGCGGGTGCGCGAGCCCGCGCAGGGTGCGCGGGTCGAGGCTGATGACGCCGGGATCGGCCGCGTCGGCGGTGGGTTCGTCTGGCACGCCCCCACCGTAGAGCTTGCAAAGACTCCTTTGCAATGCTTTCTTTGCAACCTGGGCGCCGGTGGCCCGCCCGGCGGACTCAGCCCGCCGTGATGAAGCCCTCCTTCACCAGCCACTCCTTGGCGACCTCGTGCGGGTCCTCGCCCTCCACGTCGACCTTCGCGTTGAGCTCCCGGCCCACGTCGGTGGTCAGCTTCGCCGACAGCGGGTCGAGCAGGCCGCGGATGGCTGGCCAGCGCTCCAGCGCCTTGCTGTTGACGACGGGGGCGGCGTCGTAATTGGGGAAGAAGTGCTTGTCGTCCTCCATGACCTGCAGGCCGAGGGAGGCGATCCGGCCGTCGGTCGTGTAGACCTCGCCGAGCAGGCAGGAACCCGGCTTGGCGATCTGGGTGTAGATGATCCCGGTGTCCATCTTGCGGATGTTGGCGGAGGGCAGGTCCATGCCGTACGCCTTCCGCATGCCGGGCAGGCCGTCGTCGCGCGAGGCGAACTCGTTCTCCACGCAGAGGGTGACGGCCTTGGGGTCCCTCCTTGACAGGGCGGCCACGTCGGACAGTGTCCGCAGCCCGTACGGGCGGTTCTTCTCCGGGCTGACGGCCAGGGCGTAGGTGTTGTCCAGGGTGGACGGCCGCAGCCAGGTGATTCCGTTCCGCAGGTCGGCGTCGCGGACGGCCCGCCACTGCTCCCCGGCGTCGGTGATGGGCTCGTCGTTGCCGAGGTAGGTGATCCAGGCGGTGCCGGTGTACTCGTACATCGCGTCCGCGGCACCGGACTTGACCGCCTCCCGCGCCCCGATCGAGCCCTGGATGTTGGTGCGGTCCAGCACTTCCGCGCCCGCCGCCTTGAAGACCAGGCCGATCATCGAGCCCAGGATGATCTGCTCGCTGAAGCTCTTGGACGTCACCGTGAGCGAGGCGCCCTTGAGCGGCAGCCCCTTGCCCAGGGAGCCGGGGCGCACGTCGTCGACGAGCGGGCTGCCGCTCTTGAGCCCGCAGCCCGGGGCGCAGGCGAGCAGCACCAGCAGGCCCGCGGCCAGGGCCAGGCGGCGCGTCATGCCGTCTCCAGGCCGTGCGGGCGCAGCAGTTGCTCGGCCAGCGACGCCAGCCAGTCCACCAGCAGGGCCAGCACCACGGTGAGCACCGAGCCCAGCACGAGCACCGGCATGCGCTGCGTGACGATCCCGGTGGTGATGATGTCGCCGAGCCCGCCGCCGCCGACGAACGTGGCGAGCGTGGCGGTGCCCACGTTGAGCACCAGCGCGGTGCGCACGCCCGCCAGGATCAGCGGTACGGCCAGCGGGAGTTCGATCCGCGACAGCGTCCCGGCCGCCGACATCCCGATGCCGCGCGAGGCCTCGATCAGGGTCGGGTCGATGGCCCGCAGACCCGCCATGGTGTTGGA
Organism: Streptomyces sp. NPDC111520; assembly: GCF_055635295.1. NCBI lineage: Bacteria > Bacillati > Actinomycetota > Actinomycetes > Kitasatosporales > Streptomycetaceae > Streptomyces > Streptomyces sp. NPDC111520. The sequence goes on along the minus strand of NZ_JBVKBW010000001.1, from coordinate 861,497 downwards.
GAGCACCGGCAGCACCGCGTAGACCACCATGCCGACCAGCGCGGTGCGGGGCCCGATGCCCAGCCAGATGACGAGCAGCGCCAGCATCCCGATGGCGGGCGTGGCCTGCCCGATGTTGGCGATCGCCGTCACCACCGGAGCGGCCGGACGCAGCCGCCGCCGGGTCAGCGCGATGCCGAGCGGGACGGCGATGACCAGCACCCAGAAGGTGGAGATCGCGGTAAGTTTGACGTGCTGCCACAGCCGTACCCGGACGGTGTCGCCGACGAGGGCGTTCTCGGCGATGGAGTCGAGGGTGATGCCGGTGATCCACAGGTAGGTGGCGAGCAGGACGAGGGCCAGCGCGACCGGGGTGACCAGCAGCCGCCGCCAGGTCAGCCGCCGTACCGGCCCGGCGGCGGGGGCGGCCGGTTCGCCGCCGGGGCCCTGACCGGCCGCCGGTTCCTCCGGGCCCGCCGTGCCGTCGCCGGCCCCGGAGGCCGCCGCGGGGCCGCCCGGGCCGCCCGGGCCACCCGGGCCGCCCGGGCCACCCGGTCCGCCCGTCCCGCCCGGCGGTCCGGCGGCGGGGCTCATGCCCGTGCCCCCGGTTCGTGGTCGGAGCCCTCCTGCTCGGCCCGGGTCTGCGGGGCGCGCGTCTCCTCCAGCTCGTGACGGTGCTCCAGCGCGGCCAGCCGGTCCTCCTCCAGCAGTTCGTGCACGGAGTTGAGCAGCGTCTCCATGTCCACCACCCCGGTGAACTCGCCGCGCCGCCCGGTCACCGCGACCCGTCCGCTGCTGTCGGTGAGCACCGCCTCCAGGGCGTCCCGCAGCGTCGCGTCCCGGGTCACGGTGTCGCCCACCAGCGTCCCGGCGCGGGCCAGCGAGCCCTTGGCGCGCATCAGGTCGCCGCGCCGCAGCCACTTGTAGGGGCGGCCCCTGCGGTCCAGCAGCAGCAGCTCGTTGGTGGTGGTCGCCTCCCGCAGCCGGTCGAAGATCGACTGCAGGGGGTCGTCCAGGCGCACCGTGGGGAAGTCGGCGACGCCCACGTCCCGCACCCGGGTCAGGTTGAGCCGCTTGAGAGCGGCCCCGGCGCCGACGAACCCGGAGACGAAATCGTCGGCCGGATTGGTCAGGATCGCCTCGGGGGTGTCGAACTGGGCGATGTGCGAGCGCTCCCGCAGCACCGCGATGCGGTCCCCGAGCTTGATCGCCTCGTCGAAGTCGTGGGTGACGAAGACGATCGTCTTGTGCAGTTCGTGCTGCAGCCTGATCAGTTCGTCCTGGAGGTGGTCACGGGTGATCGGGTCGACGGCGCCGAAGGGCTCGTCCATCAGCAGCACCGGCGGGTCCGCCGCCAGCGCCCGCGCCACCCCGACGCGCTGCTGCTGACCGCCCGACAACTGCCGCGGGTAGCGGCCCCGGAACTCCCGCGGGTCCAGCCCCACCAGGTCCAGCATCTCCTCGACGCGGTCCCGGACCCGCGCCTTGGACCAGCCCACCATCCGGGGGACGAGCCCGATGTTCTCGGCCACCGTCATGTGCGGGAACAGCCCGGAGGACTGGATCGCGTAGCCGATCTTGCGGCGCAGCCTCACCGGGTCCATGTCGGTGACGTCCTCGCCGCCGATGCGGATGCGGCCGGAGGTCGGCTCGATCAGCCGGTTGATCATCTTCAGGGTGGTGGACTTCCCGCACCCGGAGGGCCCGACGAAGATCACCGTCTCGCCTGCCCCGATCTCCATGCTCACGCCGTCGACGGCCGGCTCCGCGCTGCCCGGGTAGCGCTTGGTCAGCTGCTCCAGCTCGATGGTCGCGCCCGACGCCTCAGCCACGGATCCCCCGGGGGATGGTGAGCCGCCCGAGCAGCACGTAGCAGGCGTCGAAGAGCAGCGCCAGGACGACGATGCCGATCGTCCCGGCGAGCACCTGGTTGAGCGCGTTGGCGCCGCCCAGGGAGGCGATCCCGCGGAAGATCTCGTTGCCCAGCCCCGGCCCGGAGGCGTACGCCGCGATCGCCGCGATGCCCATCAGCATCTGGGTCGCCACCCGGATGCCGGTCAGGATCGGCGGCCAGGCCAGCGGCAGCTCGATCCGCGCCAGGGCCGCCGTCCGGGACATGCCGATGCCGCGGGCCGCGTCGACCAGCGCCGGGTCGACCCCGCGCAGTCCCACGATCGCGTTGCGGACCACCGGCAGCAGCCCGTACAGCGTCAGCGCCGTCACGGTCGGGGGCACGCCGAGCCCCAGCCAGGGGATGAGCAGGCCGATCAGGGCGAGCGAGGGGACGGTGAGGATCGTCGCGGTGGAGGTCACGGCCAGGGCCGCGGCCCAGTCGCGCCGGTAGGAGAGCACCCCGATCGCCACCCCGATCGCGGTCGCCGGCACCATGCACTGGAAGACCAGGCTGGCCTGCTGGTACGCGTCGATCAGCAGTTGCTCGTGCCGGCCGGCGAGGTACTCCCAGAAGCTCACCCGGCATCACCCCTGCCGTCCCTCGGCTACGTGTCCGCGTCCTGTGCCGCCTGCTCGACCAGCGGGATGATCCGCAACGGGACCGGGTTCTCCATGACGATCGCCGTGGAGGCCCGCACGATGCCATCAAAGCCCACAACCCGGTCGATCACACGTTGGAGATCGGCGTTCGAGCGGGCCACCAGCCGGCACAGCATGTCCCCCTGCCCGGTCGTGGTGTGCAGTTCCAGGACCTCCGGCACGCCCGCCAAGTGCGCCCGTACGTCCGGGCCTTGCCCCTGCTTGATCTCCAGGGTCGCGAAGGCCGTCACCGGGTAGCCCAGCGCGGCCGGGTCCACCTGCGGCCCGAAGCCGCGGATCACCCCATTGGCCTGAAGCCGGTCCAGTCGTGCCTGCACGGTCCCGCGCGCCACTCCCAGGCGGCGCGAGGCCTCCAGCACGCCGATCCGCGGTTCCTCGGCGAGCAGCTTGATCAGCCGTCCGTCCAGCCGGTCGATCCCCATGGCACCCCAGTCCCTCCTGTGACGGTGGTCACCGTGCACAGAATGCCGCCTCTTTTCGCGGTAGCGCTGTACAGAGTGCCCAGTCGTTCCGGAAACTATTGCGCACCTTGAGCTGCCGGGCGAGGCTGCTGCCATGACTGAGACCCTGGATCACACTTCCCCCACCCCCGGCGACGCGGACCCGTTCCCGGTCAAGGGAATGGACGCGGTCGTCTTCGCGGTGGGCAACGCCAAGCAGGCCGCCCACTACTACTCGACGGCGTTCGGCATGAAGCGCGTGGCCTACTCCGGACCGGAGAACGGCAGCCGCGAGACCGCGTCCTACGTCCTGGAGTCCGGGAGCGCCCGCTTCGTCTTCACCTCCGTCGTCAGGGCCGCCACCGACCACGGCCGCTTCCTGGAGGAGCACGTCGCCGCCCACGGCGACGGCGTCGTGGACCTGGCCCTGGAGGTGCCGGACGTCCGTGCCGCCTACGAGTACGCCCTCGCGCACGGCGCCACCGGCCTGGAGGCGCCCCACGAGGTCGGCGACGAGTACGGCACCGTCGTCCTGGCCGCCATCGCCACCTACGGCCAGACCCGGCACACCCTCGTCGAGCGCGGCGCCTACAAGGGCCCGTACCTGCCCGGCTACGTCGCCGCCGAGCCGATCGTGGAGCCGCCGGCCAAGCGGTTCTTCCAGGCGATCGACCACTGCGTCGGCAACGTCGAGCTCGGCAGGATGAACGAGTGGGTGACCTTCTACAACCGGGTCATGGGCTTCACCAACATGAAGGAGTTCGTCGGTGACGACATCGCCACCGAGTACTCGGCGCTGATGTCGAAGGTCGTCGCGGACGGCACGCTGAAGGTCAAGTTCCCCATCAACGAGCCCGCGATCGCCAAGAAGAAGTCCCAGATCGACGAGTACCTGGAGTTCTACGGCGGCCCGGGCGTCCAGCACATCGCCCTCGCCACCAACGACATCGTCGCCTCGGTCCGCGCCATGCGCGCAGCGGGCGTCGAGTTCCTCGACACCCCCGACTCCTACTACGACACCCTCGGCGAGTGGGTCGGCGACACCCGTGTCCCGATCGACACCCTGCGCGAGCTGAAGATCCTGGCAGACCGGGACGAAGACGGCTACCTGCTGCAGATCTTCACCAAGCCTGTCCAGGATCGCCCGACCGTCTTCTTCGAAATGATCGAGCGGCACGGTTCGATGGGCTTCGGCAAGGGCAACTTCAAGGCGCTCTTCGAAGCGATCGAGCGCGAGCAGGAGCGTCGCGGCAACCTCTGATCGCCGATGCCGCGGACTCCGGCGCCGGACCATGCCTCCACGGGGGAGGGGCGTGGACCGGCGCCGGCCGCCGTCAGAAGACGATCGTGAGGTTCCGCAGGGCCGAGACGAACGCCCACACCCCGACCCCCCACACCGCCAGCGCCCCCAGCACCGCGCCCGTCGCGGCCCACAGCCCCGTGCGCGGCGGCCGCCGCAGCGCACCGGCGAGGGCGCCGGCCACCGCGCCCGCCGCGGGCAGGCCCGCGACGAGCAGGGCCGCGTTCTCCAGCGCCACCTTGGTCCGGTGGTTGCCCACCCAGTCCGTGGGGCTCTTGTGCTGCGCCGCGTCCGCCGCGCCCATGACCCACAGCACCACCGGCGGGGTGAGCAGCACCACCGTCCACACGCAGCGCACGGCGATCGCGCGCCGTGCGCGCCGCCGCGCCGGTGTTGCGCCGCCCGCTTCCTCCGTCGTGTCCCTCGTGTCCGTCACGGCGGCCATCCTCGCCGCGCCCCGCCCCGCACCACCATCCGTACGGATACTCAGAACGTCGCGGGCCCGCGCGGTGACGTGATCTTCCCCGGGCGGCGGCGCGGTGCGAAGCTTGACGCATGGGCGATCTCATCGACCGGCTGCGCGCCGGACTCCCCGACGAGGCCATCCTCGCCGATCCCGACGTCACCGCCTCCTACGCCAACGACATGGCCAGCTTCTGCCCGGCCGGGGCACCCGCCGTGGTCGTCCTGCCGCGCACCGTGGAGCAGGTCCAGCACGTCATGCGGACCGCCACGGCCCTGCGGGTGCCCGTCGTGCCGCAAGGGGCCCGTACCGGCCTGTCGGGCGCCGCCAACGCCTCCGACGGCTGCATCGTGCTCTCCCTGACCAGGATGGACCGCGTCCTGGAGATCGACCCCGTCGACCGCGTCGCGGTCGTCGAACCGGGCGTCGTCAACGCCGCCCTGTCCCGCGCCGTCGCCGAGCGCGGCCTGTACTACCCGCCGGACCCCTCCAGCTGGGAGCAGTGCACCATCGGCGGCAACATCGGCACCGGCTCCGGCGGCCTGTGCTGCGTGAAGTACGGCGTCACCGCCGAGTACGTGCTCGGCCTGGAGGTCGTCCTGGCCGACGGGCGGCTGCTGCGCACCGGCCGGCGCACCGCCAAGGGCGTCGCCGGCTACGACCTGACCCGGCTCCTCGTCGGCTCCGAGGGCAGCCTCGGCATCGTGGTGCGGGCCGTGCTGGCGCTCAAGCCCGCGCCGCCCGAGCAGTTGGCGCTGGTCGCCGAGTTCCCCTCGGCCGAGGCGGCCTGCGCGGCGGTCTGCGACATCATGGCCGGCGGCCACGTGCCCTCGCTGCTGGAGCTGATGGACGGCACGACCGTGCGCGCGGTCAACGCCATGACCAGCATGGGACTGCCCGAGTCCACCGAGGCGCTGCTGCTGGCCGCCTTCGACACCCCCGACCCGGCCGCCGACCTCGCCGCGGTGGGGGAGCTGTGCACAGCCGCCGGGGCGACGCAGGTGGTGCCGGCCGAGGACGCGATGGAGTCCGAAATGCTGCTGCAGGCGCGGCGGATGGCGCTGCCCGCGCTGGAGCGGGTCTCCACGGCCACGATGATCGACGACGTCTGCGTGCCGCGCGGCAGGCTCGCCGCGATGCTCGACGGGGTCGCGGCGATCGCCCGCAAGCACGACCTGACGATCGGCGTGTGCGCGCACGCCGGCGACGGCAACACCCACCCCGTGGTGTGCTTCGACGCCGCCGACCCCGGGGAGTCCGGCCGTGCGCGCGAGTCCTTCGACGAGATCATGGCGCTCGGCCTGGAACTCGGCGGCACGATCACCGGGGAGCACGGCGTGGGGGTGCTGAAGAAGGAGTGGCTGGCGCGCGAACTCGGCCCGGTGGGCGTGGAGATGCAGCGCGGCATCAAGGCCGTCTTCGACCCGCTCGGCATCCTCAACCCGGGCAAGGTGTTCTGACCCCGCTCTCCGGCCGCCGGGCCCCGAGGTCCCCGCCTCAGGCGTCCGGCGGCTCGTCGGAGCCCTGCCAGGGGTCGCGCGTACGGCGCTCGTCGCGCGCCCCCTCGCCGGCGGCCGGCGCCAGCAGCTCGTCCAGCCGTTCGTCCATGGACAGGTGGTCCAGTTCCGTCCCCGGCGGCACCGCCCGCAGCGTCCGCTCCAGCCACGCCGCCACCGGGTGCGAGGACGCCTCCAGCAGGGCGGTGCCGTCCGGCGAGCTGAGGGCCATGCAGATCACGCTCCGCCCGTCCGTCTTGGTCGGCCAGATCCGCACGTCACCGTGCCCGCTCGGCCGGAACACCCCCTCGACCAGCAACTCCCGCGCGAAGGTCCAGCTGACGGGGCAGTTCGAGCCGATGTGGAAGGTGATGTGCACGGCGAAGGGGTCCTCGGCCCGGTAGACCAGCCTGGCCGGGACGGCGATGCTGCGCTCCGGCGACAGCACCAGGTGCATCTCCAGCTCGCGTTCGACCACGGTCTGCATCTCGTCGTCCTTTCCTCGGCGCGAAGGCCCCTGGCGGTGCTGCGCGGCGGGTGCTGCGCGGGGCCCGCACCGGGAGAGAGCGCATACGGCCTTCACCATTACGCGGGTTCCGGCGATCGGGGGGACTTTTCCCGAAGGCCTGCACACGCGAGATGGATGCGGTACACACGGAACGTCGCCGTCCGCCCCGGCTGGGGGTGCGTCCGGCCCTGCGACGGTCCTCCCGTTCCCGCCCCCGCCGCGCCCACGGCTCCGCGGCGCGCACGTCCCCGTCCGTCCGAGGCGGTGTCAGTTCGGAAGCGTATCGGTTCGGTAGCCGGGATTTGCCCCGGAATGCCGATCCTCGCCCACGGATCGTTTCTTTCGTCCGCCCGCCGCGTTCTTCGTTAGTGTCCTCCTTGCACGCCGGGGGACGGCGGGCTGGTCGAGCGTGTCGGTCGTGAGGGGAGTTGTCACGGATGACCTCCGGTAGCAGCGGCGGGAGTCTGCCAGGTCCCGGGTACTACCCGGACCCGTCCATCCCGGGCTACATCCGGTACTGGAACGGCTCCTCGTGGGTGCCCGGCACGAGCCGTCCCGCCCCGCGGCCCGGGGAGGACCTGGCGCCGCCGTCCGGTGCGGCCGTGGCCGCGGCCGGTCCCGCGCTGGCACCGCCGCCCGTGCCCCCCGTCCCGGAGGCCCCCGGGACCCCGGAGGCGGCCGCGACGCCGCGGACCCCCGCGCTGGAGGAGTCCGGGCCGATGTTCCTGGACGAGGACCCGCGGGCGCCGCGGGCCGAACGCGGACCCGAGACCGTCACCGGACTGCAGCCGCAGCCACAACAGCCGCAACAGCCGCAGCAGGAGGCCCGTCCGGAGCCCGCCGTGGAGCGGGCGTGGGCCGCCGACCCGGCCCGGCAGGACCCCTCGCCCCGCGTGTCGTGGGGCGCCGCCGAGCGCGCGGAGCAGCCCGCGGCGCCCGCGCGGGCACAGGCCACGGCCCCCGCCCCGGCACGGACCCCCGCCCCTGCTCCCACCCCCTCGCCGGCCCCGGCTCCGGCGCCCGCCCGCACGGGATCCGCGTCCCCGTCCGCGGCCGCCGCCACCGCGTCCGCGGCGACCGAGAGCGCCGTGCCCGGGCAGCAGTCCCCGGCCGTGCCGTGGGCCCAGCAGGTGCACGACCTGGCCCGTCAGGTCCCCGCGCAGGGCGGGGAGGCGGCGTCCCCCGCACCGTGGCGGCCGGTCGCCGACGACCCGTTCGCCGCCGCGCAGCAGCAGGCACGCCCCGCGTCGCCCGGGAAGCGTCTGGTGGCCCGGCTGATCGACACCGCCGTGGTGGGCGCGCTCGTCGCGGCGGCCGCGGTGCCGCTGGGGACGGCGGCGTACGAGCACCTGCGCGACAAGGTGGACGCCGCCCGCCTGACCGGCGAAGAGGTGACGGTCTGGCTGATCGACGGCACGACGGGCCTGCAACTGGGCATCGTCGCCGCGGTGGTGCTCGTCACCGGACTGCTGTACGAGGTGCTGCCCACCGCCAAATGGGGCCGCACCCTCGGCAAGAAGCTGCTCGGCCTGCGCGTGCTCGACATCGAGAGCCAGTACGAGCCCGGCTTCGGGCAGGCGCTGCGCCGCTGGCTCACCCACACGGTGCTGGACGCGCTGGTGATCGGCTTCCTCGGACTGGTGTGGTGCCTGTTCGACCGGCCGTGGCGGCAGTGCTGGCACGACAAGGCGGCGCGCACCTTCGTGGCCCGCGACCGCTGACACCCGAACGGCCCCCGCCGGAGGCGCGGCCGAATCGTACGGGTTTCACTCGGGGCATGAGCACCGACCAGCCCGAGGACCCGTTCGCCAAGCCGCCCCGGGAGCCGTCCGGGCCCGCGCAGCCGCCGCCGCCCGGGCAGTCACCGCCGCCCGGTCAGCAGCCTCCGCCGGGTCAGCAGGCACCCGGTCAGCAGGCACCCGGTCAGCCGCCGCCGGGTCAGCAGCCGTACCCGCCGCCCCCGTACCAGCCCCCGGCCGGCGGCTCGCCCTACGACCAGCCGCCCCCGGCGTACGGCGGCGCCGGCGACCCGTACGCGAGCGGCCCCTACGGCATGGGCGAACCCGACCCCCTGGCGGGCATGCCCCCGCTGGCGAACCGCGGGCGCCGGCTGGTCGCACGCATCGTCGACGCGCTGATCGTCGGCATCCCGGTCTACGGCCTCACCGGTCTGATCTGGAACTACGACTACGACACCACCGGCGCGCTGTTCTCCCAGAGCGTGATCTACGCCGTGATCTACCTGGCCTACCAGGTGTTCATGCTCACCCGGTACGGGCAGAGCCTCGGCAAGAAGCTGCTCAGGGTGCGCGTCGGCATGCTCACCGACGGCACCAAGCCGACGACCCCGGCGGCGCTCAAGCGGGAGGGGGTCTACGCGCTGGTGCCGATCATCCCGTGCTGCGGTGAGATCTTCTGGATCATCGAGGTGCTCTGGTGCACCTGGGACAAGCCGTACCGCCAGTGCCTGCACGACAAAGCGGGGCAAACCGTGGTGGTTTCGGTGGAGTAAGACACGCTGTGGGGTGATCGTCGCAGGGCCGTGACCATCTGCGTCTATGCGCCGTCATTCCCGGCTGATTTACTCACTCCATGAGTTCGAATCAACCGCCCGGGTACGGTTACCCGCAGGGCGGCTCGGGGGACCAGAACCCGTACGGCCAGCAGCCGTACGGGCAGCAGCAGCCCCAGGGCCAGAACCCGTACGAGCAGCAGCCGTTCCCGCAGCAGCAGCCCTACGCCTATCCGCAGCAGGCGCCCGGCTACGGCCAGATGCCCACGGACCCGGCCCTGGCGGGCATGCCCCCGCTGGCCGGCAGCGGCCAGCGCTTCCTCGCCCGGCTCATCGACGGCGGCATCTTCCTCGTCGCGCTCATCATCCTGATGGCCGTGACGGGCACCTCCCTCACGGACACCGGCGCGCTGCTCGGCATCGAGCTGCTCGTCTTCGCCGGTGCGTTCGCCTACGAGGGCCTGATGCTCCAGTCCACGGGTCAGACCATCGGCAAGAAGGTCATGAAGATCCGTGTGGCCAAGCTGGCCGACGGCAGCCCGCCCGGCGGCGCCGCCTGGGGTCGCGCGGCGGTGTACTCCTTCGTCGGCATCGTGCCGTGCGTGGGCTTCATCCTGTCGCTGCTGAACGTCCTGTGGCACCTGTGGGACAAGCCGTACCGTCAGTGCTGGCACGACAAGGCGGCCAAGACCGTCGTCGTCCAGGCCTGACGCGCACCCCCACGTAGACGACGGCCCCGGAGCATCCGCTCCGGGGCCGTCGGCGTGTTCGGGGGGTGTGGCGCTCAGCGTCGCAGCGAGTGCTCGCCCAGGCGGGCTTCGGCGTTGCCGCGGACACGGGGCCGCGGGACCGGGTGCGGCTCGGCGGGCGGTTCGCGCCGGGTGCGCCGGGTGCCGGCCGGGATCGCCGCCGTCACGGCGACCAGGACACCGAGCGCCAGTCCCGCCGCGGCGATGACCGCCACCGCGAAGCCCGATCTCGCCTCGGAGAGCAGCAACATCGCGAGGGTGGAGAGCACCACGGTCGCGGAACCGTACGTCAGCTGCGCGGGGGTGGGACGTGGCATGGCTGATCCGTCCTCATATGCGTCGATTGTGGCGGAGCGTCGGCCAGGGCCGTCTTCCGGGTGGTTCGGACGTGGCACGCCAACCACCGACCCTACGGTGCGAGATGCCCGCGCGGAACGCCCGGTAAGCGTGACCTAACCCACGGTGCGGAAGCACGGGGGGCGCATGGGGTCGCATCACGATCTTGGCGGGCCCAACGGATCTGCGGCGAAAGGTACTTGCTCGGGCCGCGGTGTCCGCTATGTGCAACCGGCCGGTCGCTCACCGTACTTGTCGGTCATGGTCAAGTCAAGATCTGTCTTTTCACGCGTCACTCCGGTGCAATGGCTTCACCCTAGGGAGGTCAATACATCGTGATAAGCCAACGACGGACCATCAGATCCGCCGCTCTGGCCGTGGCGATCGCCGCAATAGGCGCCACCGCCTTCCCCGTCGCGGCAGCCCAGGCCGACCCGCAGGCCGGTCGCGTCGTGCGGCACGACCCGGCGAAGGCGGAGCGTGTCGAGCACGATCTGAAGGGCCCGCTGAGCGAGCGTCAGGCCGCCCAGCGCCAGCAGGCGATCGAGCAGGTCATCTCCGGCAAGTCCAAGGTCGAGGACCGCGGTGCCTCGGACGTGGTGAAGCTCGGCAAGAACAAGTACGTCGAGCTCGCGCGCGAGAAGACCGACAAGATCTTCGTGATCCTCGCGGAGTTCGGCAACAACACCGACCCCGCGTACGGCGGCACGCCCGGTCCCGCGCACAACCAGATAGCCAAGCCGGACCGCACCAAGGACAACAGCACGGAATGGCAGGCCGACTACAACCGGCAGCACTTCCAGGACCTGTACTTCTCCAAGGCCGCGGACAAGGAGTCCGTGGCCAAGTACTACGAGAGGCAGTCCTCCGGCCGCTACTCGGTCGCCGGCGAGGTCGCCGACTGGGTCAAGGTCGACTGGAACGAGGCCCGGTACGGCAGCAACAAGTGCGACACCTGCACCTGGAACCTCGTCGCGGACGCGGTGAACAAGTGGGTCGCCACCCGCAAGGCCGCCGGTGACAGCGCCGCCACGATCAAGGCGAAGCTGGCCGAGTACGACCAGTGGGACCGCTACGACTACGACGGCGACGGCAACTTCAACGAGGCCGACGGCTACATCGACCACTTCCAGATCGTGCACGCCGGCGAGGACGAGTCCGCCGGCGGCGGTGCCCAGGGCGAGGACGCGATCTGGGCCCACCGCTGGTACGCGTTCGGTACCGACGCCGGCGCCACCGGCCCCCAGGGCAACCTGCTCGGCGGCACGCAGATCGGTGACACCGGCGTGTGGGTCGGCGACTACACCGTGCAGCCGGAGAACGGCGGCCTCGGCGTCTTCGCCCACGAGTTCGGCCACGACCTCGGTCTGCCGGACCACTACGACACCACCAACACCGCCGAGAACTCCACCGGCTTCTGGACGCTGATGTCGTCCGGTTCCTGGCTCGGCACCGGCAAGGACGCCATCGGCGACCTGCCCGGCGACATGACGGCCTGGGACAAGCTGCAGCTGGGCTGGCTGAACTACGCCACCGCCAAGGCCGGCAAGACCTCGCTCAACACCCTCGGCGTCGCGGAGTACAACACCGCGAAGAAGCAGGGTCTGGTCGTCACGCTCCCGGAGAAGACCGTGACCACCGAGCTGGCCACCCCGGCCGAGGGCACCAGGCAGTGGTGGAGCGGCAGCGGTGACAACCTGAGCAACACCCTCACCCGCGACGTCGACCTCACCGGCAAGACCTCGGCGAGCCTGGCCCTCAAGGGCTGGTACGACATCGAGGAGAACTACGACTACCTCTACACCGAGGTGTCCACCGACGGCGGCGCCACCTGGAACGCGGTCGACGGCACCATCGGCGGCGCCCCGCTCCCGCGTGACGCCAGCGGCAAGCCCGCGCTGACCGGCACCGCGGCCTCCTACCAGGACATGGTGCTCCCGCTGGACGCCTACGCCGGCGAGTCGGTCAAGCTCCGCTTCCGTTACCAGTCCGACGGCGGCGTGGCCCAGAAGGGCTTCCTCGCCGATGCGATCACCCTGACCGCCGACGGCGCGACCGTGTTCAGCGACGGCGCCGAGTCCGGTGACAACGGCTGGACCGCGAACGGCTTCACGGCCAAGGGCTCCACGTTCTCCGAGGAGTACGCGCAGTACTACATCGCGGAGAACCGGCAGTACGTCTCGTACGACAAGACCCTCAAGGTCGGCCCCTACAACTTCGGGTTCGCCGCCCCCAAGGACAACTGGGTCGAGCACTACGCGTACCAGAACGGCCTGCTGATCTGGCTGTGGGACACCTCGATGAACGACAACAACGTCAGCGCGCACCCGGGTGCCGGCCGGATCCTCCCGATCGACGCCCACCCCAAGGCGCTGAAGTGGAAGGACGGCACGCTGCAGCGCAACCGCGTGCAGGCCTACGACTCCACGTTCACCTGGGCCCGCACCGACGCCCTCACCCTGCACAAGAACGGCGTCGCCACCAAGATCCCGAGCCTGCCGGGCAACCCGGTCTTCGACGACCGCAACTCCTACTGGTCCTCGGAGAACCCCACGGGCAGCGTGAAGACGTCCCCGACCAACACCCGCATCACGATCATCCACGAGGCCCGGGACGGCAGCACCGTCACCCTCCTGGTCAGCCCCTCCAAGAAGTGATCGCGCACCACCCGAAGTGACCTGATCGGCCCCCGTCCCCTGGTGGACGGGGGCCGATCTGCCGATCATGTGCTTATGGCCAGCGGCGGTTTCACCCGGCTCCCCAGCGGCGACGTCGTCGTGGCCCTCCGGTTGCCCTCGCCCGGCGGGGCCCCGGACGAGTACATCAGGGTGCTGGTCGTCGCCGTCAACCGCCAGCGCGCGCTGACCCGCCTGCGGAACCTCGGCTTCCGCGCCGCCCGCCTCGTCGGCAACATGGAGCCCCCGACGTCCGACGAGATCAACGCCGTCCTGCACCACCCCGACGGCCTGGTCTGGCGCCGCATCCCCTCCGCACCCGCCGCCCCCTGGCAGTCGATCGGGGCACTGCTGGGCCCGACCGTGCGCCGCTGAACCCCGGCGGGGCCCGGGTGTCAGGCCCGTCCGCGCACGACCGGCTTCCCGGACAGCTCCGCGCCGGCCGCGCGCAGCTCCTCCAGCGCCCGCTCGGTCGTCTCCGCCATGACGCCGGCCGTCAGGTCGAGCAGCACCCGGGTGCGGAAGCCCTCCCGCACGGCGTCCAGCGCGGTCGCCCGCACGCAGTGGTCGGTGGCGATGCCGACCACGTCGACCTCCGCCACCCCGCGCTCGCGCAGCCACCGGGCCAGCCCGGTGCCGTTCTCGTCGGCGGCCTCGAAACCGCTGTACGCGCCCGCGTACGCGCCCTTGTCGAAGACCGCCTCCACCGCGCCGGAGGCGACCGCCGGCGCGAAGTTGGGGTGGAAGCCGACGCCCTCGGTGCCGGCGACGCAGTGCGGCGGCCAGGTGTGGACGAAGTCGGGGTGGTCGGCGAAGTGCCCGCCGGGGGAGACGTGGTGGTCGCGGGTCGCCACGACGTGCCGGTAGCCGGCGGTGGCGTCCCCCACCAGGTCCGTGATGCCCGCGGCGACCTCGGCGCCCCCGGCGACCGGCAGGCTGCCGCCCTCGCAGAAGTCGTTCTGCACGTCCACGACGATCAGTGCGCGGTGCATGGCGGTCGGTCCTTTCCGGTCGCTGTCGCTTGTCGACTGTGGTGAGCGGCGCCCGGCCGGGGCAGGGCGCCGCCGGCGGATCAGTGGGTGATGTACTCGGTGTGCAGCACCGGCTCGCCGCGCGACAGCTGCGTCGCGGACAGCGGCAGTGCGGCGCGCGCCTCGATGTGGCGGGCGCGGGCGGCGTCCAGCGGCTCGCGGTGCACGGTCTCGCCGCCCAGCACCAGCGGCACCAGCAGCTGCCGGTCCGCCAGCGGCCCCGGGACCGGGCCGGTGCCGATCACCTCCGCCTCGGCGATCCCGTCGGCGTCCGGCCGCCGGGCCGCCCACTTGCGGCCGCCGATGCTGGCCTTGCCGCCCATGGACTTCTTCGCCACCGGCACCAAGGGCGCGGCGGGGTCGTCGGAAGTGGCGCGGGCGACCAGCTTGTACACCATCGAGCAGGTCGGATGGCCGCTGCCGGTCACCAGCGAGGTGCCCACCCCGTACGCGTCGACCGGAGCCGCGGCCAGCGAGGCGATCGCGTACTCGTCCAGGTCGGAGGTCACCACGATCCGGGTGTTCTTCGCCCCCAGGTCGTCCAGCTGCTGCCGCACCCGGTGGGCGAGCAGCAGCAGGTCCCCGGAGTCGATGCGCACCGCCCCCAGCTCGGGGCCGGCGATCTCCACGGCGGCCCGCACGGCCGACACCACGTCGTAGGTGTCGACCAGCAGCGTGGTGCCGCTGCCGAGCGACTCGACCTGCGCGGTGAAGGCGTCCCGCTCGTCGTCGTGGAGGAGGGTGAAGGCGTGCGCGCTGGTGCCGATGGTCGGCAGGCCGTAACGGAACCCGGCGGCCAGGTTGCTGGAGGAGGCGAAGCCCCCGACGTAGGCGGCGCGGGAGGCCGCCACCGCCGCCAGCTCGTGGGTACGGCGGGCCCCCATCTCCATCAGCGGCCGGCCCGCGGCGGCCACGGCCATCCGGGAGGCGGCCGCCGCGATCGCCGAGTCGTGGTTGAGGATGGACAGCACCACCGTCTCCAGCACCACCGCCTCGGCGAAGGTGCCCTCGACCCGCATGACCGGCGAGCCGGGGAAGTACACCTCCCCCTCGGGGTAGCCGTGGACGTCGCCGCGGAAGCGGTACCCGGCCAGCCACTCCAGTGTGGGCCCGTCCACCACCCGCTCCCGTTCCAGGAAGGACAGGATGTCGGCGTCGAAGCGGAAGTTCTCCACCGCGTCCAGCACCCGGCCGGTGCCGCACACCACCCCGTACCGGCGCCCCTCGGGCAGCCGGCGGGTGAACACCTCGAACACCGAACGGCGGTGGGCGGCGCCGCTGCGCAGCGCGGCCTGCAGCATGGTCAGCTCGTACCGGTCGGTGAACAGCGCGGTGGAGGGGACCGTGACGGGCAGCCCCAGGTCTGCAGTGCTCATGTCTGAGGATGCTACCCCCAACTCTCGTCAGAGTGACGATTTCTCGGGAGCCGGTTTCCCTGCGGGCACCCTCTGGTGACAGCATGGGTCCCGTGAGTGTCGCCCCCGCAGAGATCGAACGGACCGAGTCGAGCGAGGCCCCCTTCGAGGTGCCGTCCCCGGACGTTCCCTGGGTGACTGTCGTCCACAACGACCCGGTCAATCTGATGAGCTACGTGACCTACGTCTTCCAGGCGTACTTCGGCTACCCGAAGGACAAGGCCACCAAGCTCATGCTCGACGTGCACCACAAGGGCCGGGCCGTCGTGTCCAGCGGCACGCGCGAGGAGATGGAACGCGACGTGCAGGCCATGCACGGCTACGGGCTGTGGGCCACCCTGACGCAGGACCGCTGACACCGCGGGACCCGCGAGACCACCGAGACCACCGAGAACCGAGACCACCGAGCCCCTGAGGGACGGCTGATACCGACATGCCCGGGTACTTCCAGACCGCCGCCGCAGGCGGCGCCGCCGTCGCGCTCGACGACGTCGAGATCTCCATCCTGCGCAGCCTGGCCGTGCAACTCCTCGAACTGATCGGCCCCGGCGACGCCGCCGACGGCGACGAACCGGCCGACCCGCTGGCCGAACTGTTCGCCGAGGGCCCCACCCGGCCCCCGCAGGACCCGGCGCTCGCCCGGCTCTTCCCCGACGCGTACGAGGAGGAGGCCGACTCCTCGGAGTTCCGCCGCTTCACCGAGAACGACCTGCGCACCCGCAAGCGCGACGACGCCCTCGCCGTCGTCCGCAGCCTCGACTCCCTCTCGGCCGGCGGCGACGGGGGAGCGGTCCTGACCCTCGACCCCGGGCAGGCCCGCCAGTGGCTCGGCACCCTCAACGACCTGCGGCTGACCATGGGGACCCGGCTGGAGGTCAGCGAGGACGAGGACAGCGAGCTGTACCGGCTGCCGGACTCCGACCCGCGCAAGCCGCTCGTCATGGCCTACCTCTGGCTCGGCGGACTCCAGGAGAGCCTCGTGGAGACCCTCATGCCGTGATCCGGAAAGGGCGTCCGTTCGCTCAGACGACCCTCAATTCCGGATAACGATGACGTCTCCGCCGCCGACCGCCTTCCCATTCGGCGCACCTTTTGTCTGCTTCTCCCTGTGCCATGTGCCACATTTGCGCTGCGTGCCCGGCGCACACCCCGTGATACGAATCCTCGACCACCGGCCGTGACGCCACCCCTGTCGCGGTCGGTCGCGTGGCCGGCTGACCCCGGCGTGCACCTCCACCATCCGGGGGGATCGGAACCCGATCCGGGCCGTCACGGCCGGACGGGCACGGAGAAAGGCACAGCACCATGACCTCGACGCAGGTCGAGCAGTACGAATCCGGCGGCGGCGCCACGGGGACCGGGCCGGAAGAGGGCTACAAGCGCGGACTCAGCGCCCGACAGGTCCAGATGATCGCGATCGGCGGCGCCATCGGCACCGGCCTGTTCTACGGGTCCAGCAAGGGCATCGCCGCCATCGGACCCAGCCTCATCGCCTGCTACGCCGGCGCCGGCATCGTGATCTTCTTCATCATGCGGGCCCTTGGCGAACTCCTCACCTACCGCCCCACCTCCGGCAGCTTCGCCGACTACGCCCGCGAGTTCTTCGGGCCGTTCGCCGGCTTCGCCACGGGCTGGTCGTACTGGGCGCTGTGGGTCACCGCCTGCATGTCCGAGGTCACCGTCGCCGGCGCCTACATCAACTTCTGGTGGCCGTCGGTGCCGGTCTGGTCCACCGCCGCGGTCGCCCTCGTCGTGCTGTTCGTCGCCAACCTCGTCTCGGTCAAGATCTTCGGCGAGCTGGAGTTCTGGTTCTCCACCATCAAGGTCACCGCGATCATCGCGATGATCGTCATCGGCGTCGGCATCCTGACCTTCGGCTTCTCCTCCGCCGGCGACACCGCCTCCGTCACCCACCTGTGGACCGACGGCGGCTTCGCCCCCAACGGCGCCTGGCAGGCCATGCTCGCCATGCAGGGCGTGATCTTCGCCTACCTCGGCGTCGAACTCGTCGGCATCACCGCGGGCGAGGCCGAGAACCCCAAGCAGACCCTGCGCAAGGCGATCAACACCCTCCCCGTCCGCATCGGCATCTTCTACGTCGGCACCCTGATCGTCCTGCTCTCCGTGTTTTCCTGGACCAAGTACGACCCCGGAGTCAGCCCCTTCGTCCAGGTCTTCGTCCAGGTCGGCATCCCCGGCGCCGCCGGCATCATGAACTTCGTCGTCCTCACCGCCGCCCTGTCCTCCTGCAACTCCGGCATCTACTCCACCGGCCGCATGCTGCGCGGCCTGGCCGTCAACGGCGAGGCGCCCAAGGCCGTCGCGAAGCTCAGCGACCGCCAACTCCCGCTGCCCGCCCTCGTCATGTCCACCCTCGTCATGGGCATCGGCGTCATCGTCAACGTCGTCTCCCCGGACAAGGCGTTCGTCTACATCACCTCCGTCGCGACCTGCGCCGGACTGTGGACCTGGATCATGATCCTCGCCGCGCACCTGCGCTACCGCGCCAAGGTCCGCGCCGGCCTGCTGCCCGCCTCCGACTTCCGCATGCCGGGCGCCCCGGTCACCAACTGGCTCGGCATCGCCGCGCTGCTCCTCGTCGCCGTCCTGATGGCGACCGACGCCGACACCCGGCTCGGCCTGTACGTGTGGCTCGTCTGGTCGGCCCTGCTGGGCACCGGCTACCTCGCCCTCAAGCGACGCGCCCCCCGCGGCCCCGCCCCCGCGCCCGCCGCGCAGTGACCCCGTCCGCGTCCCGGCCCGCGGCCGCCGTACCCCCGTACGGCGGCCGCCGCCCTCGCCAGGGGGGCCGGGCACGCACCCCTCTATCCTGACGACCATGCTGACCATCACCCGCGCCCTGCACGACGCACTCGTCGCCCACGCGCGCGCCGACCACCCGGACGAGGCCTGCGGCGTGATCGCGGGACCGGCCGGCAGCGGCCGCCCCGAGCGGCACATCCCGATGCTCAACGCGGCCCGCTCGCCCACGTTCTACGAGTTCGACTCCACCGACCTCCTCAAGCTCTACCGCGACCTCGACGACCGCGACGAGGAGCCGGTGGTCATCTACCACTCCCACACCGCCACCGAGGCCTACCCCTCGCGCACCGACATCTCCTACGCCAACGAGCCCGGCGCCCACTACGTACTGGTCTCCACCGCCGACACCGACGACGCCGGCCCCTTCCAGTTCCGCTCGTTCCGCATCCTGGACGGCGAGGTCACCGAGGAACCCGTCGAGATCGTCGACTCCTACATCTGAGACGGCACGGTCCGCATCCTGGGACGACCCCCTCTGGGGCCCCGGGGGAATCGATACGATGACCCCATGGTTTCCCACGACGTGAGCGACAAGGCGCCGGGCACGCTGCTCGTGGCGCGGCTGCACGTCGACCTGTGCCGCCTCGCCAGCGCGGCATGTCCGTGCGCCTGAGCACCGTCAGCCCGCGCCACCCCGCCTTCCCGCCGTACTCACGCACCCCTTGGAGCCGACGCATGGCCATCGAGGTCCGCATCCCGACCATCCTCCGCAGCTACACCGACGGCGCCAAGGCCGTCGAAGGCAGCGGCAGCACCCTCGACGAACTCCTCGCCGACCTCGACACCCGCCACACCGGCATCCGCGAGCGCATCGTCGACGCGGGTGAGCTGCGGCGCTTCGTGAACGTCTACCTCAACGACGAGGACGTCCGCTTCCTCGACGGCATCACCACCAAGCTCACCGACGGCGACAGCGTCACGATCCTCCCGGCCGTCGCGGGCGGCAGCGGTCTGCCGGCCGACCGCGTCGGCGGGCGCTGATGCGGTACGACAGCCCGCTGGCAGCCGTCGGCAACACCCCGCTGGTACGGCTGCCGCGCCTGTCCCCCTCCACCGAGGTCTCCGTCTGGGCCAAGCTGGAGGACCGCAACCCCACCGGCTCCGTCAAGGACCGCCCGGCCCTGCACATGATCGAACAGGCCGAGCGCGCCGGACGCCTCACCCCCGGCTGCACGATCCTCGAACCCACCTCGGGCAACACCGGGATCTCCCTCGCCATGGCGGCCAAGCTCAAGGGCTACCGCATGGTCTGCGTCATGCCCGAGAACACCTCGTCCGAGCGGCGCGAGCTGCTCACCATGTGGGGTGCCGAGATCATCCCCTCCCCGGCCGCCGGCGGCTCCAACACCGCCGTCCGCGTCGCCAAGGAACTCGCCGCCGAACACCCCGACTGGGTGATGCTCTACCAGTACGGCAACCCGGACAACGCCGGCGCCCACTACGCCGGCACCGGCCCCGAGATCCTCGCCGACCTCCCCTCCGTCACCCACTTCGTCGCCGGCCTCGGCACCACCGGCACCCTCATGGGCGTCGGCCGCTACCTGCGCGAGAAGGTCCCCGGCGTGCAGATCGTCGCCGCCGAGCCCCGCTACGACGACCTCGTCTACGGACTGCGCAACCTCGATGAGGGCTTCATCCCCGAGCTCTACGACGAGTCCGTCCTCACCACCCGCTTCTCCGTCGGCTCCGAGGACGCCGTCCGCCGCACCCGCGAACTCCTCCAGCAGGAGGGCATCTTCGCCGGCGTCTCCACCGGAGCCGCCCTGCACGCGGCCCTCGGCGTGGCCCGCAAGGCCGAACGCGCCGGAGAACACGCCGACATCGTGTTCGTCGTCGCCGACGGCGGCTGGAAGTACCTGTCGACCGGCATCTACACCGCCGAGTCCACCGAGGCGGCCGTCGCCGCCCTGCACGGCCAGCTCTGGGCCTGACCCTCCACCCACGGCGCCCCCGCCCGTCCGGACCTCCGGCGGGCGAGGGCGCCGTACTGGTGATTCCGCCCACAACGGGGCTCCGCAGAGGAGCACGCGCACGCCGTGCGCCTTACGCTCAAGAACACATGGCGGGTCGCTCCCGCCCCTCCCCCCTCCCCCTGCGGAGCGGGGGCGTCGTGGCGCGCCAACGCAAGACCCCCGGAACAATCCACGGAGGTTTCTGCACATGAAGCTCACCGTCGTCGGCTGCTCGGGTTCGTTCCCGTCCGCGGAATCGGCCTGCTCGAGCTACCTCATCGAGGCCGACGGCTTCAGGCTGCTCCTCGACATGGGCAACGGTGCCCTCGGCGAGCTGCAGCGCCACTGCGGTCTCTACGACCTCGACGCCATCCTGCTGAGCCATCTGCACGCCGACCACTGCATCGACATGTGCGGGTACTTCGTCGCCCGCTACTACCGGCACGAGGGCGGCCCCGCCCACGCCATCCCCGTCTACGGGCCCGAAGGCACCGAGCGGCGGCTGGCCAGCGCGTACGGGGACGTGCCCGACGAGAAGTGCATGAGCGAGGTCTTCGACTTCCGCACCCTCGAACCCGGCACCTTCCGCCTCGGCCCCTTCACCATCACCGCGGACGTCGTCAGCCACCCCGTCGAGGCGTACGGCTTCCGTGTCGAGCACGCCGGTCGCTCCATCACCTATTCGGGTGACACCGGTCCCTGCGACGCGCTGCAGACCCTCACCGAGGGCACCGACCTCTTCCTGTGCGAGGCCTCCTTCACGTACGGCAAGGAGGACATCCCCGATCTGCACCTCAACGGCCGCGAGGCCGGCCAGTACGCCGACCGCGCCGGCGCCGGGCGCCTGGTCCTCACCCACATCCCGCCCTGGACCGACCCGCAGGTCGCCCTCGAGCACGCCCGCGAGGTCTACGACGGCCCGGTCGAGGTGGCGAAGGCCGGCGCGGTCTACGAGGTCTGAGCGCCCACGCACCCTTTTCGCGCAGCACGAAGCCCCCGGATCCAGGCGGATCCGGGGGCTTCGTCGTGTGGTCTGCGAGGAGGCTACGCCTTGACGAGGTCCTCGTTCTCCTCCTCGGGCTCACGGCCCGGGGTGGGGAGGTTGAACCTGGTGATCGCGAAGCGGAAGACCACGTAGTAGATCACCGAGAAGACGAGTCCGATCGGGATGATCAGCCACGGCTTGGTCGACAGGTTCCAGTTCAGCAGGTAGTCGATGGCGCCGGCCGAGAAGGTGAAGCCCGTGTGCACCCCGAAGGCCCAGGTCACAGCCATGGAGACGGCTGTCAGCACCGCGTGGATCGCGTACAGCAGCGGCGCGATGAACATGAAGGAGAACTCGATCGGCTCGGTGACACCGGTGACGAAGGAGGTCAGAGCGAGCGAAAGCATCATGCCCATGACGGCCTTGCGGCGCTCCGGGCGGGCCGTGTGGGCGATCGCCAGGGCGGCGGCCGGGAGGCCGAACATCATGATCGGGAAGAAGCCGGTCATGAACTGTCCGGCGTGGGGGTCGCCGGCGAAGAAGCGGGTCAGGTCGCCGTGGACGACGGTGCCCGCGGAGTTGGTGAAGTCGCCCAGCTGGAACCAGGCCACGGAGTTCACGAACTGGTGCATGCCGATCGGGATCAGACCACGGTTGATCAGGCCGAACAGCGCGGCGCCGAAGGAGCCGAGACCGGTCATCCACTCGCCGAAGTTGCTGATCACCTCACCGATGGGCTCCCAGACCAGGCCGAAGAAGACGCCGACCAGGGTGCCGACGAAGGCCATGATGATCGGCACGAGGCGGCGGCCGTTGAAGAAGCCGAGCCAGTCCACCAGCCTCTTGCGGTGGTAGCGCTGCCACAGGACGGCGGCGAGCAGACCCATGATGATGCCGCCGAGG
Source organism: Streptomyces sp. NPDC111520 (assembly GCF_055635295.1). NCBI lineage: Bacteria > Bacillati > Actinomycetota > Actinomycetes > Kitasatosporales > Streptomycetaceae > Streptomyces > Streptomyces sp. NPDC111520. Next base: position 839,377 of record NZ_JBVKBW010000001.1, on the reverse strand, counting down.
ACCCCGGGGTTGTTGTAGGTGGCGGCGACGTCCGCGCCGTCCTGGATCTTGGCCTCGGTGACCGGGAAGGCCTTCAGGACGTTGCTGTAGACCAGGAAGCCGACCAGCGCGGCGAGTGCGGTCGAACCGTCGGACTTCTTGGCGAAGCCGATGGCGACACCGATGCAGAAGAGCAGCGGCAGGTTGTCGAACACGGCGCCGCCGGCGGTGGCGAACACCGAGGCGACCTTGTCCCAGCCGAGGCCGTCCGCGCCGAAGACGTCGGGCTGGCCGAGACGGAGCAGAAGGCCCGCCGCCGGCAGGACGGCGATCGGCAGCTGCAGGCTGCGGCCGACCTTCTGCAGGCCCTGGAAAAGGCCGGAGCCCCGCTTCTTCGCTGCGGGGGCCGCCGATGCGGTGGCGGTAGTCATGGGGGGTCCTCCTGGTCTAAACCACCGAGTGGTGTAGACCAGTATTAACATGTAAGCAACGCGTCAAGGAAAGCCTCGTCGGGTGTGGTCTAGACCACAATGCCGAGCGTGGTGCCTCGGCTACGCCTTGACGTTGTCCCGTTCCATCCCCTCCGCGATCTCCTCCGGCTCACGTCCCGGCGTCGCCAGGTCGAACCTGGTGATCACGAAGCGGAACAGCACGTAGTACACCGCCGCGAAGACCAGCCCGATGGGGACGATCAGCCACGGCTTCGTCGCCAGGTTCCAGTTGATGACGTAGTCGATCAGCCCCGCCGAGAACGTGAAGCCGTCGTGCACGCCCAGGCCCCACGTCACCGCCATCGACACCCCCGTCAGTACCGCGTGGATCGCGTACAACGCCGGCGCGATGAACAGGAACGAGTACTCGATCGGCTCGGTGATGCCCGTCACGAACGAGGTCAGCGCCACCGACAGCATCAGGCCGCCCACCTCCTTGCGGTGCGACGGGCGGGCGCAGTGCGTGATCGCCAGCGCGGCGGCCGGCAGGGCGAACATCATGATCGGGAAGAACCCCGAGGTGAACTGCCCGGCCGTCGGGTCACCCTGCAGGAAGCGGTTGATGTCCCCGTGCACCACCGTCCCGTCCGGCTTGGTGAAACTGCCGAACTGGAACCACACGAAGACGTTGAGGAACTGGTGCAGCCCCACCGTCAGCAGCGCCCGGTTCGCCACCCCGAAGATGCCCGCCCCGTACGAGCCCAGGTCCGTGAGCCACTGGCTGAACGCGGTGAGCCCGGCACCGATCGGCGGCCAGACGAACACGCACAGCACCGCGAAGACGATCGCGACGAACGCCATGACGATCGGCACGAGCCGGCGCCCGTTGAAGAAGCCCAGCCAGTCCACCAGCCTCGTGCGGTGGTAGCGCTGCCAGAAGAACGCGGTCAGCAGCCCGATCACGATCCCGCCGAACACCCCCGGGTTCTGGTACGCGGCCGGGGCCGCCGCCGCAGGCGTCCCCGGCGGGATGCACGCCCCGCTGATGGTGCTCGTCGCCAGGAAGGCCGTCCCCTTCGGGCAGTCCTGCGGGAACTGGTGCAGCACCCCGTAGTAGACGAGGAAACCCGCCACCGCCGCCAGCGCCGTCGAGCCGTCCGCCTTCTTCGCCATCCCGATCGCGACGCCCACCGCGAACAGCAGCGGCAGCCCCAGCGAACCGTCCAGCAGGGCGCCGCCCGCGCCGTTGAAGACCTTGGCCACCGCGTCCCAGCCCAGGCCCCGGGGTCCGAAGACGTCGTCCTGGCCCAGCCGGTTGAGGATGCCCGCCGCCGGCAGCACCGCGATCGGCAGCTGCAGGCTGCGGCCCATCTTCTGCAGCCCCTGGAACAGCACGGAGCCCCACGTCCGGCTCGGACGCGGGGCGGCCGCGGCGGCGTCCGGACCCATGGGGCCACCTCCCGGCGGGTAATGTGGTGTAGACCAGTTGCGGCGCGGCTGGGACACTCATGCATCCCCGCAAAACCGGTCCACCACTGCACTACGGTGTGAAATCGGACCGAACGGCCGAGACCAACCAGGAGCACAGATGGCCAGCAAGGCAGAGAAGATCGTCGCCGGGCTCGGCGGACTCGACAACATCGAAGAGGTCGAGGGCTGCATCACCCGACTCCGCACCGAGGTCAAGGACCCCTCGCTCGTCGACGAGGCCGCGCTCAAGGCCGCCGGAGCCCACGGCGTCGTCAAGATGGGCACCGCCATCCAGGTCGTCATCGGCACCGACGCCGACCCCATCGCCGCCGACATCGAGGACATGATGTGACCCGGCACTGACCGCCGGACCACCACAGCCTCACCCGCAAGGGGCCCGTTCCAGGACCGGCACGGGCCCCGAGCCGCGCTACGACTAGGCTCGACGCCATGTCTCGTATCGACGGCCGCACCCCCGAAGAGCTCCGCCCCGTCACCATCCAGCGCGGCTGGAGCAAGCACGCCGAAGGATCCGTCCTCGTCTCCTTCGGCGACACCAAGGTCCTCTGCACCGCCTCCGTCACCGAGGGCGTCCCCCGCTGGCGCAAGGGCAGCGGCGAAGGCTGGGTCACCGCCGAGTACGCCATGCTGCCCCGCTCCACCAACACCCGCGGCGACCGCGAGTCCGTCCGCGGCAAGATCGGCGGCCGCACCCACGAGATCTCCCGCCTCATCGGCCGGTCCCTGCGGGCCGTCATCGACTACAAGGCACTCGGCGAGAACACCGTCGTCCTCGACTGCGACGTCCTCCAGGCCGACGGCGGCACCCGCACCGCCGCCATCACCGGCGCCTACGTCGCCCTCGCCGACGCCGTCACCTGGATGCACGGCCGCAAACTCGTCCGCGCCAAGGCCCAGCCCCTGAGCGGCACCGTCAGCGCCGTCAGCGTCGGCATCATCGACGGCGTCCCCATGCTCGACCTCTGCTACGAGGAAGACGTCCGCGCCGAGACCGACATGAACGTCGTCTGCACCGGCGACGGCCGCTTCGTCGAGGTCCAGGGCACCGCCGAAGGCCAGCCCTTCGACCGCAAGGAACTCAACAACCTCCTCGACCTCGCCGTCGCCGGCTGCGCCGAACTCGACGCACTCCAGCGCGCCGCCCTCGCCGAACTCGAACAGATCACCAAGGACTGACAAAGAGCAGGTCTGGAAACCGCAACCTGAGGACGGCGCGGTGCGTATGTAAAGGTATGCACCCACGCACCCGCCGCCTCGCGGCGCTCGCCACCGCGGCCGCCCTCGGCACCACCGCCCTCATCGGCTGCAGCGCCGTCGACGCCGTCGACAAGGCCCTCGACTGCGCCAACGTCGCAGCCCAGATCGCCACCGACGTCCAGAACCTGCAGAACGCCGTCAACAACGCCGGCAACAGCCCACAGGACGCCGCCAACGCCCTCGACCAGATCGCCGACGACCTCGCCGACCTCGGCGACAAGACCGGCAACGCCGACGTCAACACCGCCGTGGGCGACCTCCAGAAGGCCGTCGAGAACGCGCAGAAGGCCGCCCAGAACGGCGACACCCCCGACATCACCCCCGTCGCCGACGCCGCGACCGAACTCTCCAAGGTCTGCACCCCCGGCTGACGGGATAATCGGACCATGCCGCACACCCGCCTGGTCCTCGCCACCCGCAACGCCCACAAGGTCGCCGAACTCCACGCCATCCTGGCCGACGCCGGACTCGGCGTGGAGCTCGTCGGCGCCGACGCCTACCCCGAAGTCCCCGACGTCCGCGAAACCGGCGTCACCTTCGCCGAGAACGCCCTCCTCAAGGCCCACGCCCTCGCCCAGGCCACCGGACTCCCCGCCGTCGCCGACGACTCCGGCCTCTGCGTCGACGTCCTCGGCGGCGCCCCCGGCATCTTCTCCGCCCGCTGGGCCGGCAAGCACGGCGACGACCGCGCCAACCTCGAACTCCTCCTCGCCCAGCTCTCCGACATCGACACCCCCCACCGCGCCGCCCACTTCACCTGCGCCGCCGCCCTCGCCCTCCCCGACGGCACCGAACGTGTCGTCGAGGGCCGCCTCCTCGGCACGCTCCGCTTCGAGCCCCACGGCAACGGCGGCTTCGGCTACGACCCGATCCTCCAGCCCCTCGGCGAGTCCCGGACCTGCGCCGAACTGACCGCGGACGAGAAGAACGCCATCAGCCACCGCGGCCAGGCCTTCCGGGCCCTGGTGCCGGTGGTGCGGGAACTGGTGGGGTGAGTCCCTAAAGGCGTGGCCTGCGCATCCAATCCTTGGATTCGCAGGCCACGAGTGTGCGGCGGAAGGGATTCGAACCCTCAAGCCCGATCAAGGGCCACAGATCCTAAGTCTGCCGCGTCGCCTCTGCGCCACCGCCGCTAGCCGCCACCCATGGTAACGGGTGGCGGCTGGGGACTCGCATACGGTTTACCGGCTCAGTGGGCGCCTGCCTCCTCGACACCATGTGTCGGTGACGGCATGGCAGTTCGGGCAGAGCAGTCGTAGGTTCTCCGCCCGGTCGTCCAGCCGGTCGCCGTTGATGTGATCCACTTCCAGCGTCATCGGCCTGCCGTGCCAGCTTTCGCCGGTGCCGCATTGCGCGCACTGGGAGGGTGTGCCGATTTCCGCGAGGGCCCTCCGCAGCAGTACGGCCTTGGTGCGGTAGCCGTCGGTGCGGGCGACCAGGATGTCGGCCGCGGGCTTCTTGGCGTTGGGCCCGTTCCTGTTGCCGTGCGCCTGTCCCAGGAAGTGGCCGGTGTCCAGGCCGTCCTCCGCCAGCCATGCGCGCAGCATCGCGCGGGTGCGGGTGTTGTCGGGCCTGTCGAGCCTGCGAAGGGTCTCGGCCACGGAAATGGAGCGGGTCACCGCCGCGCGGAGTTCCGCGGGCGTGGGGCGGGGGCGTCTGTGTCCTCTGCCGGAAGAGGGCCTGCGGAAATGGGAGATGTCGACGCCGAAGTCACCGAACCGCTTCTCCAGGTAGCGGTGCAGCTTTCCGTAGGGGGTCCTGCCGAGGAATGCCACGACCTCCTTCATGGAGTGGCACTGTGCCGCTGCCGCCTGGAGCAGTTCGCGGGTGTACGGAGTCCCGGCGCTCAACGGACCACGCCCCGGTCGCGTCGTTTGCCCCGGCCCCGGTAGGTGTCCGTCGTCGCATGGCAGTTGGGGCACAGCAGGCGGAGATTGGCCGGCCGGTTGTCCCGCCAGATGCCGTCGAGGTGGTCGACCTCCAGGGGTAGTGGCCGGCCGCACCACATGGGTTCCGTCCCGCAGAGCGCGCAGAGCTCGGCGACGCCCCGGGCCAGCATCGCCCGCTTGAGCCGGTCGCTGTGCACGCGACGGGCCGTGTCCGTCTCCTGCTTGACCAGGATCTCCTCGTGCGTCCGACGACCGGGGCCGCGAGGCCGGGTCACGAAGTGCGAGGTGTCGATGCCGAATCCGCGAATGCGGCGGCTGATGTGCGTGTGCTGCCCTCCGACGGCCTCCACGCCCAGGCGGCGCAGCACTTCGTACATGTTGGCCGATGCGGCGACTGCTTCGGCGAGAAGCTCGCGGGTCCAGCGACCGCCCTCGCGTTCGAAGTGCGAGGTGTCCACGCCCATGCGTCTCATCCGCTCCCGCAGGTAACCGCGCGTCGGACTCCTGGGGTCCACGCCCAGTCTCGTCAGCATCTCCGACAGCGTCCGCGACGACGCCGCCGTCTCGGTCAGGAGTTCACGGGTGTAGGGGCTTGCGGGCACTGATGTCCCCCCATGCGATCCTGTGTTGCCCTTTCGCACGTTTTAACGACCCGCTTGTACGACGGTTACGCCGTCCGGGATACGCCGAAGGGCGCCCGGCGTGTCGTGCGGGGCGCCCTTCGGCGGGGGAGGGGCTACGCGTCCTTGAGGGCCTGGCGCTGGTGGCCGAGGCCGTCGATCTCGAGCTCGACCACGTCGCCGGCCCGGAGGTACGGCTTGGGCTCGGGGCGGCCGAGGGCGACGCCGGCGGGGGTGCCGGTGTTGATGACGTCGCCCGGGTACAGGGTCATGAACTGGCTGACGTAGCGCACGACTTCGGCGACCGGGAAGATCTGCTCGGCCGTGGTGCCGTCCTGCTTGAGGTCGCCGTTGACCCACAGCCGCAGGCCCAGGGCCTGGGGGTCGGGGATCTCGTCGGTGGTGACGAGCCAGGGGCCGAGGGGGTTGAAGGTCTCGCAGTTCTTGCCCTTGTCCCACTGGCCGCCGCGCTCGATCTGGAAGGCGCGTTCGGACACGTCGTGGGAGACGGCGTAGCCGGCGACGGCGGCGAGGGCCTCCGCCTCGTCGGCGGCGTAGCGCAGTTCGCGGCCGATGACGACGGCGAGTTCGACCTCCCAGTCGGTCTTGAGGCTGCCGCGGGGGACGAGGACGGTGTCGTCGGGGCCGACGACGGTGTCGGGGGCCTTCATGAAGAGGATGGGCTCTTCGGGGACGGCGGCGCCGGTCTCGCGGGCGTGGTCGTGGTAGTTGAGGCCGATGCAGACGATCTTGCCGATGCGGGTGAGCGGGGGGCCGATGCGCCGGTCGGCGGGGTCGGCGGGGTCGAGGGCGGGGAGGGTGCCGTCGGCGGCCGCGGTGCGGATGCGGGCGAGGGTGTCGTCGTCGGCGAGCAGGGTGCCGTCGATGTCGGGTGTGAGGGAGGACAGGTCGCGCAGGGTGCCGTCCTGGTCGAGCAGGGCCGGGCGTTCGGCTCCGGCGGGGCCGAGTCGCAGCAGCTTCACAAGACTCTCCGGGTGTGGTCGGGGGTGGCGGTGGTCATGTCCGGGGGTCGGGGTCCGGGTCATGTCCGTGGTCATGTCCGTGGTCATGTCCGATGGGGGCGGTCATCGGAGGTCTTGGTTGATCCTCCAGCGCCGGGGGTGGCGTCCGCAACCCCTTGACCGCGCTGTGGACGGTGGAGCCAGGCGCGTTCGGCGGCGGTCCAGGCGGTGGAGGTGGCGACGTAGAGGCCGGCGGCCGGGGGGACGACGGCGGCGGTGATCAGGGTGCCGAAGGAGAGCAGCGGGAGGTGCTTGGCGAGGCCTTCGGCGTCGGGGGCGGCCTTGCGGGCGCGGTGGTAGGACCAGTAGGCGACGGCGGCGACCACGACGAGGATCGCGAGGTGCAGGGCGCCGGTCCGGTCGTCGGCGATCCGGGCGGTGGAGGAGGCGTGGTAGAGCACGAAGAAGGCGGGGAGCTGGAGCAGGGTCGGCAGCATGCCGGCGAAGGGGGAAGCGCCCTCCTGGGTGTAGAGGCCGCCGAGGGCGCGCTGGAGTTCCTGCGGGTCGCGTGCGTGCTTGCGGCGCAGTTCGGCGACGCGTGGGGCGAGGGCGGCGCGGGCTTTCTCGCCGCGGGCGGCGGCGCGGGCGAGGGGGTGGAGCGCGAGTCGTACGAGGAGGGTGACGAGGACGATCGCGGTGGCGGGTGCCGCGGTGCGTCCGGTGAGCGGGACGAGGGTGTCGGTGAGGGTGAGCAGGGCGTGCGTGAACACGGACATGGGGGTGGGACCCTCCGCGGGTGTCGTCGTGCCGGTCGGGGTGGGCGCGGCGTGACGGGGCGCGGTGGGGCGGTGGGTGCCGTGGTGCGGTGGCGTTGCCCCTAGGCGGCCGTCGGGAGGGGGCGGCCGGGGGCCCTGGGGCGTGGGCGGCCGGAGGCGTCGGGGTCGCGCTGGGGGAGGAAGGCGGTGCGGTGTTCCCGGTCGCGCAGCGCGGTGCGGACGCGTCCGCGGGGGACGGGGGGTGCGGTGGCCGCGAGGCGGAGGGCGCTGCCGAGCAGGAGGGCGAGCGCGGCGGTGGTCGCGGCGGCGGCGACGGCGGTGGTGAGGCCGCTGTGGGTGAGCAGGAGGCCGGTGAGGAGCAGCAGGAGGGCGGCGCCGTGCACGCGTGCGGCTGCCGCGGTGCTGCGGATCACGCGGACTGCTCCTTCCGGCCCTTCCGGTCGTTCCGTCAGGGATGACGTTCGGGGGGCCGGCGTGGTTCCGCTGCGGCGAGTCCGCCCCAGACGACCAGGCGGTAGGTGGAGGTGAATTCGGGGGTGCAGGTGGTGAGGGTGATGTAGTGGCCGGGTCCGGTCATGTGCCGGCGGGGGTGGACGCCGCTGTGGGGGACGGGGGCGATGACGGTGCCGTCGGAGGGGGTGGTGCGGGGGAGGGTCTGCCGGACGACGTAGGTGTAGCGGGTGGTGGCGGTCTCGACGAGGAGGGTGTCGCCGGGGCGGAGCCGGTCGATGCGGCGGAAGGGTTCGCCGTGGGTGTTGCGGTGGCCGGCGAGGGCGAAGTTGCCGGGCTGCCCTGGCTGGGCGGTGTGCGGGTAGTGGCCGGCGTATCCGTGGTCGAGTACTTCGGTGCGGTTGACGCCTTCGGCGATGGGGGTGGTGACGCCGATGCGGGGGATGCGCAGGACGGCGTAGGCCTGGGCGGGCCGCGGGGTGGTGGCGCCGGCGGTGGTGCGGGTGCCGGCGCTGCGGGGTCGGCTCGTGGGTGCGGCGGCGCCGATGGCAGCGGATTCGTCCGATGTCTCGGGGGTGGGGGTGCGGGTGGTGGGGGCGCGGTCCCACTGTCGTTCGAGGGTGGTGACCCGGTGCGCGGCGCCGGACTGGGCCCGCAGGTTGGTCCACCACAGCTGGTGGGCGACGAGCAGCAGGAGGACGGCGCCGAGGGTGAGGGCGGCTTCGCCGGCGTCCCACAGCGCGCGTCCCTGCCAGCGCAGCGGGGCGGGGGTTCGGGTGGGCATGCCGGCACGGTAGGTGACGTGGCGTCAGATTCCCAGAGCGGGGCCGGCCCGGGTCCCGTCCGTCCCCCGGCTATCCCGCGAGGAACCGGGAGACGGTGTAGATGACCAGCCCCGCCAGTGAGCCGACGACGGTGCCGTTGATGCGGATGAACTGCAGGTCGCGTCCGACGTTGGCCTCGATCTTGCGGGTGGTCTGCTCGGGGTCCCAGCCGGCGATGGTGTCGGTGATCAGCGCGGTGATCTCGTCGCGGTAGGTGGTGACGACGTACGTCGCGGCGTCCTCCAGCCAGCCGTCGATCTTGGCGGTCAGCCGGGGGTCCTCCGTCATCCGCGCGCCCAGCGACAGCAGCGAGGCCCGGGCCCGCAGCCGCAGCTCGCTGCGTTCGTCCTCGGCGGCGGCGACGATCATGCCGCGGACCGAGCCCCACGCGGACTCGATGAGGTCCTGGACCTCGTTGCGGGCGATGAGGTCCTTCTTGAGCCGTTCGACGCGGGCCCGGGTGTCCGGGTCGGACTGCAGCTCGACGGCGAAGTCGGCGAGGAAGCGGTCGATCGCCTCGCGCGCGGGGTGCTCGGGCATGTCCCGCATCTCGGCGGTGAAGCGCACGAGTTCCTTGTAGACGCGTTCGCCGACCCTGCGGTCCACGAAGCGCGGGGTCCAGCCGGGGGCGCCCCCCTGGACGGCGTGCATCACCGAGTCGGAGTGCTCGACCAGCCAGTCGTGCGCGCGGACGCAGACCAGGTCGACCACCCGCCGGTGCCCGCCGTCGGCGACGACGCGCTCCAGCATCTTGCCTATCCCCGGGGCGATCTCCTGGGCGTCGGCGCGCCGGGTGATGGCCTCGCCGACGACGGCCTGGACGTCGGAGTCGCGCAGTACGGTCAGGGCGCCGCGCAGCGCGGCGGCGCCCTGTTCGGTGACGCGGTCGGCGTGCTCGGGGTGTTCCAGCCAGGCGCCGAGCCGCCGGGCGATGCCGACCTTGCGCAGCCGGGTGCGGACGACCTGCGGGGACAGGAAGTTCTCGCCGACGAAGTCGCCGAGGGTGCGGCCGAGCGCGTCCTTCTTGGTGGGGATGATCGCGGTGTGCGGGATGGGCAGGCCGAGCGGCCTGCGGAAGAGCGCGGTCACCGCGAACCAGTCGGCGAGCGCGCCGACCATGCCCGCCTCGGCGGCGGCCGCGACGTAGCCGGACCAGGCGCCGGCCCCCGCCGACTCGGCCCACTTGGCCAGTCCGTAGACGGCCGTGGCCACCAGCAGCAGGCCGGTGGCGATCACCTTCATGCGTCGTACGCCGCGCCGACGGCCCTCGTCGGCGGGGCTGTACGAGAACACCGGGGTCGGGCCTTGGTCCGATCCGGTCACCGGAGCCGTTTCCATCCGCCGCATCCAATCCTTCCGCGTATCGTCCACACCACACTCTTCGAGTGGAACGAACAACGAGTTCCCGGCGTCCGACCATGCAGACGGGCAGGCCCCACGTCTCCATGGGATCATGGCGACAGCGGATCGCGCCGGTTTCCCGCCCATTGATCCCAGGAGTGAAGCACCGCATGGCCAGGACGACGGGTTGTGCACTGCTCGCCGGAATCGTCGCGCTGGTCGTGGTCGTCTCCGCCGCGATCTTCGTCACCACCAGCCACGGCGACGCCTCGGCCCGCTCCGGGCGGCCCGTGGTGCCGGCGGGACTTCCCGGTGTCCCCAACCAGGCCGCGCCCGCGGCGTCCGGTTCCTGGGTCGGCACCTGGTCGACGTCCCCGGTCGGCGGCGAGCCGAACACGCCGGACGGCTACGCGGGGTGGTCGATCCGCAACGTGGTGCACACCAGCGTCGGCGGCACCTCGGCGCGCGTCCACCTCTCCAACCTCTTCGGCCGCACCGCACTGCCGGTGGGCCGGGCGACGGTCGCGGTCGGCGCGGCCCCGGGGTCGCCGGCCGCGGCGGCCGGCACGATGCGGTCGCTGACCTTCGGCGGGCGGACGTCGGTGCGGATCCCGGCGGGCGGCGCCGTCGTCAGCGATCCCGTGCAACTGGCCGTCCCGCAGGCGGCGGACCTGCTGGTGACGACGTACACCCCGCGGGCCTCGGGCCCGGTGACGTACCACCCGCGGGCGCAGCAGACCTCGTTCATGGCGTTCGGTGAGCGCGCCGCTCGCACCGACGGCACCGCCTACACCACGCGGACCCCGTACTGGCGTTACGTGACGGGGGTGGACGTCTTCACGCGGCAGGCGGCCGGGTCGGTGGTGCTGTTCGGCGACTCGATCACGGACGGGATCACCTCCACGCCGGGCGCGAACCACCGCTGGCCGGACCGCCTGGCGGTGCGGCTGCGCGGCTCCGGCGACCGCGGGCTGCGGTTCGGCGTCCTCAACCAGGGGATCAGCGGCAACCGGGTGCTGCGCGACGGCGAGAACGGCGCCAATCCGAGCGGCCTGAGCCGTCTGGAACGGGACGCGCTCTCGCAGACCGGCGTCCGCGCGGTCGTCGTCGATCTGGGCATCAACGACGTGCTGCGGCCGCCGCAGCGGACCGGCGCGGCGGAGATCGTCACGGGGCTGCGGGAGATCGTGGCGCGCGGCCACGAGCGCGGACTGCGGGTGCTGGGTGCCACGCTGGCCCCGTGCGGGGGCCATGCGGGATACAACCCGCACTCCGAGTCGGTGCGGCAGCAGGTGAACGCGGCGATCAGGGCGGGCAGGGTGTTCGACGAGGTGATCGACTTCGACCGGGCGCTGCGGGACCCGGACCGTCCCGGTGCGCTGCTGCCCGCCTACGACTCCGGCGACCACCTGCACCCCAGTGACGCCGGCTACCTGCGCATGGCGGACACTGTGGAGTTGTCGCTGCTCAAGGGCGGCGCGGCGGCCAAGGTGTGACGAGTACGGACGGACGGCGACACCCATGACGGACCACGCGGGCGGGCTGACCGGCTACGCCGAGCACTTCGGCGAGCCCGAGGGCTACCTGGACTTCGCCCGCTACGGCCCGCCCTCGCGGGACGTCCTGGACGCCACGGCGGCCGCCCTGGCGGAGTCGGCGGAGGCCGACCACACCACCGTCAACGACCTGATGCGGGCCGAGCCGCGGGCCCGGGCCGCGGCGGGACGGCTGGCGGGCACGGACACCGCGCACGTGGCGCTGCTGCCCAACGCCTCCACCGGTCTCTTCCACGCCGCCTTCGGTGTGCCCGGCGGCGCGGTCCTGGTGCCGTCGGCGGACTTCCCCGCGAACCACTACCCGTGGCGGCGCACGGCCGCCCTGGGCCGGGCGGTGCCGCGCTGGCTGGACGGGGCGCCGACCCCGGAGGCGGTGCGTGCGGCGCTGACGGACGAGGTGGTGGCGGTCTCGGTGAGCGCCGTGGACTTCCGCACCGGCTACCGGGCGGACCTCGCGGCGCTGCGCGAGGTCGTCGGCGACCGGCTGCTCGTGGTGGACGCGATGCAGGCGTTCGGCGTCGTCGAGCTGCCGTGGCAGGCGGCGGACGTGGTCGTGGCCGGCGGCCAGAAGTGGCTGCGGGCCAGCTGGGCCACCGGGTTCGCGGCGCTGTCGGACCGCGCCCTGGAGCGGCTGGAGCCCACGCTGACGGGGTGGACCGGGGTCGAGGACGTCGCCGTCTTCGACGACGCCGAGCACCCGGTCGCGCCGGACGCGCTGCGCTGGAGCATCACCAATCTGAGCCCGGTGACGGCGGCGGCCTTCGCGGCGGCGCTGGAGCTGGTCGAGGGCGTCGGGGTGGCCGCGATCGAGGCGCACGTCGCGCGCCGGGTCGACGAGCTGATCGACGTGGTCCGTTCGGCCGGCGGGCAGGTGCTGTCCCCGGTGGCCCGCGCCGAGCGGGCGGGCATCGTGTCGTTCGCGGTGCCGGACGTGGACCCGGCCCGGATCGCGAAGGCGCTGCACGAGCACGGGGTGACGCCGTCGGTCCGGACGGACTCCGTCCGGCTGTCCGTGCACGCCTCGACCACGGCGGGCGCGGTGGAGCGCGTGCGCGCGGCCCTGGCCTCCCTGCGCTAATCCCCGGGGGCGGGGACACCGCCCCGCTCGGCCCGCACCCCGGCCGCCGCGGGACGCGCCCGCCGCGACCGTGCCGGGGCGGCCCGGCGGGCACGTGACGGACCGCGGGCGGGGCATGGGCCCCCGGGGTCGGCGGCCGCACGCCGTGCCCGGTGCGCCGTCAGGGCCGGCCCGGCCGGGTCCCCCGCAGGACCCGGCGGTCGTGGAGGCCCGTGGCGCCGGCCGCCCGGGCGGCGGGGTGGCCGCCGCGCCTTCGCGGCCTCACGCGGGAGCGGTGCTGCTCGCGGCGTACATGCGGGCGATGACGTCCTCGATGGCGGGTTCGCGCACCGACAGGTCGACGACCGCGTGGCGTGCGGCGAGTTCGGCGACCAGGGGTGCCGCGCTGGCGGCCGCGGGGAAGGCGATCCACTGCCGGGCGCCTTCGACGCGTTCGCAGCGGGCGCCGGTGAGTTCCACCGGGGGCAGCTCCCGTTCGAAGTCGACGACGAGGGTGCGCTCGCTCTCGCCGACCTCGTGCAACCCGTCGAGGCCGCCGTCGTACACCAGGCGGCCGTGGTCGATGACCATGACGCGGCCGCACAACTGCTCGATGTCGGTGAGGTCGTGGGTGGTGAGCAGCACGGTGGTGCCCTGTTCGGTGCTGACGGTCCGCAGGAAGGAGCGGACCTTCGCCTTGCTGACGACGTCCAGCCCGATGGTCGGCTCGTCGAGGTAGAGCACCTCGGGGTCGTGGAGGAGCGCCGCGGCGATGTCGCCGCGCATGCGCTGGCCGAGCGAGAGCTGCCGTACGGGGACGTCCAGGAGCGGCCCGAGGTCGAGCAGGTCGACGCAGCGGTCGAGGTTGCGGCGGTAACGGGCGGCGTCGACGCGGTACATGCGGCGTACGAGTTCGTAGGAGTCGCGCAGCGGCAGGTCCCACCACAAGGTGGTGCGCTGTCCGAAGACGACGCCGATGCGGCGGGCGAGCCGGGTGCGTTCGCGGGAGGGGTCGATGCCGGCGACGCGCAGCCGGCCGCCGCTGGGGGTGAGGATGCCGGTGAGCATCTTGACGGTGGTGGACTTGCCAGCGCCGTTGGGCCCGATGTAGCCGACCACCTCGCCGGCGGGGACGGTGAAGGAGATGCCGTCCACGGCGCGGACCTGGCGGCGCTCCCTGCGGAGCAGGCCGGTGCGCCGGCGTACGTCGAAGACCTTCTCGACGCGGTCGACTTCGATGAGTGCGGTCATGTCGGTCATCAGCTCCCGGTGCTCCGGTACGAACGCAGGCCCGCCCGCCAGGCGGCGCCGGCCAGGGCGCAGCAGGCGACGGCGACCAGGGGCGGGGCGAAGTCCACCCAGCCGGGCAGGCCCAGGGGGTCCTGGCGGCCCAGGACGCGCAGTGCGGGCAGCCAGTTGACGAAGGCGAGTGGCACGATGAAGGTGACGCCGCGCACGAGTTCCTTGCCGAAGACCGACGGCGGGTACTGCAGCAGGGTGGCGCCGCCGTAGGTGAAGGAGTTCTGCACCTCGGAGGCATCGCCGGCCCGGAACTGGAAGGCGGCGCCCGTGACGAAGACGGCGCCGAAGATCCCGGCTCCGCTGAGCAGCATCATCGGCAGCAGCACCACGTCCAGGGCGGTCCAGTGCAGGTCGAGACGGGTCACCGACCAGCCCAGGACGAGCAGTCCCTGCACGATCCGGCCGATCCGGCGCAGTGCGAAGCGGTCGGCGGCGACCTGGGCCAGGACGGGCACGGGCCGCACCAGGAGGGTGTCGAGCGTGCCGTCGCGGATCCGGCCGCCGAGCCGTTCCATGCTGCCCAGGGCGAGGTCGGCGAGGCCGAAGGCGGTGCCGGAGGTGCCGTAGAGGAAGGCGATCTCGGGCAGTGAGTAGCCGCCGAGCCGGTCGACCTGGGAGAACATCAGCAGGATCGCGAGGAAGTCCAGCCCGGTGGCGGCGAAGTTGACGGCCGTGTTCATCACGAACGACGCCCGGTACGCCATGGTCGAGCGGGTCCACATCCACACGATCAGCCCGTAGGCGCGAAGTGCCTCAGCCACCTTGGACCACGACCTTGCGGGTGGCCGCGGACTGCAGCAGCCGTCCCGCGCCGAGCAGGAGCACCGCCCAGGCGGCCTGGAAGGCCAGGGCGGCGGCGAGCGCGGCGCCGGTGTGACGGCCCATCAGAATGTCGGCGGGCACCTGGAGCAGCGCCGACCAGGGCAGCAGCAGGACGACCGGGGCGAGGCCGGAGGGGAAGGCGTTGAGGGGCAGCAGCATGCCGGAGAAGAAGAGCGTGGACAGGCCGGAGACGGCGACGATCCCGGCGCCGTCCATGAGCCAGAAGACGCTGAGGACGACGAGGTAGCGCAGGGCGAAGCCGACGACGACCCCGAGGGCGACCGACAGCAGGAAGCAGGCCCAGGTGGCGGGGGAGGCCGGCAGGGCGAGGTCGAAGGCGAGGGCGCCGCAGACCATGGGCACCGCGCCGCGTGCGAGCAACTGGTAGCCGGCCCGGCCGAGGTCGGCGGCGAGCCACCAGGCCTGCAGGTCGGCGGGGCGGTGCAGGTCGACGGCGATGTCGCCGCTGCGGACGCGTTCGATCAGTTCGTCCTGGAACCCGCCGCCCATGAGGGCGGACGTCGCGAACAGGGCCTGGCCGATCCAGACGTACGTCAACGCCATGGACTGGTCGTAGCCCCCGAGGTGGGGCCGTTCGTGCCAGAGGGCGATGTAGGTGTATGCGGTGATGAAGCCGAAGACGGTGTTGGTGAAGACGCCGGCCGCGGTGGCCACCCGGTACGTGGCGTGGCGCCGGAAGCCGTTCGCCGCCACGGTCGCGTACAGGTGCATGGTCCCTCCTCCCGGTTGCGCGGAACGGGCCCGTCCGTTCCGGCGCAAGCGCCCGACGTTACCCGCGGTGTCCGCCGGGTGCCACGGGGTTTTCACCCGGCGGGGTGGTGGGCGTCACGCTTTCGGCCTGTCACAGGCTTGTCACGGATGCACGTCGATGACCCGTTTTGTCCTGATGGTGGGAGAGTGTCCGGCGGGTCGTACGGCACGATTGACCCAAGATGTTCCGCCGCGGCACAACCCTCGGCGGCCGCGGAGGAGTCAGTACAGACATGAGCAGCAGCAACGCTTCCCCCGGCGGCTGGGAGAACCCGCCCTCCGGCAAGAAGCCGAAGCGCACCGGTGCCCGCAGACTGATCCCGAGCTGGCGCGCGGTGCTCGGCACGCTCCTGCTGGTCGTGCTGGCGTGCGCGGGCGCGTTCATCATCGGCTACCAGCTGGTGGACATCCCCAAGGCCAACGCGGGAGCGGTCGCGCAGAGCAACGTCTACCTGTACTCCGACGGCAGCCAGCTCGCCCGCGACGGGGCGGTCAACCGCGAGAACGTGAGCCTGGACCAGGTGTCCGAGGTCGCCCAGCACGCCACGCTCGCCGCCGAGGACCGCAACTTCTACCACGAGTCCGCGGTCAGCCCGAAGTCGATGCTGCGCGCGGCGTGGAACACGGTCACCGGCAAGGGCAAGCAGTCCGGTTCGACGATCACCCAGCAGTACGTCAAGAACTACTACCTCAACCAGGAGCAGACGGCGGTCCGCAAGGCCAAGGAGTTCTTCATCGCGATCAAGCTGGACCGCGAGAAGACCAAGGAGGAGATCCTCGAGGGGTACCTCAACACCAGCTACTACGGCCGCAACGCCTACGGCATCCAGGCCGCCGCCCAGGCCTACTTCGGCAAGGACGCCGCCGAACTCGACGCCGCCGAGGGCGCGTACCTGGCGACCCTGCTCAACGCGCCCAGCGAGTACGACATCGTGGCGCACCCGGAGAACAAGGCCAAGGCGAAGGCCCGCTGGGACTACGTGCTGGACGGCATGGTCAAGGAGGGCTGGCTGAGCGAGGGCGAGCGCGCGGGGCTGGAGTTCCCGAAGCCGCACAAGGCCAAGGCCGCCACCGGGATGTCCGGCCAGCGCGGTTACCTGGTCGAGGCCGTCAAGGACTACCTGTACGGGGCGGGGATCCTGGACGAGGAGACCCTGCGCTCGGGCGGGTACCGCATCACCACGACCATCGACCGCAAGAAGGAGAAGGCCTTCGTCGAGGCGGCCGAGGAGCAGTTGCTGGACAAGCTCGACCCGAAGGCGCACCCGGTCGACAAGTACGTGCGGGTCGGCGGGGCGTCCATCGACCCGGCCAGCGGCAAGGTCGTCGCGATGTACGGCGGCGTCGACTACACCAAGCAGTTCGTCAACAACGCGACCCGCTCGGACTACCAGGTGGGCTCCACCTTCAAGCCGTTCATCTTCGCCTCCGCCGTGCAGAACGACTCCACCACCCAGAACGGCCGGCGCATCACCCCGTACACCGTCTACGACGGCCGGAACAAGCGCGAGGTCATCGGACCGGACGGCCCCACCGGCTACGCCCCGGCGAACGAGGACGACGTCTCCTACGGGTCGATCACGGTCACCAACGCCATGGACAAGTCCGTGAACTCGGTCTACGCCCAGATGGCGCAGGACGTCGGCCCGGGCAAGGTCAACGACACGGTGCGGGCGCTGGGCATGCCGGAGAAGGTGAAGCTGGTGACCAGCCCGGCGATGGCGCTCGGCACGATGACGGCGAGCCCGCTGGACATGGCGCAGACCTACGCGACGCTCGCCAACCACGGCCGGTACGTCCCGTACACCATGGTCGTGAAGATCACCAAGAACGGGCAGGAGGTGCAGCTGCCCAAGCGCCGGCCCACGCAGGCCGTCCACCGCGAGGCGGCCGACACCACGACCTCCATCCTGCGTTCGGTGGTCCGCGGCGGCACCGCCACCGCCGCGCAGGCCGCCGGCCGTCCCGCGGCGGGCAAGACCGGCACGATGGAGGAGGACAAGGCGGCCTGGTTCGCCGGCTACACCCCGGACCTGGCCACCGCCGTCGCCGTCATGGGCCAGGACTCCCAGACCGGCGCCCAGAAGAAGCTGTACGGCACCACGGGGCTGTCCCGCGTCAACGGCGGCGGCTTCCCCACGCAGATCTGGGCCCAGTACACGGCCGACGCGCTGAAGGGGAAGCCGGCGAAGAACTTCAAGCTGCGGCTGGAGCCGGGCGCCCAGGCCCCGCCGACCAGCGCGCCGCCGGCCAGTTCCGCCCCGCCGACCTCCGCCCCGCCGACCGAGTCGGCCCCGCCGGAGTCCTCCGAGCCGCCCGGCACGGAGGAGCCGCCCAGCGAGGAACCCAGCGAGGAGCCCAGCGAGCCGGCCAGCCCCGGCGAGGACGGCGGCACCGAGGGCGGCGGACTGCCCATCGGCGGCCTCGACGGCGGACCCGGCGGCGAGGACGACTTCCCGTAGGAACGCCCGCCGGGTGCCGCCGGGGAGCTCCCCGGCGCCGCCCGGCGCGACGGCGCGCGGTGCCGCACCAGGGCGTGCGCCGTGGCGCCGTTCAGTGCCCCGAGGTCGCCTTCAGGCCGACCACGGACACCAGCAGCAGGCAGATGAAGAAGATCCGGGCGGCGGTCGCCGGCTCGTCCAGCACCACGATGCCGAGCACCGCCGCGCCCGCCGCGCCGATCCCGACCCACACCCCGTAGGCGGTGCCGATCGGGAGCGTCCTGGCCGCGTAGGACAGCAGCAGCATGCTCGCGACGATGCCGAGCCCGGTGCCGACGCTGGGCCACAGCCTCGTGAAGCCGTCGGTGTACTTCATGCCGACCGACCAGCCGACCTCGAGCAGGCCGGCGAGACACAACAGGACCCATGCCATGACGGGCACCTCCACGATCCTCGAGGGGTCAGGGGGTGCGTCGTCTTTGCATGGGCCCTGGTACGGCGCGTCTCGTCAGGGTACGGACCCGACGATAGCAAAGTCAGAGGTAGAGGCCGGTGGAGTCCTCCGAGCCCTGCAGCCGCTCCGCCGCCACCGCGTGCAGGTCCCGCTCCCGCATCAGCACGTACGCCGTACCGCGCACCTCGACCTCGGCCCGGTCCTCCGGGTCGAAGAGCACCCGGTCACCGACCTCCACGGTCCGTACGTTCTGTCCCACCGCGACCACCTCGGCCCAGGCCAGGCGCTTGCCGACGGCCGCCGTGGCGGGGATCAGGATGCCGCCGCCGGAGCGCCGCTCGCCCTCGGGGACGTCGGACCGCACCAGCACGCGGTCGTGCAGCATGCGGATGGGGAGCTTGTCATGCGTCTGCGAACTCACAGGTACGACGTTACCGGCGACGCCGGCGCAGTGAGAGACCGGCCACCACGGCGACCAGCGCCACCGCCGCCACCGCGACCGGCACGATGCGCTCCACCCGGGGCGCGCCGTCCTCCGCCACGAAGTGCCCCCGCAGTTCGGTCACGCCGCGGTTCACCGCCACGTACGCGCGTCCCGCGGTGCGGTCCACCGCCGAGGCGACCTTCGCCTTGGTGTCCGCCGCGATCGTGCTGGGGTGCACCCGCACCGCGATCTCGTCCAGCGTCGCGGCCAGCGCCTGCCGCTTGAGGGCGATGTCCGCCTCGATCTGAGCAGGGCTCCTGCCATCCGACACTGCTCCGCCTCCGTCGTCCTTGTCGACCGGTACCGTGCAGACAGTCTGTCAGTCCGTCCGTGCCGATGCCCGTCGGCACCCCGAACCGGAGAACTGCACCATGAGCGAGCGCCTCCAGCCCGGCGACACCGCCCCCGCCTTCACCCTTCCCGACGCCGACGGCAACGAGGTCTCCCTCGCCGCACACGCGGGCCGCAAGGTCATCGTGTACTTCTACCCGGCGGCCCTCACGCCCGGCTGCACCAAGCAGGCCTGTGACTTCACCGACAACCTCGAGGTGCTCGCGGGCGCCGGTTACGACGTGATCGGGATCTCCCCCGACAAGCCCGAGAAGCTGGCCAAGTTCCGCGAGAAGGAGTCCCTGAAGGTCACCCTGCTCGCCGACCCCGACAAGTCGGTGCTGACCGCGTACGGCGCCTTCGGCGAGAAGAAGCTGTACGGCAAGGTGGTGACCGGGGTGATCCGTTCCACGGTCGTCGTCGACGAGCAGGGCAAGGTCGAGCACGCCTGGTACAACGTCAAGGCCACCGGGCACGTGGCCAAGCTCATCAGGGACCTGGGGGTCTGACGTCCCGTCGGCCCCGGGGGGTCACGCCCGGGTGTGCGAGCCGGTCAGCGCCGCGTACACCACGACGTTCGCCGAGTAGGTCTGGGTGGCGTGGTCGAAGGTGCCGCCGCAGGTGATCAGCCGCAGTTCGGGGCGGACCCCGGAGCCGTACACCCGGTCGGGGCGGAAGCCTGCCTTGTCGACGATCTCCACGCCCTCGACGGCGAACTCGGCGACCGAGCCGTCCGAGCGGGTGACCTCCACCAGGTCGCCCTGCGTGACCGTGCTCAGGGCGTAGAAGACCGCCGCCTTGCTGCGGGTGTCGACGTGCCCGACGATCAGCGCCGCCCCCGCGTCACCCGGGGCGGGGCCGCGCCCGTACCAGCCCGCCACGTCCGGTGTGCTGAACGGCGGCGGGTCCACCGCGCCGTCGGCGGTGAGCCCGCGCTCCACCAGCTTGGCGTGGATGCCGGCCGAGCGGATGTCGATCCGCAGCGGGCGCGCCGGGGGCAGCGGTGTGTGCGCCGCGTAGACCTGGGCGGGCCGCCCCGCGGCCCCGGCCTGCGCGGTCGCGGCGGGCGCGGGCGCGCCCACCCCGAAGCCGGGCAGGCCGGGGTCGACGTATCCCTTCAGCCACGCCGCGCCGAGCACCACGGCGGCGGCGAGGGCCGCGACGGTACGTCCCTGCACCGGTCAGTCCCGGGTGCGGCGGCGGTGCACGACCAGCCCCGCCGCCCCTGCCACGGCCAGCACGCCGGCGGCCACGATGCCGGGGACGCCCGCCGGCTGCTGCTCCGCGGCGGCCTGGTGGTTCGCCATGGCGCCGCCGCCCGCGGGGACGGGCGCGGACGGGAAGCCGGAGGCGGCCTCGGTGACCTCCAGTGTCCCCTCGTGGGACGCGCCGTCGCAGGTGATGGCCACCCGGTAGGAGCCCGGGGTCAGTCCGGAACGGACCACCGCGGAGGCGTACATGCCGCCGTCGCTCGCCGGGGCGAGCGTGACCGGGGTGACGAACGCGGAGGAGCTGACGGTGCCGGTCTTGGCGCGGTCGCACTGGTCGGTGCGGACGTCCACGTCACCGCCGGGGCCGACCGTGCCCGGGGTGATCCGCACCGGGACGGCGACGCCGCCGACGCCGCCCACACCCCCGACACCTCCGACGCCACCGACGCCACCCGTGCCGCCGATCCCGCCGACGCCGCCGGTGCCGCCGGTCCCGCCGTTGTTGTCCGTGCCGTTGCCGGGGCCGTCGTCCTCGCCGTCGTTGCCGTCGCGTCCGGAGTCGTCCCGCCCGGAGCCGTTGTCGTTGCTGTTGTCGCGGCCGCTGCTGTCGCGCCCGCTGCCCCCGTCGTCGTCATCGTCGTCGCGGTTGTTGCTGTTGCCGCTGTCGCCGTTCTGCCGGCCGTTGTCCTGGCGGTCGTCGTTGTTGTCGTTGTTGTCGTTGTTGAAGAACTGCAGGAGGGGGTTGCTGCTGCTTCCGCCGTCGTCGTCCCCGTCACCGCCTCCGCCGCCCCCGCCGAACCGGAAGCTGGACCCGCTGGAGTCGTCCGGCCCGTCGTCGGCCAGGGCGGCGGGACCGCAGAACACGATCAGCGTCGCCGCTGCGGCGGCGCACAGGGGAACGCGGGCGGCTCCCATGACAGAGCCCATGATCACGACCTCCACTCACCCGGGCTCATGTCGTCGGATTGGTCGGCCCCGGTGTTTCGAAGGTCCCTTCCCTCGCGGGCCCCCGCATGCGGTGGTGCTCCGGACGGGTCGGGAGGTCGCCCGGACCGGGGAACGCGGGGCGGACACCGGGCCCATGTGCACAGGTCACCCGGCCGGACTAGAGTCCGCAGCCATGACAGCGCGCAAGCCCATCGAATCCTGGCTCACCGACATGGACGGCGTCCTCATGCACGAGGGCATCCCGGTGCCCGGCGCGGACGCCTTTATCAAGCGGCTGCGGGACTCGGGCCGCCCGTTCCTCGTCCTGACGAACAACTCCATCTACACCCCCCGCGACCTGGCGGCCCGGCTCAGCCGCATCGGCCTGGACGTGCCGGCCGAGAACATCTGGACCTCGGCGCTGGCCACCGCCCGTTTCCTGGACGACCAGCACCCCGGCGGGACGGCGTACGTCATCGGCGAGGCCGGCCTCACCACCGCCCTGCACGACGCGGGCTACGTGCTGACCGACCACGAGCCGGACTTCGTGATCCTGGGCGAGACGCGCACCTACTCCTTCGAGGCCCTCACCAAGGCCATCCGGCTGATCAACGCCGGCTCCCGGTTCATCGCCACCAACCCCGACAACACCGGGCCCTCGCCCGAGGGGGCGCTGCCCGCCACCGGCTCGGTGGCCGCACTGATCACGAAGGCGACGGGGAAGGACCCCTACTTCGTGGGCAAGCCGAACCCGCTGATGATGCGCACCGGCCTCAACACCATCGGCGCGCACTCCGAGACCTCCGCGATGATCGGCGACCGCATGGACACCGACGTGCTGGCGGGCCTGGAGGCCGGGATGCAGACCTTCCTGGTGCTGACCGGCCTGACCAAGGCGGGCGACATCGACCGCTTCCCGTACCGGCCGACCACCGTCGTGGACTCCATCGCGGACCTCGTCGACCTGGTCTGACCCGGCCCCGACGACGGTGCGCCCCCGGCCGGGACCGGCCGGGGGCGCACCGTCGTCGTTCTGGCCCTTGAGACCGTCGGCGCTGTAGACGGTGACCTCCTTGGCGTCCGCGGCGGAGGAGTCGCCGCCGCAAGCGGTGAGGGCGCCTCGCAGACGGGCGCGGGTGCCCGGCCGCGGGCGGGCGGCGGCCCGGCGGCGTCCGGGCCGCGGGGCGCCGCCGCGCCGCGAGACGTTCACCTGATGATCATCCGGCGGGCGGCGGGAGTTGGGGGCCGCGGAGCAGGCTCTCCCCGCATTTCCGCAGCGATCTTGGAAGGGCGTCCACCGATGCTGTCCCGCTCCCGCACGGCCACCCTCGTCCCCGGCGCGGTCGCCACCGTGCTCGCCGCCACGATGGTGCCGCTCCTCGGCACCCCGGCGGGCGCCGCCTCGTACGGCACCCCGACGATCTCCCTGTCCGCCTCCTACCTCTCGGGCGCGGTCGGCGCGACCGCCGACCCGTCTGTCACGGTCACCGTCGCGCAGAGCGGCGCGGACGCCTCGGCGCTCACCGTCGCCGCCTCCGCCAGCACCAAGACCTCGGTCGCCGGCACCGGAGACGTGACCGTCACCGGCACCGCCGGCACCCGCACCCTCACGGTCGCCCCCCGGGCCCGCGGCTACGCCGACCTCACGGTCAAGGTGACCGGCCTCGGCGGCAAGACCGCCACCAAGACCCTGCACTTCGCCGCCTCCGCCGCCGTCACCCGCGCCGCCGACACCCGCTACACCACCGGCTCCAGCGACGCCTCCGCCGCCGTGGACGTCGGCGGCGGCTACATGGTCGTCGCCGACGACGAGAGCAACGTGCTGCGGCTGTACCGGCGCGACGGCTCCGGCGCCCCGGTGCGCACCTGGGACATCGGCTCCAAGGCCGGCGCCTCCTCCGAGATCGACATCGAGGCCGGCACGCGGGCGGGCAACACCATCTACTGGACCGGCTCCATGGGCAACAACAAGGACGGCGAGGTCAAGGCCGACCGCTCCACGCTCTTCGCCACCACCGTCACCGGCAGCGGCGCCGACACCCAGCTGGCCGTCTCCGGCTACTACGAGGGCCTGCGCGCCGACCTGATCGCCTGGGACAAGGCGAACGGCAACCGCTACGGCTTCGCCTCGGGCGCCGCCTCCGGCGAGATACCCAAGGCCGTCGACGGCTTCAACGCCGAGGGCATGGAGTTCGCGCCCGGCTCCACCAGCACCGCGTACATCGGCTTCCGCGCCCCGCTGGTGCCCCCGGCCTCCGGCGGCAAGGCCCTGCTGGTGCCGGTCACCAACCTCGACAAGCTGGTCGGCGGCAAGCCCAACACCTCCGTCCACGCCACCTTCGGCACCCCGGTCACCCTCGACCTCGGCGGCCTCAGCGTCCGCGACATCCGCCGCAACGCCGCCGGGCAGTACCTGATCCTGGCCGGCTCCTGGGCCGCCGACGACAACAGCGACCCGTACGCCCTGTACTCCTGGGACGGCAACGCCGGCAGCGCCCCCGTGAAGCTGCTCGACCTGCCCACCTCCGACCCGGGCGCCTGGGAGGCCGTCGTGGACGTCCCGGACCTCACCGCGGCCGGCGCCCGGGCGCAGCTGATGACCGACAACGGCGCCGCCGACCTGTACGGGGACGGCAAGGAGGCCAAGGACCTCAGCCACCCCGAGTGGCAGAAGTCCCGCAGCACCTGGTTCACCCTCGGCGGCTGAACCTCAGGGCCGCACCGCCCATGACCATGAGCACTCCGGCGCCCGTGAGCACCAGCGCGGGCGCCCGGTGCGGGTCGCCGGTGGCGGCGAGTTCCGGGACGGTCTCGCCGCCCTTGCCCGTCCCCGGGTGCCCCCCGGGTCCGGTGTCCGGCGCGCCGCCCGCGGAGGGCTCCCGCCCGGTCCCGGGCCCGCCGCCCGGCCCGCCGCCCGTGGAGGGATCCGGTGCCGGGGACCCGCCGGGCCGCGCGCCCGGCGTCTCGCCCGGTCCGGTGCCGGTGTCCCCGCCACCGTCCCCGTCCCCGCCGCCGTCCGGCCGCCCCTCCTCGCCGGTCCGGCCGGGGCGCGGGGACTGCGGCCCGGCCGGGGCGTGCCGGGACGGTACGACGTCGAAGTCGTAGCCGGTGGACTCCCCGACCCAGTCGCCGTCCTGGCCGCGCCGCTCCATGATCGTGGCGGACGCGGTGACCGGCCCGGCGGGTGTGTCCGCGGTGAAGCGCAGCCGCAGCGCGATCGTCACCTTCCGGCGCGGGGGGAGCGTGGTGCCCGGCCCGTGCGCGCCGCCCAGCACGGCGATGTTCTCGTCGTTGTCCGTGTGCTCGACGGCCACCGGCCGCCACGTGCGGTCCCGGGCGGTGTTCCCGGCCCCCGCGACGGACGTCGCCTTCCGGTACTCCAGGCGGATCTGCCCGGCCGTCAGTTTCCGTCCGCGGTCGACGAAGACGAGGACCGGGTGGACGTCGCGCAGCGGCCCGCGCGAGGTGTTCTCCAGTTCCACCCGGAACTCGCGGGGTCCGGCCCCCGCCGTGTAGACCGGTGGGCCGTCCAGCAGCCGGGCGTCGACCGGGAAGGGCTCCACGGGTGTCCGGGGGGCCGCCGCCACGACCGCGGCCGCCGCGACGGCCAGAGCGCTGCACCACCTCATGGGCAGCGAAGCTCTCACGGTCATCCGCTGATATCACCGCACGACGCGGCGCGGGCCCGCCCGCCGCACCCGTACGGGCGGCTAGCCCACCGCCGTCTGGCCGAAGAGCGGCGCCAGCGCCAGCAGCGCGGCCCCCTCGGCGACCACCCGCCGGCCCGCCGGCGCGACGGTGACCGGCACCGTACGGCCGGCCGCCCGCAGGGTGCGCGGGTCCATGGCGGCGGCCACCTCGCGCGCGAACAGCCCGGGGTCCGCCAGCACCGTACGGCCGCCGAGCACGACCCGGTCGATGTCCAGCAGGGAGACCAGGTTGGCGGCGCCGACGCCGAGCAGTCGCGCGGCCCCGGCGGTGTCGCCGCGGCCGACGGCGGCCAGGCACAGCGCCTCCAGGCAGCCCCGGTTGCCGCAGGCGCACTCGGGCCCGTCCAGGGCGACCGCCTGGTGGCCGAACTCGCCCGCGCCGGTGCGGGCACCGCGGTGCAGGGTGCCGTCCAGCACGAGGCCCGCGCCGAGCCCGGTGCCCAGGTGCAGGTAGCCGAACGAGTCCCCGGCGCCCGTTCCGCCCGGCCCCGGCCCGTCGTCTCCGCCCTCTCCGACGTACTCGCCCTCGGCGCCGGGCGGGAGCACGGCGAGCGCGGCGGCGTTGGTGTCCTTGTCCAGCACGACCGGCAGTCCCAGGTCCGCGGCCAGCGCGTCGCGCAGCGGGTAGCCCTCCCAACCCGGCAGGCCCGTGACGCGGTGCAGCACCCCCGCGGTGTGGTCGAGCGGGCCCGGGCAGGCGAGTCCGGCGCCGAGCACCGCCCCGTCCGCGCCGGGCGTGCCGCCGACGGTCTCCCGGACCTGATCCGCCACGGCTTCCAGCACCTCCCCGGCCGGGCGGCCGAGGTCCAGCGGGACGGTCCTGGCGTCCACCACGCCGCCCGCGAGGTCGGCGAGCACCACGGTCAGTTCGTCGCGGTCCAGGTGCACCCCGGCGGCGTAGCGGGCGCGGCGCGCCAGCCGCAGCAGGGTGCGCGGCTTGCCGCCGGTGGGGGCGCCCCGTCCCGCCTCGTCGACCAGTCCGTCGGCCCGCAGCCGCGCGGTGATCTTGCTGACCGCCTGCGGGGTGAGCCCGGTGCGCTCGGCCAGTTCCAGACGGCTGATGCCCGTGCCCCCGCCGGCCGTCGCGGTTCGCAGCAGGCCCAGCACGAGGGCGGCGTTGTGGCTGCGCAGCGCGGGCAGGTTGGCCCCGGAGATTCCCCTGTTCACGTTCCCCATTGTCGGCTTCCCTTGCACTTTGGCAACAGCGTTGCTTAAGTGGTCGCATGTCTCCCGCACCTCTTCGCGTCGGGCTGGTCGGCTACGGTCTGGCCGGCTCGGTCTTCCACGCCCCGCTGATCGCCACCACCGACGGCCTCGTCCTGGACACCGTCGTCACCAGCAACCCGGAGCGCCAGGCGCAGGCCCGCACCGAGTACCCGGACGTCCGCCTGGCCGGCACCCCGGACGAGCTGTGGAAGCGGGCCGGCGAGCTCGACCTGATCGTCGTGGCCTCGCCGAACAGGACCCACGTCCCGCTGGCGACCGCCGCCCTGGAGGCCGGGCTCGCGGTCGTCGTCGACAAGCCGGTCGCCGGCTCCGCGGCCGAGGCCCGCGCCCTCGCGGACCTCGCCGACGAGCGCGGCCTGCTGCTCTCGGTCTTCCAGAACCGCCGTTGGGACAACGACTTCCTCACCCTTCGCGGGCTGCTGGAGCGCGGCGAGCTGGGCGACGTGTGGCGCTTCGAGTCCCGCTTCGAGCGGTGGCGGCCGAGCCTGAAGGGCGGCTGGCGCGAGTCCGGCGACCCCGCCGAGGTCGGCGGTCTGCTCTACGACCTCGGCAGCCACCTCGTCGACCAGGCGCTCACCCTCTTCGGCCCCGCCGTCTCCGTCTACGGCGAGCTCGACGTGCGCCGCCCCGGCGCCCAGGTCGACGACGACGCCTTCGTGGCCGTCACCCACGCCGGGGGCGTCCGCTCCCACCTGTGGATGAGCGCCACGACCGCGCAGCTCGGCCCCCGCTTCCGGGTGCTCGGCAGTGCCGCCGGCTACGTCAAGCACGGTCTGGACCCGCAGGAGGCGGAACTGCGCGACGGCGCCCGCCCCGCGCCCGGCGCCGTGTGGGGCACCGAACCGGAGGCCGAATGGGGCGTGCTGGGCGCGGGCGACGACGTGCGCCCCGTGCCGACCCTGCCCGGCGACTACCCCGCGTACTACGCGGCCGTCGCCGCCGCCCTGCGTGACGGCACCGCCCCGCCGGTCACCGCCCGCGAGGCCGCCGACGCGCTCGCGGTCATCGAGGCGGCCGCCGTCTCGGCCCGCGAGGGGCGGACCGTGCGGCTCACCCCGGTGGTCTGACGGCACCTCCACGCCTCCCGCACCCCACGAGGGGTCACAGCGCCCGGCCCGCGGTCCGCTCCTCCCGGAGCCGCCGGCCGGGCGCTCCTCACCCTCGGGCGCCGGGACCGCGGGAGTGGTCCGGCGCGTCAGGGGAGAGACGGTGGGCCCGCCCCGGACCGCCCGGTTCGGGCAGCCGGGCGCGGAAGCGCACCAGCACCGCGCCGTCGGCCGTGTGGTGCACCTGCACCCCGTCCAGCGGCCCGCCCGTTCCCGTGCCGGTGCCGGTCAGCGTCCGGCACAGCCGGGTGGTCTCGTCCGGGGACGGCGGCTCCGCCGGCCCCTGCGCGGACCCGCCGGGCGGCCGGCCGTAACCGGTGTCGGTCACGCACACCGCACAACGGCCGCCGTCCACGCCCAGGGTGACGCGGAACCGGGGCGCCTGCCCGTAGGCGACGACGTAGCCGCAGGCGACCGCGACCGCCTCGGCCACCCGCTGCGCGGCGGGCCCGTACGCCAGGGTCTCCAGCGCCGCACCGCTCATCCGGGCGGCCAGGGCCTCGCCGCCGGGGGCGCGCCGCAGGGAGAAGGTCCAGGAGTCGAGTGCGGATCTGCGCGGATCGGACAGGGACAGTCGTGAGGAGGCCGCGAGCTTGGCCATGGCCGGACCACGTCCTGGAGGCGTAGGAGGCACTTCCGGCGACCGGGGTCCAGGGCCGCTCGGTCAGGCTAGAACACCTGAACGCGGCCGGGCTAGGGCGTGTTGGGGGCGCGTGGGTGGGCGCGCGCGTCAGCCGGTGGGCTCCGGCCAGTCCCGCAGGATGGTGAAGCACCGGGTCAGCCGGGTGGCCCGCAGCGTGCGCAGCGTGAACTCGTCCCGGCACACCAGCCGTACCCGCCCGGAGCGTTCCTCGGCGCGGCGCCGGGCACGTACCAGCGCCGACAGGCCGCTGCAGTCGATGAACTCCACCGGCCGCAGGTCCACCACGATGTCCGGGCGGCCGGCGCCGGTCAGCGCGTCCAGGGCGGCGGACACCCCGGGCGCGGTCAGCGCGTCCACGGCGCCGCCGAGCGTCACCAGGGTGCTGGACCCGTCGGTGCGCCGGTGGATCAGGGGCGTGGCGTCTGTGGCGTCGTCGGACATGGGACGTCTCCGGGAGCGGGAGCCTGGCGAGTGCGGCAGGGACGGGAACGGCACGGGACGCCACCGGGGTCCGGGGTGGTGGGCCCCACCCTATGCCCGGCGCCCCGGCACGGGCCCGGCCGAGGACGGACCCGGGGCCCGGCCGGGCGGGCCGCCGGCCGGCGCCGTGCCGAGCGGGGCCGCCGTGGCCGCGGACCGCGACCGGCCGCGAACCCGGAGGACGCGCGGGTGCGGCCGTTGACCTCCGGCGTCGTGCGGCTGGTCGACATGGGCGCGACGATCCCGGCCCGCGCCCGCGCCCGCGCCCCGGACCCGGACCCGTGTTCGGGGCGGGTCCGCACCGGGAGCCGGAACCGCCACTCCGGCACGGGTGTTCGCCCGCGCCGGCCACGGGCACCCCGCGCCCGGACGTCGTGGCCGGCCCCGTGGCGGCGGGTGGAGCCGCCGGCGCCGAGCACGCTCCCGGCCCCGGGGGTCACGTCCGCCGGAGGACGCCGCGCGTCAACCGCCGGGCCCCCGCAGGGCGTCGGAGTCCACCGCGCCGCCCACCACGCCCGCGGCCAGGTCCGCCAGCCGCACCCGGTGGGTGCGCGCGTACCGCCGCAGCGCCGTGAACGCCTCGTCCACACCGACGCCCCAGCGTTCCGCCAGCACGCCCTTGGCCTGCTCCAGCACGACCCGGCTGTCCAGCGCGGCCTGCAACTGGGCGGCCAAGGACTCCTGCCGCTGGCGGGCCCGTTCCTGGAGGATCCCGACGGCGGCGGCGTCCGCGAACGCCCGGGCCAGCGCCACGTCACCGCGCGGCGGATCGCCGGGCACCTCCCGGAACAGGTTGAGCGCCCCGATCACCTGCGCCCTGCGGCGCAGCGGCACGGCGTACGTCGCGAGGAAGCCCCGGTCGCGGGCGAGCGGGGCGAAGTGCGGCCAGCGGTCGTCGCAGCGCGCCAGGTCCGGGGCGGTGACCACGTCGGAACCCCGGTAGCACTCCAGGCACGGCCCCTCCTCCCGCTGCCGCCCGAGGAGTTCGCCCGCCCCGCCGCGGCCGGCCGCGGTCCGCAATTCCCCGCGGCCGTCGTCCAGCAGCAGCCCGGCCGCCGTCACGTCCAGCATCTCCACGCACCGGTCGGCCACCCGCTCCAGGAAGACGCCCACGTCGAAGTCGCCGTCCAGGGTGTCGGCGAACTCCACGAAGACCTCGGCGAGCCGCAGCTCGCGCGCACTGTGCGTCGGGTGCTCTGTCACGTACGGCTCCAGCCCTCGGCGGCCACGGCTTCGCCGGGGGATTCTGCCATGCGGACGAGACGCGGCATTCGACGGGAAAGTCGCGGACTGGCCCGATCCCAGGGCTCGTTGAGGGTTCGGTATGTCAGGATTGAGGATGACCGGTCTCGTCCCGCCATCCAAGGGGGAGTGGATGTTCGGCACCAACACCGGCCCGCTGCGCAGAGCGGCGTGCGCCGTGTCCGCCGCCGGACTCCTCTCCGTCGCCCTCGGCGGCTGCTTCGGCACCGGCAGGCCCGGGGGGCACCAGGACAAGGGCGGAGACGACCGGAGCAGCAGCCCCGCGAGCACGGCGGGGGCGCCGTTCTGGGTCAACCCCGACACGGCCGCGGCCCGGCAGGTGGCGCAGTGGCGCGCGGGCGGCCGGGAGGCCGACGCCGAGCTGCTGGAGAGGATCGCCGGCCGGCCCGTCGCCGAGTGGATCGGCCAGGACGACGCCGAGGCGCGGGCCAGGACCTACACCGAGTCCGCCGCCCGCGACGGCCGGGTGCCCGTGCTCGTGCTCTACAACATCCCGCACCGCGACTGCGGCCAGTACTCCCGGGGCGGTGCCGCCGACGGCGCCGCCTACCGCGCCTGGGTGGCCGAGGTCGCGGCCGGCATCGGCGACCGCGAGGCCCTGGTGGTGCTCGAACCGGACGCCCTCACCCACCTCGTCGACGGCTGCACACCGGCCGGGTTCCACGACGAGCGCTACGCCCTGCTGACCCACGCCGTGGACACCCTCGGCGCGCTTCCCCGCGCACGGGTCTACCTCGACGCCGGCAACTCCGGCTGGGTCAGCGACCCCGCGCGCCTGGCGGGCCCGCTGCGCGCGGCCGGCATCGCCGGTGCCGACGGCTTCGCCCTCAACACCTCGAACTTCTACACCACCGCCGCGAACACCGCTTACGGCAGGAAGCTGTCCGCCCGGCTCGGCGGCAAGCACTTCGTCATCGACACCAGCCGCAACGGCCGCGGCCCCCTCGACGGCGCCCACGACGAGGCCTGGTGCAACCCGCCCGGCCGCGGTCTGGGCACCCCGCCCACCACCGACACCGGCGACGGACTCGTCGACGCCTACCTGTGGATCAAGCGCCCCGGCGACTCCGACGGCACCTGCAAGGGCGGCCCGCAGGCCGGCGACTGGTGGCCCGAGTACGCCCTGGGGCTGGCCCGGCGCGCGGCCTCCTGACCGCGCGCCGGACCCCCGGCCTCAGGTCACCCGCACCCAGCGCGCCTCGGAGGGCGTGCCCTCGTCGTCGGTGACGACCAGCATGTACCAGCCCGGCGGCACGATCGACGGGTCCGCGGGGACGGTCACGCTCACCGTCCCCTCCCCCCGCCGCACGTCCAGCGCGATCGACCGCTGCTCCACGTCGGTGGCGTGGGTGACCGCGCTCGGCCGCATCAGCCGTGCCGTCTCGATGTGCTCCGCGTACGCCGTCCGGTACGTGGCCGTGCCACCGCGCCGGACGAGCGCCGGGCCCTCGCCGAGCGAGGGCCGGGAGTCCCGGTAGCGGTACGCCGGGGTGTAGACCTCGATCCGCTGCTCGAAGAAGCCCGGCTTGGTGTCGGCCGCGTCCCCGAAGAGCGGGTTGGACCCGAAGACCGCCACCCGGCCGTCGGGCAGCAGCAGCGCCTCGGAGTGGTAGTTGCGGCCCACCGACGGGTCGGCCGCCTCCCGGAAGGCGTTGTCCGCGGGGTCGTAGATCTGCGCCCGCAGGACGTCGCTGGCGCCGCGGCCCCGGTAGTCGCGGGAGCCGCCGGTGGTGAACACGGTGTCGTCGGGCAGGATCACCGTGTTCAGGTACCGGGTCGGCTCGGGCAGGTCGGGACCGGTCGTGTAGCGCGGGTCCGCGGCGTCCAGGTCCACCACGGCCGTGCGGGTGGTCGAGGAGTGCGACTCGCCGACCCCGCCGCCGCCCAGCACCATCACCTTCTGGTCCTGCGCGGGCGGCAGCAGCACCGAACCCGCGGTCTCCAGGTCCCCGGCGTCCTCCAGCCCGCCCACCGCGGTGAAGCGGTTGGTGCGCAGGTCCCACACACCCGGGACCCTGCCCTCGTCGGCCGGCCCGTACCCCGCGTTGGCGCCCGAGTAGAAGATCTTCCCGCCCTTCATCAGGAACAGCGCCGGGTAGGTGGGGAAGTAGCGCTCGGTGGTGTACGTCCACCTGCGGGTCCTCGGGTCGTAGACCTCGTTCTTGCCCGGCACGACCTGGCCGATGTCGTCCAGCCCGGAGACCGACAGCACCCGGCCGTCGGCGAGGGTGACCAGCGTCGGGTACCAGCGGGCCTCGTTCATCGGGTCGACCGGGACGTAGGCCTCGGCGACCGGGTCGAACTCGTAGGTCTCCTTGATCCCCTGGAAGTCCTTCTTGTCCAGGCCGAGCTTGGTGGCCAGCCCGTAGAGGTTCTCCCGGTCCTCGCCCGCGAGGCCCCTGATCCCGTACTGCGCCGCGGTGTTGACGATGCCCTTCTCGCCCTTGACCAGCGACTGCACGAAGACCCGTGCCTCGCTCGCGGTCACGGTGACCTCGCCGGTCCGGGCGTCGACCGTCTTCTTGGCGCGGGGCACGTTGACGGGGAACTCCGACCGGAAGGATCGGCCGTTCTCGTTGTTGACGAAGACCGTGCCCTTGGGGAAGTTCCGCGGCTCGTCCGGGTCCTCGTTCTTGATGAGCATCGCGCCGCCCGCCCGGTCCACGGCCTCCTTGAGCTTCTCGTAGCGGGCGGTGCCGCCGGCCACCAGCAGGGTGCCGTCGGCGAGCTGGGTGTGGCCGGCGCAGAACATGTCCTTGGGGGTGTCGACCTCCTTGAAGGAGTTCTCCACCGGGTCCCAGAGCACGCTCTTGAAGGACTTGGCCTTGAAGTTCCGCTCGTCGTTGCCGGAACCGGCGATCAGCAGCACCTTCCCGGTGCGCAGCAGCGCCGCGTGGATGGCGTTGATCCGGAACTCCTCGGGGACCTCGACGAGGTCCCAGTGGCCGTACGCGGCCTTGTACTCGGGCTGGTTGATCTTGTAGTCGTGGTACTTCGCGGCGGAGTAGCCGTAGATCGCGGGCGCGTTCATCCCGGCGAGCACCCCCACGGCCGTGCCCCCGACGGCGATCTTCCGCAGTCTGCGGCTGGGTCGGTAGCTCATCGGGCGGCGCTCCTGGCACGGACGAGGGACAGGGACCAGACGGCGACCGGTGCCAGCGCCAGGACGAACGCCAGCGTCGCCCAGGTGCGCATCGCCACGTGGGTGTGGCCGTTGAAGAAGCTGGCGGCGAGCGAGCCGCCGAAGACGAGCAGCCAGAACAGGTGGATGCGGAAGGTGGACAGCAGCCGGTCCGGGCTCGCGGAGTCGCCCTTGGGCGTGACCACGAACCCGCTCTTGCGCCGCAGCACCGCGTCCATCAGCGAACGGGCGTAGATCGGCGCGGACAGCGCCGACATCACCATGCCCGCCGCACCCGAGGAGCCCTCCGGCTCGTGGGGGCTGACGTTGTGCCGCCGGTTCCACACGTACAGGCCGATCTGCAGCGCCGCGGCGTCGCTGTAGAGCATCATCCAGACCTCGGAGTCGATCTGGATGCCGGAGGCGCCCAGGCCGAGGAAGAGCGCGCAGCTGAGGCCGCCCAGCACCCAGTTGACGGCCGTCATCGGGTAGTAGACGACCATCAGCGTGTAGTTGAGCAGGCGCCCCGGGGAAAGGGTGAACGGAACCTTCCAGAACTGCTTGATGAGCGTCTCGTAGGTGCCGCGGCTCCAGCGCAACTGCTGGGTGAAGAAGTCGGTCCAGGAGGTCGGCCCCTCGCCGACGGCGAGCACGTCCGGGGTGTAGACCGAGCGCCATCTGCGGCCGGTGGCGGGGTTGCGGTGCCGGTGGAGTTCCAGGCCGGTGGCCATGTCCTCGGTGATGGAGTCGTACAGCCCGCCGACGCCCTTGAGGGCGCTGACGCGCACCGCGTTGTTGGTCCCGACGAACATGGGGGAGCCGTAGCGGTTGCCGGCCCGCTGGATGAGCGCGTGGAAGAGGAACTGCTGGCTCTCGGCGGCCTTGGTGACGGCGCTGTCGTAGTTGCCGTAGACCTGCGGCCCGACGACGAAGGCGATGTCCGGGTCGCGGAAGTAACCGAGCATCCGCTCCAGGAAGTTGGGGAGCGGGACGTGGTCGGTGTCGACGGAGGCGAAGAAGTCGTAGTCGTCGCCGTGGGCGTCGAGCCAGGCGTTGTAGTTGCCGTGCTTGGTGCGGGCGCGGAAGGTGCCGCTGGGCCGGTTCCAGCGTTCGACGCCCTTGCGGGTGAAGTGGCGTACGTTCAGGCGCTCGCAGAGGCGCTTGACGTCGGGGTCGTCCCCCTCGTCCAGGAGCCAGACGTGCAGTGTGCCGCGGTGCCGCAGGCGGACCGCGGCCTCCAGGGTCGCCCGCACCATCGCCAGGGGCTCCTTGCCCGGCACGAAGGTGGTCACGAAGGCGACCTTGCTGCCCTTCTCCGGGACCACGGGTACCGGATCGCGCGCGACGAGCGTCGCGTGGGCGTTGGACGTCACGTTGATCAGCCGGAAGAGCTCGATCAGGCCGATGGATATCAGCATCACGGCGTCGCAGGCGACCATCCAGCCCGGCGCGTTCTCCCTGCGGGTCCAGTGGGCCGGCTGCATCAGCCAGACGAGCAGCACCGCCGAGAGCACCGGGGCCGCGCCGAGCAGCAGCGCCGCGCGTATCCGGTGGGGCTCCTCGGAGAGCAGGCTGCGGTACTTCACCCGGTACGGGACGCCGGGCTCCGGCTCCGTGAGCGGGCCCGCGAGTCTGCTGTAGTGCTCGTAGTCGTACCGGGGCGCGGCCGCGCCGGGGTCCGGCCGGGACGGGCCGGGACGGGACTGCTGGGGTATGACGGGCACGGCTGTGCCGGCCCTGGGGTCGGTCGTGTACTGCTGGGCGCCGGGTGTCGGCGGCATGTGGATGCTCCCCCCGAAGCATGTCGCGCCGCTGTCGCGGCGGTGTCGGCGCCCCGGGCGCTGCGGCCCCCCGCCCCCGGGGCATGCGTGGGCGTTCTGTGGCCTCCGGGTCGCGTGAGGCCGGCCATGACTCGTCAACGACCGGACGACCGTGAGGTAACGCCTGAATTCACCCCCCTTGCCCCCTGAGGGCCCTCCCCAGGGCCCCACACGAAAAGCCGCCGAAACGGACCCTTTCGTTCACCGGTAAGGGCGCATAGGTCCGTTTGGCGCATACATGTCCTGCGGTCCCAGCGTCCCTGAATGCCCGTCTTGATCGCAAGGTGTGAAACGAGTTGTTAACCGGTCGTATGAGCGATTTGGTCCGGTTGTGCGCGGGTGACCAGCGGCAGGACCACGGACGGGGAGGCGTGGACCGGGAAGTGTGGACCGGGAAGTGTGGACCGAGTACCGCGAGCCGGGAACCGCGGCTCAGCTCCCGCCGGCCGCCTCGAAGCCGGGCGGCTCGTCGTCGGCCTGTTCGTCGTCGCCCGCCGCCGGTGCCCCCATCCGGGCCAGCAGCAGGGCGACGTCGTCGTCGGGTGACTGCATCCGGGCGCCCAGGACGACGTCGCAGGTGTCCTCCAGCGAGCGGTTGCGGCTCTTGAGCTTGAGCGCGCGCATCAGCGTGCGCAGCCCCACGTCGATGGACTGCCGGCGGTCCTCGACCAGCCCGTCGGTGAACAGCGCCAGCAAGGTGCCTTCGGGGAGCTTGCGCTCCACCGTGCGGAAGCGGATGCCGCCGACGCCCAGCGGCACCGCGCTGGGCAGGTCGATCAGCTCGGCCCGACCGCCGGGCGGCACCAGCACCGGCGGCAGGTGCCCGGCGGTGGCGAACTGGCAGCGGCCGGTCGCCGGGTCGCAGACGGCGTAGACGCAGGTGGCGATGAAGTCGCCCTCGGCACTGCCGGTGATGTTGTCCAGGTGCGCCAGCACCTCGTGCGGCGGCAGGTCGAGCCGGGAGAAGGCCCGGGTCGCCGTCCGCAGCTGGCCCATGATCGCGGCCGCGTGGAGGCCCTTGCCCATCACGTCGCCGACGATCAGCCCGACCTTGCCGTCCCGCAGCTGCAGGACGTCGTACCAGTCCCCGCCGACCTCCCGGACGGCGGGGATGTAGCGCGCGGAGATCTCGATCCCGTCCACGCGCGGTGGCTCGTGCGGCAGCAGGCTGCGCTGCAGGGTGAGGGCCGCGTTGCGCTCGCCCGCGTAGAGCCGGGCGTTGTCGATGGAGATCGCGGCCCGGGCGGCCAGTTCCAACGCCAGGGTCCGGTCCTCGTCGTCGAAGGGCTTCTGGTTGCGGGTGCGGAACATCCCCACCGCCCCCAGCACCTCGCCGCGGGCGATCAGCGGCGCGGCGAGGTAGGAGTGCGCCCCCGCCCGTTTCAGCTGGGCGGCGGCCCGTTCGTCGCGGGCTATGCGGCGCAGCATGCGGCTGCTCACCCGGTGCACGACCACCGGCAGGCCCTCCCGCACGATCTTGGTGATCAGCCGGTCGTCGGGGTACCGGGCCAGCTCGCCGACCGGGTCGACGGCGCCGATCGCCTCGCCGGACTCGGCGGCGGCGACGGCCAGCGCCCGGAACTCGGCCGACTGCTGGGCGCGCACCTTGGGCACCGGGCCGCCGCGCAGCACCTCGTCCAGCACGTCGACGGTGGCGATGTCGGCGAGCGTCGGCACCACCACCGAGGCCAGCTCCCGTGCGGTCTGCTGCAGGTCCAGCGTGGTGCCGATCCGGGTGCCGGCCTCGGCGATCACCGCGAGCCGGCCGCGGGCCTCGGCGATCTCCTCGGCCGCCTGGTGGCGCTCGGTGAAGTCCGCGATCGACGCGGCCAGGCCCAGCACCCGCCCGGTGGGGTCCTGGATCCGGTAGTACGAGACCGACCAGGCGTGGTCGTGCTCCTGGTCGGCGTAGGTCCGCACCACCGTCTCCAGGTCCAGCAGCGGCTCCCCGGTCTCCAGCACCTGCCGCATCCGGGCCTCCATCGCCCGGAACTCCGCGCCGGGCGAGATCTCCCGCACCCCGCGCCCGATCATGGCCGCGGCGGGCAGGCCGTGCAGTTCCTCCATGGCCCGGTTGACCCGCACGATCCGCAGGTCGGTGTCGAAGACGGCGAGCCCGATCGGGGACTGGTCGACGAGGCTGGCGGACAGCGCCATGTCCGTCTCCACGCGCCGCACCGTGGAGAGGTCGGCGCCCAGGCCCAGGGCGTAGACGCCGCCGTCCACGTCGTGCATCCGCATGTTGCGGAACTCCACGTCGCGGGTCGTGCCGTCGGCGTGCACGATCGGGAACACGCCCTGCCAGATGGCACCCGCCCTGACCTGCTTGAACAACTCGGTGACCAGCTCCAGCTTGTCCGGCGCCACCAGCAGCAGACCGGCGTTCTGGCCCAGCGCCTCGGCCGCCGAGTAACCGAACAGACGCTCGGCCTCCGGGCTCCACAGCACGATGTGACCGGTCCGGTCCAGCACCATCGCCGCGACCTGCAGCAGGTCGAGCAGACCCCCGGGCGAGGCGGCCCCTGGACTCGGCCGGGCCTCCCTGCCCGTGCCGGGCGGCGGCGGATCGTGCGCGCGCATGGCCTCCTCGTGAGCCCCCGTAGAGCTCTCACATCATCGTTACGGGATATTTTCGCACCGAGTCACCCGGGACGCCGCCCTTGCCGCACAAATGAGCGAGGGCGCCCTTCCCGTAGGAAGGACGCCCTCTCGCTGTGCGCCGCCAGGGACTCGAACCCCGAACCCGCTGATTAAGAGTCAGCTGCTCTGCCAGTTGAGCTAGCGGCGCTCACCGACAGAGAGGATCCTACCGGACCTGTGGGGGTGCTCCCGACCACGTCGTCCAGGAGCGTGGGGTCGTCGTCCAGCCATCCGAGGCGGACCATCTTCACCCCCGCCTGGAACCGGCTGTCCGCCCCTATCTGCTGCATCAGCTCGGCCACTATCCGCCGTACCGTCCGGTCGGACAGGCCCAGCTTCCGGCCGATGGCCTCGTCCGTGAGCCCGGAGGCGAGCAGCCGGACGACCTCCCGGTGCCGTGCGGCAGGGGCGGCGCCGACGTCGTCGGTGAACAGGTCCGAGGCCGCGGCCCAGCAGTGCTCGAACATCTGCCGCAGCACGGCCACCATGGCGGGGCTTCGCAGCACCATGGCGGAGCCCGAGTTGCCGTCGCCGCCGCCCTCGTCGAGCCCGAGCGCCGGCACGACGGCGAGCGTGTGGTCCACGATGATCATCTTCATCGGGAGCGTCGCGGTGGTGCGCACCTCGCCGCCGTCGTTCACGAAGGTCCGCAGATGCGTACGGATGTTCGGAACCGCCGCCGCGGTCGCCAGGTAGATGGACCGCTGGCGGACGCCGCGGCTGAGCGCGTCGCGGTTGCGGGAGTCGCCCAGGTGTTCCTCCTGCACGCTCGCGTGCATCGAGAGGATCTCGGTGGTGACGGTGCTGGCCGCCTCGTCCAGGATCGCCGCTATCTGGGCGGGCTGCGCGGCCACCTCGATGCGTGCCTCAGCGAGTTGGCGCATGTGCACGGGCTGGAAGTCGGCCGCCACGCGGCTCAGGGCGGTGTGGGCGCTCGTGATCGTCTGGACCAGGTCCTCGGTGCGCCGGCGGCTGCCCTCGATCAGCTGGGCCATCGCCGTCGCGGGGGAGTGTACCGACCAGCCGCTGCGGGAGGACGGGAACTGCGCCGCGAGTCCCAGGTCCGCCAGGCAGTGCACCGCCGCTTCCAGTTCCGCGCGTGACCATCCGGTGAGAGCACAGACACTTTCGGGCGCCCAGTCGGCGTCGGCAAGCGCCAAGGCGTAGAGTTCCTGCGCCCGGGCGCGCAGAAGGTCGTCGGTCACTGCTCGCACCCCCAATGCTTCACGTCACCCCCGGCTTCGATCAGGTTAAGGGGCGGGGCTCGTGTATGGACCCTTCGGGGCCCATCCGGTCCCATGTGTCCGCATAGGGCCATGTCCGAATCCGGAACGCGAAAACTACAGACCAGCGGCCCGGCGTCCGACAGAATTCAGTCAGTCGTACGGTTCCCCCAGACCGGACCGGCACCCCCAACCAGCAATACCCCAGCTCACACCCCCAGGACAGGTCTGCCATGTCATCGATTCGTCGCAACGCCCTCCGTGTAGTTCTGGGCGTCGTCGCCGCCATCTCATTGGGGTTGATCGGCGCGACCACTGCTTCGGCGCAGCCCGCTGCGCAAGGCGACATCGTCTGGGCGGCTCCCAACGACATCGTCTGGTAGCCGACCGGCGGGCAGTACCCCCAAAGACAACAACACCCCCCAAATAAGCCACACCCCCTCCCCCCACGCTGATGGGCCCGGCATACCTCCCCCCTCTTGCCGGGCCCTTCAGCATGCCCGCGTGACGGGCGTCCGTGCGGGAGTTCGGCGAGGGGACCCGGTCCGGCCCCGGGGCCGGCGGGCGTGGTCATGAGCACCCCCCGGGACCCCGTATGATTGTCCTGCACGCGCCGCTAGCTCAACTGGCAGAGCAGCTGACTCTTAATCAGCGGGTTCGGGGTTCGAGTCCCTGGCGGCGCACAGCGAGAGGGCGCCCCTCCTCCGGGAGGGGCGCCCTTCGTCGTGGTCCGGTCGGGTGCGCGGTCGTCGCGGCCTCAGAGGGCCAGTGAGAGCAGCACCGGCGCCGCGCGCTCGTTGAGGGTGTCGGCCGCGCCCTTGAGGCGGTGGGCCTGGGTGACGGGCAGGGAGAGGGCGAGGCAGCCGACCGCCTTGCCGACGGTGATCGGGATCGCGGCGCAGACCGTGCCGATCGCGTACTCCTGGATGTCCAGGGTCGGGGTGCTGGCCGGCTGGCTCTCCAGCTTGGTCAGCAGCAGCTTCTCGCTGATCGTCGTCTTGGAGGTGAGC
Organism: Streptomyces sp. NPDC111520; assembly: GCF_055635295.1. Classification (NCBI taxonomy): domain Bacteria; kingdom Bacillati; phylum Actinomycetota; class Actinomycetes; order Kitasatosporales; family Streptomycetaceae; genus Streptomyces; species Streptomyces sp. NPDC111520. Next base: position 799,759 of record NZ_JBVKBW010000001.1, on the reverse strand, counting down.
CGTACCGTCTTGTGCCGGGACAGGTGGTCGCGGCGTCCGTTGTGGTCGAGTTGGGTGAGCAGGCACTTGCCGACCGCGCTGGCGTGGGCGGCGAAGCGGAAGTCCACCCACTCGTTGACCTTGGGTGCCGCCGGGCCGTCGGCGAAGTCGACGATCTTGACCTCGCCGTCGTCGTAGCGGCTGAAGTAGACGGCCGCGCCGACCTCGTCGCGCAGGGCCGTCAGGATCTTCTTGATCTTCTCGCCGAGGGCCAGGTCGCGGCTGGCGCTGCCCAGCAGGACCAGCGACTCCCCGACCGCGTACCCGCCGCCGGGCAGGGCGTTGAGGTAGCGCTCGCGGTTGAGCATCGCGAGGAGTTGGCCGAGGTAGGCGATGGGTACCCCGATTTCGCGGGCGAGCTGCTCGGCGGTGACGCCGTTCCTGTGCTTGTCCACGGTCTCGAGCACGCGCAGCGCGTGCTGGACCGCGTAGACCGGCGCGACCTGTCGGTGCTCAAGCGCCACGGTGTCCCCCTACAGGTGTGACCGTTTGCGTCCTTGCTGTAGCTGCTGGTCACGGCTGCCGGGCACGACGGGCGGCCCGGCAGCTGGGCCGGATTCCACGATAGCCTCAATGTTGTTTGCAGTAGAGCCCGTTGGAGCTTTCCGTACGGGGCCTCAGGCGTATACGCAGGAACGCGCCACTCTGGCATATGCCAAGGGCACGGACCAATTTTCCTCAGAGCACCGCACCGAGGAATTCCCGGGTCCTGGCGTGCTCCGGGGAGCCGAAAATCCGCTCCGGCGGACCCGACTCGACGACCCGGCCGCCGTCGAACATCAGTACGCGGTCCGAGACGTCCCGGGCGAACCCCATCTCGTGGGTGACGCAGAGCAGTGTGATGTCCGTGTCGCGGGCGATGTCCCTGAGCACGTCCAGCACACCGGCCACCAGTTCGGGGTCGAGCGCCGAGGTCACCTCGTCCAGCAGCAGGATGTCGGGCCGCATCGCCAGCGCCCGGGCGATGGCGACGCGCTGCTGCTGGCCGCCGGAGAGCCGGGTGGGGTGGGCGTCCTGCTTGTCGGCGAGCCCCACCAGTTCCAGCAGCCCGCGGGCGCGCTCGGCGGCCTCGTCGCGGTCCATGCCGAGGACGTGCACCGGGGCCTCGGTGACGTTGTCCAGCACCTTCATGTTCGGGAAGAGGTTGAAGTGCTGGAACACCATGCCGATCCGGCGGCGCGTGGCGCGCAGGTGCCGCTCGTCGGCCGGCACGAGGCGCCCGCCGCGGCCCGGCATGTGGGAGAAGGGCGTGCCCTCCACGTGGATGACGCCCTCGGTGACCCGCTCCAAGGTCATCAGCAGCCGCAGGATGGTCGTCTTGCCGGAACCGCTCGGGCCGATCAGCGTGACGCGCTCCCCGCGGCCGACCTCCAGGTCGAGGTGGTCGAGCACGGTGTTCTCCCCGTACCGCTTGACCACCCGGTCGAAGCGGACGGCGGGCGCCGTGGGCGGGGACCCGGCGGGGACGGTGGACTCTTCAGTGAGCAAGGCGCTTCTCCAGCTTCCGCATCAGGATCGAGGTGGGGCAGCTCGCGACCAGGAAGACCACGGCCGCGATGGTGAACGCCTCCAGGTAGGCGAAGTGGTCACTGCCGAAGCGGTTCGCCTCGTGCACCATCTCGTCGACGGTGATGACCGAGAGGAAGGGCGTCTCCTTGAACATCGAGATCACGTAGTTGCCGAGGGCGGGCACGATCTTCCGCACCGCCTGCGGCAGCACCACGGCGGACCAGGTGCGCGCCCGCGGCAGCGACAGCGCGACGGCCGCCTCCCACTGCCCCCTCGGCACCGCGTCGATGCCCGCCCGGTACACCTCCGAGGTGTACGTCGCGTAGTGCACGCCGAGCACGGTGATCCCGATCACCAGCGGGTCCAGGCCCGGCACCAGCACCCAGACCGCGAAGAGCTGGATCATCACCGGCGTCGAGCGCACGAACTCCACGGCCGCCCGCAGCGGCAGCGTCACCCAGCGGCCGGCCGCGCGCCGCAGCACCGCGATCCCCAGTCCCAGCACGACGGCGAGCGCCGAGCCCAGCACCGTGGCCAGCAGGGTGACCCCGAAGCCGCGCAGGATCAGCGGCAGGCCCTCGCGGGCCGTCTCCCAGCTCCACATCAGGCCCGACCTCCCGCCGGTTGCCCGAGCCGCGCCTTGGCCACGGACTCCAGGCCGTTCACGGCCAGCGTCAGCGCGTACGCCAGGACGAAGTAGACGACCAGGAGCAGCAGGTACGCCGTCGCGGTGTCACCGGTGGTCGAACGGAGCTGGTCCATCTGGAAGGTGAGGTCCGAGATGGTGATCAGCGACATCAGGGGCGTGCACTTCAGCAGCTGGATCAGCAGGTTGCCGAACGGCGGGATCATCTGCGGCCAGGCCTGCGGCAGGACCACCAGGCGCATCCGCTGCCAGGGCGTCATGCTCAGCGCGACCGCCGCCTCCCGCTGCCCGGCGGGCACGGCGTCGAGGGCGCCCCGGACGACCTCCGAGCCGTACGCCCCGTAGTTGAGCCCGAAGGCGACCACGGCACAGGCGAGCGGCACGAGCTTGAAGCCGAGGATCGGCAGCGCGAAGAAGAGCCAGAACATCTGGACGTACAGCGAGGTACCGCGGAAGAACTCCACGACCACCCGGGCCCCGCCGCGCACGAGCAGCCGCCGCGAGCGCGCCATGAAGCCGAGGACGAAGGCGAGCAGCAGCGCGAGTGCCGCGCCCAGGACGGTGGCCTGCACGGTGACCCACAGGCCGGCCCCCAGGCTCGGCAGGGAGTGCGTGAACTCCGTGAGGCCGGAGAGGGGTTCACCGGCGCGGAGCAGGTACGGGGACGAGGACAAGGCGCCGCCTCAGGCCTTGCACAGCTGTGCGGTGCGCAGGGTCGCCGGCGGCACCTCCGCCTTGGTGAAGCCGTACTTCCCGATGAGGGACGTGTAGCGGCCGGGGTCGGCGGTGATCTTCCCCAGCTCCTTGTTGAACGCGTCGCGCAGTGCGGTCGCGTCCTGCCGGAACACCGCGCCGCCCGGGCTGTACTGCTTGCGGCCGCCGACCACCGGCAGGAAGGGGTCCAGCACCTCCACCGCGGCGCCGTCGTTGGTGCGGGCCAGCCAGCGCAGCGAGATCCCGGTCAGGGCGAAGGCGTCGATCCGCCCGGCGAGCAGCGCGTCCACCCCGTCCTGCTGCTTGGCCAGGGACTTCACCGAGGTCAGCGGCACTCCCGCGGCGTCCGCGTAGTCCGCCTCGACCGCCGCGCTGAGCACGCCGACGGTGGCCTTCTCGCGGGCGCAGGACACCAGGTCGCTCAGGCCCTTGGGGTTGCCCTCGCGGACCATCAGCGCGGTCGGCGAGACGAACTCGGGCTCCGAGAAGATCACCTTTCTGCACCGGTCGGGCGTGATCGCCATCCCGGCGCTGACCACGTCGAAGCGGTCGGCGGTCAGGCCCGGTATGAGCGCTCCGAAGTCGGTGAGCGTCGGCCGCAGTTCCGGTACGCCGAGCGCCGTGAAGATCTCCCGGTGGAGGGTGGGCGCCTCGCCGGCCAGCTCGTTGCCGTCCCGGTACCCGTAAGGGGCCTCGCCCGCGAACCCGACCCGGACGTACCCCTGCTTCCTCAGCCTGGCCAGCAGGTCGCCGTCGCCGGTGGGCGCGCCGGTGCCCACCTGGGTACGGCTGCAGGCCGCCAGCAGCCCCGGGACCGCGGCGAGACCGCCGACGGCCGCGGTACGGGAGAGGAAACCCCTGCGGGACAGTGAACTGCGCTCCGACATGAACCAGACCTCCGGTAGTTCGCTTCCGTGCGGCGCGGTGATCGCACGAGGGCCGCGCCTACCCCGGCGCACCGGGGGCATTCATGCGAATCTGGTGGGGTACCCGATGTCCGGAACGTCCGCGAGAGGCAGGGAGCTGCCATGAGCGACAGCACCGAAGGGAACGGCAAGCGCGAGCAGCTGGTCGTCGAGCGGGTGCCGAAGGCACTGCTCGTCGGCGGCCGCTGGCGGCCGGCGAGCGACGGGCGCGAGTACGAGGTCGAGGACCCCTCCACCAGGCGGTCGCTGTGTGCCGTGCCGGACGCCGGGGCCGAGGACGCCGAGGCGGCGATGGACGCCGCGGCCGCCGCGCAGGAGGGATGGGCGGCCACGGCGCCGCGCGAGCGCGGGGAGATCCTGCGCCGGGCCTACGAGCTCATCGTGGAGCGGCAGGACGAACTCGCCCTGCTGATGACCCTGGAGATGGGCAAGCCGGTCGCCGAGTCGCGCGGCGAGGTCCTCTACGCCGCCGAGTTCTTCCGCTGGTTCTCCGAGGAGGCGGTGCGGATCGAGGGCGGCTGGCGCACCGCGCCCGACGGCAACGGCCGGATCTGGGTGATGCGCCGCCCGGTGGGCCCGGCGCTGCTGATCACCCCGTGGAACTTCCCCATGGCGATGGGCACCCGCAAGATCGGCCCCGCCGTCGCCGCGGGCTGCACCATGATCGTCAAGCCGGCCCACCAGACGCCGCTGTCGATGCTCGCCCTCGCCGAGGTCCTCGGGCAGGCCGGGCTGCCGGACGGCGTGCTCAACGTGCTGACCACCTCACGCCCCGCGGAGATCAGCGACCCCCTGACGCGGGACCCGCGGCTGCGCAAGCTCTCCTTCACCGGTTCCACGGGCGTCGGGCAGAAGCTCATCGAGCTGAGCGCGCGGCAGGTGCTGCGCACCTCCATGGAGCTGGGCGGCAACGCCCCCCTCATCGTCTGCCGGGACGCGGACCTGGAGAAGGCCGTGGAGGGCGCGGCCATCGCCAAGATGCGCAACATCGGCGAGGCCTGCACGGCCGCGAACCGGATCTACGTCCACCGCGAGCTGGCCGAGGCCTTCACCGGGCGGCTCGCCGAGAAGCTCGGCTCCATGGTCGTCGGCCGCGGCACCGAGCCCGGCACCCAGGTCGGCCCGCTCATCGACGGCGCGGGCCTGGACAAGGTGGACCGCCTGGTGCGCGACGCCGTGACGGCCGGGGCCCGCGCGGTCACCGGCGGCGCCCCGCTCTCGGACCGCCCCGGCTACTTCTACCCGCCGACCGTGCTGGCCGACGTGCCGCCGGACGCGGCGATGCTGCGGGAGGAGGTCTTCGGCCCGGTCGCGCCGGTCGTCACCTTCGAGGACGACGACGAGGCGATCCGGCTGGCCAACGACACCGTGTTCGGCCTGGTCGGCTACGTCTTCACGGAGAGCCTGCGGCGCGGGATCCGCTACGCCGAGGAGCTGGAGACGGGCATGCTCGGCCTCAACAAGGGCGTGGTCTCCACGCCCGCGGCGCCCTTCGGCGGCGTCAAGCAGTCCGGGACCGGACGCGAGGGCGGCGCTGTCGGGATCGACGAGTACCTGGAGATCACGTACGTGGCCGTGGACGTCTAGCGGAGCCGTGCCGAGCGCGCGGACGGACGGTACGGCCGGGGCGTGTGCGGCGCCCACGCCCCGGCCCCGGGGTCAGGCGCCGCCGGGCAGGCCGTACGCGTCGGCGATCAGCTCGTAGGAACGCACCCGCGCGGCGGGCGTGTGGGCGTTGGCCGTGATCATCAGCTCCTGCGCGCCCGTGCGGCGCACCAGCGCGTCCAGGCCCTCGCGGACCGCGTCCGGCGTGCCGTGCACCACGTTGCCGAGCCACCCGTCGACGAAGTCCCGCTCGGCCGGGCTGAACTCGTACGCCTCCGCCTCCTCCGGGGAGGGCAGCAGGCCCGGACGTCCCATGCGCAGGCGCAGCATGCCCAGGGCGCCGCTGAGTACCTGCCGGCGGGCGTCCTTCTCCTCCTCCGCCGCCAGTGCCGCGACGCCGATCAGCGCGTACGGCTCGTCCAGCACCTCGGAGGGCCGGAAGGACCTGCGGTACAGCTCCAGCGCCGGTTCGGTGTTCGCCGCGGAGAAGTGGTGGGCGAAGGCGAAGGGCAGTCCGAGGACCGCGGCCAGCCGGGCGCTGAAGGTGCTGGAGCCGAGCAGCCAGACCGACGGCCGCGCCGCGGACTGCACACCGCCGGGCACCGTGCCCTGCACGGGACCGGGGATGGCGTGGATGCGCGCGTAGGGGTGGCCCTCGGGGAAGTCGTCGTCCAGGAAGCGCAGGAGTTCGGACAGCGCTTGCGGGAACTCGTCGGCGCCCTCGTTCAGCCGGTCCGTGCGGCGCAGCGCGGCGGCCGTGGCGCCGTCGGTGCCGGGGGCGCGGCCGAGGCCGAGGTCCACCCGGCCCGGTGCCAGCGCCTCCAGGGTGCCGAACTGCTCGGCGATGACCAGCGGCGCGTGGTTGGGCAGCATGACGCCGCCGGAGCCGAGGCGTATGCGCTCGGTGTGGGCGGCCAGGTGGGCGAGGATCACGGCGGGGGAGGAGGACGCGACCCCGGGCATCGAGTGGTGCTCGGCGACCCAGTAGCGGTGGTAGCCGCGGGCCTCGGCGAGCCGGGCAAGCTCGACCCCGGAGACGAGGGCGTCCCTCGCGGTGAGGCCGCTGCCGACGCCCGCCAGGTCGAGGACGGAGAGCGGGACGGGTGCGTTGCCGAGGGTGGTGCCTCGTACCGGGTCGTTCGTGTCCACGTGCCTGCGTCGCCTCCTGCGGCCGGTTCGCTGCCTACGGCAACGACCAACCCGGCACCGGCTCCCGCTATTCCCCGGGGGCGGCGGCGTCCGGCCCGGGGCCGCGCAGGGCGGCGATGCCCTCGGCCGGCACGGGGCGCGAGTACAGCCACCCCTGCCCGGTGTCGCAGCCGATCCGGCGCAGCCGCTCCGCCTGCTCGGCGTTCTCCACGCACTCGGCGGTGACGGTCAGCCCGAGCCGGTGGGCGAGCTGCACCAGGGCCTCGACGATCGTCTCGTCGGCCGGGTTGGGGTGCAGGCCGTCGCGGAAGCCGTGCACGAAGCTGCCGTCGAGCTTGAGCGCGGAGACCGGCAGCCGGCTGAGGTAGGCCAGGTTGGAGTAGCCGGTGCCGAAGTCGTCGATGGCGATGCGCACGCCCATCTCCTGCAGGGCGTGCAGGGCCTGCAGCGGCCGGCCGGCCGAGCCCATCACCGCCGACTCGGTCAGCTCCAGTTGCAGCAGCCCGGCGGGCAGGCCGGTGTCGTCGAGGATCTCCGCGACGTCGGCGACCAGGTCGGAGTCCCACACCTGGCGCACGGCGACGTTGACGCTGACGAAGAGGGGGTCGTCGGGCCAGTCCTTCTGCCACTGCCGTGCCTGGCGGCACGATTCGGCGAGCACCCAGCGGCCGAGCTGGACGATGGAGCCGTTCTCCTCCGCGAGCGGGATGAACCGGTTCGGCCCGAGCCGCCCGAAGTGCGGGTGCTCCCAGCGCACCAGGGCCTCGACCCCGCGCAGGCAGCCGGTGCCGAGCTCCACCAGCGGCTGGTACTCCAGGGTGAACTCCCCGCGCTCCACGGCCTGCCGCAGGGTGCTCGACAGCGCCTGCTTGGTCATCCGGTGGGCGTTGCGTTCGGGGTCGAAGAGCGTCCAGCGGGCCTTCCCGTCGGCCTTGGCCCAGTACAGCGTGGTGTCGGCGGCCTGCATGATGCCGGTCGCGGTGGCGCCGGCGGCCTCGCGCTCGACGACGCCGATGCTGGCCGAGACCGCCAGGCGCTGCCCGGCGAGGTCGAACGGCAACTGCAGCGCCGTCAGTACGGAGTCGGCGAGCCCGGTGGCCTGCCCGGTGCCGGTGGAGTCCTCGACGAGGACGGCGAACTCGTCGCCGCCCAGCCGGGCGACGAGCGTCCCGCTGCGCCCGAGGCGGGCCGCGCAGTCCGAGAGCCGGCCGGCGACGGCCTTGAGCAGCCGGTCGCCGATCCGGTGGCCGAGGGTGTCGTTGATGGCCTTGAAGCCGTCGAGGTCGAGGTAGCACAGGCCGATCCGGCCGGTGCGGCTGTCGGCGCCCTCCAGCGCGGTGGCCAGGCGCTCGAAGAACAACTGCCGGTTGGGGAGCCGGGTGACCGGGTCGTGCATCCGCAGGTGCCGCAACTGCTCGCGCAGGTCGCGGGTCTCGCCCAGGTCCTCCACGGACATCAGCGCACCGCCGGGCACGGGCACGACGACGACCTCCGCCCAGACCGTGCGTCCCTCCGGTCCGCGCACGGGTCTGGTGCGGCGCAACTCCCCGCGCCGTCCGGTCAGTACGTCCTCGTACTCGGCGTACTCCGGGCTCTCCGCGAGCGGGGGCGCCTCGCCGCCGCCGCCGGCGAGGCCGAGCAACTCCGCCGCGGTGCGGGTGGTGAGCAGCAGCGGGTCCGCGCCGAGCAGCGCGCCGAGCGCCGGATTGGCCTCGCGCACCCGGCCGTCGGGGTCGACCAGCGCCATCGGCAGCCGGGCCACGTTGAAGGCGGCGCGGTAGTCGCGCACCTCCGGCGACGTGCGGTCCGGGGCCGACCGTTCGGGGGCTGACCGTTCCGGGGCCGAAGCGTGACGCTGAGTGACCGTCGTGGCCGTCGCCTCGGGTTCGAGGTCCGGGCCTCCCGAGGGTCCGCCCACCGCTGGCTCCCGCATAGGTGTCGTCTCGCACACGTGGTCGTGGAGGAATCGAATGACCGCCAAGAAGCGGCGTTCATGCTGGAAATGTGCCGATCATAGACGTTGGGGAATTGCCGCGGCCACCGCCGTCGTGGTGATTCTCGGCACGCGGCATGCGATCTTGATCATTTGTGATTGGCCCCTGAATTCCATTGACCGGTTTTCGTCACTCATTACGCACTGTAGTGATCGGACGGTAACCCGGGCGGCGCAGCATAACAGGGCAAAACATAGCAAACCGTAGCAGCGTGATGTGGGTGTCCCGACCCCGTACGGGAGGTCCACGTGCCGCTGTCAGGGCTACCCATACGTGCGCATCGGCGGTTCCGCCGGAGCGTCCGCGGGCATGCCCCCGACGGGATCCGGGCGGCCATCGCCGCCGTCAGCGTCTTCGCGGCCGTCGTCGCGTGGACGCTGGTCACCGGCCCCGCGGCCGGGGGCTCGGACTCCTCGCTGTGCGCCCTGCAGCGGACCCGGGCCCACCACTCCGAGGGCGTCAGCGCCTGGAACGCCGCCTACCCGCGCGCCCGCGGCGACGTTGACGCGCTGATGGTGTTCCTGGCGTTCCCCGACGCCGCCCCCACCATCAGCCCCGGCGAACTGGCGGCCGATCACTTCCCGGCCACCACCGACTTCTTCGCCCGCGCCTCGTACGGCACCTTCCGGCTGCGGCCGCGCATCCTGCCGCACTGGCTGCGCATGCCCGCGCCGTCCACCGCGTACGGCATCGGCCGCGACTGGAGCCCCGCGCTGCGCGCCCGCTACCTGAGGGACGCCGTGGTCGCGGCCGACCGGCAGGTGGACTTCTCCCGGTACGGGGTCGTCTACCTGGTCGCCGACCCCGACGCCCCGGGCGTCGACCCGGACGCCACCAAGGTGGTCAACCTCGGCCGGCCGGTCCAGGTCGACGGCGCGGACCTGCACCGCTTCGTCACCGTCTTCGAGGGCCACCCGCCGGACATCAACGTGCTGGCCCACGAGACCGGCCACGCCTTCGACCTGCCCGACCTCTACTACCGGCCGCCCGCGGGCAGCATCGCCGACTGGGACACCCACGTCGGGGACTGGGACCTCATGGGCAGTCAGTTCGGCCTGGCCCCCGACTTCTTCGCCTGGCACAAGTGGAAACTGGGCTGGCTCCGGCCGTCCCAGGTCCGCTGCGTCATCGAGGGCGGCACGCACACCTTCCGCCTCAGCCCCGTCGAGCGGCCCGGGGGCACCAAGCTGCTGGTGCTGCCCGCGGGCCTGGAGGGCGCCGTCGCCATCGAGGCCCGCGCCGCCCTCGGCAACGACCGCCTCGCCTGCAGCCAGGGCGTGCTGATGTACCGCGTCCGGGCCGACGTGTCGTCGGGCGACGGTCCCGTGGACGTCGTCGACGCCCACCCGGGCAGCGAGGGGTGCGGCGAGTCCTCGGTGTACCCGCCGCTCGCCGACGCCCCGCTGCGGACGGGGGAGACGTACGCCCTCGGCCGCTCGGCGCGCGTCCGCGTCGCCGACCGCCACTCCGACGGATCCTGGACCGTCCAGGTCACCCAGGGCTGAGGCGATGCGCGGTCCCCGGGCGCTCGCGGTCCTGGCCTCGGTGCTCCTGTTCGCCGCCGGCAGCACCGCCGTCACCGAGGGCGCGCCCGCCGCGGCCCCGCCGGCCGACCGCCCCTGTGCGCTGCGCGCGGCGCCGGGCGTCACGATGTCCGAGGGGTTCGGGGGCGCCGACGGCCGGGAGTTCGCCCGCGCCACCGGCGAGGTGCGGGCGCTCACCCTGCTCGTCGACTTCCCCGACAAGCCCGCCCCCTACAGCGCCGCCGAGCGCTACAGCGAGTTCTTCCCCGCCGTGCGTCACTGGTTCTACCGCGCCTCGTACGGGAAACTGCGCTACGTCTCCACGCCGGTGCTGCGTTACATCCGCATGCCCCGGCCCTTCGAGTCGTACGGGATAGGGCGCGGCTACGGCTGGCGGACGCACACCGCCATGATGCGGGACCTGCTGCGCGTCGCCGACCGCGAGGTCGACTTCTCGGGGTACGACCTGGTCAACGTCCTGGTGACGCCCAACGCCGGTCCGCCCGCCGAACAGGCCGTCCTCTCCGTGACCTGGACCGGCGCCTCGGCCGCCACCACCGACGACGGCACGAGCCTGGACCGGGTCTCCCTGGTGTACGGCCACGACCAGTCCGGGGCACGGGTGCTCAGCCACGAGAACGGCCACGCCTTCGGGCTGCCCGACCTGTACTCCGTCGAGGACTTCGGGCACACCGACACCCTCGCGGGCCAGTGGGACAGCATGTCGCTGGACTGGGGCCTGCAGGGCGACCTCTTCGCCTGGCACAAGTGGCGGCTGGGCTGGCTGGACGACTGGCAGGTCGTCTGCGTCCGCGACCCGGGCGCCCGCTCGGTGCACCTCACCCCGGTCGAGGTGCCCGGCGGCCGCAAGGCGGCGGTCATCCCCCTGGGCCGGACCCGGGCGTACGTGGTCGAGGCGCGCGCCGCCCGCGGCAACGACAGCGAGGCCTGCCGCGAGGGGGTGCTCGTCTACCAGGTGCGCACCGACGTCGACTCGGGGCACGGCCCCGTCACGGTCGCGGACGCCCACCCGCGCACCTCCGCCTGCGAGTACAGCAGCGCCACCTTCAACGCGCTCAACGACGCCCCGTTCTCCACCGGCGGACGCTTCACCGACCGCGCCCGCGGCCTCACCGTCGAGGTCCTCGGCCGTGACCGGGAGGACGAGGGCTGGACGGTGCGCATCACCACCACGCGCCCCCTGTGGGACGGCCCGTAGCGGCCCCGGGAGCACGGCACGGAATGACGAAAGGCGCCCTCCCGATGGGAGAGCGCCCAGGTCAACGGCCTTGCCGTGAGTGCGCCGCCAGGGACTCGAACCCCGAACCCGCTGATTAAGAGTCAGCTGCTCTGCCAGTTGAGCTAGCGGCGCTCGCTGACGTCGTAGACATTAGCATCCGCTTGCGGGCGGGTGAAAATCGATAATCATCCGGCCTCCGCGCGGGCCGCCCGGACGCAGGCCCACAGCAGGACGTCGGCACCGGGGAGCCAGGGCCGGCGGGTGTCGGGGGCGACCAGCCAGCGGGAACGCGCGTGGCCGGTGTCCCCGTACGGCGGGGGCAGCGCCACCGAGTCCCCCGCGCCGTGGCACAGCATCGGCGGCACCGTCAGGCCCCACTCCTCCCAGCCCAGCAGCGTGGGGAGGCGTGCGGCGGTGCCCGGCTCGGCGAGCAGCAGCAGCCGTCCGCGCAGCGTCGCGGCCGGGCCGGAGCCCGGTCCCGCCGACCACAACTGCTCCAGGACCCGGCGCCCGAACAGGGCCGGCAGGTTCACCGCGTCGAAGGCCGTCCCGCAGGGCAGCACGCTGGGCGCGGTGGGCCGGGCGGACCACAGCGCACGCACGCTGCGCGGGAAGGCGCTGGCGGAGGCGAGCCAGTCGGCCCCGTCGGGGGTGGGGTACTGCGCGTACGGATATGGGTGGGAGGCGGACTCCGGCACGCCCCCCGGCCATGTGTGCCACTGCCAATCACTCATGACCCATACAACTACCGTGAGTGAACGTTTCGCTACGCGACATCTCCCGAAGGCCGGACACGCCCGCCATGTGTCGGGTACCTTGCCCCGAACGCATATGCCAGGTGCGCCGTCAGGACAGCGCCGCGTCCCCGCCCCGCATCAGGCCCTCGCCGAACTCGATCATCCGCTTCGCGTAGTCCTCGGACCAGCCCGCCTGCTCGGCGATGGCGGCGGGGGTCAGCCGGTCGAAGCGCTTGGGGTCGGCGAGCTGCGCGGCGGCCATGGCCTGGAACTCCGTCGCCCGGTCCGCGGCCGCGCGGAAGGCGAGGGTGAGCTCCGACGCACGCGACAGCAGCTCCCGGGGGTCCTCGATGGACTCCAGGTCGAAGAAGTGCTCCTCGTCCTCGGCCAGGGCGGCGGGCTCGAACAGCAGCTGGGCGGGTTTCAGGCGCGGGGCGGGCTGCTTGCCCGCCGCGCTGTGAGCCGACTGCGGCTCGGACATGAACGTACCTCCAGGATCGTCAGCGCCTTCCATTGTCCCGCCTCGCGCAAGAGTGCCCCGGGCGGACGGCCGGCGCGCTACGGCCGCCAGGCCACGCGGTGCTCGGACAGCTGGGCCAGCACGGCGTGGTTGGCCTCCCAGCCGTCCGGGAACTTCACGGTCACGCCGAGCTGCACCGGCTCCGTCGAGGGGTGCTCGTCCAGCAGCTCCGAGACCCCCGCCCGGCACACCACGATGCAGGCGTGCCGGTGACGCGAGGCCAGCACGCACAGCCGACCGGTTTCCAGGTGGAACGCCGTGGCGTCGGGACGCCCCGACAGCGGGTGCAGCACCACGGTGACGTCGAACTCCCGGCCCTGCAGCCGGTTGGCGGTGTCCACGGTGACCCCGGTCACCCCCAGGCCGGCCAGCGCCGTGCGGACCGCCGCCGCCTGGTCGCGGTGGGCGGTGCCCACCGCGATCCGGTCCGGGCCCACCGGGGCGGTACCCCGTTCGGAGACCGCCACGCCGCCGCGGTCCAGCAGCCGCCGGACGACCAGCGCGACCGCGCGCACCGCCTCCGGGTCCGTGCGCGGGGTGCGCCGCGCGGGCAGCTCCAGCAGCCCCCAGCCGGAAGCGGCGGCCTCGTCCACCACCCGGTCCGGGCCCGAGCCGTCACCGGGGACGCCGAAGGACAGCCGCCGGTCACCGTGGTCGGTGCCGCTGCGGAACGGGGTGTACGGGTAGAAGGCGTCCGAGACCAGCGGAGCGGCGGAGGCCGGCAGCCGCCAGGACACCGGCAGCCGGTGCTGCGGCAGCCCCGGGTTGTGCGCCAGCAAGGTGACCACCGCGCTGGCCGACGGGTCGTAGCTCAGGCCCGCCCACTGCTCGGCGCCGACCACGCTGAACGGGTCCAGCTGGCCGGGGTCGCCGACGAACAGCGCCCGCTCGAACAGCCCGGCCACCTGTAGCAGCGCGTCCGAGCGCATCTGGTAGGCCTCGTCGACGATGGCGTGCCGCCAGGGCTCGGTGTCCTTGACGAAGGCCCACTTGGCGGCGGTCGCGATCACCACCTTGGCCCCGGCGAGGTCCGCCGCCTTGGCGGACTTCAGCACCGCCTCGTGGCGGTCGAGCACCGGGTCCGGCGGCGAGTCGCTGCCGTGCAGCCGGCCGATCGGCAGCCCCGGGTCGGCGGTGGCCAGCCGGTCCACCAGGTCGTCCACCTGCGCGTTGGTCTGGGCGACCACCATCAGGGACTCGCCGGCCGCGACCAGCTCCTGCGCGGCGCGCACCACGAGGGTGGACTTGCCCGCGCCGGGCGGCGAGTCCACGACGACGCCGCGGTGCGTGCCGTGCAGGGTGTCGTGCAGGATCCGCTCGGTCGCGGTGCCGGCCGCCCGGGCGGCGTCGCTCACCGGGCTCACAGGTAGTCCTCCGTGGTCGCGGGGTCGGGGCTCTCGGCGGGGACGACGACGGCGGGGACGACGGCCGCGGGCGTGCCGCCGCCCGCGGTGGCGGCGCCCGGGGGCCCGCCGTGGGTCCACGGCGTGTCCTCCGGCTCCGGCAGCCCGGCGCCGCCGCGCGGCGCGTGCTCGAACAGCGTCCAGCACACCTCGTCCCCTTCCTCCGGCACCGTGCCGGGGTCGGGGACCTTGCCGCGGCCCATGCCGTTCACCACCCGCAGGAGCACCGCCCCGGTCCCCGCCCACTCGACGAACCGGGCCTGCTGGGTACGGCCGTCCGGCAGCGCGCGGTAGAGCTTCGCGTCCTCGTCCAGGTGGGGCCGGTCCTGTGTGAGGACCGTCACCAGGGGGCGCGGCTTGGGCACCTTGCCCTCGCTCATCGCCATCTCCACCCGGTCCACCCGGCCCGCGAAGGCCTCCCCGGCCAGCCGCCGCCCGGCCATCACCAGCGGGTCGTCCAGCGCCTCCTGGGCCTCCAGCCGCACCTGCGCGGTCTCCCGGCCGGCGAGCTTCTGGGCCGCCGACACGGCGTCGTCCCGGCGGGGCTGCGGCGGTTCCCCGGCGCGCACCCGGTCCCGGTGGGAGGTGTACGACCAGCGATCGCGCTTCCAGCGGTCCGCGACGTGGCCGCCCTCGGGCAGCTCGCGCAGCAGGTCCAGCGACCGCCACACCGCGTCCCAGGTGGGGCGCATCTGGCCGGCCAGCAGGCGGGCGATCTCCTCCCCGGCACCGCTGATCCCGGCGTCGTAGCGGGCGGTCGCCGGGGCGAGCACGGCGTTGTCGAAGACCGGGTCGGTCGCCGGGCCGGCCGGCGGGCAGACCAGCAGGCCGTCCGCGCCGCGGTGGGACTCCGCGCGGCGGGCCGCCGCCATGCCCGTCGTGCCCTCGGGCGGGTCGATCCAGGCCAGCAGCGCGCCCAGGTGCTGGTCCTCGAGGTTGCTCTGGCCGGTCGCCCAGTGCCGGGAGAGCAGTTCGGTCGCGGACAGCAGCAGCGCGGAGCCGGGGGTGCGGGCGCGTTCCCCGTAGTGGGTGAGCCAGCGGCCGAGCAGCGGCACCCGGGCCGGCACCGGGTGCGGCTCGTCGGGGTCGTCCTCGGCGGTGCGGCGGAAGCGGGTCGAGCGCCCGAGCAGACGCACGTACTCCGCCGCGGGCGTGTTGGCGACCACGATCTGGGGCGCGTCGGCGCAGACCTCGGACTCCTCCCGGTTGCGGGTCGCCGGCTCGGTCTCCGTGTCGTCCGCGTAGGACTCCAGGTAGGGGAGGACGACCTGGGCCAGTTCGGCGAGGAAGGCGAAGCGCAGGTCGCGGTCGCGCGGCTGCGGCACCGCCAGCACCCGCGGCGCGTCCCGGTCCGTGCCGACCAGGGCGCCCAGCGGTGCGCCGACCTCGCCTGCGGTGGTCAGCGGGACGAGGACCAGCGGCCGGTCCGACAGATGGCGGTGGCGCACCGTCGCGAGCGGGGTCGCCCGGCCGGTCGCCATGGCCTCCGCCCGGGCCAGCACGGAGATCAGCGACATCCCAGCGCCTCCGCCCGCAGGGCTTGCGCCCGCCGCAGCGCGGCGACCGCGGGATCGTCGGGATCGCCCTCGGTGCCGAGCGCTGCCGCCAGCACCTGCTCCACCTCGGTCAGCGAGCCCAGTTCACCGCGCACGCCGCGGCCGAGGACCTCCACCGCGCCGCAGCCCCGGGCCTGTTCACGGCAGTGGAAGGACAGCTCGCAACTGGCCAGGCACTCGGGCGCGTAGGCCGCGGGCAGCCGGTCCACCGCGTCGGAGAGCTCCGCGGCGGGGCGGGTCGCCGTCCGTCCGTCGTCGGTCAGCCGCAGGTCGAAGGTCGTGCCCTCGGGCAGGGCGGCGGCGATCTCCTCGATCCGGGTCAGCCGGTTCAGCTGCCGCCGGGTGACCGAGAGCTGCTTGCGGACGTCGACGAACTCGGAGGCGGGCAGGTTGGAGAAGTCCTTCGGGCACACCAGCAGCACCCGCTGCTCCGGGGTGCCGAACCCCAGCCGCTCCAGGGCCAGGACGTACACCGCTGCCTGCCGGGCCGCCGCGCCGACCTTCACCGCGTCCGCCGAACCGTCCAGGATCGGGAAGGACTTGACCTCCACCACCGTCCACGAGCCGTCCGGCCGTACGGCGATGGCGTCCGGCTCGAGGTAGACGGGCGAGTCCGCGACCTCGAGCACCAGCAGGGGGTGGTCGAGCAGGGTCCACCGGCCCGCCGCGGTCGCCTCCTTGAGCGCGAGGCGGGTACGGGCGACCCGGCCCTCGGGGCCCGGGGCGGACAGGTCGGGCAGCACGGCTTCGGTGTTCTCGGGCGCGCCCAGCAGGCGCAGCAGTTCCGCGCACCCCTCGGCCTTCACCCGGGCCTCGAAGGCATGGCCCCGTACGAAGGCGAACTGCGACTGCCCGAAGGGCGCGGGGTTGCCCAGCACACGGGCCACCGCCGCCTTGTCCACCCCCGCGGCGTCCAGCAGCGCCCGGCGCCGGCACCCGGGGTTCGCGGCGAGCGCCGCCAGGGCGCGCGCGTCCATCGGGCGCGGCACGGTCGTCGGGCCACGCAGCGCGGCCAGCCGCTCTCGCAGATCGTGCGTAGTGCTCACCCGCGCAAGTCTCGCACCCCCCACCGACAACGCGGGCCACAACGTGGACGCCGCCGGTCCGCGGCCCCGGCCGCGGCGTCAGTGCCGCGGTTCGACCGCGGGTTCCGGCAGGATCCCGACGTCCGCCGGGGCGAGGTCGCGGGAGGTCGCGACGACCGTGGAGGGGGCGGGCCGCGGTGCCGCGAACCGGGCGCGCGCCGCGTCCGTCGTGAGGTCCACCACACGCAGCGCGGGGCGCGCCAGCAGGAACCCGATGCCCATCACGGCGATGCCGGCCAGGGCGTCCAGCAGGTAGTGGTTGGCGGTGCCCATGACCACGAGGGTCGTGCCGAGGGGGTAGAGGACGCCCAGGGCGCGGACGAAGGACGTGCGTCCGTGGCGCCAGAGCATGATGCCGCACCACAGCGACCAGCCCACGTGCAGGCTCGGCATGGCCGCGTACTGGTTGGTCATCCCGCCCAGCCCGCGCGGCGCGCTCGCCTCGGCGCCCCACCAGCCGTAGGAGCCGTACTGCGCCATGGTGTCGACGAAGCCGTGGCCGGCGGCCAGCAGCCGCGGCGGGGCGGTGGGCATGAGCGTGAAGCCGATCAGCCCGATGAGGGTGGACATCAGCAGCCAGGTGCGGGCGAGCCGGTAGACGGTGGGCCGCCGGCGCCACAGCCAGACCAGCACCACGGGGGTGACCAGGTAGTGGAGGGAGGCGTACCAGAAGTCGGCGGGAACACCGAGCGCCCGGTAGCGGCTGAAGAGGGAGTTGAGCCAGCGCTCGGGGTCGAGGCTGAGCGCTCCCTCCAGGTGGAGTATGGCGATGCCGTGGTCGACGGCCCGGCCCACGTCGCCGCGTACGAGGAGGCGGCCCGCGGTGTAGAGGCCGTAGACCACCGCGATCAGCGGCAGTTCGGTCCACCAGCGGAGCCCGCCCCGGTAGGCGGACGCCCGCGGGGCGGTCATGCTCATGGTCATCCGGCCGTTCTCCCCCCATCTCTCCCTGTGAGAGTCACATCGGTCTACCGTACGACGTACGCTAGGGAACCCGGGCACCGCCCCCGCCTATTCCCTTCACCCCCGATTCGTCCTGGATTCAAGTAGCTGTGCTCGGGAAGACGTGCGAAAAGACGCCCCGACTCCTCCCCGGGTTGCCCGGGAACGCGGGAGAATCAAGGAAACCGCTCGACCCGCAGACCGCTCACCCACGATTCCCCCCGACCGGACACACATTCCACATGACTGTGACCCCGCCGGCCCGCTCCCCACGGCGCCGCGTCCCCCGCAACACCCTGAACCCGGACCGCGTCCTCGACGCCGCCGTCGCGCTCCTCGACCGCCACGGGCCCGAGGCCTTCACCATGCGTGCGCTCGCCCAGGAACTCGGCGTCGGCACCATGGCCGTCTACTCCCACTTCAAGGGCAAGGACGAGATCATCGACGCCGTCAACGAACGGATGCTCGGCGAGATCGAACTGCCCCCCGGCTCCGGCGAGCCGCGCGGGCAGCTTATTGAACTCTGTGTCGGTGTGTACCGGCTTTTCAGTGAGCATCCCTCCGCGCTCCAGTTGCTGACGAGCCGCCCGCTCCGCGGCGACGAGGCCATCGCCGTCATCGACCGCATGCTCTGCCTGCTGATCACGGCCGGACTCGATCCGCCGGCCGCCGCCCGGGCCCAAGTGGCCCTGATGCAGTACACGGTGGGCGCCGCCCTGTGGGTGGTCCGCCGCAAACGCGCGGAGTGCGAGGAGGCCGAGGCCGGGCTGCGCGAGAGGATCCGCAGCCGGCTCGCCGACCTGCCGCCGGACCGGTACCCCTCGCTCGCCGGGGTCGCCCCCGAACTCGTCGCGGCCCAGCAGTCGAGCCGCGCGCAGTACGAGTCCGGGCTGTCCGCGCTGCTGGACGGTCTGCTCCCCGGCTGAGCGCGCGGCGCGCACACGGGAGCGCCCCGGCCGGGGCGGGGTGCTGAACTGCCGGCCGGGGCGCCCGTGTGGGGGGAGCGGGGATGGTCGTGTGTTGCGGCCTCAGCCGCCGTGGGCCGCGAAGGGCCCGGCGCCCGCGGTCGTGCCCGTGGCCGTGCCCCGGAGGAGGGCGGCCCCGCGGGTGGGACGACGGCGATGCGAGTTCCTCATGGAGCCGCACGCTAGCGCCGCCGATTCGGACAAATGCCCAGAGCCGCGCGGGCGTTCGATCTTTTATGGCGCGCTTAAGGGAGCCATCGGGGCCGGTTAATGGTTCGGACCTCCGCGGGCCTCCCGGGGGGACGGGGTGACCCGGCGGCCGGGGCCCGCCCCGGGATCCGGCCGGGTCCCGGGGCGGGTCAGGCCTCCGTGGCCGCGGCGGGGCGCTTCAGCCGGCGGCGGCGCACCACCCGGTGGTTGCGCTTGCCGCCCGTCGCGAGCGGGCGCAGCGCGATCCACACCCGGATCTCCGCGCCTCCCAGCACCGAGGCGCCGAGGCGTACGTCGCCGCCGGTGGATTCCGCCATGCGCCGCACGATGTCCAGCCCGAGGCCCGTCGAACCGTCGCCGCCCGCGCCCTGGCCGCGTCGCATCGCGGCCGCGGGGTCCTTGATGCCGGGGCCGGCGTCGGAGACCAGCACGATCACCGCGTCCTGGCTGCTGTGCACGTCCACCGCGAAGGCCGTGCCCTCCGGGGTGTGCCGGAAGACGTTGCCGAGCATCGCGTCCAGCGACGCCACCAGGTCGGCCCGGGCCACCGGCACCCGCACCGGGCGTTCGACGCCGGCGGTGCTCACCTCGCGCCCCTGGTCCTCCGCGAGCGCCGACCAGAAGGCCATCCGCTCCCGGATCACCTCGGCCGCGTCGCAGCCCACCGCGACCGGCTGGCTCTGCGCCTGCTGGGCGCGGGCGGTGCGGATGACCTGGTCCACCTCGCGCTCCAGCTGGGCCACCGCGTGCCGGGTCTGCTCCCCGGCCGGACCGTCGCCCAGCGAGGCCGCGTTGAGCCGCAGCACGGTCAGCGGGGTGCGCAGCCGGTGCGACAGGTCGGCGGCCAGTTCCCGTTCGTTGGCGAGCAGTTGCACGACCTGGTCGGCCATCGCGTTGAACGCGGCGGCGGCGGAGCGCAGTTCGGCGGGGCCGTCCTCCGGGACGCGTACGGTCAGGTCCCCGCGCCCCAGGCCGTGCGCGGCCTCCGCGAGACGCCTGGCCGGGCGCACCATGCGTGTGCCCAGCCGGTCCGCCACCGCCACCGCGCCCACGATCAGGGCCACGCCGACCAGCGCCAGCACGGCCCAGGCGGTGGTGACCCCGCGGCTGACCTCCGCGTCCGGCACGAACACCTCGACCACGGCCACCGAGCCCGAACTGACCGCGGTCGGCTGCAGCAGGGCGTAGCCGCCGGCCACCGGGACGGTGGAGGCCCGGCCCAGTTCGGAGGCCCGGTCGAGGTCGGCGTCCGGCGCGTGCGGGTCGCCGATCCGGACCCCGGCCGTGCCCTCCGTCGCCGGCACCCGTACGGCGATGCGCCCGTCGGCGCCGGCCTGCGTGGAGGCGACGGCCCGCTCCAACTGGGTGCGGTCGGTGGTGATCGCCAGCGCCGGCCCTATCGCCGCGGCCTGCCGCTCGGCGTTGCCGATCGCCCGGTCCCGGGCCATCTCCTTGACCGTGAGCGCCAGCGGCACCGCGAAGGCGATGACGACCATCGCCGTCACCGCGACGCAGACCTTGACCAGCGCCCACCTCACCGGGGTGGCTCCAGTTTCACTCCCACCCCGCGCAGCGTGTGCAGGTAGCGCGGCCGGGCCGCCGTCTCCCCCAGTTTGCGGCGCAGCCACGACAGGTGGACGTCGATGGTCTGGTCGTCGCCGTACGACTGCTGCCACACCTCCGACAGCAGTTCGCGCCGCGCCACCACCACGCCCGGCCGGGCCGCCAGGAAGGACAGCAGGTCGAACTCGCGGCGCGTCAGGTCCAGTTGCGTCCCGTCCAGGACGGCCTCGCGGCGCAGGACGTCTATCCGGAGCCCGCCCACCCGCAGCACCCGGTCGGCCTCGTGGGTACGGGAGCGGCGCAGCACGGCCGTCATGCGCGCCGACAGGTGCTCGACCGAGAACGGTTTGATGAGGTAGTCGTCGGCGCCGGCGTTGAGCAGCCGTACGATCTCCGACTCGTCGTCCCGCGCCGTGGCGATGATCACCGGCACGTCGGTGATGCCGCGCAGCATCTTCAGCGCCTCGGCCCCGTCCAGGTCCGGCAGGCCGAGGTCCAGGATCACCACGTCGAAACCGACCTGTGCGACCTCCCGCAGCGCTTCCAGGGCCGTGCCCACGCTCCGTACGGTGTGCGCGGCCTCGGTGAGGTGCCGGATGAGGGCGGAGCGCACGAACTGGTCGTCCTCGACCACGAGCACACTTGCCATGGCCCGCAACCTAGCCCATCCGGGGGATGCCGGGTGGGCGCGAGCACGTCAGAACGCGAAGCGCAACCCCCAACCCCGCCCGGCGGTTGCGTCCGGCACCATGGACGGATGCGAAGAGGACTGGCGCACGCCGGAGCGTGGACGCTCGCCACGAGCGCCGCCGTCGCACTGTCGTGGTTCGGCGTCCACCACGTGCTGGCGGGTACGGCCTACGACCCGCCGCGGGCCCTGCCGATCTCCGAGCCGGTCGCCGACGAGGTCCGCGCCCCCACCCGGTCCCCGGACGGCGCCGCCACGCACCGTGCCGACCGGCCCGGGGCCGGCGGCAGCCCGGACCGTACCGCCCGGGCCAGACCGCGCACCCCCTCCACCGCCCCGGCCCGCCCGCCCGGTTCGGCCACCCCGGCCGCGACCTCCTCCGCCGACACCGGCACCGTGCACGGCTACACGGTCGAGGGCGGACGGGTCGTGCTCGACCTCGGCGCGGACTCCGCGACCCTGGTGTCGGCGACACCCGACGCCGGCTGGGAGATGAAGGTGTGGAAGCAACCGGAGTGGATCCGGGTCGACTTCGTCTCCGCCACCACGACGTCCTCGCTCTTCTGCACCTGGAACGGGCACCCGCCCACGGTCGACACCTACAAGGCGCGGAACACCGGCGGTTAGGGTCCGCCCCGGTCGCGCCTACCGGAACACCGACTCCGGGGGAACGGGGGAGGCCGCCGCCGTCGCGTCCGTGACCGCCGTCGCGCCGCCCGCGAAGGCCGCCAGCTCCCGGCCGTGCTCGACCCGTCCCGGGTGCGGGTCGGAGGCCACCCGCCGGGTGAACTCCGCGACCGGCAGCTCGCCGTCCGCGGCGACCAGGATCACGTTGCCGAAGCGCCGCCCCCGCAGCACGGCGGGATCCGCCGCCAGGCACGCGTGCGGGAAGCACGCCCGCACCGTGGCGATCTGCGCCCGCAGGAACTCCAGCCGTCCGCCGTCCGCCACATTGGCGGCGTAGACCCCGCCCGGCGCCATCGCGCGCCGCACCTGCGCCAGGAACTCCGTGCTGGTGAGGTGGGCAGGCGTCCTGGCCCCGCCGAAGACGTCCGTGATGACCAGGTCGGCCCAGCCCTCCGGGACCTTCGTCAGGCCCTCGCGGGCGTCGCCGCCGCGTACCTTGATGCGCCACGTGCGGTCCCAGGGCAGTTCCCGCCGCACCAGTTCGACCAGCGGGGTGTCCAGCTCCACCACCTGCTGGGTCGAGCGCGGTCTGGTCGCCGCCGTGTAGCGGGCCATGGTCAGCGCGCCGCCCCCGAGGTGCAGCACCCGCAACGGGCGGCCGGGCGGTGCGGCGAGGTCGACGACGTGGCCGAGGCGGCGCTGGTAGGAGAAGTCCAGGTACGCGGGGTCGTCGAGGTCGACGTGCGACTGCGGGGCGCCGTCGATCAGCAGCGACCAGCCGCGCGGCCGGTCCCGGTCCGGCACGAGCTCGGCGAGACCCCCGCCGACCTGCTCGCGTATGCCGTCCGGTGCCTTCGTCGTCCTCGTCCTGCGCGGTGCCATGCCCCCCAGTATGGGCGGCGGTCCGCGGGCGGGCTCAGAGCCGGTCGGCCAGCTCGATCATCCGGGCCGCCTCGCCCAGGGCGTCGCGCAGCACCGCCGGGTCCGTCACGGCGGTGTCGTTGTGCGGCGGCACCAGCCAGCCGGTGCCCTCCACCGGGGGCTCCCGCAGCTCGCCGGGGACGGTGAAGCCGCCGCCCGCGGTCTGGGTGCAGGCGCTGCCCGGCATGTCCCAGCCGTCGGCCGTGCCCGGCGGCACCAGGAAGCCGAGGCTGTCTCCCGAGCTGTCGTGCAGCACGGGCCCGAGGCCGGTCCGCAGGCGCAGGATGTCCACGGCCTCCAGCCCCTGCCGGGCCGGGACGGTGACCAGATCCCATGGCTCGTCCAACAAGGCGCATCCTCCTCGGGCTCGGACGGTGGGTTGCACGGTGTCCAACGCGCGCGGACGTCAACAGCTACGCCTCCTTGACGCCGCCAGGGGTGGCGTTTCATGGCGAATGGAGGGTGAGATATCCCTTTTGTAGCCAAACTCCCGGTACTTGGACCGTCACAGCGAGTACGGTCGTCGCGCCGCCACCCGGCACCGCACCGACCGTCCATCGGGAGCCCGGCGATGCACTCGTCACCGTCCACCCCCAACACCGCCTTCCGGCGCCTGCGCGGAGACCGGTCGCCCGGTGAGTTCGCCGCCGCCGTGCGCCGCGCGGGACGGGACATCGGTGAGCAGGTCAGTTGCGACGCCCGCTACATCGGCCGCGTGGAGTCCGGTGAGATCCGCTGCCCCAACTACGCCTACGAGCGGGTCTTCCGGCACATGTTCCCCGGCCGCGACCTCGCCGACATGGGCTTCGAGCCGCGCGAACTGGTCCGCGGCCGGCGCCTCCCGGCGACACCGGCCCCCCGGCCGGCCCCGTACGAGACCGAAACCGACGAGGAGAGCGACGTGCTGCGTCGCGCGTTCATGACCGGCGGCCCGGCCGCCATCGCCACGACCCTCATGCTGGGGCCGGCCGCCGCGGCGGAGGCGGTGCACAAGGTGGGCAGACCTCAGGCCCGCGCCGTCCGCGCGGCCGTCCGGGAGATCCGCCTGCACGACGACCGGCACGGCGCCGGCGCGCTCTACCGTCAGGCCGGCCACTCCCTCGGCGTCGCCTACCGCCTCCTCGACGAGGGCACGTACAGCCAGGCCGTCGCCGAGGACCTGATGGGCGGCGCCGGTGAACTCGCCATCTCCGTGGGCTGGCTGGCCCACGACTCCGGGCGCCTCGCCGACGCCCGCTCCTTCTACGGCGAGGCCCTCGCCACCGCCCGCATGGCCGGCGACCGCGCCCTGGAGTCGCACGCCTTCTGCAACGCGTCCTTCCTCGCCCGCGACGCCGGCCGCTCCCGCGAGGCCGTCCGCGCCGCCCAGGCCGCCCAGCAGGCCGCCCGCCACCTCGGCTCACCCCGCCTGCTGTCGCTGCTCGCCCTCCGCGAGGCGGGCGGCTGGGCGGGCCTCGGCGACCGCCCGGGCTGCGAACGCGCCCTGTCCCGCGCCCAGACCCTGTTCGGCCGCGGGCCCAGCGCCGCGGACCCGGAGTGGATGACCTTCTACGGCGAGGCCGAACTCGCCGGCCTGGAGGCCCAGTCCTGGTCCGCCCTCGGCGACCACCACCGCGCCGCGGAGCACGCGCGGCGCGCGGTGGGCCTGCAGGCACCGCACTTCACCCGCAACGCCGCGCTGTACACCGCCGAACTCGCCAACAACCTCGCCTCCGCGCGCCGCGTCGACGAGGCCACCGACGCCGGCATCCGCGTCCTCGACCTCCTCGGCCGCGTCCAGTCCCCGCGCGTACGGGGCATGCTCGCCTCCGCCGCCCAGACCCTCCAGCCGTACACCCGGCGCCCGGACGTCGCCGAATTCCTGCGCCGGCAGGCGGAGTCGCGACCGGCGTGAGCCGGCGACGCCTTACGGGCGGGTACGGCGGACGTCGCCACGGTCTACTGGGCCCACAGCCGGTCGAAGTGGAGCCGGAGGCCGTACGTCCCGCCGGGGCCGGTGACGGTGAGGGCGCCGTCGGGCGTGAGGGCGATCCCGTCGGCCCGGTGCAGCAACGGAAGGAGGTGGACGCGGGCGCCGAGCAGGTCCCAGACGCCGGCCCGGCCGTCGGCCCAGGCGGCGACGGCGACCGGGCCGTGGGCGGGGGTGTCCGCGGCGGCCAGGGCGGTGATGACGCAGTCGCGCCGCTCCACGGGGTCCGGCATCGGTTCGCCCGAGGTCGCCCACAGGCGCAGGGTGCCGTCCAGCCCGCCGCTGAGGCAGAACGACAGGTCGTGCCGGGCCGAATGGACGTGGGCGAGCGTGGAGACCGGCGCCTGGTGCAGGAGGCGGCTGAGGGGCTCGGGGTCGTACGCGGGGGAGCGCCACAGGTGGACGCGGCCCTCGGCGTCACCGACGGCCAGGAGACCGGAGGCGGGCACCGAGGCCACGGCCGACGGACCGTCCTGGTTGTGGCGGTGGGCGGCCTCGCCGAAGGCGACCGTGCCGGGCGGGAAGGCGTGCAGGACCTGGTCGCGGTCGAGGAGCAGCACGCCGTCGCCGAGAGCCGCCAGGGCCAGCGGCCGTACTTCGGTGGGGGCGGGCACCCTGCGCAGGTCCGCGCCCGTGGCGGGATCGAGGGCGTGCAGCCGGCCGAGGGGATCGGCCGCGAGCAGCTCCCCCTCGACCGTGCCGGGGCCGAGGGCGGTGAAGGAATCGCCGGGGCGGAACCACTCCGCGGTCCAGGTGTGCCGCTCGGCGACGGGGCGCAGCAGAGCGGCCATCTGCGGCGCGTCGGCGAGCGCGGCGGCGTGCAGGACGGCGGCGCGCTCGGGGTCGCTCAAGCCGGGGGTCGTCAGCACGGGCGCCGCGCGGCGCCACACGGGGGCCAGCACCGCGGGGGCCGCGGCTGCGGTGTCCGGGTCCGAGAGAGCCGCCGTCACGGCGGTCGCGGAGCCGTGGACGAGGAAGCCCGCGTCGCGCAGCAACCGGTCCGCCGTACCGGCGGCGACGGCGTGGCCGAGCACGTGTTCCCGGGCGAAGGAGCTGGTCAGGGCACGGGACTTGAGGACGTCGACGATGCGCTGGTCCAGGTCCGCGACGACCGGTCCCCCGGGCGGCACCTCGTACCGGGCTCCCGCGGGCAGGCGCTCCACGGCGGCGGCGACGGCCTCGCGCGCCGCGGGGTCGCCCGTCAGGTGCGCGTGGAGCAACTCCCACACGTCCCGGGGGACGGGGCCGCGCAGCGCGGCCAGAGTGTGCAGCGCGGGGCGGGCCGCCTCGGGCAGCCGCGCCCACCACACGGCCGGTACGGGCCCCTCGGCGGGGGGCCCGGGGACCGTCGCGGCGAGGCGGGCCGTGGCGGGGTGCGGGAACACCTGGTCCGCGGTGAAGGCGGCGCCGGCCGGGACCAGCCCGGCGTACCAGGCGGCGAACTCCGCGTGATCGGTCAGCACGGGGTCGTCCAGATCGACCACGATGGCGCCGTCCGGAACGCTGCCCGCATCCCCCGCTTCGAGGAGCATGCGCACGTGCGGGAAGTCCAGCAGGGGGTCCACGAGGCCCTCCCGGCAGCCGGGCCGGGCGCGGTGCAGGTCGGCGAAGCCCAGGGTCAGCGGCCGCGGGTCGGCCAGGATCCGCCCCAGCAGGTCATCCGGGGAGAGCGGCCCGTATCCCAGTTGCCGTCCCAGTTCCCAGGACATGGCGTCCACGGTCAGACCGCGGGCGGGGGCGAGGCCGTGCACCATGGTGCCGGGGGCTTCGTGCGCGCCGGCCACGAACCACGCCAGCAGATGGCTCTTGCCGGCCCCGGGGGAACCGGTCACCGCCAGCGGTGCCTTGGTGCCCGACGTCGCCCACTCCAGGATCCGCCGCCCGGAGGGCCCCCGGCCGGCCCCGAGAGCGGGCCGGTCCGCCGTCCCCAGTTCCCCGTTCATGTTCCTCAGCCTTCCTGTGCCGCCGCCTCGCGCAGCTTCCGGATGCCGGCGGCCCGGGACTCGGCCGTCTCCCCGTAGGGGAAGTTGTGCGTCAGCCCGGCTTCCGGGAAGAGGTCCGCGAGCATCATCGAGCAGTAGTGCCCCGGCATGAAGCACGACTCCAGTTCGGTGTGGATGCGCCTGACCTGCTCCGGTTCCACCCCGGACGCCCGCAGGTTCGCCCACAGCCGCTCCTCGGGGTGCACGCAGATCCCGCCCGAGGAGGTCAGGATCTTCGCCTCCCCGTCGGCGTCGACGACCTCGAACGCCGCGAACCACTCCGCGCTCGCGGTGTCCCGGATGTCGTCCAGCACCTGCGGCCACCAGTCCTCGCGGTCCGCGAACGCCGTCCCGTCCAGTTCCCGCAGCCGCGTCTCCAGTGCCGCGAACGCCTGCGACGCCGTCTCGGGCCGGTCGGTGGCCGCGATCGCCGTGAGGGCCTCGTCCAGCGCCACCAGGCTCCGGGCGAACGCCTCCAGAGTGCCGTTCACATGCCGCTCGGGCTCGTCGTACTCCACGAGGACGCCGCGTACGGCGCCGTTGGGGGCCAGGCAGATCTCGTACCCGCGGTCGTTGCCGAGCCGGACGTACTCGCGCGCCCGTTCGGGAACTCCCACCTCAAGGGTCGCCGCGTACTCGACCAGCGACTCCGGATCCTCCGGTGCGGTCGCGAAGTACGGTCCCACCTGGAGCGGCACCACCACGCCCGGAGCGCTCGCGAAGCGGCGGACGCCGCCCTCGCCGAACCGCGCGACCACGGGTTGCCCAAGGTCGGTCACTTGCCCTCTTCCTCCTCGACGGGCGCTCCGTCGCGTCGGTCCGTCAGTAATGCTCGGCGATGCTTTCCAGGAGACGCGTGTACGTGCCTTCCTCGTCGGCCAGCGCGCCGGGGTCGACGGAGCGGAAGCGCGCCGTGATCCGCTCCACGCTCTCCTCGCGGAGTTGCCGGTCCGTGCCGTCGCCGTAGTTGGCCCGCTCCTCGTACAGAACGGTCAGGAACTCCGCGAGTTCGGCGAGGCCCGGGTGAAGCGGCTCGGAGAGGGACTCACCCTGGGGGAGTGCGTGGACGGAACCGTCCACGCCGTCCACGACCAGACCGTCGTCGTAGCCGATCCAGCCGATGAAGACCCAGCTGCCCGATGTCCGCGGGAGGTCCTCCATGTCGCCGAAGAATTCGTACACCTCACCCGCGAGCCTCATGCCGCCGGCGACACCCGGTTCCAGTCCGAACAGGAAGTCCTTGGGATCGGGAAGACCCGCCTCGGCGAGGAAACGCCTGGTCTCCCCATGCGTGATGGCCGGGTTGAGGGAGTCCTCGGGTACACGGACGACGGCCTCGGGTCCGAAGACCTCAACGAGATGTGCGTGCGTCTGCTCGAGCGACATTCACCGGTCCTTCCTGCTCACGCCATGACGCCGCACGACCTGTCGGTGGGCGTCGGACCAGCGGAGTCTACTCATCACGCCCGACCGTGGCGTTGCTTGAGCCGCTCCATGTAGCGCTGGTGCTCCTCGTTGCCGGCGTCCTCGCTCGCCTTGGTGGGCCCGTACTGGAACGTGTGTTCCACCGAGGCGTTGGGGAAGTAGTGCTGCAGCCATGCGGCACACACGGGTGACCTGCGTTCGCAGGGTGCTCTCTCCGTATAGAGCTCCGTGATGTGGTCCTGGTTCCCGGTGTTCATGATGGGGACGCCGAGCACCCGCTCGGAGTGCGCGTAGATGGCGCGGTTGCTCCGCCCGACGAGGATGAACTCACCCCCCCGGTCGTCCTTGTACCGGACCGCGGCGTAGTTGTTGTCGCCGTAGTCGCCCGTGCCGTTGTGCGCCTGGCGCGCCAATTGGGTGGCTCGCGCCAGTTCCGACCCGCCCTCGGGAATCTGGCGCGAGTCCACCTTGGTCCGGATGTCGCCCTTCTTCTTCGGCGGGAGCGGGTAGTCACCCTTCTTGATGGGGGTCGTGGAGGACTTGCCGCCCGTGATGTTGTGGATCCCCGAGGTGTCCAGGGGGTGCACGTCGCTCGTCGAGGCGTCGGGATGGACGCGCTGGACCCTGCCGTCGTCGTGCAGCAGGTAGACCGGGGTCGGGTTGTTGGGATCGCGGTTCCGGGCCCCGTGAATGGTGTTCAGTTCGGTCGCGATGTGGTCGTCGTTGTCGCGGTGGTTCTGGTGCATCTGCTTGAGGCCCTTGCGCATGTCGCCGCGCAGATGGCCCACGGCCTTCTCGGCCGCCTCGCCGATGCCGTCCACGATCTTCGTGGCGATCGGCATGACGTGCTCGGCGATCTCGCCGCGGCCGCCGGTGCGGCTCTTGGCGTTGCGGGCGCGGCCTATGTGCCCCTTCGACTTGCCGTGCAGGGAGCCGGTGATGCCGTCGAGCTGGGTGTCGATCCGGTCGAAGCTGTCCCCGTCGCTCTGGAAGTGGGTGCCCCCGCCGCCACCGCCGGTTCCCGCGCCCCCGCCCCCGCCTCCACCTCCGCCTCCGCCGCCTCCGGCGCTGGCGAGCGTGAAGCTGTCGGCCTGCTTCTTGGCGCCGTCGACGCCCTCGCCGAAGCCCTCCTTGCCGGCGTCGGCGGTCCGGCCGAGGTCGACGCCCTTCTGGAGGCCGAGGGCATTGGAACCGACCTGGATGATCAGGTCGGCCGCCATCGACTCCAGGGCGGCGTAGATCGGGGCGGTGGCGATGGACATCAACTGGTCCACGACCTGGTTGATGACCTCGCGGAAGATCTTCTTCACGATCATCCGGGTCGCCTGTGTCGCGGCGGCCCCGGCGAAGCTCGACAGGCCGAGGGTGAAGGGCGCGGAGGCGATGGTCGCGACGATCTCCGCTGCCAGGATGCCGAGTTGGACGATCGCCGCGACCTTGGCGACCTCGATCGCGATCGCCACCCCGTCGAGCGCCGTCGCCCCCATCCGCGCGGCCTCGGCGAGATTGGCCAGATGCGTGCCCTTGACCTTGCCCCAGTGCGCCTCGAAGGCGTCCATCGCGGCGCCCGCGTTCGCGCCCAGCAGCTCCTGCACGGCGGTGTGGGCGTCCATGGCGCCGCCGTCCATGTCGTCCGCGAAGTCCCGCAGCGACGTGGCCATCTCGCGGTAGTCGTCCTCGTCGACGTTCGGCCACGCGATGCCTATCAGGTCGAGCACGTACGCCAGCTCGTCGGGCAGTACGACACCCACCGCGGACACCCCCGTGTCTCTTCTTGACTGCAGCAGCAGAGAAATTGACGCTACGTAAGAGGTATCAGTTCCTCAACTGCCGTGGGAATGACGGGCTGTGTATCGGACGTACGCTTGAGCACGCCGCCGTCGCGCACCCCGCCACGCGTCCCCGCCGACCGCGTCAGTTCAACCGCTCGCCGCCTGCTCGGCTGCGGCGCTCACGGTCAGTCCGAGTCGTCAGTGGTCGCCGGTGGCTCGGCGGGCCCCGTCTGGGTGGCGCCCGCCCTTCGACCACCCCGGCGACACAACCGGCTCAAGCAGCACCGACCCGTGGCCGCCAGGTACGGCACGTGATCGCCCGGAGCAGTCCTAGCGCCGCGGCCGGACGACGACGCCCGCCCGGCGGTAGGCGCCGTACGACATGGCGTCGTTCCCGTCGAGCAGGATCACGTACGCCTCGCCCCGCGGCCAGCGGACGTGCCGGGTGGCGTCGATGTCCTTGTACGGCCAGGGGCCCGCGGGTTCCGGCTCCCCGAGGCGGTCGCGCAGCAGGGCCCCCACCCGCCGGTACTCGGCGTCGTGGTCCTCCGCCGTCGCCTCGCGCCGCACGTCGGGGCGGCTGTGCCAGGGCCCGAACTCGTTGTCCCACTCGGCCGGGTCGTCGGGGTCGGCGAAGTACGCGAAGGGGTGCAGGACGTAGCTCCCCTCACCGCATCCGGCGTGGGCGCACACGGCGTCGGGGGAGCCGTCGTCCATGCAGTCGGGAGCCTCGCCCAGCTCCAGCCACCAGTCGTCGACGCCCTCCTCGCGCCCGGGGAGGAATTGCACCTCCCACCAGCCGATGACGGGTCCCTCCTCCTCGTCCTCCTGGACCTCCCAGCCGTTGGCCACGAACGCGTCCTCGACCGCCCGGCGGCTCCACGGCAGGTCCGCGAGCGCGATCATCCGGTCCACGAAAGCCTCGTCGGCGCCGAAGAGTTGTATCGCCATGGCACGCGACCCTAGCGGCCCGGCCTAGGCTGCCCCCATGTCAGGACCGCAAATGCCGCAGATCCGCGCCTTCGTCGCCGCCTTCGCCCGCCGCCAGGCCGCGCGCACCGTCGAACTACCCGGCGCCTTCGCCGTACTCGACGATGCCTACGCGTACTCGCACGGCAACAACCAGGTGGTCGTGGACGGGGCCGTGGACCCCGAGGCGCTGCCGGCCCTCGCCGACGAGGCGCTGGGCCACCTGAAGCACCGCGCGATCACCGTCCTGGACGACGCGGCGGGCACCGCCTGCGCCGGGCCCCTGATCCGTGCCGGCTACCACCACTCCGCCGAGCTCGTCATGCTGCACACCGGCCCGGTGCCGGACGGCGGTCCCGCGGAGGAGGTGGACCTCGACGCCTTCCGCGAACCCCTCGCCCGGCGCTGGCGCAGCTTCCTCCCGGAGGCCGACGACGAGACCGTCCGCCAGCTCGTCGACCGCCGTGAGGCCCGCCGCCGCGGCGCGGACGTCGTCCGCTTCATCGGCGCGCGGACGCCCGAGGGCGACGTCGCCTCCTGGGCGGATCTCTACATCGACCCCGCGTCCGGCACCGCCCAGGTCGAGGACCTCATCACCGCCGAGGCCCACCTCGGCCGCGGCTACGCCGACGCAGTCCTGTCCACGGCGTTGCGCCAGGCCGTCGACGCCGGGTGCCCCACCCGCTTCCTCGTCGCCGACGAGGACGACTGGCCCCGGCACTGGTACGGCCGCCGCGGCTTCACGGCCACCGGCCGCTTCCACAGCTTCGGGCGCGACTGACACTGCCTTTCCGTAGTCTGGTGACCACGGAGAGTACGGGGGTGGGTGCGGATGACCGGCGAGGTGACCCAGCCGCCGATGGCGTGGCGGTACTGCGGCAACCAGGTCAAACTCTGGCGCGAGCAAGCGGGCGTCACGCGTGAGCAGTTGGCCCGCGAGGCGGCGTACGGCTACGAGACGGTGAAGTCCATGGAGCAGGGCCGCCGCCGGCCCACCACTCGACTGCTCCAGGTCGCGGACCAGCTCTGCGGGGCCCACGGGAAGCTCTCCGCGGCGGAGGCGTACCTCAAACCGGAGCGGTTCCCCGCGAGGTCGCAGGAGTTCTTCCGTTATGAGGCGGAGGCCGTCAGCCTCTGGTCGTACGAGCCGCTGCTGATCCCCGGGTTGCTCCAGATCGAGGGAACCGTACGGGCGCTGCTCGGCGCGCATCGGCCGCCGCTCGACGACGAGGTCCTGGAGGAACGGGTCCGGGCACGGCTGGAGCGCCAGACCTTGTTGCGGCGCAGTCCACCCGTCGAGTTCAGCTTCGTGGTGTACGAGGCGGCCCTGCGCTGTCCCGTGGGCGGCCCGGCCACGGCGCGGCGGCAGTTCCTGCACCTGCTGGAGGTGGCAGGACTGCGCAACGTGTCCCTGCAGGTGCTGCCGTTCGCCGCCGGCGCCCACCCCGGGCTGAACGGCCCCATCGTTCTGTTGGAGAGCCGGGAGCACGAACGGCTCGCCCTCACCGAGGGGCAGTCACTCAGCCTGCTGACCGCGGACCCGGCACAAGTGGGGGCACTGACGCAACGGCATGGCATGATCCGAACGGAGGCCCTCGGAGCCGACGAGTCGGCGCGGTTCATCGAGCGGATGGCGGGTGAGGCATGAACGGCGCACTGTCCTGGCGGAAGTCCACGTACAGCGACACCGAGGGCAGCAACTGCGTCGAGGTCGCCACCACCCCCCACCGCGTGCACGTGCGCGACAGCAAGGACCCGGACGGGCCCTCCCTGTCCTTCACCCCCGCGGCCTGGACGGAGTTCCTCCGCGACGTGGGACGGGACGCGGCGCTCCCCTCCAAGTAGCGCGCCGCGTCCCGTCGCCGCGTCACGACGAGGCGTCGGCCTCCGCCGCGTCGGGGAGCGCGCCGTTGCGGGCGACGCCCGCGTACCAGTGGGCGCTGGACTTCGGGATGCGCTCCTGCGTCTCGTAGTCGACCCAGACCGCGCCGAAGCGCTTGCTGTACCCGTACGCCCACTCGAAGTTGTCCATCAGGGACCACAGGAAGTAGCCCCGGACGTCGGCGCCGTCGCGCATGGCGCGGTGGACCGCCTCGAGGTGGACGCGCAGGTACTCCACCCGCTCGGGGTCGTGCACCGCGCCGTCGGGGCCCACGGAGTCCTCGTAGGCCGCGCCGTTCTCGGTGATGAGCAGCGGGAGGTCGGGGAACTCGCGGTTCATCCGCATCAGCAGGTCGTACAGGCCCGTCGGGTCGACGGACCAGCCCATCGCCGTCCGCTCGCCCGGGGGCTGGTGGAAGGCGACGTCGTCCGCGCCCGGCCAGGGCGAGAACGCGCTGGAGCCGTGGCCGTCGCTGCGCGGTCCGTCCACGGAGGCGCCGTCCGACACCAGGGTGGGCGTGTAGTAGTTGATGCCGAGCACGTCCAGCGGGTGGCGCTTGATCGCGGCGAGGTCGCCGTCCTGGACGAAGGACCAGTCGGTCAGGCCGCGGGTGTCCTCGAGCAGGTCCCGCGGGTACGCGCCCTTGAGCAGCGGGCCGGTGAAGACCCGGTTGCCGACGGCGTCGATGCGGCGGGCGGCGTCCACGTCGGCGGCGGAGCCGGTGAGCGCGCGGACCTGGTGCAGGTTGAGGGTGATGCCGAGCTGGGCGCGGGCCGGGAGGACCGAGCGCAGCGCCTCGGCGGCGCGGCCGTGGCCGAGGTTGAGGTGGTGGGCGGCGCGCAGGGCGGCGACCGGGTCGGTGCGGCCCGGGGCGTGGACGCCGGAGCCGTAGCCGAGGAAGGCGCTGCACCAGGGCTCGTTGAGGGTGGTCCACAGCTGGACGCGGTCGCCGAGCGCCTCGGCGACGATCCGCGCGTACTCGCCGAAGCGCTCCGCGGTGTCGCGGGCGGGCCAGCCGCCGGCGTCCTCGAGCTCCTGCGGCAGGTCCCAGTGGTAGAGGGTGACGGCGGGCTGGATGCCGTGCTCCAGCAGCTCGTCGGTGAGCGCGCGGTAGAAGTCGAGGCCGCGTTCCACCGCCGGCCCGCGGCCGGTGGGCTGGACGCGGGACCAGGAGACGGAGAACCGGTAGGCGCTCAGACCGAGGTCGGCCATGAGGCGCACGTCGTCGCGGAACCGGTGGTAGTGGTCGGCGGCGACGTCGCCGGTGTGGCCCTCGAAGACCTTGCCGGGGGTGTGGCTGAAGGTGTCCCAGATCGACGGGGTGCGCCCGTCCTCGGCAGCGCCGCCCTCGATCTGGTACGCGGCGGTGGCCGCACCCCACAGGAAGCCGGGCGGGAACTGGTGGCCGCCGGCTGCGGCGGTGCCGCTCGCTGCGGGACGGATGTCGGACGCTGTCATACGGGAGCGCTCCCATCGGAACGAGTGAACAAGAGGAGTAAGGGGGAGGGGCGCGGCCGCGGCCGGGGGAGGGCTCAGCCCTTGACCGCGCCCTGCATGATGCCGCCGACGATCTGCTTGCCGAAGATCACGAAGACCAGCAGCAGGGGGAGCGTGCCGAGCAGCGCGCCGGCCATGATGACGGACTCGTCGGGGATGTAGCCGCGGCCGAGGCTGGTGAGCGCGACCTGCACGGTCGGGTTCTCCTGGGTCAACGCGATGATCGGCCAGAAGAAGTCGTTCCAGGCCGCGACGAAGGTCAGCATGCCCAGGACCGCCATCGCGGGCCGGGCGGCCGGGAAGACCACGTGCCAGACGATCCGCAGGCTGCTGGCGCCGTCGACGCGGGCGGCCTCGATGATCTCGGTGGGCAGCGCCTGGGAGAGGTACTGCCGCATGAAGAAGACACCGAAGGCGCTGACGAAGGTCGGCAGGACGACCGCCTGGAGGTGGTTCGTCCAGTCGAGGTCCGCGATCCACAGGAACAGCGGCACCACGCTCAGCTGCGGCGGCACCATCATGGTGCCGATGGTCAGCATCAGCAGGAAGTTCTTCATCTTGAACTGCAGCTTGGCGAAGGCGAAGCCGGCGATCGTGGAGAACAGCACCGTGCCGATGGTGATGCTGCCCGCGACGATGGTCGTGTTCAGCAGCGCCGTGCTGAGGTTGGCCTCGGTCCACGCGGTCTGCAGGTTGCTGAAGAGGTTCGAGCCGAACCAGAACGGCGGCGGGGTCTGCGCCAGCCGCGAGTTCGTCCGGGAGGCGGCGATCGCGGTCCACACCAGGGGGAAGAGCGATATCGCGGTGAAGACGATCAGCACGATGTAGGTGAACGGGCCCGCGTGCAGCTGCCGTCCGGCCTTGGGCGCCCCGGGGGTGCGGCGCTTGGCCTTGCGGGGCGCGTCCGCCGCGCCGGCCGCCTGATCCGCCGGGTTGGTCGAGATGGTGGCCATCGTCGTCACCCCTCGTGGTTCTTGCGCAGCCAGCGGGCGACCAGCCCGTTGACGGCGGCGATCAGCAGCAGGAGCAGGAACATCGCCCAGGCGATGGCCGAGGCCCGCCCGAGGTGGTAGTTCGTCCAGCCCTGCTCGTACAGGTACAGGCCCAGCGTCTGGAACTGGTGGGAGGAGCCGCCCTTCTCGCCGCCGGGGCCGCCGAAGAGGAACGGTTCGCCGAAGAGCTGGGTGGCACCGATCGTCGAGACCACGATCGTGAAGAGGATCGTCGGCCGCAGCATCGGGATCGTCACATGGCGGAACTGCTGCCAGCGCGAGGCGCCGTCCAGCGCGGCGGACTCGTACAGGTCGTGCGGCACGGCCTGCATCGCGGCCAGGTAGATCAAGGTGTTGTAACCGGTCCACCGCCAGATCACGATCGACGAGACCGCGATCTGCGAGGACCAGGTGCCCGCCCGCCAGTCGATGTGGTTGCTGAACCCGAGGTGCTCGAGGCCCCAGTTGATCATGCCGTAGTCGGTGCCGAACATCAGCGTGAAGACCAGCGTCGCGGCGGCGACCGAGGTGGCGTACGGGGTGAGCATCGCGACCCGGAAGAAGGTCGAGCCGCGCAGCTTGTAGTTGAGCAGGTGGGCCAGGCCCAGCGCGATCAGCAGCTGCGGGACGGTCGAGATCACACCGATGGTGAACGTGTTCTTCAGGGCGTTCCAGAAGAACTCGTCCTCCAGCAGACGGGTGTAGTTGTGGAAGCCGACGAACTCGCGCGCGTCGAGGTTGGTCAGCTCCACCCGGTAGAAGGAGGACCAGCCCGTGTAGATCAGCGGGAAGAGGCCGAAGGCGGCGAAGAACAGGAAGAAGGGCGAGACGAAGGCGTACGGCATCGCCTTGACGTCCCACCGGTAGCGGCGGCTGCGCCAGCGGCCGCGTCGCTCGTCACGTGCGTCGCGCGGACGGCCGGAGCCGCCGCGCGGGGCCGCGCCCCCCTCGGAGGGGGGCGCGGTCACTGCGGTCATGTCGGAGGTCTCCGAAGCCATGCGGGTCACTGGTCCAGTGCGTTGTCGATTTCCTTCTCGGCAGCCGCCCAGCCCTGAGCAGGGGTCTTGCCCTGCTGCTCGACCTGCAGGATGCCGACGTCGGTGATGGCCGTGTAGATCTGCTGGTCCTTCGGGCCGATCACCAGGGTCGGGATGCTCTTGGCCGCG
Source organism: Streptomyces sp. NPDC111520 (assembly GCF_055635295.1). Lineage (NCBI taxonomy): Bacteria > Bacillati > Actinomycetota > Actinomycetes > Kitasatosporales > Streptomycetaceae > Streptomyces > Streptomyces sp. NPDC111520. Next base: position 763,543 of record NZ_JBVKBW010000001.1, on the reverse strand, counting down.
TCGGCGAAGATCTGGCCGATCGGCGCGTTGTTGAAGTACTCGTGCTTGGCGTCCTTGACCTCGGGCAGGTCATAGGCGCCCGGGGCGCTCGGGAAGCTCGCCTGCTTGGCGAAGACCTTGGCCTGCTGGGCGGGGGCGGTCAGCCACGCGGCCAGCTTGACGGCCTCCGCCTTGTTCTTGCCGGCCGAGGGCACGCCCACGAAGGAGCCGCCCCAGTTGGCGGGCTTCGGCGCGGCGGCGACGTCCCACTTGCCCTTGCCCGCGTCGCCGGCCTTCTCCTGGATGTAGCCGAGCATCCACGACGGGCAGGGGAGCGAGGCGAAGCGGCCGTTGGCGAAGCCCTGGTCCCAGGCCTTGTCGAACAGCTTCAGCTTGGCGGTCATCTTGCCGGTGGTGGCCTCCATGGCCAGGTTCCAGGCCTCCTTCACGGAGGGGCTGGTCTTGTAGATGACCTTGCCGCTGCTGTCGTAGTAGCGCTCGGAGGCGGAGTTGCTGATCGCCTGGTAGAGACCGGCGGACGAGTCCAGGAACGTGGTGTTCTTGGGCGCGTGCTCGGTGTAGGTCTTGCCCGCGTCCAGGTACTTGCTCCAGTCACCGGCCCACAGCTTGCCGACCTCTTCGCGGTCGGTGGGCAGACCGGCCGCCTTGAACAGGTCGGTGCGGTAGCAGATGGCCATCGGGCCGATGTCGGTGCCGAGCGCGACCGTCTTGCCGTCGGAGGTGCTGGCCTGCGCCCACTTCCAGTCGAGGTAGTTCGACTTGTCGACGCCCTCGGCCTTGGAGAGGTCCTCGAACTTCGCCGCCTGGGTGGTGACGACCTCGTTGATGTTGCCGACCTCGATGGCCTGGATGTCGCTCAGGCCGCTGCCGGCGGCGAGGTGGGTCAGCAGCTGCGGGTAGTAGGCGTCGTTCCGCTCGATCACGTTCTCCTTGATCGTGATGTTCGGATGCGCCTTCTCGTACTCCTCGTACAGACCGGCCTGCTTGTAGCCGAAGACACCGAAGGTGCCGACCGTGAGGGTGATCTTGCCCTTGCCGTCACCCTCCGAGCCACCGGCCTTGGCCGGCTCGTCGCTGTCCTTGGAGCAGCCGGCGAGCAGGCTCACTCCCAGCGCTGCCACCGCGGTTATCGCGACGGCCGCGGTACGGCCTCGCGGCCGGGACGACTTCCTTGTCGTGCGCATTCGGGTCCTCCGGGTACGTGCGGGAAGTGTACGTGTTCGATAGTGTGGGAGCGCTCCCATACGTGATGTGTTGAAGAGTCTCCGTTCCCCGATGAGGTGTCAAGGGAGCAGACGCTCTAAGTTGGCGCAGTTACCACCTCGTGATTGGGAGGCCGCAATGGTGATCGGCGGACGGCGCAGCGGCAGGCCGACGCTTGAGGAGGTCGCCGCGCGTGCCGGAGTGGGCCGCGGCACGGTCTCCCGGGTGATCAACGGATCGCCCCGGGTGAGCGACCGCGCCAAGACCGCGGTCGAGGCCGCCATCGCCGAGCTCGGCTACGTCCCCAACCGCGCGGCGCGCGCCCTGGCGGGCAACCGGACGGACGCGATCGCCCTGGTCATCCCGGAGGCGGAGACCAGGCTCTTCGCCGAGCCGTACTTCTCCGACATCATCCGGGGCGTCGGCGCCGAGCTCGCCGACACCGACATGCAGCTGCTGCTCACGCTGCTGCGGACGCCCAAGGAACGGCAGCGCTTCGCCCAGTACCTCGGCGCGCACCGGGTCGACGGCGTCCTGCTGGTCTCGGTGCACGAGGACGACCCGCTGCCCGACCTGCTGGAGCAGCTGGAGATGCCGACGGTGCTGAGCGGCCGCCGCTCCGACCTGGAGTCGGTGTCGTACGTCGACTCCGACAACGTCGGCGGCGCCCGTTCGGCCGTCGCCCACCTGCTGGGGCGCGGGCGCAAGGCGGTGGCCACCATCACCGGGCCCCTGGACATGTACGTCGCCCGCTCCCGGCTCGACGGCTACCGCCAGGCGGTCGAGGGTGCCGGACTGGCCCACGACCACGCGCTGGTCGCGGCCGGCGACTTCACCGAGGAGGGCGGGCGTGCCGCGATGCGGGCGCTGCTGGAGCGCCGGCCGGACGTCGACGCGGTCTTCGCGGCCTCCGACGTGATGGCCAGCGGAGCGCTGCAGGTGCTGCGGGAGAAGGGGCGGCGCGTGCCCGACGACGTGGCGCTGATCGGCTTCGACGACTCGGCCATCGCCCGCCACACCGACCCGCCGCTCACCAGCGTGCGGCAGCCGATCGAGGAGATGGGCCGCACCATGGCGCGGGTACTGCTGGAGGAGATCGCGGCGAGCACCGCCACCCGCCGGCAGGTGGTGCTGTCGACGGAGCTCGTGCGCCGCGAGTCGGCCTGACCGCCGCGGGGCCGGAGTGCCGGAGCTCTCTGCACGTCCGATCTGACCTGCGTTCCCTTTTGTTGTCGGTGCGGGCTGTTAGGTTCCGGGGTGTGACGTCGACGGCGATGGCTGAGCAGGGGTCCGGGCCTGCCCGGTTCACCTTTCGGCTGCGGGTGTCGTCCACCGCGCGGGCCGGCCTGGAGGCGGAGTGGGCGCGATGCCGGTGGGTGTGGAACGAGTGCGTGGCGGTGTCCCGCAAGGTCCACCGCCTGAACAGGACCGCCGAGCAGAAGGTGACGTGCGGTCCCGCGCAGCTGGACAGGATGCTGACCGAGGCGCGGCGGTCGATGGCGTGGCTGCGGGAGGGCAGCTCGGTGCCGCAGCAGCAGGTCATCCGGGACTTCGCCAAGTCCCGTGCCAAGGCGTTGAAGGACATCGCGGCGGGGTTGCCGATGCGGCAGCGGGCCGGGATGCCCCGGGTCAAGCGCAAGCGCGAGGCCGCCCCGACGCTGAACCACACCACCCGCGGTTTCAGGCTCAAGGACGGACGCCTGCACCTGGCGGGCGGCATCGTTGTGACGGTGGTGTGGTCCCGCGACCTGCCCTCCGCACCCTCGTCGGTGCGGGTGTACCGGGACAGCCTTGGCCACTGGTACGCCTCGTTCGTCGTCGCCACAACCACAGAGCCGCTGCCCGCCACCGGCGCAGTGATCGGTATCGACTGGGGCGTGCGTGAGACCGCCACCACGACCAGCGACGCCCACGACCTGCCGCACGCCCAGCACGGGAAGAGCGCCGCGCAGCGCCTCGCGCGGTACCGGAGGACGATGGCCCGTCGGCGTACCCCACGGAACAGGCCAGACACCGGCGGGTACCGGAAGGCCCGCCGTGCCGCTGCGAAGGTGTCCAGAACTCCGCACGCGTGATGCTGGTCCGGGCTGGTCTCAACCCGGCTGGTGCCCGATCGTGTAAGCGCTGGAGGACCGCTGGTCCCCAGCCCACGTGAGCCAGGAATCCCCGCCCTCTGGGACGGGGAGGATGTCAAGTGAGGAGGCTCACGGTGTGACATGGGCCCACGAGGCCGTCAACCAGGGCTCTTTGTCACACCTCTCTCCTAAAATCAAGGCATGCCACCGACCGTTGTTCTTGACCGCCGATCCGTCGAAGCCGCCAATGAGGCCATACGGCGGTACGTCGCGGGCCGGCGCACCTGGTCGCGTGCTGAACTGGCCGAGCTGGACCGCCTGCGCGGCATCTGGCAGGCGGCCCGCCAGGGACAGGGCGACGCCCCGGCCCGCCGCCTTCCGGGCGAGGAGTGACGCCGCCCCGGCAATGCCGACAGAGGATGTCGGGTATGCCGGGCAGCATGGCGGCATGACGACCAGCTGGACAGACTTCCAGGAAGCGCAGCCCGGCCTCGCCGAGGCCGTGCGCACCCGATTCGGCGGCTACAAGCACCACGTCCTCGGCACCCTCCGCGCCGACGGCGCTCCCCGGCTCAGCGGCATCGAGGCCGAGTTCCGGTTCGGCGAGCTGTGGCTCGGCATGATGCCCCGCTCCCGCAAGGCCCTCGACCTGCGGCGCGACCCGCGCTTCGCGCTCCACGTCAACCCCGGCCCGGACACCTCCATGGACGGCGGCGACGTGCGGATCTCCGGGCGCGCCGTCGAGGTCACCGACCCGGCGGCGCTCGCCCGCTTCACCGGCGAGGTGACGGTGCCCGAGGGGCCCTTCCACCTCTTCCGCGCCGAGATCGCCGAGGTCGTACGCACCTACGTCGAGGACCCCGACCTCGTCCTGCAGGTGTGGCGGCCCGGCGGCCCGTTGCGCACGATCCGGCGCGGCAACGACGAGTCGCCGCCGCGCACGGACGGCTGACGGCCCGTCAGGCCTGCGTGAACGGGCTGTCCCCGCGTGCGACCGCCGCCAGGAGACCGGCGAAGTACCCCTGGACCAGCTGGTGGAGCTGATGACCGAAGCTGATCCTGGCCACCCCCAGCTCCGCCAGACGGGCCCGTGAGGGCCCGCCGGGCCGGGACAGAACGTTGACCGGACGGCCGTCCACGGCCTCGCTGACGGCCGCCACGGCCGGCTCGTCCAGCGCCCCGATCGGGTAGACGCAGTCCGCACCGGCCGCCAGGTACGCCCGTGCCCGCTCCACCGCCTCCGCCAGGCGCCGCGCGGGGTCGGCGTCGTGGCGCAGGAAGCAGTCCGTCCGGGCGTTGATCACCAGCTCGGGGTCCGCCGCGCGCAGGGCGGCGATGTACTCCGCCTGCTCCCCGGCGTCGGCCAGGAGGCCTGTGCGGTGGTCGGTGTCCTCCAGGTTGCAGCCCACGGCGCCGGTCGAGGCCAGCCGCTCCGCCAGCTCCGCGGGCGCCATCCCGTAGCCCCGTTCCATGTCGGCGGTGACCGGCACGCGGACGGCCCGGGCGATGCGGGCCACCGCGGCGAGCATCTCCTCCGCGGGGGTGCCCTCCCGGTCCTGGTACCCCAGGACGGGCGCCATGGCGGCGCTCCCGGTGGCGACCGCGGGGAAGCCCGCGTCGGCCACGGCGAGCGCGGAGGCGCAGTCCCAGACGTTCGGCAGGACCAGCGGGTCGCCCGGCACGTGCAGGGCGCGCAGACGGGAGGCGAGGGCGGTACGGGAGGCAAGGGCCGTACGGGAGGAGTCGGTGCTCATGCCCCCCACGCTACGAGCGCCGGGACGGGCCTGCCGAGGGCCATTCGCCCGCCGCGCGGCGGGGCCACTTCGGGCGCGCGGCGCGGCGGGTGCGGCGCGTGCCGGGGTGCCGCAAGCTGGACGGGTGAGCACCCTGATCGTCGTGTCCCCCGTCCAGGCCGGTGACCCGCCCTTCCGCATCGTGCAGATCGACGGGCAGCCCGTCGGCATCGCCCACGACCTGCTCGACGTCGTCCGCATCGCCCACGACGCCGGGCGGGAGCACGTCGACTTCGACGACCCGCAGGTCGTGCGCTGGCTCGGCGGGGGCAAGTACCACTGGGCCCCGTGAGGGCCGCCGGGCGTCCGGTCCCGCATACGGTTGCGTAAGATCCACTTCCCGCGATTGGGTGGGCCGCATGACTCGGACCCTCTACCTCTTCGCCGGTGCCGCCCCGCCCGTCTTCGACGTCGCGCGGGTCATCGAGGACGCGCAGGTGCGCGGCTGGGACGTGTGCCTCGGGCTGACGCCCACGGCGGCCCGCTGGCTGGAGCCGAGCCTGGACGGGCTGGCCGCGCTGACCGGCCGCCCCGTACGCCACGAGTACCCGCTGCCCGGCCTGCCCGAGGTCTGGCCCCCGGCCGACGTGATCCTGGTGGCCCCGGCCACCTTCAACACGATCAACGGATGGGCGCTGGGCCTCACGGGTACCTTCGTGACCGGGGTCCTCGCCGAGGGCCTCGGCAAGCGCGTCCCGACGGTGGCGATGCCCTCCGTGAACGCCGGGCTCATGCAGCACCCGCAGTACGAGCGTTCGCTGGAGACCCTGCGTGCCGCCGGGGTCACGCTGCTGCTCGGCGACGCCGGGCCCGGGCCCGAGTACCCCTGGCAGCCCGCGCTCGCCGCCGCCGAGGCCGTCGCCGGCTGACCCGCCCGGCCGGGGCCGCGTGGTCCCGGCCGCCGCGACCGGCGGGCCACCGCCGGGGGCCGGGCCCGTGAGCAGGTCCGCACACGACTGAGGGCCGGTCCGTTTCCACGGACCGGCCCTCAGTCGTCAGGGTGAGTGACGGGACTCGAACCCGCGACATCCTGGACCACAACCAGGTGCTCTACCAGCTGAGCTACACCCACCACGACCGGCGCTTGTCACTGCTCCGCACCGGCCGAGAAAAAGTGTACAGGGTCCGGCGGGGTGCTCGCTGCCACGTTTCCCGTGGGTCGCTCACTCCACCGTTTCCGCAGGCAGGACGTACTTCGCCGCGATCGAACGCGCGGTGTCCGTGTCGGGTCCCGGCTGCGGGACGAAGACCGCCTCGCGGTAGTAGCGCAGCTCCGCGATGGACTCCCGGATGTCGGCGAGCGCGCGGTGGTTGCCGTTCTTCTCGGGGCTCGCGAAGTAGGCGCGCGGGTACCAGCGGCGGGCCAGCTCCTTGACGGAGGAGACGTCGACGATGCGGTAGTGCAGGTGCTGCTCGAGGGCCGGCATGTCGCGGGCGAGGAAGCCGCGGTCGGTGGAGACCGAGTTGCCGCACAGCGGCGCCTTGCGGGGCTCGGTCACGTACTGGCGCACGTAGTCCAGGACGAGCTTCTCCGCCTCCTCCAGCGTCACCCCGCCGTCGAGCTCGTCGAGCAGCCCGGAGGTGGTGTGCATCGTGCGGACGATCTCCGGCATGCTCTCCAGGGCCTCGGCCGGCGGACGGATGACGATGTCCACCCCCTCGCCGAGCACGTTGAGCTCCGAGTCGGTGACGAGCGCCGCCACCTCGATCAGAGCGTCCTGGGCCAGGGAGAGCCCGGTCATCTCGCAGTCGATCCACACCATCCGGTCGTTCATACGTCTCACCCTACGGGGCGATCCCGCGGAGCAGGCATAGTCGCGCTGCGACTGCGCCCGTCACGGCCGTCCCGGTCGCCCCGCGGACGCCGGCTGCCGTGCGGCTCGCGCGGGTCGAAGCGACTGCCGGGCTGCTCCGGGATGCGCGCCGCGTAGGGCGGTTCGCCCTCGGTCTTGGGCGTGCCCGGGCCGGTGCCGGGACCGTTCTGCCCCGGGATCTGCAGCACCCCGCCGTTGCCGCGTTCCGCGGTGGGCACGGGGCTGCGGCGGGGGGCCGGGACCGGGCCGCCGGCCGCTTCGGCCCCGCGCGGTTCACGGGTGGCGCCGAGCGCGGCGGCGTCCGGATCGTCCTGCGGGCGCCGGGCACGGTAGGCGGCCCGGTACGACGCGGGGGAGGAGCCGAGCTGGCGGCGGAAGTGCCCGCGCAGCGCGACGGGCGAGCGGAAACCGCAGCGCGCGGCGACCTCGTCCACGGAGTAGTCGGAGGTCTCCAGCAGCCGCTGGGCCTGCAGGACGCGCTGGGTGATCAGCCACTGCAGGGGCGCGCTGCCGGTCAGGGTGCGGAAACGGCGGTCGAAGGTGCGGCGGCTCATGTAGGCGCGGGCGGCCAGGGTCTCCACGTCGAACTGCTCGTGCAGGTGCTCCAGGGCCCAGGCGACGACCTCGGCGAGCGGATCGCCGCCGATCTCCTCGGGTAAAGAGCGGTCGAGGTGCCGGGGCTGGCCGCCCCAGTCGCCGCGGCGCGGCGGTACGACCAGCCGGCGGGCGAGCGCGTTGGCGGCCTCGCCGCCGTGGTCGCTGCGCACGACGTGCAGGCACAGGTCGATGCCGGCGGCGGTGCCGGCGCTGGTGAGGACGTCGCCGTCGTCGACGAACAGCTCGCGCGGGTCGACGTGGACGGACGGGTAGCGCTTGGCGAGGGTCGGCGCGTACATCCAGTGCGTGGTGGCCGGGCGGCCGTCCAGCAGTCCCGCGGCGGCGAGCACGAAGGCACCGGTGCACAGCCCGATGATGCGGGCGCCCTCCTCGTGGGCGCGGCGCAGCGCGTCCAGCGCCTCGGCGGGCGGCGGCTGCGAGATCGAGCGCCAGGCGGGCACGACGACCGTGCCGGCCCGCGACAGTGCCTCCAGGCCGTACGGGGCGGACAACTCCAGCCCCCCGGTGGTGCGCAGGGGGCCGTCCTCGCCGGCGCAGACCAGCAGCCGGTAGCGCGGAACGCCCGCGTCCTGGCGGTCGATGCCGAACACGGAGAGCGGGATGGAGCTCTCGAAGATGGGCCCGCCGCTGAACAGCAGGACGGCGACCACCTCCTGACGGCGCCGTGCCGACAACTTGCGTGGCCCGCGCCCCTGTTGGGCGGTGGCGGACGGGCCGGACGGAACGGAGGTGCTCACCGGGGCGCCGGACGCTCCCGGGACGTACGGGACGTGCGCCGTACCCGTCGACGCGGACGGTGCGGTGGACGTGCCGGCGGCCGACTGGATCTCCGCCATGGTGCCGGTCCTGGACTCCTGTGTCATGGAGCTCAAGCCCCCCTCGGTCGTCTGGTCCTCTCGGTCCTGCACGGGTCCCCCGCCGTTGTCGCTCAAGATCGAATCTACTCGTTCCGCTGTACCCGCAGTGGCAAGTTCACCACCTGCCGGTATGTCGACATGACCACGTGGCGTGAAGCATTCGATCACGAAGCGTTCTCCTCGTGAAGTGTGCCTTCCGGGAGGGGAACCGGCGCACAACGCCCGTGCGCCCCCTCATTCCGCTTCCGCCCTGGTGGTGGCGGGGGTTGTGGCACATGATCCCAAGTCCCGCCCCAGGATGGGAAGTTGGCCGAAAATGATGGGAAGTCCTGTACGCGCCCCTGGTCAGCGCTCCGTCGTACGCCCCCTGTGTGGCCGGGGAACGAGTGCGCCCCCTCCGCCTCGTGGGGCCGGGAGGACGATTCCGGATATGGCCGGAGGCGGACAGTGGGAGAGGGCCGCGCGCGGGGTGACTTGTCCGATTGGCGACCGGGCGTTGCGCTCCGCCGCCCGCTCCGGCATTCTCCTGGAAACTCCGGGGTAGGGGGACGCTGTGAGGGCGACTGCGCATCTGTGCAGGGGCCCACAGTCGCCGTACTCTGGAGTCAGCGGGAAGGGCAGCCCCTTACCGGTCGAAATCAGGCCGGTCCCGCGGCCCCCGCACTGTTGTTGTCCGCCCACTCGGCGCCCCCGGCGCCGACCTTGCCGAGAAACCGCATCATGGCCGGTTACGAGCTCCCCGAGCCCGCCGAAGGAAAGCCGCTCGCCGAATCGGCGGCGGTGCCCGAGGCGGACTGCGAGCCGCGCACTTCCTGTGATCCCGCGTTCCGGCACGGCGTGGTCGTCGGTTTCGACGGCTCCGTGTCGAGTGAACGGGCCCTCGCGTACGCCATCGGCATGGCCCGCCGGTCCGGTTCCGCGCTGATCATCGTGCACGTCGCCAACCGGCTCCCGGCGACCGTGTGGGCGGGCTGCGAGCCGCCCGTCTTCGTCGACGTCCCCGACCACCGCACCGAGGTGCTGGGCCTGGAACTCGCCTGCGCCGACCACCTGTCGGAGGTGCCGTGGATCCTGGTCGAGCGCGGCGGCGACATCTGCCACGAGCTGGAGGAGGTCGGCCGGGAGTACGAGGCCGACGCCATCGTGGTGGGTGGGACACACGGGATCATCGGCAAGATCTTCGGGTCGGTCGCCGGGCGCCTCGCCCGCCGCGCGCAGCGGCCTGTCGTGGTCATTCCATAACGATTCGGTGCACGACGCCTTGAATCAGGCCTCCACGGGATTGCTTGTGCCCTTGTGAAGGGTATCTCGTCTGCAGTTTCTTCCCTCGTACCCGAAGGGGGCCCGCGGTGGACAACGACGTCTCCACGGCACGCACCGCAGGAGCCGGCGCGACGGCTCTGGGATATCTGACACTCGGCCTGACGCTGATCGCCTACGGGCTGCTCAGCACCGGCGTATTCGACAACACCGCGACGGCGGACGCCGCCCGGCTCGCACTCGTCGTCGGCGGCGTGACGCAATTCGTCGCCGGCATGTGGGAGTTCTACGGCGGCAACGGCTTCACCGGCACCGCCTTCGCCTCACTGGGCGCCTTCTGGGTGACCTGGTCGGCGGGGTCCGGTGCGAGTGCGAGCAAGGAGGCCGCCGGGCTCTTCATGCTCCTGTGGGCGCTGCTGGCGCTCAGCCTGACGATGGCCGCCTGGCAGATGGGCGGGGTGGCGCAGGCGGTCTTCGGGCTGCTGACCGTCGCCACGGCCCTGTCCGGTGTCGCCGCACTCGCATCCAACGGCGGCCTCGGCAAGGTGGCCGGCTGGGTCGCCCTCGCGGCCGGCGCGGTCGCCTGGTACGGCGGGACCGCACTGCTCACCAACGCCGCGTGGGGCCGGCGCGCCCTCGCCGACGGCTGGCGGCTGTCCGTGCCGCGCCGCGGGCACGCGGCCTGACCCTCGGGAACGAGGACGAGGCCCCCGCGCCGGGCAACGGCGCGGGGGCCTCGTCGTGACCGGGGCCGCCGGCTACTCGACCGTCACGGACTTCGCCAGGTTGCGCGGCTTGTCGATGTCGCGGCCCAGGGCCAGCGCCGTGTGGTACGCCAGCAGCTGGAGCGGGATGCCCATGAGGATCGCGTCGAGCTCGTCCTCGTTCTTCGGGACGACGATGGTGTGGTCGGCCTTCTCCTGCTCCTGGTGCGCGACCGCCAGGATCCGTCCGCTGCGGGCCTTGATCTCCTCCATCGCGGCGCGGTTCTTCTCCAGCAGCGAGTCGTCCGGGACGATCGCCACGGTCGGCATCGCGGGCTCGATCAGGGCCAGCGGCCCGTGCTTGAGCTCGGAGGCCGGGTACGCCTCGGCGTGGATGTAGGAGATCTCCTTCAGCTTCAGCGAGGCCTCCAGCGCCACCGGGTAGCCGCGCACCCGGCCGATGAACATCATCGACCTGGCGTCCGCGTACTCGGCCGCCAGCTTCTTGATGTCCTCCTCCTGCGCGAGGATCTCCTGGATCTGCGCGGGCAGCCTGCGCAGGCCCTCGATGATCCGCTTGCCGTCGGCCACCGACAGGTCGCGGATGCGGCCGAGGTGCAGGGCGAGCAGCGCGAAGGCGACGACGGTGTTGGTGAAGCACTTGGTGGAGACGACGCAGACCTCCGGGCCGGCGTGCACGTACACGCCGCCGTCGGTCTCCCGGGCGATGGCGGAGCCCACCACGTTCACCACGCCGAGGACGCGGGCGCCCTTGCGCTTGAGCTCCTGGACCGCCGCCAGCACGTCGTAGGTCTCACCGGACTGCGAGACGGCGATGTAGAGCGTGTCGGGGTCCACGACCGGGTTGCGGTAGCGGAACTCGGAGGCCGGCTCGGAGTCGGCCGGGATGCGGGCCAGGCCCTCGATCAGCGAGGCCCCGATCATTCCGGCGTGGTACGAGGTGCCGCAGCCGAGGATCTTCACACGGCGGATGCCGCGGGCCTCGCGGGCGTCGAGGTTCAGGCCGCCCAGGTGCACGGTGGAGAACTTGTCGTCGATCCGGCCGCGCAGTACACGGTCGACCGCGTCGGGCTGCTCGCAGACCTCCTTGTGCATGTACGTGTCGTGACCGCCCATGTCGTAGGAGGCGGCCTCCCACTCCACGGTCTCCGGGGTGGCGGTGGTGCGGGTGCCCGAGGTCGTGTACGTGCGGAAGTCGTCGGCCTTCAGGGTGGCCATCTCGCCGTCGTCGAGCGTGACGACCTGGCGGGTGTGGGAGATCAGCGCGGCGACGTCGGAGGCGACGAACATCTCCTTCTCGCCGATGCCGAGGACGACCGGCGAGCCGTTGCGGGCCACGACGATCCGGTCGGGGAAGTCGGCGTGCATCACGGCGATGCCGTAGGTGCCCTCGACGACCTTCAGCGCCTCGCGGACCTTCTCCTCCAGGGAGGCGGCCTGGGAGCGGGCGACGAGGTGGGTGATGACCTCGGTGTCGGTCTCGGAGGCGAAGACCACGCCGTCCGCGATCAGCTTGGCGCGCAGTTCGTCGGCGTTGTCGACGATGCCGTTGTGGACGACGGCGACCTTGCCCTCGGTGTCGAGGTGCGGGTGGGCGTTCTCGTCGCTGGGGGCGCCGTGGGTGGCCCAGCGGGTGTGGGCTATGCCGGTGGTGCCGGCGAAGCGCTTGGGGACCCGGGCCTCCAGCTCGCGGACCCGGCCCTTGGCCTTGACGGCCTTGAGCCCGCCGGACCGGCCGGAGATCACGATGCCCGCGGAGTCGTATCCGCGGTACTCCAGCCGCTGCAGGCCCTCCAGCAACAGCGGGGCCACGTCACGCTTCCCGATGTAGCCGACGATTCCACACATGTTTCCGTCCCTCCCGGTCGCACGAGGCGGCCCGGTCTCCCTGTCAGCCGTAGACGATGCGGCGCAGCTGCCGCAATGAGTACGCGGGCGGGGTGACCGCCCGGTGCGGCAGCTCGGCCGTGATCCGCTCGAAGATCTCCGCGTTCTGCAGACCCTTGGCCTGCAGCTCGCGGTGGCGGCGCCGCACGTAGTCCTCGGCGGGCTCGTCGAAGTACGCCAGGACGTCGAGGACCACCCGGGCGGCCTCACCGCGTTGCAGCGGCGTGGTCCGCACCAGGTGGTCGACGAGGTCGTCGTGGGTCGTCCGGCGTTCGAGCACCGGTCGATACTGAGGGACGGAGGAGGCTGATCGCAAGATTTCTGCCCGATATCGGGCAGGGAGGGGGTGGAACTACGCCGGAAGGCCGAGCTCGCGCGCGATCAGCATGCGCTGCACCTCACTGGTGCCCTCACCGATCTCCAGGATCTTGGAGTCCCGCCACATGCGGGCGACCGGGTACTCGTTCATGAAGCCGTAGCCGCCGTGCACCTGGGTGGCCTCGCGGGCGTTGGTGACCGCGATCTCCGAGGAGTAGAGCTTGGCCATCGCCGCCTCCTTCTTGAAGGGCTCGCCGGCCACCAGCCGGGACGCGGCGTCCCGCCAGGCCAGCCGGGCGGTGTGGGCGCGCGTCTCCATGTCGGCGAGCTTGAAGGAGATCGCCTGGTTGCCGCCGATCGGGCGCCCGAAGGCCGTGCGCTCCTTGGCGTAGCGGACCGACTCGTCCACGCAGCCCTGCGCGAGACCGGTGGCCAGCGCGGCGATGGCGATCCGGCCCTCGTCCAGGATGCGCAGGAACTGGGCGTAGCCCCTGCCCCGCTCGCCCAGCAGGTTGGCGGCGGGCACGCGGCAGTCGGAGAAGGACAGCTCCCGGGTGTCGGAGGCGTTCCAGCCGACCTTGCTGTACTTCTTCGACACCGTGAAGCCCGGGGTGCCCGACGGCACGGTGATCGAGGAGATCTCCGGGCGGCCGTCCTCCTTGCGGCCGGTGACCGCCGTCACGGTGACCAGGGCGGTGATGTCGGTGCCCGAGTTGGTGATGAAGCTCTTGGTGCCGTTGATCACCCACTCACCGGTCGCCTCGTCCAGCCGGGCCGTGGTGCGGGTGCCCCCGGCGTCCGATCCGCACTCCGGCTCGGTCAGCCCGAAGGCGCCCAGCTGCTCGCCGGCGGTCAGCTGGGGCAGCCAGGTGCGCTTCTGCTCCTCGGTGCCGAAGCGGAAGACCGGCATGGCGCCCAGCGAGACCCCCGCCTCCAGGGTGATCGCCACGGAGGAGTCCACCCGGGCGAGCTCCTCCAGGGCGATGCACAGGGCGAAGTAGTCGCCGCCCATGCCGCCGTACTCCTCGGGGAAGGGCAGCCCGAACAGGCCCATGCGGCCCATCTCGCGGACGATCTCGTAGGGGAACTCGTCGTGCTCGTAGAACTCGCCGATCTTGGGCGCGACGACGTCGTGCGCGAACTCCTCCACCGTGCGGCGGAGTTCCTCGTACTCGGCGGGGAGCCGGTGGGCGGTCGTCATGGCTGTGGTCACTCCTGGTGGGAGAGGGCGCGGACGGTACGGGACGGGCTCGGTCGGCCCAATTGCTCCGCCATCCACACGCTGGTGGCGGTGAGGCGGCTGAGGTCGACCCCGGTCTCGACACCGAGGCCGTCGAGCATCCAGACCAGGTCCTCGGTGGCGAGGTTCCCGGTGGCGCTCTTGGCGTAGGGGCAGCCCCCGAGGCCGCCTGCGGAGGCGTCGACGACGGTCACGCCGTGCCGGAGCGCGGCCAGGGTGTTGGACAGTGCCTGGCCGTAGGTGTCGTGGAAGTGGACGGCGAGCCGTTCGACGGGCACGTCCAGGCCGCCCAGGGCGTCCAGCAGCGCCACGACGTGACCGGGGGTGGCGACGCCGATGGTGTCGCCGAGGCTGAGCTCGTCGCAGCCCAGGTCGAGGAGCCGGCGGGCCACCGCGGCGACCTGCGGGACGGGCACGGGACCCTCCCAGGGGTCGCCGAAGCACATCGACAGGTAGCCGCGGACCCTCGCCCCGGCCTCCTTGGCGGTGGCGACGACCGGGGCGAACATCTCCAGCGACTCGTCGACGGTGCGGTTGAGGTTGGCCTTGGCGAAGGACTCGGTGGCGCTGCCGAAGACGGCGATCTCGCGCACCCCCAGGGCCAGGGCGCGCTCCAGGCCGCGCCGGTTGGGCACCAGCACGGGCAGCCGGACCCCGTCGCCCAGGTCGTCCAGCAGCGGCATCAGCTGCTCGGCGTCGGCCAGCTGCGGCACCCACTCGGGGCGGACGAAGCTGGTCGCCTCGATGGTGGTGAGCCCGGCGCCGGCCAGGCGGTGCACGAACTCGGCCTTGACCGCGGTGGGCACCGTGGCCTTCTCGTTCTGCAGCCCGTCGCGTGCGCCGACCTCGTGGACGCGCACCCGGGGCGGGAGCCCGGCCAGCGGCACGGACATGGGCAGTCCTGGGGTCCGTTCGACGTCCGTCACTCGGCCTCCTCCTGGTGCGGGGTGACGACGGCGAGCACCTGGTCCATGGCGACGGTGCTGCCCGGGGTCACGTCGATCTCGGTGACGGTGCCGTCGTGGGGGGCGGTGATGACGTGCTCCATCTTCATCGCCTCCACCACGAGCAGGCTCTGGCCCGCGGTGACCTCGTCGCCCTTGGCGACCTTGACCACGGTCACCGTGCCCGGCATGGGCGCGGCCAGGGTGTCCACCCCGCCGGCGCCGGCGCCGCCGCGCAGGGCGGCCTCGACCGGGTCGTACGGCTGAAGGTGCCAGCCGTCGCCGTCCCGGCCGAGCCAGTCGCCGGCGTGCTCGAAGACGTGCGTGACGCCGTCCCACTCGACGGTGACCCGCTGCCCGGAGCCGCGGAGCAGCCGGGCCCGCACCGGCGCGGTGTCCTCGACGCGCACCTCCGCCTCCCCGGCACCGCCGCGGACGCGCACGCGTACGGCCTCGGCCCCGGGCACCCGCAGCCAGTGGTCCGTCCAGGCGGGCTCCCCGCCGAGCCGCCAGCCGCTCGGCACGGAGAACGGGTCCCGCCAGCCGGCGGTCGCCGCGGGCTCCAGGGCGGCGTGGCGCAGCAGCGCGGCCGCCGCGTACACCTCGACGGGCACCTCGGAGGGCACCAGGCCGGAAAGCGCCCGGTCGATCAGGCCGGTGTCCATCTCCCCGGAGACGACGTCGGGATGGGCCAGGAGGCGGCGCAGGAAGCCGGTGTTGGTCTCCAGGCCCAGCACGGTCGTCCCGGCGAGGGCGGCCCGCAGCCGGCGCAGCGCCGTCGGCCGGTCGGGGCCGTGGGCGATGACCTTGGCGAGCATGGGGTCGTAGGACGTGCCGATCTCGCTGCCCGTGCCGAGTCCCGAGTCGACGCGCACGCCCTCGCCCGCGGGCTCGGACAGCGCCAGCACCGTGCCCGCCGACGGCAGGAAGTTGCGCGAGGGCACCTCGGCGCAGATCCGGGCCTCGACGGCGTGCCCGGTCAGGGCGACCTCCTCCTGGCCGAAGGAGAGCCGCTCGCCCGCGGCGATCCGCAGCTGCCACTCCACCAGGTCCAGGCCGGTGACCAGTTCGGTGACCGGGTGCTCGACCTGCAGGCGGGTGTTCATCTCCATGAAGCAGTAGGCGGACGGGTCGGCGCCCGGGACGATGAACTCCACCGTGCCCGCGCCGACGTAGCCGCAGGACAGCGCGGCCTGCACGGCGGCGGCTCCCATGGCGGCCCGGGTCGCCTCGTCCAGCAGGACCGAGGGGGCCTCCTCGATCACCTTCTGGTGGCGGCGCTGCAGGGAGCACTCGCGCTCGCCGAGGTGCACCACGTTGCCGTGGCCGTCGGCCAGCACCTGGATCTCGATGTGCCGGGGACGGTCGATCCACCGCTCCACCAGCAGGGTGTCGTCCCCGAAGGAGCCGCGTGCCTCGCGCCGCGCGGCCGCGATCTCCTCCGCGAGCAGGGCGGTGTCCCGGACCAGGCGCATGCCCTTGCCGCCGCCGCCCGCGGAGGGCTTCAGCAGCACGGGGGTGCCGATCTCCAGGGCGGCGGCCGTCAGCTGCTCGTCGCTGAGCCCGCTCCCGCTGCTGCCCGGCACCACGGGGACGCCGGCCTCGTGGACGGTCTCCTTGGCGCGGATCTTGTCGCCCATGAGCTCGATCGCCCGGGCGGGCGGCCCGATGAAGGCGAGCCCGGCCTCCGCGCAGGCGCCGGCGAAGGCGGCGTTCTCGGCGAGGAAGCCGTAGCCCGGGTGGACGGCCTGGGCGCCGGTGCGGGCGGCCGCCTCCAGCAGGCGCTCGATGGACAGGTAGCTCTCGGTGGCGGCGGCGGGGCCGATGCGCACGGCGGTGTCGGCCTCGCGCACATGACGGGCGCCGGCGTCGGCGTCACTGAAGACGGCGACCGAACGGATCCCGAGCCGCCGCAGGGTGCGGATGACGCGGACCGCGATCTCGCCGCGGTTGGCCACCAGGACGGTGTCGAACATCGCTGACATCTGGGTGCTCCCCCTACATCCGGAAGACGCCGAAGCCCGGCGCCTGCGGATCGCGTTGCGGAATCGGCGCGTTGGCGCAGGCGGTCAGGGCCAGCCCCAGCACCTGGCGGGTCTGCAGGGGGTCGATGACCCCGTCGTCCCACAGCCGGGCCGTCGCGTAGTAGGCGTTGCCCTGCTCCTCGTACTGCGCGCGGATGGGGGACTTGAAGCCCTCCTCTTCCTCCGCCGCCCAGCTGCCGCCGGCCGCCTCGATCTGGTCGCGCTTGACGGTGGCCAGCACGGAGGCGGCCTGCTCGCCGCCCATGACGGAGATCTTGGCGTTGGGCCACATCCACAGGAAGCGCGGCGAATAGGCGCGGCCGCACATCGAGTAGTTGCCCGCGCCGTAGGAGCCGCCGATGACCACGGTCAGCTTGGGCACCCGGGTCGTGGCCACCGCGGTGACCATCTTGGCGCCGTGCTTGGCGATGCCGCCCGCCTCGTACTGGCGGCCCACCATGAAGCCCGAGATGTTCTGCAGGAAGAGCAACGGGATGCCGCGCTGGTCGCACAGCTCGATGAAGTGCGCGCCCTTCTGGGCCGATTCGGAGAACAGGATGCCGTTGTTGGCGACGATGCCCACCGGGTGGCCGTGGATCCGGGCGAAGCCGGTGACCAGCGTCGTGCCGTACTCGGCCTTGAACTCCGCGAAGCGGCTGCCGTCGACGAGCCGGGCGATGACCTCGCGGACGTCGTAGGGGGTGCGCGGGTCGACCGGGACCGCGCCGTAGAGCCCGGCCGGGTCGACGGCGGGCTCCTCGACGGGGGCCACCGTCCACGGCAGTTCGCCGCGGGCCGGCAGGGTCGCCACGATGTTCCGCACGATGCGCAGCGCGTGGGCGTCGTCCTCGGCGAGGTGGTCGGTGACGCCGGAGGTGCGCGAGTGCACCTCGCCGCCGCCGAGCTCCTCCGCCGTGACCACCTCGCCG
This sequence comes from Streptomyces sp. NPDC111520, assembly GCF_055635295.1. Classification (NCBI taxonomy): domain Bacteria; kingdom Bacillati; phylum Actinomycetota; class Actinomycetes; order Kitasatosporales; family Streptomycetaceae; genus Streptomyces; species Streptomyces sp. NPDC111520. The sequence continues at coordinate 745,856 of NZ_JBVKBW010000001.1, read as the reverse complement.
GTGGCTGCCTTCACCAGCGGCGGGCCGCCCAGGAAGATCGTGCCCTGGCCGCGGACGATCACCGCCTCGTCGCTCATCGCCGGGACGTAGGCGCCGCCCGCCGTGCAGGAGCCGAGGACGGCGGCGATCTGCGGGATGCCGCGCGCGGACAGGGTGGCCTGGTTGAAGAAGATCCGCCCGAAGTGGTCGCGGTCGGGGAAGACCTCGTCCTGCTTCGGGAGGAAGGCGCCGCCGGAGTCCACCAGGTAGACGCACGGCAGCCGGTTGTCCAGGGCGATCTCCTGGGCGCGCAGGTGCTTCTTGACCGTCATCGGGTAGTAGGTGCCGCCCTTGACGGTGGCGTCGTTGGCGACGACCACGACCTCGCGGCCGGAGACCCGGCCGATCCCGGCGACGACGCCGGCGGCCGGGGCCTGGCCCTCGTACATGCCGTCGGCGGCCAGCGGGGCGAGCTCCAGGAAGGGCGATCCCGGGTCGAGCAGCCCGTCCACCCGGTCGCGGGGGAGCAGCTTGCCGCGCGCGGTGTGCCGGGCGCGGGCCTTCTCGCCACCGCCGAGCGCGGCCGCGGCGAGCTTCTCGCGCAGCCGTGCGGACAGCTCGGCGTGCGCCTTCTCGTTGGCGCGGTAGGCCTCGCCCGCCGGATCCGCGGCGCTGGCGAGGACGGGTGCTTCCATGTCACGGGCCCCCGGAGGAGTTAGCGGTCGTTAACGTGTTCCCCACCACGTTAGCGGTCGTTAACACGGCTGTCTAGAATGGTAGGACGATGAGATCGCGGGGGCATCCGCAGACCGGACGCCTCGCGGAAAGGTGCGGTGTGGAGCCCACGAGGACGGCGGCCAAGGCGGCCAGCGGCAGGCGCGACCAGATCCTGAGGGAGGCCGCGCGGCTCTTCGCCGAGCGCGGGTTCCACGGGGTCGGCGTGGACGAGATAGGGGCGGCCGTCGGCATCAGCGGCCCGGGGCTGTACCGGCACTTCGCGGGCAAGGACGCGATGCTCGCCGAACTGCTCGTCGGGATCAGCGGCCGGCTCCACTCGGCGGGCCGCATGCGCGTCGCCGAGGCCGACGGTCCGGCCGCGGCGCTGGACGCCCTGGTCCGCGGGCACATCGACTTCGCGCTGGACGACCGGGCGCTGATCATCCTCCACGACCGCGAGCTGGACCGGCTCCGCGACTCCGACCGCAAACTCGTGCGCCAGCTGCAGCGCCAGTACGTCGAGCAGTGGGTCACCGTCGTCCGCGACGTCCACCCCGGGGCGGCCGAGTCCGAGGTCCGGGCGGCCGTGCACGCCGTCTTCGGCCTCCTGAACTCCACCCCGCACCTCGGCCCCCACGGTGGGCTGCCCGGCCGCGCGGCGACCGCCCTGCTGCTGCACCGGCTGGCCCTGGGCGCCTTCGCCGCTCTGGACAGCGCGCACAACCGGGAAGTAACTTACTGAGCGCTTGCTTATCGCTCGGTGTGCAGAGGAGGCGCCAAGTGCGTCGCACGGTATTCAACGAGGACCACGAGGCCTTCCGGGAGACGATCCGGGACTTCATCGCCAACGAGGTCGTGCCCGTCTACCCCGAGTGGGAGGAGGCGGGGTACCCGCCCCGCGACTTCTACCGGCGCCTGGGCGAGCTGGGCATCTTCGGCATCGAGGTGCCCGAGGAGTACGGCGGCGCCGGCATCACGGGCTGGAAGTTCAGCGCCGTGGTGACCGAGGAGTGCGCCCGCGCCGGCGTCAGCTTCGGCAGCAGCGGCGTGCACACCGGCCTGGTGCTCCCGTACCTCCTCGAGTTCGCCGGCGAGGAGCAGAAGAAGCGCTGGCTGCCGGACTTCATCAGCGGCGACATGATGACCGCCATCGCGATGACCGAGCCCGGCACCGGCTCGGACCTGGCGGGCATGACCACCACCGCGAAGCTCTCCGGGGACGGCACCCACTACGTCCTCAACGGCGCCAAGACCTTCATCACCGGCGGCGTGGTCGCCGACCGCGTGCTGGTCGTCTGCCGCACCTCGCCCGCCACCCCCGAGGACCGCCGCCGCGGGCTGTCGATCCTCGTGGTCGACACCACCAGCGAGGGCTACGCCGTCGGCCGCAAGCTCGAGAAGATCGGCCTGCGCACCTCCGACACCGCGGAGCTGTCCTTCACCGACGTCGAGGTCCCCGTCGAGGACCTGCTCGGCGAGGAGGGCAAAGCCTTCTCCTACCTGGCCCACAACCTGCCGGTCGAGCGGCTCGCGATCGCCGTCGGTTCCTACGCCCAGGCCGACGCCGCCGTCCGCTTCGCCACCCAGTACGTGCGCGACCGCAAGGTCTTCGGCAAGACCGTCGCCGAGTTCCAGAACACCAAGTTCGTGCTCGCCGAGTGCGCCTCCGACGTCGACGCCATGCAGGCCGTCGTCGACCGCGCCCTGGAGGCCCACGAGCACGGCGACTTCACCGCCGCCGACGCCGCGCGCGCCAAGCTCTTCTGCACCGAGACCGCGGCCAAGGTCATCGACCGCTGCCTCCAACTGCACGGCGGCTACGGCTACATGCTGGAGTACCCGATCGCCCGTCTGTACGCGGACAACCGCGTGCACCGCATCTACGGCGGGACCAGCGAGGTCATGAAGTCGATCATCGCCAAGTCGATGGGGCTGTGACCGGACGGTCCGCCGACCCCGAGAGACGCACGTGACCCACCACGCACACCACGCACTGCAGTCCCTGCTCGATCTGCTCGACCTCGAGCGGATCGAGCAGGACATCTTCCGCGGCGCCAGCCGCCCTGCCGTCGTCCCCCGCGTCTTCGGGGGCCAGGTCGCCGCGCAGGCGCTGGTCGCGGCGGGGCGCACCGTCCCGGAGGGACGCGACGCCCACTCCCTGCACGCCTACTTCCTGCGCATGGGGGACCCGGGCGCGCCCATCGTCTACCAGGTCGACCGCATCCGTGACGGCCGCTCCTTCACCACCCGCCGGGTGGTCGCGGTGCAGCACGGGCAGCCGATCTTCCACCTGTCCGCGTCCTTCCAGACGTACGAGGACGGGCTGGAGCACCAGGAACCGATGCCGCCGGCGCCGGACCCCGAGACCCTGCCCACCGGCGAGGAACTGCTCCTCCCGCACCGGGACCGGTTCCCCGACCCCTCGGTCGTGGACCGCCTCCTGGAGGCCCGGGCCGCCGTCGACCTGCGCTACGCCGAGGCCCCGCCGTTCCTAGCCGCGGGCGCCGGGCCGCGTGAACCCCGCTCCCAGGTGTGGTTCCGCACCAACGGCAAGCTCGCCGACGACCCGCTGCTCCACGTCTGCCTCGCCACCTATGTGTCGGACATGACGCTGCTGGACTCCGTGCTGCTGGCCCACGGACGCGGCGGCTGGGCGGTCGGCGACGTGGTGGGCGCCAGCCTGGACCACGCCATGTGGTTCCACCGGCCGTTCCGCGCCGACGAATGGCTGCTCTACGACCAGCAGAGCCCCTCCGCCTCCGGCGGCCGCGGGCTCGGCACCGCGCGCATCTACACCCAGGACGGACGGCTGGCCGTCTCCGTCATCCAGGAGGGCGTCGTCCGCGTCCCGCGGGACTGAGCCAGTTGAGCCACCGCGTCCCAGGCCGCCTGCAGGGCGGTCACCGGTGGGCGTCCAGCGGCAGGGTGGCCCGCACCAGGAAGCCGCCGCCGGGTTCGGGACCCGCGTCAAGGGTGCCGCCCAGCTGGGCGGCGCGCTCGCGCAGCCCGGTCAGGCCGTGGCCCCCCGACGGCAGCGCCGGGCCCGGGGCGCCGTCGCCGCACGGGGCGTTGCGCACCGCGACGTACAGCGCGTCGGCGGCGAGGCGCACCGTCACCTCGGTCCGTGCGCCCGGGGCGTGCTTGCGCACGTTGGTCAGCGCCTCCTGCACCGTGCGGTAGGCGGCGTGCTGCACCGGCGGCGGGCACCCGGTCCGGCCGGGGGCGGGCAGGTCGCCGCGGACCTCGGGACCGGCCGCGGCGAGCAGCGTGGGCAGCTCGGCCAGCCCCGGTCCGGCGTCCTCGCCACCCGCCGGCATCCGCAGCAGCCCCACCATGTGCCGCAGTTCGTCCAGTGCGTCGCGGCTGAGCTGCCGCACGGTGCCGGCCGCGGCCCGTGCCTCGTCGCCCTCGGCGGTCGCCTCCAGCGCGCCCGACTGCACGGCGATCAGGCTGATGTGGTGGGCCACGGTGTCGTGCATCTCCCGTGCGAGCCGGGTGCGTTCGCGGACCACCGCCCGCTCCGCGGCCAGCCGCCGCTCCCGCTCGCGGCTCTCGGCCAGCTCGGCGAGCCGCGCCGCCAGCTCCCGGCGTGACGCGGCGAGCAGCCCCAGCGCGGTCGGGGCCACGGCCAGCAGCGCCGACAGCAGCACGGCGAGCACGGTCGCCGCGGGGGCCCAGTCGACCTCCCCGATCCACGGCCAGGGGAAGAACGACACAAAGGCGACGGCTGCCGCGCCGCCGCACGTCACCACCATCGACGGCGGAATCCGCCTCCGGCCCGGAAGCGGCGGCCCTCGCCGCAGCAGCCGCCGGGCGCGCGCCACGGCCAGGGCGCCGCCGTCGGCGGCGATGGTGTACAGCGCGGCCATGGGGGCCAGCCACACGTAGCCCAGCGACAGGGCGGGCAGGGTGGCCAGCAGCACCGTCAGCGGCAGCCGGCGGCGCAGCGCGAGGGCGCCGGCCGCCGCATAAGCCGCCGTCAGCGCGAGCGGACCGCCCAGGGAGCGGGTTGCCCAGGCCTCGGCCGCGGCGACGGCGACCAGGCACCCGTCGACGGCAGCCCGGGGGAGCCTCACGCGGCGCTCCCCGGCGAGAGCCCGGCCCGGTGCGCGGTGATCGCCAGCGACACCCGGTTCGGGGCGTCGAGCTTGCGCAGCAGCGCCCGTACGTGGTCCTTCACCGTCGCCACGGTGATGTGCAGCCGCTCGGCGATCTCCAGGTTCGACAGGCCCCCGGCGACCAGCAGCAGCACCTCCCGCTCCCGCGCGGTCAGCCGCTCCAGGGCCGCCCCGGCGGAATCCGTCGCCCTGGCATCGGCCGTGCCCAGGTAGCCGTCGACCACGGCGCGGCTGACGGTGGGCGTGAAGACCGTCCCGCCGGAGGCGAGCACGCGGACGGCGTCGATGAGCGTGGCGACCGCCGTGTCCTTGAGCAGGAAGCCGGTCGCGCCCGCGCGCATGGCGGCCGTGATGTGGGCGCTGGTGTCGAATCCGGTGAGCATCGCGACGGCCGGCGGATCGGGCAGCGCCCGTACGGCGCGCAGCACGGTCAGGCCGTCGGGATCGGGCATCACCGTGTCCAGCAGCACCAGGTCGGGCGCGTGCCCGCGGACGGCGGCCAGTGCCGTGCGGCTGTCGCAGTCGGCGACCACCCTGATGTCCCCCGCGGACTCCAGGATTCGCCGCAGGGCGGTCCTCACCAGCGTCTCGTCGTCGACGACCACGACCCGTATCACGCTCAAGCGCCTCTCTCCGGACGGCCTTCCACTCCACCCGAGGGTGGACCGCGATGTCCGTCCCGGGGCTGATCCTCCGGCGGCGCGGGACCGGCAGAATCGACGGCGATCGTAACGAGCGCACCGCCTGGCCGCATGTCCGGGCGGCCGTGCCGGACGGTCGACGGGGGAAAGCGGGGCCGGCGGGGGAACGACCGCGGCCCACGGGGAACGGGGGTTCCCATGTCGTGGACCAAGGGCGGGGCAGGGGCCCCGGCCTGACGGCATCGGGCCCCGGGCCGCCATGGGGACGGCGGCCCGGGGCCCGTCGGGAGACAGCGGGCCACGCCTCCCAGGGGGGCGTGGCCGGTCTGTCACGCGGGGCCGGTCAGGCCCGCGGCGTCCAGCAGGTAGGCGGTCATCGGGTCGTAGTGGCGCGGGTCGGTGACGTGGTCGTCGAGCGGCACGGTCACCGCGACGGTGCCCTCCGCCTCCGCGAGGAAGAGCGCCGGGTCGTTGCAGTCGGCGAAGCCGATCGCGTCGATGCCGCGCTGCCCGGCGCACCCCGCCCAGCCGTGGTCGGCGACGACCAGGTCGGGCATCGGCCGGCCCTGCGCGGCCAGCGCGTCCAGGACCGCGGCCATCGGGTTCGGGGAGTGCGTGTGCCACAGCGTCGCGCCGCGCTCCAGCATGGCCACGTCGCAGAACTGGAAGACGCCGCCCTCGTCGGTGGACAGCCCGCCCGGGATCGCGACGACCTCGGCCCCGGCGGCCCGTACGGCCGCGGCCACGGTGCGGTGGACGTCCAGCAGACCTCCGGGGTGGCCGGTGGCGAACAGCACCCGCTGCCCGCCCTCCACGGCCTTGCAGAGCATCCGGGCGGCGCGGTCCAGGGCGCTGATCGTCAGCTCCGGGTCGATGGTGTCCTGCCCCCGGACGTGGCCGGGGTCGGCCACGACGCCGCAGCGCTCGGCCATGACCGCCAGCACCGCCTCCTCGTCCGTCCAGCGGTCGCCGAACTCCAGGCCGAACCAGTAGTGGCGGTCGCCCTCGGCGAGTCTGCGGTAGTGCGAGCGGTTGTTCTCGCGGGGAGTGGCGACGTCGCCCGCGATGCGCGTGCGGACGAGGTGGTCGGCGAGGGCCTTGCGGGACGGCACGGTGACATGGGGCAGCATGACCCCCATTGTCGCCTGCTGTCGGACGTGCGTGCGGGCGGCGGCCGATCGACGCCGGTCCGTTACCTCCTGCCGGGGCGTCAGGAAGCCCGCCGCGGCGGGCCGCACGGGTTCACAGCCAGCGCAGCGCGAACCACAGCTCCATGCGTACGTCCGGGTCGTCCAGGTCCGCCTCCAGCAGGGTAGCGGCCCGCCCGACGCGCTGGCGCACGGTGTTGCGGTGCACCTCCAGGGCCACGGCCGTGCGGTCCCAGCTGCCGTGCAGGCCGATCCAGGTGCGCAGGGTCTCCACGAGGGCGGGCGAGCCCGCCAGCGGCGCCAGCAGCTCCCGCGCCCGGCCCCGGGCGTCGTCCGGAGTGACCAGCCCGGTCATGCCGGGACCGGCCCCGCGGTGGACCACCAGCGGCACACGGGTGGCGATCGCCCGGCGCAGCGCCTCCGCGGCCTGGCCGTCGCCGGTGACGAGGGCGGCCACCGTCACCGGGCCGCTCACCCCCAGGGTCCACCCCGGCTGGGCGGTCACCTCGCGGCCGGCCGGCAGCAGCAGGCGTACGACCGCGTCGCCCGGCTCGACCAGGGCGGTGCCCAGTGCCGTACCGAGGGCGGCGGCCGGCAGCGGCCCGGCCGGGCCGGCGCGTCTGCGGGCGTGCACGACCGCCCACCGGGACTCCGGTCCCAGCAGCGGGGCCGCGTCCTCGGGGGCCGCGCCCAGCAGCAGCCGCACCAGGGCCGCGGACCGGCCCGCCTCCGCGCTGCCCAGGTGCGGCCCGGTGAGCAGGGAGAGCAGCACGGCGGCCACGTTGGCGACCGCGTGGTCGCCCGGGTCGGGGCGGCCCGTCGCCAGGACGAGCGCCGGCCGCTCGTTCGGGGGGCCGCCGGCGAGGGCGTACGCCGACAGGCGCGTCCCGGCGTGGGTGTCGGTCGCCGACGATGGTGCGTGGGCGTCCGGCGCCGGGCGGACCACCCCGGCGAGCCGGACCGCCGCCGTACGCGCCCGCGGGTCGGGGGCGGTGCCCGCCGCGAACACCTCCGTGCCGTCCGGGGCGATCAGCGCGGCCCACGCGCCCAGACGGCCGGCGAGCCTGCGCAGCACCGAGGGGACGGGATCCGGGCGCGCGGCGGCGGCGGCGAGGGCCTGCTGCGCCTCGGTGACGTGCCGCAGCTCGCGGACCCTGGCCTCGCCCATGGCCTGCCAGACCGCCCGCGCGACGGCGGTGAACGGCGTCTGCGGGGGCACCTCCACGAGCGGCAGGCCGTGGCGGTCGCAGGCGGCGAGCAGCGCGGGCGGGGTCGCGTCGTGCACCGGGGCGAGGCCGAAGCCGAGCGCCGCCGCCCCCGCCTGGACCGTGCGGGCCACGTAGCGGTCCAGGTACGCCTCGGCGCCCTTCGCCGAGGCGAAGTGCACCCCCGCGGTGAGCAGCAGTTCCCCGCCGAGGAGGTACGGGACGGGGTCCTCCATCTCGCTGGTGTGGACCCACAGGACGCGGACGTCGCTCCCGGCCGCGGACGGTCCCGCGACCTGGCGCAGGCCGAGGTCGGGCAGGGCCAGCAGGGAGGCGAGCGGGATCGGCGGGGTGGGCGGCGCCAGGTCCTGACGCGGGGGAGCCATGTGCGTTTCCTCCATGCGGACCGGTCGGGATGGAGGAAACGTACACTTCAGCGCCTCTCCCCGGCCACCTATCGTCACCGCAGAGGAAGCCCGCGGTTCCACCCGCGGCTCCGCCCGTGGTTCCGTCCGCGGCTTTGTCCGCGGCTTTGTCCGCGCCAACGATGGAGGAGGGCCCATGGCCGTCGACTACGCCGTGATCATCGGTTACCTGGCCGGCATGCTCGCCGTGGGCTGGTGGGGCATGCGCCGCGCCAGGTCCAAGAGCGACTTCCTGGTGGCCGGCCGCCGGCTGGGCCCGTCGATGTACTCCGGCACCATGGCGGCGATCGTCCTCGGCGGTGCCTCCACCATCGGCGGCGTCGGCCTCGGCTACCGGTACGGGCTGTCCGGCGCGTGGATGGTCTTCACGATCGGCCTCGGCCTGCTGGCGCTGAGCGTCTTCTTCTCGGCGCGCATCGCCCGCCTGAGGGTCTACACCGTCTCCGAGATGCTCGACCTGCGCTACGGCGGCTCGGCCGGGGTCATCTCCGGCGTCGTCATGTGGGCCTACACGCTGATGCTCGCGGTGACCTCGACCATCGCCTACGCGACGATCTTCGACGTCCTGTTCGGCCTGGACCGCACCCTGGCGATCGTCCTGGGCGGCGCGGTCGTGGTGGCGTACTCGACGCTGGGCGGCATGTGGTCGATCACGCTCACCGACATGGTGCAGTTCGTGGTCAAGACCCTCGGCGTGCTGGTCCTGCTGCTGCCGATCGCGGTGGTCAAGGCGGGCGGCTTCGCGGAGATGAAGGCGCAGCTGCCGACCGAGTACTTCGCGCCCCTGGGCATCGGCGGGCAGACGATCTTCACCTATGTGCTGATCTACACCTTCGGCATGCTCATCGGCCAGGACATCTGGCAGCGGGTGTTCACCGCCCGCAGCGACAGGGTCGCCAAGCTCGGCGGCACCGTCGCCGGCGTCTACTGCCTGGTGTACGCGATCGCCGGCGCCGTCATCGGCACCGCCGCGAAGGTGCTGTACCCGAACCTGGCGGCGGCCGACGACGCCTTCGCCACCATCGTCAAGGACGCGCTGCCGGTGGGTGTGCGCGGCCTGGTGCTGGCCGCGGCGCTCTCCGCGGTGATGTCGACCTCCTCCGGCGCGCTCATCGCCTGCGCCACGGTGGCCAACAACGACATCTGGTCGCGGCTGCGCGGCGCCGTCGCCCGCGGGAGGGACGGTCGGGAGGACGCCCACGACGAGGTCTCGGGCAACCGCGTCTTCATCCTGGTCATGGGTGTGGTCGTCATCGTCACCGCCATCGCGCTGAACAACGTCGTCGAGGCGCTGACCGTGGCCTACAACCTGCTCGTCGGCGGGCTGCTGGTGCCGATCCTCGGCGGTCTGCTGTGGCGGCGCGGCACCGCGCAGGGCGCCCTCGCCTCGGTGGCCGTCGGCGGACTGGCCGTCGTGGGCCTGATGGCCTGGAAGGGCATCCTCGCCAACGAGCCCGTCTACTACGGCCTGCTGGCCTCCCTCGTCGCCTATGTCGCGGTGAGCCTCGCCACCGAGCCGACCGACGCCGCCGTCCTGGCGGCCTGGCGGGAGCGGCTGGCCGGACGGGGCCCCGTCCCGGCCGCCGAGGGGACCGTTCCGGTCGGATAAAGTCACAAAGCGAGCAGAGCGCAACGAAGCGCATGAAAGAAGGCAGTTACCCATGAGCAGCACCGAACCGCGCGGCCCCATCGACTCCTCCCGTACCCCGCGGTACGCCGGTCCCGCCACGTTCGCGCGGCTCCCGCGCCTGGACGAGGTCGGCAGCACCGACGTCGCCGTGGTCGGCGTGCCCTTCGACGCGGGCGTCTCCTACCGTCCGGGCGCGCGCTTCGGCGGCAACGCGATCCGCGAGGCCTCCCGTCTGCTGCGCCCGTACAACCCGGCGCAGGACGCCTCACCCTTCGCCCTCGCCCAGGTCGCGGACGCCGGTGACATCGCCGCCAACCCGTTCGACATCAACGAGGCGGTCGAGACGATCCAGGCCGCCGCCGACGACCTGCTCGACACCGGCGCCCGCCTGATGACCCTCGGCGGCGACCACACCATCTCGCTGCCCCTGCTGCGCGCCATGGCGCGCAAGCACGGCCCGGTCGCCCTGCTCCACTTCGACGCCCACCTCGACACCTGGGACACCTACTTCGGGGCCGAGTTCACGCACGGCACGCCCTTCCGCCGGGCCGTCGAGGAGGGCGTCCTCGACACCTCCGCGCTCTCCCACGTCGGCACCCGCGGCCCGCTGTACGGCAAGCAGGACCTCACCGACGACGAGAAGATGGGCTTCGGCATCGTCACCTCCGCCGACGTCTACCGGCGCGGCGCGGACGAGGTCGCCCAGCAGCTGCGCGAGCGCATCGGCGACCGCCCGCTGTACGTCTCGATCGACATCGACGTCCTCGACCCGGCCCACGCGCCCGGCACCGGCACCCCCGAGGCCGGCGGCATCACCTCCCGCGAGCTGCTGGAGATCCTGCGCGGCCTGGCCTCCTGCAACCTGGTCTCCGCCGACGTCGTCGAGGTGGCCCCGGCCTACGACCACGCCGAGATCACCAGCGTCGCGGCCTCCCACACCGCGTACGAGCTGACCACGATCATGACCCGGCAGATCGCGGCGGACCGCGCATGACCGAGCGCAGCGGCGGCGACCTGGTCGTCGAGTCCCTGGCGGCGCTCGGCGCGACGACCGTCTTCGGGCTGCCCGGGCAGCACGCCCTCGGCGCCTTCGACGCCCTGCGGCGCTCCAAGCTGGAGTACGTGGGCCTGCGCGTGGAGAACAACGCGGGCTTCGCCGCGGACGCGTACGCCCGGGTCACCGGCGGCGCCGCTCCGCTGCTGGTCTCCACCGGCCCCGGCGCGCTGATGACGCTGGCCGCGCTCCAGGAGTCGGCCGCCGCATCGGTGCCGGTCGTCGCCGTCGGCAGCCAGGTGCCGGTCGCCGGTCTCGGCGGCGGCCGCCACGGCTACCTGCACGAACTCGTCGACCAGAAGGCGTCGTTCCGCGACGTCGTCAAGTCGGTGCACACCGTCCGCACCGCCTCGCAGATCCCCTCGGCCCTGGCCGCCGCCTGGGAGTCCGCCCTGACCGCGCCTTGCGGGCCGGTCTGGGTGGAGATCCCGCAGGACGTGCTGCTCGCCCCCGTCAGCGTGCCGCCCGTCGGGGAGCTGCCGGCCGAGCCCCGCCCGCTGCACCCGCGCGCCGAGCTGATCGCCGAGGCGGCCGCGCAGCTCTCCCGCGCCGAGCGGCCGGTCGTGCTGGCCGGCGGCGGTGTGGTGCGCTCGGGGGCCGAGGCCGAACTGCGCGCCCTCGCCGAGCGGCTCGACGCCCCGGTGGCCTGCACCTTCGGCGGCAAGGGGGCCTTCCCCTGGGAGCACCCGCTGTCGCTGCGGAGCTGGCTGGAGGACCGCCACACCACCGATTTCCTTGAGGAGGCCGACGTCCTGCTGGTGGTCGGCTCCGGGCTGGGCGAGCTGTCCTCGAACTACCACACCTTCCGCCCGCGCGGCCGGGTGATCCAGGTCGAGGCCGACCTCGGCAAGCTGGAGTCCAACCACCCGGCGCTGGGCATCCACGCCGACGCCCGGCTCGCCCTCGGCCGGCTCGCCGAGGCCGTCGACGAGCGCCGCGACGCAACGGCCCCCGAGGCGGTGGCGGCCCTGCTGGCGCGGGTCGGGGAGCGGATCGACGGCCAGGACCTCGGCCTGGAGCGGAGCGTCCTCGCCGCGGTACGCGACGCCCTCCCGGAGGACGCCCCCAGCTTCTGGGACATGACGATCCTCGCCTACTGGGCCTGGTCCGCCTGGCCCGGCCCGATGCACTCCGCCCAGGGTGCCGGCGGCCTCGGCTACGGCTTCCCCGCCGCCCTCGGCGCGGCCGCCGCCGACCGCTCCCGCCCTGTGCTGGCCGTCTCCGGCGACGGCGGGGCGATGTACTCGATCGCCGAGCTCGCCACCGCCCGGCAGTACGGGTTGCCGGTCACCTGGCTGATCGTCGACGACGGCGGCTACGGCATCCTGCGCGAGTACATGACGGAGGCCTTCGGCGAGGCCACCGGCACCGAGCTGGCCCGGCCCGACTTCGTCGCCCTCGCCGCCTCCTTCGGCGTGCCGGCGGTCCTGACCCGTCCCGAGCGGCTGCGGGACGACCTCGCGGCCGCCCTCGCGGCGCCCGGCCCGTCCGTGGTCGTGCTCCCCGCGCGCCTGCGGATGTTCGCGCCGACCCACCTGGGGTGACCGGGCGGCCGTGAGCCCGGCCCGGGCAAGAGGGGATACGTTTCCGCGGGCCGACGGCCCAGGACCTCAGGCGGAACGCTGTCGGACCCTCGTCGTAGGTTTGTTGCAGGAGGATGAAATCCGCACTCCAACGCGTTGTGATCCTCCGGCGAGAAGGACGGGACGGGAGGACACCGGGTGGCGGCGAAGGACGACGAAGCGAAGGCGGGGCAGACCGTGACGGCCCAGGGCTGGCTGCGACGGCTGATGGGGTACTGCTGGCGCTACCGGGGCAACGTGTCCCTCGCGCTGGGCTCCTCGCTCGCGGGCATGGCCGTGATGGCGCTCGTACCGCTCGTCCCCAAGTTGATCATCGACGACGTCATCGTCAAGCACGACAAGCCGCTCGCCCCGTGGGCCGGCGTGCTGGTCGGCGCCGCCGTCGTGGTCTACCTGATGACCTTCCTGCGCCGCTTCTACGGCGGCAGACTCGCCCTCGACGTGCAGCACGACCTGCGCACGGACATGTTCCACTCGCTCACCCGGCTCGACGGGGCGCGCCAGGACGAGCTCAACACCGGCCAGGTCGTCGGCCGGGCCACCAGTGACCTGCAGCTCATCCAGGGCCTGCTCTTCATGGCGCCGATGATGATCGGCAACGTCCTGCTGTTCGTGCTGTCGCTCGTCGTGATGTTCGTGCTCTCGCCGCTGCTCACCGTGGTCGCCCTCGCCGTCGCGCCCGCCCTGTGGTTCCTCGCCGACCGCAGCCGCAAGCGGCTCTTCCCCGCCACCTGGTACGCGCAGGGGCAGGCCGCCGCCGTCGCCGGGATCGTGGACGGCTCGGTGACCGGCGTCCGCGTCGTGAAGGGCTTCGGCCAGGAGCAGCAGGAGATGTCCAAGCTGCGCTCCGTCAGCGAGCGGCTGTTCGCCGGACGGCTGCGCACCATCCGGCTCAATGCCCGCTACAGCCCCGCCCTGCAGGCGGTGCCCTCGCTCGGGCAGGTCGGCATGCTGGCGCTCGGCGGCTGGATGGCCGTACGGGGCCAGATCACCCTGGGCACCTTCGTCGCCTTCTCGACCTACCTCGCCCAGCTGACCGGCCCGGTGCGCATGCTCACGATGATGCTCACCGTCGGCCAGCAGGCCCGGGCCGGCGTCGAGCGCGTCACCGAACTCATCGACACCCGCCCGAGCCTGGAGGAGGGCGCCGAGCAGCTGTCCCCCGAGGCCGCGGCGACTGTCGAGTTCGACCACGTCAGCTTCGGCTACGACCGCACCCGCCCGGTGCTGGACGACTTCTCGCTCACCGTCGAACCCGGCGAGACCGTCGCCGTCGTCGGCGCCTCCGGCAGCGGCAAGTCGACCGTCTCGCTGCTGCTGCCGCGCTTCTACGACGTGACCGGTGGCGCCGTCCGGGTCGGCGGCCGCGACGTGCGCGACCTCACCTTCGACTCCCTGCGCGACGCCATAGGCCTCGTGCCGGAGGACAGCTTCCTGTTCTCCGACACCGTCCGCGCCAACATCGCCTACGGCCACCCCGACGCCACCGACGAGCAGATCCTCACCGCGACCCGGCACGCCCAGGCGGACGGGTTCATCAGCGCCCTGCCCGAGGGGTACGACACCGTCGTCGGCGAGCAGGGGCTGACCCTCTCCGGGGGCCAGCGCCAGCGCGTCGCCCTGGCCCGCGCCATCCTCACCGACCCGCGGCTGCTCGTCCTCGACGACGCGACCTCCGCCGTCGACGCCCGCGTCGAGGCGGAGATCCACGACGCGCTGCGCGAGGTGATGGCGGGCCGCACGACCCTGCTCATCGCCCACCGCCGCTCCACCCTCGCCCTCGCCGACCGGATCGCCGTGCTGGAGGCCGGCCGGCTGGTCGACGTGGGCACCCACGAGGAGCTGGAAGCCCGTTGCCCGCTGTACCGGCGGCTGCTGACCGACCCCGACGAGCTCGGCTCGGACGTCGTCACCCACGACCCCGCGGGCGAGGTCGTGCCCCTCACCGAATGGCCCGGCGAGGGCGCGGTCGCGGTCCCCGCGTCGCGTCCCGCCGCCTCGGCGCCCGCGGACGGCGGCGTGACCGCCGCCCTGTGGCCGGGGGACCGCCGGCACCGCGACGAGGAGCCGGGACGGGCACAGGGGGCGCCCTCCCCGGCCGCCGTGCGGGGCGGACCGGGCGGGATGGCCTCGGCCATGGCCGGGATGCCCGCGACCCCCGAGCTGCTGGCGCAGGTGGCCGCGCTGCCCCCGGCCCTGGACACCCCGGACGTCGACGAGGACGCGGCGGCCTCCGTCGAGAAGGACTTCGGCCTGCGCAGTCTGCTGCGCGGATTCCGCGGCCCCCTGCTGCTGAGCCTGGTCTTCGTCGCCGTGGACGCGCTGGCCGGGCTGTTGCTGCCCGTCCTGATCCGGCACGGCATCGACTCCGGTGTGCGGCAGGCCGCGCTCGGCGCCGTATGGGTCGCGGCCCTGCTGGGCCTGGCCGTCGTCGCCGCGCAGTGGGCCGCGCAGTGGGGCTCCACGCGCCTGACCGGCCGTACCGGCGAGCGGGTGCTCTACATGCTGCGCGTGAAGATCTTCTCCCACCTGCACCGGCTCGGCCTCGACTACTACGAGCGCGAGCTGAGCGGCCGCATCATGACCCGGATGACGACCGACGTCGACGCGCTCTCGACGTTCCTGCAGACCGGTCTGGTCACCGCGCTGGTCAGCGTGCTCACCTTCCTCGGCATCCTGGGCGCGCTGCTGGTGATCGACGTCCAGCTGGCACTGATCGTCTTCGCCACCCTGCCGGTGCTCTTCGTCGCGACCTGGGTCTTCCGCCGCAAGTCGGTCAAGGCCTACGAGCTGGCCCGGGAACGGGTCAGCGTCGTCAACGCCGACCTGCAGGAGCACGTCGCCGGGCTCCGCGTCGTGCAGGCCTTCCGCGGCGAGCGCGGCGGCGCCGTGCGGTTCGCCGGCCGCAGCGACGCGTACCGGCAGGCGCGCGTGCGCGGCCAGTGGCTGATCTCGGTCTACTTCCCCTTCGTGCAGCTGCTGTCCAGCGTCGCCGCCGCCCTGGTGCTGATCGTCGGTGCCCACCGGGTCGGCGCCGGCACCCTCACCGCCGGCGCGCTGGTGGCGTACCTGCTCTACATCGACCTGTTCTTCTCCCCCGTCCAGCAGCTGTCCCAGGTCTTCGACGGCTACCAGCAGGCGTCGGTGTCCCTGGGCCGCATCCGCGAACTGCTGCGCACGCCCACCGCCACGCCGCCCGCCGAGTCCCCGCGCGGGGTCGGCCGGCTGCGCGGCGAGATCGCCTTCCGCGACGTGCACTTCCGCTACACCGACGAGGGCGCCGAGGCGCTGTCCGGGATCGACCTGCGGATCCCCGCCGGCCAGACGGTGGCTTTCGTCGGCGAGACGGGCGCGGGCAAGTCCACCCTGGTCAAGATGGTCGCCCGGTTCTACGACCCGACCTCGGGCGGCGTCCTCGTCGACGGCCAGGACATCCGCGAGCTCGACCTGACCGGCTACCGGCAGCGGCTCGGCGTCGTCCCGCAGGAGGCGTACCTCTTCGAGGGGACGGTCCGGGACGCCATCGCCTACGGGCGGATGGACGCGACCGACGCCGAGGTGGAGGCCGCGGCGCGCGCCGTCGGCGCCCACGAGATGATCGCCACCCTGGACGGCGGCTACCTGCACTCCGTCTCCGAACGCGGCCGCAACCTCTCCGCCGGACAGCGGCAGTTGATCGCCCTGGCCCGCGCCGAGCTGGTGGACCCGGACGTGCTGCTGCTCGACGAGGCGACGGCCGCCCTGGACCTGGCGACCGAGGCACTGGTCAACCAGGCCGCCGACCGGCTCGCCGTACGCCGTACCACCCTGGTCGTCGCCCACCGGCTGACCACCGCTGCCCGCGCCGACCGGGTCGTCGTCCTCGACCACGGCCGGGTCGTCGAGGACGGCACGCACGAGCAACTCCTCGCCGCCGACGGCCGGTACGCCGCGCTGTGGCGCACCTTCGTCGGCGAGGACGAGAGCAGCGAGGCCGTCGCCTAGACCGCCGCCCCTCGCCGCCCCGCGGCCCGGACCCGGTGGTCCGGGCCGCCGCTCTTTGCCCAACGCCCCCTGGCGGCACATGACTTCCTCCTCATAGGTTCACGGGCGACGCCCGTCGAACCCCGAAGGAGGGGGCATGCGCAACGCGCTCAGATGGCTGCTGGCGCTGGTGTTGCTCATAGGCATCGCCGGCGGTGGAGTCGCCACCGCGACCGCTGACGAGCCGGACATCAGGGACCGCATCCTGGCGATACCCGGGATGAGCCTGATCGAGGAGAAGCCGGTCACCGGATACCGCTTCTTCGTCCTCGACTACACGCAGCCGGTGGACCACCGGCACCCGTCCAAGGGGACGTTCAAGCAGCGGATCACCGTGCTGCACAAGGGGACCGACCGGCCCACCGTCTTCTACACCTCCGGCTACGGCCTCTCCACCACCCCCTCGCGCCGTGAGCCGACGCAGATTGTCGACGGCAACCAGGTCTCGATGGAGTACCGCTTCTTCACGCCGTCCCGTCCGGCCCCCGCCGACTGGTCCAAGCTCGACATCTGGCAGGCTGCCAGCGACCAGCACCGCATCTACCGGGCCCTCAGCCGGATCTACGCCGAGAACTGGCTCGCCACCGGCGCCAGCAAGGGCGGCATGACGGCCACGTACTACCGCCGCTTCTACCCGCACGACATGGCCGGTACGGTCGCCTACGTCGCCCCCAACGACGTGGTGAACGACGAGGACTCCGCCTACACCCGCTTCTTCCGCACCGTCGGCACCGCCGACTGCCGGGCGAAGCTGAACGCCGTGCAGCGCGAGGCGCTCGTCCGCCGGGGCGAGATCGTCGCCCGCTACCAGAAGTACGCCGCGGACAACGGGCTGACCTTCACCACCGTCGGCAGCGCCGACCGGGCGTACGAGAACGTGGTGCTCGACCTGGTGTGGGCCTTCTGGCAGTACCACCAGCAGGCGGAGTGCGCGGACGTCCCCGCGGCGAGCGCCACGACGGACGCGATCTACTCCTTCGTCGACTCCGTCTCCGGCTTCGACTTCTACACCGACCAGGGCCTGGAGTACTACACGCCGTACTACTACCAGGCCGGCACCCAGCTCGGCGCCCCGACGTTCGCCACCCCGCACCTGAAGGGGCTGCTGCGCTACCCCGGGATCTACCAGCCGCGCTCCTACGTGCCGCGCTCCATCCCGATGCGCTTCCAGCCCCGCGCGATGCACGACGTCGACTCCTGGGTGCGCCACCACGCGGAGCGGATGCTGTTCGTGTACGGGTCCAACGACCCGTGGGGAGCCGAGCCGTTCCGGCTCTCGCGCGGCGCGCACGACTCCTATGTGATGTGGGCGCCCGGCGCCAACCACGGCGCGGTCATCGGCGCGCTCGGCGCGGCGGACCGCGCCAAGGCCACCGCCGAGGTGCTGGAGTGGGCCGGGGTCGCCCCCGCGGCCGTACGCGCCGACCCCGGGTCGGCCAGGCCCCTGGCGGCGTACGACGCCAAGCTCGACCGGAGCACCGAGGCCGCCGGCCGGCTGCCCTTCTGATCGGGTGTCAGAGCCGGCGGGCGCATCCCACGCCCGCCGGCCCCGCGCCCACCCCGACGTACAGGGCCGTGCCCGTGGGGCAGGACCCGCGGCCGCGGGCCAGCTCCACGACCCGGAACTGCGGGGCGTGCGGCCCCGATCCGTCGCAGGGCGTCTCCTTCACCTGTCCCTTCCGGGACGTGTAGACGCAGTCGCCCGCGATCGTGCGGGGCCCGCCGCCCCCGCCCGGGTCCCCGGGGTGAGGTGCCGCCAGGTTGCGCATGCAGGCGTAGCCCTGGGGGCGGGCGGCGGTGACGGTGAGCAGGAAGTCCGTGGTCGGCGGGCAGCGGTCGCCGGCCCGTGCGGCGGCCGGGGGAGCGGGTGACGGCGAGGCCGGCAGCAGCCCGTACAGCCGGCCGACGACGCGGGCGCGGGCGGCCGGGTCCGAGCAGCCCACCTCCCGGTAGGCGCCGGCCCGGTCGCGGGCCGCGCAGTCGCCGCGGTCCAGGAAGACCGCGTCATGGGTGACGGACGGGACAACGGGAGCGGCGGCGCCGCTACCCGTGCCGCCCGGGCCCGGCGAGCAGGCGGCGAGCACCACCGCGACCAGCCACGCCGCTCCCAGGAGCTGTCCGGACAACACGCGCATGGCGGCCCCCCACCCGTCCCCCGGGCGAGTTGCCCGTTTTCGGCAGGATAGGTGGCGTGGCCCCTTTCCGGGAGGGGCCGCCCCCGCGCGCCGCGGGCTCAGTACCGCAGGCCCCAGCCGACCGGGTAGAGGGTCCGTGACGGGTCGTCCGCGGCGGGTACCGCCACCGGCAGCTTCCCGGTGGGCCGCACCTTGCCGGCCAGCACCCGTGCCGCCGCCCGCATCGACACGTCCGTCCAGCCGTAGGTGGCCAGGGACGCGGCCACCCCCTCCAGCCGCGCGACGTCGTACGGGTTGCGGATCGCGACCTGCACCACCGGCACGCCGGTGGCGACGAGCGCGGCGACCAGCGCGATCTGGCCCGTCGACGCCCCGGTGACGTTGTACGTGGCCACCACCACCGCGTCCTTGTCCCGCGCGGCGGCCGCCGCCTGGTCGATCGCGGCCTGCCCCGGCGCGGTCCCGGTCGACAGGACCTGGGCGGTGTGCCCGAGGCCGGCCAGCGCCGCGCCGAGCACCGCGGTGGGCGGGCCGCCGGTGCCCGAGGGCGCGGCCGGGTCGGCGCCGACGACCAGCAGCCGACGGTGGGCCGGCAGCGGCAGCGTCCCCCGGTTCGCCAGCAGCGTCACGGTGCGTTCGGTGATCCGGTCGGCCTCCGCCAGGTGGCCGCGGGTGCCGACCGTCCGGTCCACGCCGCGGTGGGTGACGTACGGGTCGTCGAGCAGCCCGCGCCGCGCCTTGAGCGTGAGGATCCGGGTGAGGGACTCGTCGAGGCGCTCCTCGGTGAGCTCCCCGGACCGCACGGCGGCCAGCACGCCCTGCCAGGCGGTCTCCAGGACCGGCGGGTTGAGCAACTGGTCGGCGCCGGCCTTCAGGGCGAGCACCGGGACGCGGTCGTCACCGTACTTCTGGCGTACGCCCTCCATGCCGAGGGAGTCGGTGACGACCACGCCGTCGTAGCCGAGTTCCTCGCGCAGGATGCCGGTGAGGATCGGCCGCGACAGCGTGGCGGGGTCGCCGGAGTCGTCGAGGGCGGGCACCAGGATGTGCGCGGTCATGATCGAGTCGATGCCGGCGGCGATCGCGGCGCGGAACGGCGGGGCGTCCAGGCGCCGCCACTCCTCCAGCGAGTGCGTGATGACCGGCAGGGCGTAGTGGCTGTCCGTGCCGGTGTCGCCGTGCCCGGGGAAGTGCTTGGCGGTGGCGACGACCCCGGCCCGCTGGTAGCCCTCCACCTGGGCGGCGACGAGCGCGGCCACGGCCTTCGGGTCGGCGCCGAAGGAGCGCACGCCGATCACGGGGTTGGCGGGGTTGACGTTGACGTCGGCGACCGGCGCGTAGTCCTGGCCGATGCCCATCGCCGCCAGTTCGGCCCCGGCGACGGCCGCGGCCCGCCGGGCGTCCCGGGTGCTGCCGCCCGCACCGAGCGCCATCCCGCCCGGGAAGAGCGTGGCGGGGGAGCCGACCCGGGCGACGGCGCCGTGCTCCTGGTCGGTGGAGATCAGCAGCGGGATCCGGGACGACCGCTGGATGCCGTTGGAGAGGTCGGCGATCTGGTGCGGATCACGGGTGTTGTGGGCCCACGCGAAGTAGATGATGCCGCCGACGTGGTACTTCGCGATCAGCTCGGCGGCGTCGGAGACCCCGATCTCGGCCTGGTTCGCGGCCACGTCGGCCGGATCGGGGGCGGTGGCCGAATGGCCGTACACGCGCATGACGAAGAGCTGGCCGATCTTCTCCTCGATGCTCATGCGGTCGATGAGCGCACGGACGCGTCTGCGGTCGGCCGCGGCCGCGCTCGCGGTGCCCGGGACGCCGAGGGCGAGGGCGGTGGAGGCGGCCGCGGTGGCACCGAGCACCGTGCGGCGGGAGGGACGGGGACGGCTGTGCATGACGGACTCCTTCCGGCAGGAGGAGGCGGAGGCGCTGAAAGAAACCTTCAAGCAGACACGCTTAGCCGGAAAGTAATTGTCAGTCAATGAGTCGGGCACGCTCCGGCACGAGCACCGCCGGCACCGCGAGCACCGCCGCGTAGTGCTGGACCTGGACGCACCGGATGTGCTCGTCCCCGGTGGGGGAGGCCGAGATCTCCTGCCGGCCGATGGTCAGGACGGCCCCGGTGGGCGCGCAGCCGGTCAGCACGAAGGCGAAGCGCCGCTCGTCCGGGCGCCGGGGATGCCGTGCCAGCTGCTCGCGCAGCGCGGCCGCCCCCTTGCGGGGCAGACCCGCGAGGAAGGCGTCGAGCTGCCGGGCCGTGGTGACCTCGGCACTGCGCCGGCCGACGCGATCCCGCATCCCCTCCAGGCCGCCGAACGCCACCGTGCTCCCCGGGGCCGGCGGATCGGCCCGCGGGTCCGCCTCCTGTGCGAAGCGCGGCCGCTTCGGCATCCGGTCGCGCGGCACCTCGAACACGGTGACCACCTGGTTGGCGACCAGGCACTGACCCATCGGCCGCTGCGCCAGGCCGAGCGTCAGCCGGTCGCCGCCCCGGAAGAGGACGGCGTCCCTGGTGCTGTTGCAGCCGGTCGTCCGGCTCCAGGCGACGAGGACCGAGCGCGAGAAGTCGGTCCGCGCGGCACGCCGCGCGATGTCGTCGGCGATCTCCGGTGCCGACTTCATGAAGTAGCCGGGGAACCGGCCCAGGTCGCGCTCGCCGTCGAGGACCGTGTGCACCGCGGGCACCCGGCGCGTGGTCTCGGTGAAGTACACGCGGCGGGTGGAGACCGTCCCGTTCCCCGGCGGGGACGGCGACGGCGGCGACGACAGCGACGTCGAGGACACGGACGGCACGGCGGGGGCGCCGGACGGCGCCGGACCGGCGGGCAGGGTGGCGATCGCGGAGGTGGAGGGGCCGCCACCGGCGTTGTCGGAGGGGGGTACGCCGGTGGCGGGCTGCTGCCGGCCGCATGCGGCGGAGAGGGTTGTCAGCGACGCAGCCAGCAGCGTGACCGACACCGCTTTGCGGAGACTCCCCGGCAGCACGCGGGTTGGACGGGACGGGGACGCGAACGGTTCCCTGCGGATGGGTGCCATCCGCCCATGGTCAGGCAACGACCCCCGGGTAGTGGGCGCGCAACGCCCGGACCGTCTCCGTGATGGCCGGACGTCGCGACGCCCCCGTCCGCCACAAGGCGTAAAGCCGCCGCACGGGAGCCGGCTCCAGCGGCACCACGACCACACCCTCCGGCACCGGCCCGCGCCCCAGCCGCGGCACCAGCGCGATCCCCAGCCCGGCCGCCACCAGCGCCAACTGCGTCTGGTACTCGGCGACCTGGAACGCCAGGTCCGGCTCGGTGCCCGCCTCCCGCAGGGTCCGCACCAGCCAGTCGTGGCACACGTGCCCGGGCGGCTGGCAGATCCACCGCTCGTCGACGACGTCCTCGCGGACCAGCGCGGCGCGCGCCGCCAGCGGATGCCCGGCCGGGACCAGCACGTCGCAGTGGTCCTCGCCGATCACCACCCGCTCCAGCCCTTCGGGGGCGGGCAGCGGGGCGATGTCCCAGTCGTGCACCACGGCCAGGTCGACGACGCCGCGCGAGACCAGGTCGACCGAAAGGTGCGCGCCCTCCTCCACCAGCCGAAGCTCCAGCGACGGGTGCGCGGCCGTCAGCCCGGCGAGCACCTCCGGGAGCAGACCGCGCGCGGCGGTCGGGAAGGCGGCCATGGTCAGCCGTCCGGTGGGGCGGCCGCGCCGCTCCTCCAGCGCCACCTCGGCCCGCTCCACGATCGCCATCAGCTCCTGCGCGGTCTCCGCCAGCAGCTGGGCGGCCTCGGTCAGCGCCACACCGCGCCCCTGCCGCTCCAGCAGCGTCGTACGGGTCTCCCGCTCCAGCTTGGCGATCTGCTGGGACACGGCGGAGGCCGTGTAGCCGAGCGCCGTGGCCGCGGCCCCCACCGATCCGTGCACGTGCACGGCGTGCAGCGCCCGCAGCCGGGCCAGGTCCAGCATCCGTTCACCTCGTCATCCCGTGCGCCCGCCGGGAGGGCACACCGTTCAGCAATGCTGAAACCGACAGCTTGGCAGCACTCGCTGGTGCTTAAGGGTACGGGTGCCCGGGGCCGGGCGCGGGCGTTGGGGCCGGAGGCGGGCTCAAGCGGGCTCAGGCGGACTCGCCGAGCAGCCGCAGCAGGTGCGAACGTCCCCGCGACAGCAGTTCCGGCAGCGCCCGCACCTGCGGGTACCAGCGCTTCTCGTACTCCCAGCACAGCCAGCCGTCCCAGTCCGCCCGGCTGAGCACCTCCACCGTGCCGGCCAGCGGCAGCGCCCCGTGGCCGAGCGGCAGCGGGGTGGTGTCCGCCGCCGATGAGACGTCCTTGACCTGCACGTAGCCCAGGTAGGGGGCGAGCACCGGATAGGTGTGCTCGGGCTGCTCGCCGCCCAGCCACGGGTGCATCACGTCCCAGAGCGCGCCCGCGTGGTGATGGCCCACCAGCCCCAGGATCCGCGCCACGTCCGCGCCGGTCCGGTGCGAGTCGTGGGTCTCCACCAGGACGCGCACGCCCGCGTCCGCCGCCTCCGGGGCGACCGCGGCCAGCCGGCGGGCCGCCCTGGTGTCCGCGGCGTCCCTGTCGTCCTCGCCGCCGCCGGGGAACACCCGTACGTAGGAGGCGCCGAGGTCGGCGGCGAGGCGTACGTGGTCGCGCAGCCCGCGCAGCGCGGGGGCGTCCTCGCCCGGAGCGGCCACCTGCACGTAGGAGGCGACCGCCAGGATTGCGACGCCGGAGCCGCGGAACTCCCCCGCCACGTCGGCACGCTGCCGTTCCGTCAGGCCGCTGTGCACCGGCTCCTCGTGACCCGCCCGCAGCTCCACGCCGTGGTAGCCGTGCTCCGCGGCGAGCCGGACCACGTCCGGCACGGGGAGCCCCGGCACGCCGAGGGTCGAGAACGCGAGCTTCACTTTTCGGACGTTACAGCACCAGTCGCCAGTCCTGCCCGACGAGATCGCGGCCGAAGCTGCGGTGCGGCTTCTGCCCGACGAGCTCGAAACCGGCCGCCTCGTAGATGCGCCGGGCGGAGACCAGGACATCGTTGGTCCACAGCACCAGCTCGCGGTGGCCGGCCGCGCGGGCGTGCGCGACGCAGGCCTCGACCAGCCGGCGGCCGATGCCGTGGCCCCGGGCGGCCGGGTCCACCAGGAGCAGGCGCAGCCGCGCCGTGCCGGGTGCGTCGTCGCGTACGCAGAAGACGCAGCCGGCGCGCTCGCCGTCGAGTTCGGCGATCCAGGCCCGTTCGTGGCCGTCCGCGACGATCCGGGCGACGAGGGTCTCGTACTCGGCGTTCCAGCCGTACTCATCGGCGTAGACCTCCGCGTTGCGCTGGACCACCCAGCCGAGGTCGCCGGGGCGCGGCTCCCGCAGCCGGACCCGGGCCGCGGCGGGGGGCCGGGTGTCGGCGGCGTCGCCGCCGAGGACGTCGCGTACCGTGCGCATGGCCTCGGTGAGGCGGTCGCGGTCGTGCGGGGCAAGCCCGCCGACCAGGGACCCGACCGCTTCCCGTGACCGTTCCTCCAGCAGCCGGGCGGCCTCGCGACCGTCGGGCGTCAGCTCCACGCGCTGCCGCCTGGCGTCCCGTGGTGACGGCGCGCGGGTCAGCAGGCCCCGTTCCCCGAAGGCCGCCAGCATCCGGCTGAGCTGGCCGGCGTCCACGGACAGGGCCGTGCGCAGGTCGGCGGCGTCCAGCCCGCCGTCGGGTGCGTGGGCGAGTTCGTAGAGGACGCGGGCCTCGGTGAGGGTGTACGGCGTGTGCAGGTGGCGGCTGTAGTCGAGCGCGCCGATGAGGTTGGTGTAGAAGCGGTTGAACGCCCGGATCTCCTGGACGGTCACGGCGGTCCTCCCGGAAATTCTTTGACTGGGTCAAAGATAATCCGACCCGGGTGGTCCTGCACAGGTACGGGCCCCCGGTACGGGCGCGCGCGCCGGGGCGCTCCCGCGGCCGCTACGCGACCTTCCGCGGCGCCGCCGTCGACGCCCGCACCATCAGTTCCGTCCGTACGGTCGCCAGCCCGCCGGGAGGCGGCGCCTGCCGCCCCATGACCAGGCGCCCCGCGCGGGCGCCCGCCTCCTGCAGCGGTATGCGCACCGTCGTGAGCGCGGGGACGGCGTCCACGCTGAAGGGCAGGTCGTCGAAGCCGGCGACCGAGACGTCCTCGGGGATGCGCAGCCCGCGCTCGCGCAGCGCCGCGCAGACGCCGAGCGCCACCGTGTCGTTGGCGGCGACGACGGCCGTGAGCCCCGGTTCGCGGCGCAGCAGCTCCAGCGCGGCATCGTAGCCGGAGGAGCGGTCGTAGTAGCCGTGCACGGTGAGGCGGTCGAGTTCGGCGGGGGAGCCCGCGAGTCCGGCCTCGGCCAGGGCGGTGCGATGGCCCTCCAGGCGGTGCCGGGTGGTGCTGCGCTCGGCGGGGCCCGCGACGTAGCCGATCGTGCGGTGGCCGAGGCCCAGCAGGTGCTCGGTCAGGCGCTGCGCGCCGCCGCGGTTGTCGAAGGCGACGGTCATCACGGAGTCCGCGGCGGGCCCGGCCAGGCCGGCGAGCTCGGGCAGCGGCGGGCGGCCGCACAGCACGATCCGGGTGCCGGAGGCGGCGAGCCGGGCGAGACGGCCGGCCACGGCGGCGCTGTGACCGGTGCCCTCCACGGCGCCGCCGGTGAGCACCACGCCGGCGGCGCGCTGCCGTTCCAGCAGGGTCAGGTAGTTGAGCTCGGCCTCGGGGGAGCCCCCGGTGTTGCAGACCACGGCGAGCTTCCCGGCACCCGCGGGCGGCCCCGACGGCTGTTCGGCGCCGCCGCAGATCTCGCTCTGCACGGCGCTGGCCATGAGCCCGAAGAAGGGGTCGGCGACGTCGTTGACCAGGACCCCGACCAGGTCGGAGGTGGCGGCGGCCAGTGCGCGGGCGTGCCCGTTCACGACGTAGTCGAGGTCGTCGACGGCCCGCAGCACCCGCTCGCGCGTACTGCCCGCGACCGGGTAGTTGCCGTTCAGGACGCGCGAGACGGTCGCGGCGGACACTCCGGCGCGCGCCGCCACGTCGGCGAGGGTCACTGCCATCTCGTCTGTTTCCTCCGGGTCGGTCATCCCCGGGCCCTCCGCCCGTAGCGGCACATGTTCTCACCTCGGGGGCCGCCGGGGGAGCGGAGTCGCGGGGCACCTTGCCGGGGGTCCCGCACCGCGGTGGGGTGGCGATCTTGGCAAGCGCTTTCTGTAAACGTTTCAGAGGTCGTGGCGTGCCGTGGCCGTCGTCGGCGGAGCCCGCCGCGGAGCCTGTTGCGGGGTCCCCGGCGGCCCCGCGGCGGCCGTGGTCCGGGGCCGTGGTCCGGGGTCGTCGCGGGAGGTCCGTCGCGCCGCGTCCGGCCGGTCGCGCCGAACACCCCACGGCGGGTGGCGCGTCGGGACCCGGGGTGCCGGAGCCCGGGGCGCACGGAGCGCCGCCGTGGGCGCACGCCGACGGCATCCGGTGTCGCCGGTCGTGCGGGCCTGCCGCCGTGCGGGCACCGCCCCGGGGTGCCGGGAGGTGAATGCGACGCGCCGGGGACATCGCCGCCCCGCGTCCGGAACGATGACCCCACGTCAGGCGGGGGACGCGCGGCCGCCCTTCGCCGTGTCCCCTCTTGTCGGCGGTGTCCGGCAGCCGTTAGCGTGAGCAGAGGGAAAGCGCTTACTGTCACCGCCCGGAGATCCACGGGAGAGGGGAACCCCACGTGACACGCAGGACCGTGCGGATCGCCATGAACGGCGTCACCGGACGCATGGGCCACCGCCAGCACCTCGTCCGCTCGATCCTCGCCCTGCGCGAGCAGGGCGGACTCGACCTCGGTGACGGCACGGTGCTGTGGCCGGAGCCCGTCCTCGTCGGCCGCCGCGAGCACGCGCTGCGCGCCCTCGCCGAACGCCACGGCCTGGACCCCACCCTGGTCTCCACCGACCTGGACGCCGTGCTCGCCGACCCCGCCACCGAGATCTACTTCGACGCCCAGGTCACCGCCGCCCGCGAGGAGGCGATCACCAAGGCGATCGCCGCCGGCAAGCACATCTACACCGAGAAGCCCACCGCGACCGGCCTGGACGGGGCGCTGCGGCTGGCCCGCCTCGCCACAGAGGCCGGAGTGCGCCACGGCGTCGTCCAGGACAAGCTCTTCCTCCCGGGGCTGCTCAAGCTCCGGCGGCTGATCGACGGCGGCTTCTTCGGGCGGATCCTCTCCGTCCGCGGCGAGTTCGGCTACTGGGTCTTCGAGGGCGACCGGCAGCCGGCACAGCGCCCCTCGTGGAACTACCGCGCCGCGGACGGCGGCGGCATCGTCGCGGACATGTTCCCGCACTGGGAGTACGTCCTCCACGAGCTGTTCGGCCGGGTGCTCTCCGTGCAGGCGCTCGCCACCACGCACGTCCCGCAGCGCTGGGACGAGCAGCGCAAGCCCTACGACGCCACGGCCGACGACGCCGCCTACGGGATCTTCGAGCTCGAGGGCGGCGTGGTCGCCCAGATCAACTCCTCGTGGGCCGTGCGCGTCAACCGCGGCGAACTGGTGGAGTTCCAGGTCGACGGCACCGAGGGCTCGGCCGTCGCGGGGCTGCGCGACTGCCGGGTCCAGCACCGCTCCACCACCCCCAGGCCGGTCTGGAACCCCGACCTGCCCGCCACCGAGGTCTTCCGCGACCAGTGGCAGGAGGTGCCGGACAACGGGGAGTTCGAGAACGGCTTCAAGGCCCAGTGGGAACTGTTCCTGCGCCACGTCCACCTCGGCGAGCCCTACACCCGGGACCTGCTGGCCGGTGCCCGCGGTGTGCAGCTCGCCGAACTGGGCCTGCGTTCCTCCGCCGAGGGCCGCCGGTTCGATGTACCGGAGCTGACGCTGTGACACTCCTCCACCTCCCTACTGAATCGGGCGAGTTGTCCGCGTACCGGCCGCGCACCGAGCCCGCCGCCCACGCCGTGGCTCCCACGACGCCGGACGAGCCGCGCAGGCGCGTCGTCTATGCGGCGGCCCACGTCGTCGCCGACCCCTTCCGCACGGCGGCCGACCGGCCCGCCGCGCTGGACTGGGAGGCCACGCTGGCCTTCCGCCGCCACCTGTGGTCTCACGGACTGGGCGTCGCCGAGGCCATGGACACCGCCCAGCGCGGCATGGGCCTGGACTGGGCCGGGGCCGCCGAACTGATCCGCCGTTCCTCCGCCGAAGCCCGTGCCGAGGGCGGCCGCATCGTCTGCGGCGTGGGCACCGACCAGCTGTCGCCCACCGGGTTCGGCCACCCCTACGGC
Source organism: Streptomyces sp. NPDC111520 (assembly GCF_055635295.1). Taxonomy (NCBI): domain Bacteria; kingdom Bacillati; phylum Actinomycetota; class Actinomycetes; order Kitasatosporales; family Streptomycetaceae; genus Streptomyces; species Streptomyces sp. NPDC111520. Next base: position 717,947 of record NZ_JBVKBW010000001.1, on the reverse strand, counting down.
CTCGCCGGCATTCGGGCCGCCTACGAGGAGCAGCTCGCCGTCGTCGAGGACGCGGGCTCGCGGGCCGTGCTCATGGCCTCGCGCGCGCTGGCCGCCGTCGCCAAGGGACCCGACGACTACCTGGAGGTCTACGGCCACCTCCTGCGCCAGGCGGCCGGGCCCGTCGTGCTGCACTGGCTGGGCCCGATGTTCGACCCCGCGCTGGAGGGCTACTGGGGCAGCACGGACCTGGACGCCGCCACCGCCACCCTCCTCGAGGTGATCGCCGCCCACCCCGGCAAGGTCGACGGCGTCAAGATCTCCCTGCTCGACGCCGGGCGCGAGGTCGAGTTGCGCCGCCGCCTCCCCGCCGGCGTGCGCTGCTACACCGGCGACGACTTCCACTACCCCGAACTGATCGCCGGCGACGAACGGGGCTTCAGCCACGCCCTGCTCGGCGTCTTCGACCCGCTCGCGCCGCTCGCCGCGCGGGCCCTGCACCTGCTGGACGACGAAGGGGGCGACGGCGGCGACGGCCCCCGCGAAGCCCGCGGCGCCGCGGGCTTCCGGGCACTGCTCGACCCCACCGTCGAGCTCTCCCGCCACCTCTTCGGCGCCCCGACCCGGCACTACAAGACGGGCGTCGTCCTCCTGGCCTGGCTGGCCGGCCACCAGTCGCACTTCACGATGGTCGGTGGTCTCCACTCGGCACGCTCCCTCCCCCATCTGGCCCGCGCCTACGAACTGGCGGACCGGATCGGACTCTTCCCCGACCCGGTGCTCGCCGCCTCGCGCGTGCGCCGGCTTCTCTCCGTGTACGGAGTGTGACATTGCGTACTGACAATCGGCCCTCCGGGGACCTCGCGCGGCTCAGCGTCAACCAGGAGACCGTGCGGCAACTGCCGCTCCCCGAACTGGTCGAGGGGCTGGTGACGCTCGGTGTCCCCGGCGTCGGACTGTGGCGCGGCCCGGTCCACGAGTACGGCGTCGAGGCCGCGGCGAAGCTGGTGCGCGAGGCCGGGCTCACGGTCACCACGCTCTGCCGCGGGGGCTTCTTCACCGCCTCCGACCCGGACGAGCGCGCCGCCGCCCTCGCCGACAACCGGGCGGCGGTCGACGAGGCGGCGGCCCTGGGCACCGGCACCCTCGTCCTGGTCTCCGGTGGCCTTCCCGCCGGCGACCGCGATCTCGCCGGTGCCCGTGAACGCGTCGCCGACGCGGTCGCCGGGCTCGCCCCGTACGCGGAGGACCGCGGGGTGCGGCTGGCGATCGAGCCGCTGCACCCGATGTACGCCTCCGACCGCTGCGTGGTCTCGACCCTCGCCCAGGCCCTCGGCATCGCCGAACGTTTCCCCGCGCGGCAGGTCGGCGTCGTCGTGGACACCTACCACCTGTGGTGGGACGACCGGGCGCCCCAGGACATCGCACGGGCCGGCGCCGGCGGCCGGATCGCCGCGTTCCAGCTCGCCGACTGGGTCACCCCGCTCCCGGAGGGCGTGCTCCTGGGCCGCGGCCAGCTCGGGGACGGCTGCATCGACCTCCGAGGCTTCCGCGAGCTGGTGGACGCGGCCGGTTACACGGGAGCGGTCGAGGTGGAGATCTTCAACCCCGCGCTGTGGGCCCGGGACGGGGCCGGGGTGCTGGCCGAGACGGCCGACAGGTACCGCCGCCACGTGCTCCGGTGAATCCCTGAAAACTTTTTCCGGCAGCCGTACAACCATCCCCGGGGCCGGTGTGTCTACGTACCGTCAAGACCCAGAGGGGGGCCTCACACGGGTCTTGAGTGGGGGAGAGCGTGAAGCCCGGAGGGGGCTCGGGGCATCGCGCAGAGGGAGGGGAACGCCAAAGGGGTCCGGCCGAGCCGGACCCCTTTCGCCATGTCCGCCCGGTCGTCCGGGACCTGCCCGGCCCTCGCGCCCCGCCGCCGCTCAGCGCTTCTCGCGGGCCCGCCGGGCCAGCACGGCCGCCATCACGGGGATCACCGTCTGCAGCACCGCCGTGACCGTCTCGACCGGGAGCCCGGTCCGTTTGGCCACCGCTCGCGCCGCCGGCCCGGCGACCTTCGCCAGTACGGCCGCCAGCACCCCGCGGCCCGGTTCCGCCCCCGTACCGCCCTGCACCCCGGCGAAGCCGACGGCGGCCGCCGGCAGCGGCTCGGGCTCGTTCGCGGCCTGTTCCATGGCCTGGCACAGCTCGGCGGTGCCGCCGGGCGTCACCGCGTCGTCGGTCAGCACCCCGGTGATCGAGGCCACCGCGCTCCCCACGACCTGCTGCGCCTGGTCGGCGTCGGTCCCGAGCAGCTCGGTGATCTCCCGGAGCCGGTCGTCCCCCAGCTCCTCCAGCACCTCGTCCTTCAGCGGTCGGTCGCTCATGGTCGGGACGCTACGCGCGATCCGCCCGCCCGGCCCGCCGACCGCAGCCGGACGGATGTACGCAACGCGTACGGCCTAGAAGGGCACGCCGCAGCGCAGGATGACGTTGGCGTACGGCCGGGACTCGCCGGTGCGGACGACGAGGCGGGCCTGCCGGGTGCGGGCCTTGAACTCCTCGTGCGGGACCAGCTCCAGGTCGGGGAAGGCCCCGTCGAGCCGGGCGGTCACCTCGGGATTGTGCTCGCGGACCTCCTTGGCCGCGATCGCGCCCTCCACCACCAGTTCCTCCAGCAGTCCGTCGAGGACCTCGGAGAAGGACGGGGTGCCGGCCCGGAACGCGAGGTCGACGACGATCGGCCCGGGAGGGATCGGGAGCCCCGCGTCGCAGACCACGACCAGGTCGGTGTGGCCGAGCACGGCGAGGGCGCCCGCGAGGTGGCGGTTGAGGATTCCGGACTTCTTCACAGCTGACCCACTTCTTCGAGGGTGGGGAAGGATTCCTGCGCACCCGGCTTCGTGACGGCGGCGGCGCCCACCCGCACCGCGAACCGCACCGCGGTCACCAGGTCGTCGCCCGCGCCGAGCCGCCAGGCCAGCGCCCCCGTGAAGGAGTCGCCGGCGCCGGTGGTGTCGACGGCGGACACGCGCGGGCTGGGTATGCGCACGGTGCCGTCCGCCGTCGCGGCGAGCGCGCCCGCCGCGCCGAGCGTGACGACCACGGAGCGCGGGCCGAGCGCGAGCAGCCCCGCCGCCCACGCCTCGGGGGTGTCCCCGGCCCCGGTGCCGAGCAGGACGCGTGCCTCGTGCTCGTTGACCACGATGGGGTCGCAGCCGGCGAGCACCTCACGCGGCAGCGCGGCGGGGGGCGAGGGGTTCAGTACGACCCGCGTGCCGGCCTCCGTGGCCGTCGCCACGGCGGCGGCCACGGACTCCAGGGGGATCTCCAGTTGCAACGAGATCACCTTGGCGGCGGCCAGCAGCTCGCGCGCCCCGGCCACGTCCGCCGCGGTGAGCCGGGCGTTGGCGCCCGGCGACACCACGATGCTGTTGTCGCCCGAGGGGTCCACGGTGATCAGCGCGACGCCCGTGGGGGCGCCGCCGCTCAGGACACCGGTGGTGTCGACGCCGGCCGATCTCAGCGAACCGGTGAGCAGCCGCCCGTGGGCGTCGTCGCCGACCCGCGCGAGGAGCGCCGTGCGCGCGCCCAGGCGGGCCGCGGCGACGGCCTGGTTGGCCCCCTTGCCACCCGGGTGGGTGGCGAGGTCCGAGCCGAGGACCGTCTCGCCCGCCGCGGGGCGGCGGTCGACGTGGATCACCAGGTCGGCGTTGGCCGACCCTACGACCACCAGGTCGTAGCCGTGCATCTGCGTGTCCCTTCGGGGTCCAGCCGTACCGGTGCGGCCTGTCAGGAGGAGAAGTCGGCGACGTTCTTCTCGGTGACGACCTTGACCGGAACCTTCACCAGGCTGCCGAGCTTCTCGCCCTTGGCGGCCTTCACCGCGTTCTGCACGGCCAGCTTGCCGAGCTCCTTCGGCTGCTGGGCGACGGACGCCGTGAGGGTGCCGGCCTTGACCGCGGTCAGGCCGTCGGGAGTGCCGTCGAAGCCGACGACCTTGACCGACTTGCCGGCCTTGTCGCCCAGCGCCTTGATGGCGCCGAGGGCCATCTCGTCGTTCTGCGCGAAGACACCGGTGACGTCGGAGTGGGCCTGCAGCAGGTTGGTCATGACGTCCAGGCCCTTGGTGCGGTCGAAGTCGGCGGCCTGCTCGGCCACGACCTTGATGCCCGGGTAGGCCTTGATGCCCTCGTCGAAGCCCTGGCCGCGCTCGTTGGCCGCGGAGGTGCCCGCGGTGCCCTGGAGGACGACCACGGTGCCCTTGCCGCCCAGCGACTCGGCCAGGGTCTTCGCGGCGAGCCGGCCGCCCTCGACGTTGTCGGAGGCGACGGTGGTGGCGAGCTCGGCGTTGTTGACGCCGCGGTCGGCCGCGACGACGGGGATGCCGGCCTTGTTGGCGGCCTTGACGGAGGGGCCGGCCGCGTCGGAGTCGACCGGGTTGACGACGATCGACTTCACGTTCTGGCTGGTGAAGTTCTGCAGCTGGTTGGCCTGCTGCGACGCGTCGTTCTGCGCGTCGGTGACGGTCAGGTCCACGCCCTCCTTCTTCGCCTCGGCCTGCGCGCCCTCCTTCAGCTGCACGAAGAACGGGTTGTTGAGGGTGGAGACCGACAGGCCCACCTTGATGTCGGAGGACGAGCCGGAGCCGGAGTTGCAGGCGGTCGCGGTGAGCGCGAGGGCGGCGACGGCGACGGTGGTGGCGGAGATGAGCTTGGTGCGCATGAGGGTTCCTTGCTGGTGCGGTGCGGAGAAGAAGAGGGGGTCCGGGGTGCGCGCGGCGCGTCAGGCGCGGCGGCGCAGGGTGTCGAGCAGGACGGCCAGCGCGATGACCGCGCCGATGACGACCTGCTGCCAGAAGGCGGAGACCGAGAGGAGGTTGAGGCCGTTGCGGAGGACGGCGAGGATCAGCGCGCCGATCAGGGTGCCGGACGCCTTGCCGACGCCGCCGGAGAGGCTGGCGCCGCCGATGACGACCGCCGCGATGGCGTCCAGCTCGTAGCCGTACGCGGCCTGCGGCTGCGCCGAGGCGAGACGGGAGGCGAGCACGATGCCCGCGACCGCGGCGAAGAGGCCGGACAGCGCGTAGATGATGATCTTCTGGCGCTTGACGCGGATGCCGGAGAGGCGGGCCGCCTCCTCGTTGCCGCCGATCGCGTACATGGCACGGCCCATGTAGGTGCGGCCGAGGATGATCGCCGTGGCGGCGCCCGCGACGATCATCACCAGGACCGGTACGGGCAGCCAGCCGCCGATGGTGTCGCCCAGGTGGGAGACGGAGTCGGGGAACGCGATGGGGCTGCCCTGGGAGATGACCAGGGTGAGGCCGCGGCCGATCGAGAGCATCGCGAGGGTCGCGATGAACGGCGGCAGCTTGCCGAAGGAGATCAGCAGGCCGCTCAGGAGGCCGCTGGCGACACCGGTGGCGACGGACAGCACGACCGCCAGCCACACCGGCAGGCCGGCCGAACTCGCGCTCCAGGCCAGCACCGTCGCGGAGAGCGCCGCGACCGAGCCCACCGACAGGTCGATGCCGGCCGCGACGATCACGAAGGTGGAGCCGAAGGCGAGGATGGCGACGACCGCCGCCTGGACGCCGACGTTGAGCAGGTTCTGCGTGGACAGGAAGTCGCCCGACAGGAACGACAGTGCCACGAGCAGGACGACCAGGGCGCTGAGCGCGCCGTTGTTGAGGAGCACACGGCGTGCCGCGGCGACGCCGCCCGTGTCCGTACTGCTTTTGAGCGTGTCAGTGGCCACGGGAGCCCTCCACATCCTTCGTTGCTGTTGCGTTGCCGCCCTCGGCGGGCGCTGTGCCGACGGCCAGGGCCATGACGGAGTCCTGGGTGGCCTCGTGCGCGGGGAGTTCGCCGGCGATCCGGCCCTGGGACATCACCAGGACGCGGTCGCTCATGCCCAGCACCTCGGGGAGGTCGCTGGAGATCATCAGCACCGCGTGGCCGGAGGCCGTGAGTTCGTTGATGAGCTGGTAGATCTCGACCTTGGCGCCGACGTCGATGCCCCGGGTCGGTTCGTCGAGGATGAGCACCTTGGTGTCGGCCAGCAGCCACTTGCCGATGACGACCTTCTGCTGGTTGCCGCCCGACAGGGTGCGCACGTGCTGGTGGAGCCCGGCCATGCGGACCTTGAGCTGCCCGGAGATCCGGTCCGCCGCCTTGCGCTGCCCGGCCCGGTCGACGAACCCGGCGCGGGTCGCGCGTCCGAGGGTGACCAGGCCCAGGTTCTCCTGGATGGTGGCGTCCAGCACCAGGCCCTGGCCCTTGCGGTCCTCGGGCACCAGGCCGATGCCCGCGTCCATGGCGGCGTTGACGTCGTGGCGGCGCAGCCGCCTGCCCAGCACCTCGACCGTGCCGGAGTCGTACGGGTCGGCGCCGAAGACCGCGCGGACGACCTCGGTGCGTCCGGCGCCGACGAGGCCCGCCAGGCCCACGACCTCGCCGGCCCGCACCTCGAAACTCACGTCGTGGAAGACGCCGCCCCGGGTGAGGCCCTCGACCCGCAGCAGGGGCGCGCCCGCTTCGGCGCGCTCTCGCGGGTACTGCTGCTCGATGCTGCGGCCGACCATCAGCCGGACGAGTTCGTCCTCGGGGGTGCTCGCGGGCACCTGGGCGACGCTGCGGCCGTCGCGCAGGACGGTGACGCGGTCGCCGAGGGCGGCGATCTCCTCCAGGTGGTGGGTGATGAAGACGATGCCGACGCCGTCCTCGCGCAGCTTGCGCACGATCCGGAAGAGCTTGTCGACCTCCTCGCTGGTGAGGACGGCGGTCGGCTCGTCCATGATCAGGACGCGCGCCTCCAGGCTGAGTGCCTTGGCGATCTCCACCATCTGCAGGCGGGCGATGCCCAGTTCGGAGACCGGGGTGCGCGGGTCGACGTCCACACCGACCCGGGCCAGCAGGGCCGCGGCGTCCGCGTTCATCTGCTTGCGGTTCACCAGGCCCAGACGGCGCGGCTGGCGGCCCAGGAAGATGTTCTCGGCGACGCTCAGCGCCGGGACGAGGTTGAACTCCTGGTAGATGGTCGTGATGCCCAGCTTCTCGGCGTCCTGCGCACCGTGGATGCGCACCTCGTCGCCGTCGACGAGGATCCGGCCCCCGTCGGGGCGGTTCGCGCCGGAGAGCATCTTGATCAGGGTGCTCTTGCCCGCGCCGTTCTCGCCGAGCAGGACGTGCACCTCGCCTCCGCGCAGGTCGAAGTCGACGCCGTCGAGGGCCACCACACCGGGGAACACCTTGCGGACGCCCTCCATGCGGAGGAGCTCGGGGCTGCTCGTGCTCAACGGGGGCTCCCTTCGGACGCGCCGCAGGAGCGGCGGACTACGAGACGGGCGGAGACGGTGACCGACGGCGCCGGCCTGCCCTCCACGCGGTCGATCAGCGAGCGCACGGCCGCGCGGCCGAGTTCGCCCGTGGGCTGGGCGATGGCGGTGATCGGCGGATCGGTGTGGAGGAACCAGGGGATGTCGTCGAAGGCGGCGAGCGCGATGTCGTCGGGCACGCGCAGGCCGCGGGCGCGGATCTCGTCCATGGCGCCGAGCGCCATGAGGTTGTCCGCGGCGAAGACCACGTCGGGCGGGACCGGCAGGTCGAGGAAGCGGGCGACGGCCCGGCGGCCGCTGTCGGCCTGGAAGTCGCCCTGCCCGACGTACTCGTCGGGCAGCGGCAGGCCGAAGGCGGCCAGTGCCTCGCGGAAGGCCTGCACGCGCTCGCGGCCCGTGGTGGTCGCGGCGGGGCCCGCGATGATCGCCAGCCGGCGGTGGCCCAGGCCGTGGAGGTGGGCGACCAGGTCGCGCACCGCGTCGCAGCCGTCGGTGCGGACCACCGGGACGTCGTTGCCTATGCCGGGGATCCAGCGGTCGACGAAGACCATCGGGGTGCCGGAGCGCACCGCGTCCAGGATCAGCGGGGAACCGCCGTCGGTGGGACTGACCAGCAGTCCGTCGATGCGGCGGTCCAGCAGCGTGCGGATGTGGTGGTCCTGCTGCTCCGGCCGCTCGTCGGCGTTGCCGATGATCACGCTGTAGCCCAGCGCCCTGGCCTCGTCCTCCACGGAGCGGGCGAGCTCGGTGAAGAAGGGGTTCAGCACGTCGCTGATGACCAGGCCGAGGGTCCGGGTCTGGTCGGTGCGCAGGGAGCGCGCCACCGCGTTGGGCCGGTAGCCGAGTTCGGCCACGGCCTCCAGCACCCGGGTGCGGGTGCCCGGGCGGACCGCCGGGTGGTCGTTGAGCACGCGGGAGACCGTCGCGACGGAGACACCGGCGCGTGATGCCACGTCCTTGATGCTCGCCACCCGTCCCACCTCCTCGTGGAATCGATTACAAAGAGGATTGGAATCGATTACATGCTTCGAGGCAAGAGCACGAAACCGGATCGTTACATTCCGAGAGGCGGCCGGGGGGAGTTGTCCACAGGGTCCCGGCGGTCTGTCGGGGCCGGGCGGTACCGTCGGATCACATCGCAGATCCGAGGAGGTGGCCCGCGCCGTGGGGGAGTTGAGACCGGCCGTCGTCGAGGGCGTCCTCGAGCGGATCACCTATGCGAATGAGGAGAACGGGTACACGGTCGCCCGGGTCGACACCGGCCGGGGCGGCGGCGACCTGCTGACCGTGGTCGGCTCGCTGCTGGGTGCCCAGCCGGGGGAGTCGCTGCGGATGGAGGGCCGTTGGGGCTCCCACCCGCAGTACGGCAAGCAGTTCACCGTCGAGAACTACACCACCGTCCTCCCGGCCACGATCCAGGGCATTCGGCGTTACCTCGGCTCCGGGCTGATCAAGGGCATCGGCCCGCGCATCGCCGAGCGGATCGTCGAGCACTTCGGCACCGCCACCCTGGACGTCATCGAGCAGGAGCCCGCCCGGCTGGTGGAGGTCCCGGGTCTCGGTCCCAAGCGCACCAAGCTGATCGGCGCCGCGTGGGAGGAGCAGAAGGCGATCAAGGAGGTCATGGTCTTCCTCCAGGGCGTGGGCGTGTCGACCTCGATCGCGGTGCGGATCTACAAGGAGTACGGCGACTCCTCGATCTCCGTGGTGAAGAACCAGCCCTACCGGCTGGCGGCCGACGTCTGGGGCATCGGCTTCCTCACCGCGGACCGGATCGCGCAGGCCGTCGGCATCCCGCACGACAGCCCCGACCGGGTCAAGGCCGGCCTCCAGTACGCCCTTTCCCAGGCGACCGACAGCGGCAACTGCTTCCTGCCCGAGGAGCAGTTGCTCTCCGACGCGGTGAAGCTCCTCCAGGTGGACACCGGCCTGGTCATCGACTGCCTCGCGGAGCTGGCCGGCGAGGAGGGGGTGGTCGTCGAGCCCGTGCCCGCCCCCGACGGCGGTGGCGACCCGGTCCGCGCGGTCTACCTGGTGCCCTTCCACCGGGCGGAGATCTCCCTGGCCGGCTCGCTGCTGCGGCTGCTGCGCGGCCCGGAGGACCGGATGCCCGCCTTCCACGACGTCGACTGGGAGAAGGCGCTGGCCTGGCTCGCCGAGCGCACGGGCGCGGACCTCGCCCCCGAGCAGCAGCAGGCGGTGCGGCTGGCGCTCACCGAGAAGGTCGCCGTGCTGACCGGCGGTCCTGGCTGCGGGAAGTCCTTCACGGTCAAGTCCGTGGTGGAACTGGCGCGGGCGAAGAAGGCCAAGGTCCTGCTGGCCGCGCCGACGGGACGGGCGGCCAAGCGGCTGGCGGAGCTGACCGGGGCCGAGGCGTCGACGGTCCACCGGCTGCTGGAGCTCAAGCCGGGCGGGGACGCCGCGTACGACCGGGACCGGCCCCTCGACGCCGACCTGGTCGTCGTCGACGAGGCCTCGATGCTCGACCTGCTGCTGGCGAACAAGCTGGTCAAGGCCGTGCCGCCGGGGGCGCACCTGCTCTTCGTCGGCGATGTGGACCAGTTGCCCAGCGTCGGCGCCGGCGAGGTGCTGCGTGATCTGCTGGCCGAGGGCGGTCCCGTCCCGTCCGTCCGGCTGACCCGCATCTTCCGGCAGGCCCAGCAGTCCGGCGTGGTGACCAACGCGCACCGGATCAACTCCGGAGCGCACCCGGTCACCCAGGGACTCGACGACTTCTTCCTCTTCGTGGAGGAGGACGGCGAGGAGACGGCCCGGCTCACGGTGGACGTGGCGGCCCGCCGCATCCCGCGCCGGTTCGGCCTCGACCCGCGCCGCGACGTCCAGGTGCTCGCCCCCATGCACCGCGGCCCCGCGGGCGCCGGCGTGCTGAACGGGCTGCTGCAGCAGGCGGTCACCCCGGCCCGCCCCGACCTGCCGGAGCGGCGCTTCGGCGGCCGGACCTTCCGCGTCGGCGACAAGGTGACACAGATCAGGAACAACTATGAAAAAGGCGCCAATGGCGTCTTCAATGGAACCGTGGGGGTCGTCACCTCCCTGGACACCGTGGAGCAGCGGCTCACCGTACTGACCGACGAGGACGAGGAGATCCCTTACGACTTCGACGAGCTGGACGAGCTGGCGCACGCCTACGCGGTGACGATCCACCGGTCACAGGGCAGCGAATACCCCGCCGTCGTGATCCCCGTCACCACCGGCGCATGGATGATGCTCCAGCGGAACCTGCTGTATACCGCCGTTACCCGGGCAAAGCGCCTGGTCGTGCTCGTGGGTTCGCGCAGGGCGATCGGCCAGGCGGTCCGTACCGTCTCCGCAGGCAGACGCTTCACGGCCCTCGACCACCGGCTGGCGCGGGCGGCAAAATAGGCACTGGGTGCCACCATTCGGCTCCCCGACCGACCCCGAGTGCACGTGGCCACGCCAAATGGGGGACAGTAGGGGTAGTCAGGGCACCTACCAACCTCGAAGAAGAGGCACGACGTCGGTGAGGGAATGACGTGAGCGACAACTCTGTAGTACTGCGGTACGGGGACAGCGAGTACAGCTACCCGGTGATCGAGGGCACCGTTGGGGACAACGGCTTCGACATCGGCAGGCTGCGCGCCGACACCGGCCTGGTCACCCTGGACAGCGGCTACGGCAACACCGCGGCCTACAAGTCCGCGGTCACCTACCTCGACGGCGAGCAGGGAATCCTCCGCTACCGCGGCTTCCCCATCGAGCAGATCGCCGAACGCGGAACCTTCCTGGAGACCGCGTACCTTCTCATCAACGGTGAGCTCCCCACCGTCGACGAGCTCGCCGCCTTCCGCGGCGACATCACGCAGCACACGCTCCTCCACGAGGACGTCAAGCGGTTCTTCCAGGGCTTCCCGCGGGACGCCCACCCGATGGCGATGCTGTCCTCCGTGGTCAGCGCGCTGTCGACCTTCTACCAGGACAGCCACAACCCGTTCGACGAGAAGCAGCGCTACCTGTCGACGATCCGGCTCATCGCCAAGCTGCCGACGATCGCGGCGTACGCCTACAAGAAGTCGGTCGGCCACCCCTTCGTCTACCCGCGCAACGACCTCGGCTACGTCGAGAACTTCCTGCGCATGACCTTCGCCGTGCCCGCCGAGGAGTACGAGCTCAACCCGGTCGTCGTCGACGCCCTGGACAAGCTCCTCATCCTCCACGCGGACCACGAGCAGAACTGCTCCACCTCCACCGTCCGCCTGGTCGGCTCCTCGCAGGCCAACCTGTTCGCGTCGATCTCCGCGGGCATCAACGCCCTGTGGGGCCCGCTGCACGGCGGCGCCAACCAGAGCGTGCTGGAGATGCTGGAGGCCATCCAGGCCGACGGCGGCGACGTGGACGCCTTCATCCGCAAGGTGAAGAACAAGGAGGACGGCGTCCGCCTGATGGGCTTCGGCCACCGGGTCTACAAGAGCTTCGACCCCCGGGCGAAGATCATCAAGGCCGCCGCCCACGACGTCCTCTCCGCGCTCGGCAAGTCCGACGAGCTGCTGGACATCGCGCTGAAGCTGGAGGAGCACGCGCTCAGCGACGACTACTTCGTCTCGCGCAACCTGTACCCGAACGTGGACTTCTACACCGGCCTGATCTACCGGGCCATGGGCTTCCCGACCACGATGTTCACGGTGCTCTTCGCGCTCGGCCGGCTCCCCGGCTGGATCGCGCAGTGGCACGAGATGATCACCGAGCCGGGTTCCCGGATCGGCCGTCCGCGCCAGGTCTACACGGGCGTCGTCGAGCGGGACTACGTCCCGGTCGAGGCCCGCTGACGCGAGCGTCCCGCACGAAGAGAAACGCCCCGCGCCGAATCCCCCCACGGGTTCGGCACGGGGCGCTCCCGTTTCCCGGAGCGGATCCCCCCACGGGTCCGTACCGGGCGTTCTTTGGGTGCGCTCGCCCAACCGGACCAAACCACCCGGGAGGGCCGCTCAAAGCTCTCCGGGCAGTTCGCCCCGGCATGGCGACCGGGCTGTCCCCCAAAGACAACCCGCTCATCATCTCACCGAGTCCGCCGGGAGCCCGGTGTCTTCGCTCGGTTAGACCCCCTCGTAAACCAAAAGGTTACGTTCCAGCCAGTGTGATCTCGGTCATGCCTACGTATCTTCTACGCCATCCGTATCATGGCGCACCCCCGTGTCCGTCGCGTAAGCGAGGTCCCGTAACGTGCTGTCCCTCCTCGAGGGGCGGAGCGTGATGTCGCAGAACGCAAGTGTGGGCCGGCACGTCGTGGTGACCGGCGGGGGAACGGGCATCGGCCGGTCGGTGGCCACCCTCTTCGCCGAGGCCGGCGACCACGTGACCATCGTCGGCCGGCGCCGCGAGGTGCTGCGCGCCACCGCCGACGACCTGCGCTCCCACCACGGCTACGACGTCACCCCGGTCGCCTGCGACCTCGCCGACCCCGACGACGTGGAGGCGACCCTGGCACGGCTGCCCCGGCGCATCGACGTCCTGGTCAACAACGCCGGCAGCCGGGAACTCGCGATCGGCGCCGGCCCGCACGGGGTGCTGGCCCGCTGGCGCGGCGACTTCGAGCGCAACGTCCTCACCGCCGTGCTGGTGACCGAATCCGTACGCGACCGGCTCCCCGAGGGCGGCCGGGTCATCACCGTCACCTCGGTGGCCGCCCTGCGCGGCGGGGGCTCCTACGGGGCCTCCAAGGCCGCCCTGCACGCCTGGAACCACTCCCTGGCGGCCCAGCTCGGTCCGCGCGGGGTGACTTGCAACATCGTCGCGCCGGGCACCGTGGCGGGCACAGAGTTCTTCGGCGCCCGGCTCGACGCCGCCGAGCAGACCCGCCGGGCCGGCCGGACCCTCCTCGGCCGGGTCGGACGGCCCGAGGACGTCGCCTCCGCGGTGCTCTTCCTCGCCTCCCCGGAGGCCGGTTTCATCACCGGGGAGATCCTGCAGTGCAACGGCGGCGAGCTGCTCGGCCGCTGAGCCGCCGCCCGCCGGGACCGGGGGTGTACGCCGGGCGTACTCCCCGCGCCACAGCCGGACCCCGCGGCCCCGTACCTGAGGATGAGGCGCCCCCGGGAAAACCCTGGGAATGCCCCGATCCCGGTGAAATCGCCTTGCCCCCGCCGTCGCGGCCCTGCGAGCGTTGGGGGCCTGGGACGGGACGCGGGGACGGGCCGGGGCGGGAAGAGGGGCGGCCGCATGGACGTTGCACGGATCGTGTCGGCCCTCGACTTCACCGCGGGCCTCGAGGGGTACCTGCGGGACGGCCACGTCTTCTGGGCGTACGCGGTGCTCGCCGCGACCACCGCGCCTCCTCTGGTGCCCAACGCGGCGCTCCTGGTCACCGGGGGCGTGCTCGCCGCCCAGGGACGGCTGTCCATCGCGCTCGTCCTGCTGGTCGTCGCCGGCAGCGCCCTCGCGGGCGACCTGCTGATCCACCGGACCGGCCGGGCCGTCAGCGGCCGGGTGCTGACCAGGCTCTACCGGCGGCCGCGCCGCCGTGCGCTGCTGGAATGGGCCAGCGTCCGGATAGAGCGGCACGGTGTGCCCTTCGTCATCGCCGTCCGGTTCCTGCCCAGCGGGCGGGTCGTCGGCGGCCTCGCGGCGGGCATCGTGCGCTATCCGGCCGGCCGCTACCTGATCGGGGCGGGCGTGGCCGAGGCGGTCTGGGCGACGTATTCGGTGGGCCTGGGCTACTTCGGCGGCCTCGCCATGTCCAACTCGCTGTACGCCGTCGCGCTGGGCCTCGGCGTCTCCCTGGCCGTGGCCGGAATCGGCAGCGTGGCGCAGCTGCTCTCCGGGCGCCGCTCGGCCGGGGAGGGCATGGCTTCCCCCGGCCGTGTGGTGGCCACCGGCGGCGGCGCGCCTGCGGGGGCGGACGCGGCGGAGGCGGAGGCCGGGAAGGGCGAGGACCGGCACGCGGAAGGCCGGCGGGGGGAGCCGGCGGACCGGGCGCTGCGTCGCTGAGGCGGGCCGGCGAGAGGGCGGGGGCCGCGTGCCGGCCGCCGCGCTCTCAGGAGGTGGCTGCGGGGGTCCGGCCGGCTTCCGTCAGGGGGACGGGCCCGGTGCCGACGTGCGGGGCGAGGTAGCCGTAGAGCGCGGCCTTGAGCTCGCCGACGTACGCCTCCCGCTCGGCGCCCTCGTGCGCCAGGATCAGGGCCAGGCCGGCCTTGAACAGGCCGAAGGCCATCGAGGCCACCCGCGCGCGTTCGGTGGCCGAGAGGGCGGGGGCGCGCAGTCCGAGGAGGGTCTCCACGCGCTCCAGCAGGGAGCTGTGCAGCGCGTCGTGCTCCACGACGACCGTCCCGGGGATGTCGCTGTCGTGGACCAGGGCCAGGAAGGCGGGGTTCTGGCAGTTGAACTCGATCATCGGGTCGACGATGACCTCGAGCATCTCGCGCAGCGGCAACGAGGCGTTCTCGGGGGTGAACAGCTCCCCGTGCCCCTCGCGCATCCGCTGGTTGAGGATGCCGCCCAGCTCGATGGCGATGGCCTCCTTGTTCGGGAAGAACTGGTAGAGCGTGCCGGGGGACACGCCCGCCTCGCGGGCGATCGCGTTCGTGGTGGCGGCGGTGTAGCCGACCTTGCAGAACACGTCGGAAGCCGCCGCCAGCAGCTGTGCCACGCGCCGTTCGCCGCGGGCCTGCCGGCGCCGAGGCCTCTGCTCCTCAGACACGTGTAATCCCCAATCACCTTTGACAAACGCGAGTGGTCGCTCGCATTCTGGAGAAACGCGAGTGGTCGCTCGTGTTCGCCATTTTACGGCGGTTCCTCAGGGGAGGGGACACCTCTGCCATGTCGGATGTCAACCGAGAGCGCCCGCCGCGGGGCTGGGCCCGGGCGATGACCGCCCGCCCACGCCTGACGCTGTTGCTCGCGCTGCTGTTCACCGCCCTGTCCGTGGTCGCGGGCAGCGGTGTGGCGGACCGGCTGCGCGGCGGTGGCTGGGAGGCCCCGGGCTCGGAGTCGGCCTACGCGGCCGAGGCGCTGGAGCGGTACTTCCCGGATGCGCAGCCCAATCTGATCCTCCTCGTCGAGGGACGGGGCGCCGGTGTGGACTCCCCGGAGGTGGCGGCCGCGGGACGGGAGCTCGGCCGCCGGCTCGCGGCGGACGAGGACATCGCCGGCGTCACCTCGTACTGGACCACCAAGGCGCCCGGGTTGCGCGCCGAGGACGGCCGTGAGGCCGTGATCGCCGCGCGGATCGGGGGCGACGACGACGCCGTCGCCGAGGCCGTCGAGCGCATCGCCCCCGAGTTCCGGGGCGGGCAGGGCGCGGTGCGGGTCAAGGTCGGCGGCATGGCCGCCTTCCGGCACGAACTGCAGAGCACGATCCAGGAGGACCTGGCGCGCGCCGAGCTCATCGCCCTGCCGATCACCCTCCTGCTGCTGGTCATGGTGTTCGGCAGTGCCGTCGCGGCCGTCCTGCCGCTGGGCGTCGGCATCGTGGCGATCCTCGGGACCAATGCCGTGCTGCGGGGTCTGACGTCCTTCACGGACGTCTCGATCTTCGCGCAGAACCTCACCACGGCACTGGGCCTCGGACTCGCCATCGACTACGCCCTGTTCGTCGTCCGCCGCTTCCGGGAGGAGCTGGACACCGGCGCCGACCCGCTGACCGCCGTGGCCGCCACCCTGCGCACGGCGGGACGCACGGTGCTCTTCTCGGCCCTCACGGTGGCGGCCGCGCTCTCCGCGATGTTCCTCTTCCCGCAGTACTTCCTGCGCTCGTTCGCCTACGCCGGCATCGCCGTGGTGCTGCTCGCGGCCGCCGCGGCGCTGGTGATCCTGCCCGCCGCCCTGGTGCTGCTCGGTCACCGGGTCAACTCCCTCGACCTGCGCCGCGTCCTGCCGCGCCGGCGCACGGAGCAGTCCGGGCAGGAGCCGGGGGCGGGCTACGCACGGCTCGCGCGGCTGGTGATGCGCCGCGCCCCGCTGTTCGCGATCGGCACGGTTGCCGGGCTGGTCCTGCTCGGGCTGCCCTTCCTGCAGGTGCAGTTCGGCACCGCCGACGACCGTCAGCTGCCGGCCACCGCCGAGGCGCACGTCGTGCAGCAGCACATACGGGACGGCTTCCCCGGCAACCCGGGCGGCGAGATCACCGTCCTCGCCGAGGGCCGCCCCACCGCGGAGCAACTCGGCGACTACAGCGGAAGGCTGTCCGCGCTGCCCGGAGTGGTCGTCGTCGACGGCCCGGCCGGCCAGTACGCGCAGGGCCGCCGGACCGCGGCGCCCGGCCCGGCCGAGGCCGCCAGGGTCACCGACGGTGCGGCGTACCTGACCGTGCTGCCGAAGGCGGAGTCCGTGGACGAGGCGAGCCAGGACCTGGTCGGCAGGATCCGGGCGGTCGAGGCCCCCTTCAAGGCCTCCGCCACCGGTACCGCGGCCCAACTGGTCGACACCAAGGACGTCATAGCCGAGCGTCTGCCCTGGGCGGCCGCCCTGATCGTCGCCGTGACGTTGCTTCTGGTCTTCCTCCTCACCGGCAGCGTGGTGATCCCACTGCAGGCCGTGCTGCTCAACGCCCTGAGCCTCACCGCCATGTTCGGCGCGGTGGTGTGGGTGTTCCAGGACGGTCACCTGTCCGGGGTTCTCGACTTCACCGCGACGGGGAGCATCGAGACGACGCTGCCGGTGCTGATGTTCTGTGTCGCCTTCGGCCTCTCGATGGACTACGGGGTCTTCCTCCTGTCGCGCATCAAGGAGGAGCACGACCGCAGCGGTGACCACCGTGCGGCCGTCGTCTTCGGGGTGCGCCGCACCGGCGGTCTCATCACGGCGGCCGCGGTGATCCTGGCGGTGGTGATGGTGGCCATCGGCACCTCCCGGATCGCCAACACCAAGATGCTGGGCCTGGGCATCGCGCTGGCCGTGCTGATGGACGCGATGGTGGTGCGCACCCTGCTCGTGCCGGCCGTGATGCGGCTGACCGGGCGGGCCACCTGGTGGGCGCCGCGACCGCTCAAGGCGCTGTACGACCGGTTCGGGCTGAGCGAGGGCGGGGACCCGGGCGGGGCCCCCGTGCGGGAGGAGCACGACCCCCACCCGGAGCCGGACGCGGAGCCGGTGCCGGAGCCGGCCCGCTCGGGCTGAGCGGCGGCGGGGCCGGCGTCAGTCGGACTCCCGGCGCCCGCGGTTCCCCGGGCGGCGGGAACTCCACAGACGGACGGTGTCCGCGTACCAGAAGGGCTTGCCGCCCTCCACGACGTCGGGGGGCGGCAGGTGCCCGTGCTTGCGGTACGAGCGCACGGTGTCGACCTGCACCCGGATGTGAGCGGCGATCTCGGCGTACGACCAGAGGGTCCGGTCCGTCATCTCCCACGCACCTCCCATGCGCCGGCCTCGGGGGGTGGCCGGCCTCGCCGGGACAACGACATGCGATCAAGGGCGGAAGGGGCTGTTGATCATCTGTGACGCGAAGCCCGCGTAACGGTGACAAACGTGGCGGAGGCAAGACCGGCCCCACCGATTGTCGGAGAAGCGGTCCGGCTGCGGGACGCCGTGTCCCTCCTCCGCCCTCCGTCAGCCCTCGTAGCGGGTGGGCAGCGAGGACACCGAGGACACCTCTTCCGCGGCCCCCTCGGCGGCGGCCCTGAGGCGGTCGAGGATCGCGGTGCCCGCCCGGGTGTAGGCCCTGGCGTCGTCGAAGAGCACGGACTGCAGGTTGCCGCTGTCCATCAGCGCGATCAGCTCGAAGGCCAGCAGCGGGACGTCGGTGTCCGCGCGCAGCTGCCCCGCCCGGCGGGCCTTCTCGAGGGTGATCTCGACGTACGTGGTCCACTCCAGCCGGGCCTGGGCGACGGCGTCGTGCACGGGCCCACTGCGGGCCCCGAACTCCGCCGACACCGCGAACAAGAAACAGCCGCCGGGGAACACCCGCCGCCGCGAGTGGTCCAGGTACGACCCGCACAGCCGCCACACCCGCGCCAGCCCCGCGGGCAGCTCCCGCGAGGGTTCCACGACCTGCCGTACGTACACCTCGCGGGCCGCCCGCACGGTGGCGAGCTGCAGTTCCTCCTTCGAACCGAACAGGGCGAACACCCCGCTCTTGCTGAGTCCGAGCTCGCTCGCCAGCCGGCCCAGGGACAGCCCTTCCAGACCCTCGACCGAGGCGATCGCCATGGTGCGCTCCAGCACCAGCCGGCGGGTCTGGTTGCCGCGCTCCACCCGGCCGTCCGTACGCGTAGCTGCCATCCGGGCATCCTAGGGAAGGCCGCCTCCGGGCGGCAGGCACCGGGCGTAAGGTCGGTGGGGTGACCTCGACGAATCCCTTCCTCAGCCCGAGCACCCTCCCGTACGAACTGCCGCCGTTCGCGGACATCCGCGAGGAGCACTACCTTCCCGCCTTCGAGCAGGGGATGGCCGAGCAGCTCGCCGAGACCGGGGCCGTCGCCGCGGACCCCGAACCGCCGGGTTTCGAGAACACCATCGTGGCCCTGGAGCGCTCCGGGGACCTGCTGGACCGCGTGTCGAAGGTCTTCTTCAACCGCGCGAGCGCCGACACCGGTCCGGGCATCCAGGAGATCGAGGCCAGGATCAACCCCGCCCTCGCCGCCCACGCCGACGCCATCCACCTGGACCCCGCCCTCTACGCCCGCGTCAAGGCGCTGTACGACCGGCGCGCGGAACTCGGCCTGGACGCCGAGGCGCTGAGGCTGCTGGAGCGCTACCACACCCGCTTCGTCCGCGCGGGCGCCGAGCTCACCGAGGAGGGCCGCGAGCGCTTGAGGGCGCTCAACGCGGAGATCGCGGAGGCCTCCACGGCCTTCGAGCAGAACCTGTTCGCCGACACCAAGGCCGCCGCCCTCGTGCTCGACGACGCCGACGAGCTGTCAGGGCTCTCACCCGACGCCGTCGCCGCCGCGGCCGCCAACGCCACCGCCCTCGGCCACGACGGCAAGTACGTCCTCAGCCTGAAGAACTTCTCCAACCAGTCCGAACTGGCCTCGCTCGACGACCGTGCCCTGCGCCGGCGCCTGCTGGAGGCCTCGCTCGGCCGCGGGCTGACCTCCAACCGCGAACTCACCGCCCGGCTCGCCCGGCTGCGGGCCGAGCGCGCCGCCCTGCTCGGCTACGAGAACCACGCCGCGTACGTCGTCGCCGACCAGACCGCCGGTACCCCCGAGGCGGTGACCTCCCTGCTCACCCGGCTCGTGCCGCCCGCGGTCGCCAACGCCGAGCGTGAGGCCGCGGCCCTGGCCGCCGCCTCCGGGCTGGAGGACTTCTCCGCCTGGGACTGGACGTACTGGTCGGAGAAGGTCCGCAAGGCCGAGTACGACATCGACACTGCCGCCATGCGCCCCTACTTCGAGCTGGACCGGGTACTCCGGGACGGCGTCTTCCACGCGGCCGGCCAGGTCTACGGGCTGAGCTTCACCGAGCGCACCGACCTCGTCGGCTACCACCCCGACGTCCGGGTCTTCGAGGTCTTCAACGCCGACGGCTCGCCGCTCGGCCTCTACCTCGGCGACTACTTCGCCCGGGCCTCCAAGCGCGGCGGTGCCTGGATGAACAGCCTGGTCGACCAGTCCGGGCTCTTCGGCCGCAAGCCCGTCGTGGTCAACAACCTGAACGTCGCCAAGCCGGCCGCCGGTGAGCCGGCCCTGCTCACCTACGACGAGGTCAACACCCTCTTCCACGAGTTCGGCCACGCCCTGCACGGCCTGTTCTCCGACGTGCGCCACCCCTTCTTCTCCGGCACGGCCGTCCCGCGCGACTTCGTCGAATACCCCTCCCAGGTCAACGAGATGTGGGTGACCTGGCCCGAGGTGCTGGCCCACTACGCCCGCCACCAGCGGACCGACGAGCCCATGCCCGCCGAGCTGGTGGAACGGATGGAGGCCGCGGAGCGCTTCGGGCAGGGCTTCCGCACGGTGGAGTACCTGGCGGCCGCCGTGCTCGACTGGGCCTGGCACACCATCCCGGCCGGTCACGACCCGGGCGACGCCGAGGAGTTCGAGGCCGCCGCGCTCAAGGAGGCCGGGCTCGCGCTGCCGGCGGTCCCGCCGCGCTACCGCAGCACCTACTTCGCGCACATCTTCGCCCACGGCTACAGCGCGGGCTACTACTCCTACATCTGGAGCGAGGTGCTCGACGCCGACACCGTGGAGTGGTTCAAGGAGAACGGCGGCATGCGGCGTGAGAACGGTGACACCTTCCGCCGTGAACTGCTCTCCCGCGGCGGCAGCGTCGACCCGATGGCCGCGTTCGAGGGCTTCCGCGGCAGGGCGCCGCGCATCGAGCCGCTGCTGACGCGCCGTGGCCTGACCGGCTGACACTTCCGGGACCTTTCCCGGCCGAAGGGGAGCGTCCGTTCCGTCGTGCGGGCGCTCCCCTTCCGTTTCCGCCAGGTGACCGACGGGCGACGGGCCGTCAGGGGGCGGGCGTCGGGGCGGCGGGACGGCAGGCGGGGCACGGTCGTACGAATCCGATCGGGCCCCTGATGCTCACTTATCAGGAATGATCTGTACCGGATCGGTCACGGCAACATTACAGACAGCTCTTGTCTCTGCGCGCATGGTGAAGCTCTGCCACGGTGTCTTCACATCCGAGCCTCAGGGGGTTCACCATGTCTCAGCCGTCGCACGCCTCACCACCGGGCCAGTACCCGCCGCCCCAGGAGCCGGACTGGAGCCGGCCGCCGAAGAAAACGGGCGCGGGCAAGATACTCGGCTTCGGGGCCGTCGCCATCGTCGTCGTCATCGGCGGCAGCGTCGCCTTCGCCCTCAATACGGGGGCGGACAAGGGAAGTTCGGGGAACGACTCCTCGGCCGTCAGCGCCTCCCCGGAGGATGGCGGCAGCGGGAAGTCGGCCCCGGGGGACGCGAAGATCACCTCGTGCGGCGTCAACAACTTCAGCAAGTGGCCGAGCGTCGAGGTCACCGTCACCAACCACAGTTCGGAGACCTCCGACTACCAGGTGACCATCGACTTCCTCGGCCCGAGCGGGGAGGCCGTCGCCCAGACCGTCGCCAACGCGACCGGCGTGGCCGCGGGGGACCAGGCCGAGACGAGTGCCCAGGGTTCCGAGGCGCTCACCGGTGAGGTCACGTGCAAGATCACCGAGGTGCTGCGCAAGGCGGGCTGACCCCTCGCCCGCGCCGGGCCTGGCGCCGGGGCGAGTACGCGGCGCGATCCGCCGCCCCTCCGGCGCCGGAACCTCCGGTTCGCCTTCCGGACCTCGCGGGACGGGACCGCGGGGTCCGTCCACGCCTCGCCGGAACCACCGCCGTGCGGGCGGAGGTCGGATTCCGTGAAGGTTCCGCATAAGGGGCCGACACCCTCCAGGTCGATCCGAAATGGCGGAAAAACGTCACGGTGCGGCGGCGTTCGGTGGCGGGCCCCGTGCCTACCGGTGGGTTCTCCCGGTCGCAATGGGGCGTGATGTGCGGACCGTCCGTTTACGTGCACCGACCACGGACCCCGTTTCGGGTGCGGAGTGTCACCGTTGCCCTGATCCTGATCACCTTGCGTGGACCTGCACGTCTCGTTCATCTTCTCTCCGTTCGGCCTTCACTCTTCCTTGAGCGCGATCCCCTCATGGGCCGCGACATTCAGTGCCGCCTGAGGATGCATTTCGGCCTGAGGCACAACGGCGCGAAGGGGAGGGAGGTCGGCCGCCATGGTCCGGCCACGCGTTCTGTACATGTCGGCGTACGGTGATGGCAGGTCCCTGCCACAGGCCTCATCGCCTGCGCGACCGGTGAACCCGGAGGACTCCGGGCACGCCCCGGACGGCTCTCCGCGTACCGCGAGACCCGGCGGGGGAGCCAGACCCGACGGCCCGGACCGCCGGGGCCGCGACGACCGCGGCGACCGGCACGAGCGTCCCGGGGTGCGGGCCACCGCGATCGGCTGGCGCCTGGTCGGCGCCAACAACCGCGAACTGGGCCGCAGCGCGGGCACCTATGCCTCCCTCGCGGAGTGCCAGGCCGCCGTGCTCATGCTCCGCGAGCACATCGGTCAGGTCCGGGCGCAGCTGTCCATGGCCCACGCGGGCGGCACCTGGACGTGGCGCGTCGAACTCGGCGGCAGGGACGTCGCCGTGTCCGGTCGGACGTACCACCGCCTGCGCGAGTGCCAGCAGAACCTCGGGCGCTTCCTGGCCGCGGTCCCGGTCGCCGAGATGACCGAGGGCACGGCCCACCGGCCGCGGCTGCGCGGCCTGCGCGCGTCGTCGTCCCCGGGGTCTACGCGAGGAGAACCGGAGGAACCGCGTGGCGGGCCCCGGCGGGACACCCCCGTCCGGGCCGTGACCGCCGCAGCCGTCGCGACCGCCGGATCCGCCGCTGCCTCCGCAGCCGTACCCACCGCGCCCGCCGCATCCGCGGCGCCCGCGGCGACCGCCGGTTCCCGCCTCGGGGCGGTGGCACGATGACCGCCCTCGCTCCCGATCTCACCGGCACGGAGCCCGGCCCCGCCGCCGAGGACGTACCGCGCGACATCAGTGCGTCCCCCGAGCCGGCCGACCGCGTCTTCCGCTTCGCCGCCCGCGGCAGCGGTGCCGCGGTGCTCGCGATCATGCTGCTGGTCGGCTTCTTCCTCACCTACCGCGCGTGGGAGGCGCTGAGCGTCGCCGGCTTCTCCTTCCTCACCACCACCGCCTGGGAGCCCGACTCCCACCACTTCGGCATCGCGGCGGTGCTCACCGGCACGGTGCTGATCGGCGTGGTCGCCATCTGCTTCGCCCTGCCCCTGGCGCTGGGCACGGCGCTGTACATCTCGGAGTACGCCCCGCGGCGGCTGAAGCGGTTCCTGGTCAGCCTCGTCGACCTCATGGCGGCGGTGCCGAGCGTGGTCTACGGCCTGTGGGGGGCGTTCTTCCTCCAGGGGCACGTGGTCGGCCTCTCCCGCTGGATCTCCACGTACTTCGGCTGGATCCCGATCTTCAAGGTCAACGGGGCCGAGCCCGACAACCCGCTCGCGAGCATGACGGTCTACACGTCCTCCACCTTCATCGCGGCCATGGTCGTGGCGCTGATGGTGACCCCGATCGCCTGCTCCGTCATGCGCGAGGCGTTCTCCCAGGCACCGCCCGGTGAGCGCGAGGGCGCGTTCGCGCTCGGTGCCACCAGGTGGGGCATGATCCGCTCCGTCGTCCTGCCGTTCGGGCTCGGCGGCGTGATCGGCGGGACGATGCTAGGTCTCGGCCGGGCACTGGGCGAGACCATCGCGGTCTACATGATCATCTCGCCGGTGTTCGAGATCCAGCCGCACATCCTGCAGAACGGCGCCATCTCCGTGTCGTCGCTGATCGCACTCCGCTACGGCGCCGCCAGCGAGCTCGGCATGTCGGCCCTCATGGCCGCGGGTCTCGCCCTCTTCGTCATGACCCTCATCGTCAACTTCATCGCCTCCTCGATCGTGGCGCGCAGCCGCTCGGGCGCGGGGGCGGAGGCCTGAAATGCCCGATCTCCTCAAGCACGAGCAGACGACGACGATCCCGTCGCGGGAGGCGGGCCCCGAGGTCCGCCGCAACATCTCCCCGGTGACCACCGCCGATCTGCTCGCACTGGCCGGTGCCCTGGCCGGCTCCGTCGCCCTGACCTTCCTGATCTTCGGCTGGATCGCCCCGTTCGACTCCGTGCTGGGCTTCGTGGTCGTCGCCTACCTGTGCTTCATCGGCCTGTACGGGGTGCTGGTCTCCCTCGACGAGAACCGCGTCGCGGTACGGGACCGGGTGATGGCGGTCGTGTGGCAGAGCCTGGCCGCCCTGCTCCTGATCGCACTGGCCTTCGTGGTCGTGTACGCCTTGGTGCGCGGCTACCGGGCGCTGGGGCACGGGAACTTCTACACGCAGGACATGTCGAGCACCGGCCCGCTGGAGCCGCTGACCCAGGGCGGCGTCGTGCACGCCATGATCGGCACCCTGGAGCAGATCTCCATCGCGCTGGCGATCACCGTGCCCCTGGGGCTGATGTGCGCGGTCTTCCTCAACGAGGTGCGCGGCGTGTACGCCCGCTTCGTGCGCACCGTCGTGGAGGCGATGACGGCGCTGCCGTCCATCGTGGCCGGCCTGTTCATCTACGCCACCGTCATCCTCATGCTCGGCTTCGACAAGTCCGGCTTCGCGGCCGGGCTCGCGCTGAGCGTGATGATGCTGCCGATCATCATCCGCGCGGCCGACGTGGTCATCCGGCTGGTGCCGGGCTCCCTGCGCGAGGCCTCCTACGCCCTCGGTTCCGGCCAGTGGCGCACGATCTGGACGGTGGTGCTGCCCACCGCCCGCTCCGGGCTCACCACCGCGGTCATCCTCGGCACCGCCCGCGGGATCGGGGAGACCTCGCCGGTGCTGCTCACCGCGGGTGCCGCGACCGGCATCAACGTCAACCCGCTGAGCGGACCGCAGGTCTCGCTCCCGCTCGCCACCTTCCAGCTCGTCAGCCAGCCCCAACCCAGCATGATCGCGCGGGGATTCGGCTGCGCCGCGCTGCTGATGTTCGTGGTGCTGCTGCTGTTCCTGCTGGCCCGCGTCATCGGCGGCCGTGGTCCCGGCGAGCTCTCCCGGGGCCAGCAGCACCGCCGGGTGCTGGCCTCCCGCCGCGACGCGGAGCGCATGGGCCGCCGCCCGCGGCCGGCCCCGCAGACCGCGGCAGACCCCAGGACCGAGCCGTGACGGCCCACCCCGCCCACCCCGCCCGTACCCCGGTTACCGCCCGCACCGATCAGGAGCCACCCGCCATGCCCGGAGCACGTCCGGCACCCTCCGAACGTCCCCGCGTCAGAATCCTGACCGCCCTCGCCCTGATCCTGGCGGCGCTGCTGTTCGGCGCCTCGCTGCCCGTCGCCGAGGAGGCGGCCGCCGCGACGTACGTCCCGATCTCGGGCGCCGGGTCCACGTGGAGCCAGAACGCCCTGGACCAATGGCGGGCCAACGTCAAGCAGTACAACATGACGGTCAACTACAACGGCACCGGTTCGTCCGACGGCCGCAACCAGTTCCGCAACGGCACCGTGGACTACGGCGTCTCCGAGATCCCCTACGGCATCAAGGACTCCGGCGTCGTCGACAGCGCCCCCCGCCGCAAGTTCGCCTACATGCCGATCGTCGCCGGCGGCACGTCGTTCATGTACAACCTCACGATCGGCAACCGGCGGGTCACCAACCTGCGGCTGTCCGGCGAAACGATCACCAAGATCTTCACCGGGGTCATCAAGACCTGGAACGACCCGGCGATCAAGGACGACAACCCCGCGCTCCGCAATTCGCTGCCCGCCCGCCGGATCGTCCCCGTGGTGCGTTCCGACGGCTCCGGCACCACCGCGCAGTTCACCGCCTGGATGGCCAGCGAGCACGCCTCGATGTGGGACGCCTACTGCCGCAAGGCGGGCCGCAGCACCCCCTGCGGGACCACCTCGAACTTCCCGATCGCCTCGGGCAACGGCTTCGTCGGCCAGGCCGGCTCCAACGGCGTCTCGGGTTACGTGGCCCAGAAGGGCAACGTCGGCACCATCACCTACGTCGAGTACTCCTACGCCGTCTACACCACCGGCTTCCCGGTGGCCAAGGTGCTCAACAAGGCCGGCTACTACACCGAGCCCACGGCCCGGAACGTCGCGGTGGGCCTCCTCAAGGCGGACATCAACCCCACGACCCTGACCCAGGAACTCACCGGCGTCTACCGGGACAGCGACGCGCGGGCCTACCCGCTGTCGAGCTACAGCTACATGATCATTCCGACCGCGGTGGAGTACAAGTTCAACGAGCAGAAGGGCAAGTCACTCGGCGACTTCGCGTACTACTTCCTCTGCCAGGGACAGCAGCACGTGGACGACCTGGGCTACTCGCCCCTGCCGATCAACCTCGTCGAGGCCGGTCTGAAGCAGGTCCGCCGGATCCCCGGCGTCGACGTCGAGTCGATCGACATCAAGAAGTGCCACAACCCCACGTTCTCCGCCAACGGCGAGAACACCCTCGCCAAGACCGCCCCCTTCCCGCCCGCGTGTGACAAGAAGGGCTCGTCCCAGTGCGCCACCGGCACCGGCGGCGACCGCAGGTCGACCACGGTGTCCGGCGGCAAGGGCGGCGGTTCGACTTCCGGCGGCTCCGGCAGCGGCACCAACGGTGGCGCGACGAACGGCACGGGCGGTTCGACCGGCAAGCCCGGCGACGGCGGGAGCTCGGGAGGCACGGCGTCGGGCGGCACGGACGCGTCGCCTTCGGTCGACCCCGACACCGGGCAGGTGGTCACCAACGACGGCTCGGCCTCGGGCACCGTCGACGGCGGCGCCTACTCCCAGCCCGTCACCACCTCCGCCAGCATCGGCGGCGGCACCCGCCGCGTCCTGATGGTGCTCGCGGCGGTGCTGTTGCTGGCGCTGACGGTGGCGCCACCGATGCTCACCACGCTGCTCGGCGCGAAGCGGAGGCGGTCGTGATCGCACCTCGCATCCGTCGGCCCCTGCTGCGGACGCTGGTCGCGTGCGTCCTGGTGCTGGCCGGTGCCGCCGCGCCGGTCGCCACCTCGCAGGCCGACACGGGCGCGAGCGGTTCCGCCGCGACCGTCTCCGGCACGGGCCGGTTCGCCGACCTGAAGGTGACCGTCGGCCAGACCCGCAACCTGGTCAACCAGGTCGTGAAGATCACCTGGAAGGGCGCCACGCCCACGGCGGACGACACCAAGTACCCCGCCGACTACCTCCAGATCATGCAGTGCTGGGGCGACGACCCCAAGGGGCCGAGCCCCGAGCAGTGCCAGTTCGGCGGCTCGGCCGACGCCGGGGCCGGCGTGGGTGCCGGCGCGTGGACCAACACCCGTCAGCTCAGCTACGGCGGACTCAAGGACCCGGCGCAGACGCTGCCGCCGCCCCCCGAGGACAGCAGCCTGTCGTTCATGCCGTTCCGCTCGGTCACCGGCGAACTGCTGAACACCGGCAACACCAACGTCTACTTCGACTCGAACACCACCAACGAGGTGCCCTACGCCCGCACGGGCCCCAACGGCACCGGCGAGGTGTACTTCGAGATGCAGACCGCGAGCGAGGCCCCCGGCCTCGGCTGCGGCGAGGTGCCCAAGGGCAGGACCACGGCGCGCTCGTGCTGGCTCGTCGTGGTGCCGCGCGGTGAGACCGAGGTGGACGGCAGCTCGTACCGCTCCCAGGCGGACGGCGTGCTGCAGTCCTCGCCGCTCTCCGCGACCAACTGGAAGGAGCGCATGGTCGTCCCGCTGCGCTTCGAGCCGACCGGCACCTTCTGCCCGATCGGGGCCGACGAGCGCCCGACCCTCGGCTCCGAGCTGGTGGGCGAGGCGGTGCGACGCTGGCAGCCCACCCTGTGCGGGACCGGTGACAAGACCATCTACGGCTACGCCCAGGTGACCGACGACACCGCCCGGGCCAAGCTGGTCTCCGGCAAGCCAGGCATGGTCTTCATCAACCGGGCGGCGACCGCCGACCAGGTGCCGCCGGACCAGAAACCGGTTTACGCGCCGGTGACGCTCTCCGGCCTGACCATAGGCTTCTTCATCGAGAGCCGGGCGAGGTCCGGCGCGCCGGACACCGTCAAGGAGCGCAACGGCAGCCGCCTCGAATCGCTCAACCTCACCCCGCGCCTGGTGGCCAAGCTGCTCACCGAGTCCTACCAGGACGGCAACTCGCGCTTCGCCGAGAGCACCGCGAAGAACCCGTACAACCTGGGGTACGACCCGGAGTTCGTCAAGTACAACCCGGGGTACACCGACCTGGAGTTCCCCGGGTACCTCGGCGACGCCATCGTGGCCCAGCCGCTGGCGGACGCCACCTGGCAGCTGTGGCAGTGGATCGACCAGGACCCGGCCGCCCGGGAGTTCCTCGACGGCACCCCCGACAACAAGGGCGCGCACGGCAACCAGGCCTTCTCCGGGATGACGGTCAACCCGCACTACAAGGACATGGCCCTGCCGCAGAGCAGCTTCCCCAAGAGCGACCCCTTCTGCCAGGAGTTCGCGTCCGACCCCGACGACCCGCGCGCCCAGCCGCCCCTGTGCATCCAGGACAAGCACCCCTACGCCGCCGACCTGCACTCGGCTGCCCGGGCCGCCGCACGCGGCGAGACCCTGTCCCGCGGCAACTGGGACCCGACCACCAATCCGCCCGCGTACAAGAAGGACCCCCCGCTGCCCGCGGGCAAGCGGGCGATCCTCGCCGTGACCGACACGGCGACGGCGCTGCGGTACGGGCTGGTGACGGCGAAGCTCCAGAACGCCTCCGGTGCCTTCGTGGCCCCGACCGGTTCCACCCTGCTGGCCGGTGAGAAGGCGATGAAGCCCGGTGGGGTGGCCGGGGTCCGCGTGGGCGACCCGCGGGCGACGGCCAAGAACGCGTACCCGCTCACCATGGTGAGCTACGCCGCCACCGTCCCCGAGAGGCTCAGCAAGCAGGAGGGCCGGGACTACGCGGCGCTGCTGCGGTACGCCGTGGGCAAGGGCCAGGCGCCCGGAGTGACCCCCGGCACGCTCCCCGACGGGTACGCCCCGCTGCCGGCGTCGCTGCGCAAGCAGACCGAGTCGGCCGCTGACGCCGTCGTGTCCCGGTCGGGGCCCTCCGTGCCCGAGGAGGAGGGCGAGAACACCTCCGACGGCACGGGCGGCGGTTCGGGCGGCAGCGGCAGTGGCGGCGGTCAGACGGTCGACACCACGCCTTCCACGACGCCGTCCTCGCCCCCGCCGGGCACCCAGGCGTCCACGGCGCCGCCGGTCCCCGTGGCCGCCGAGAGCCCGCTGTCCCGCACTCCGGCGTGGGCGCTGGGCGCCATGCGCTACGTCCTGCTGGTCGCCCTGGCCGCCGGGCTCGTCGCGGCGGTCTGCGGCCCCCTCCTGCCGAGGGTGGCGCCGCGACTCGTGGCGGGCTTCCAGACCTGGCGTGCGAAGGGCACGTCCGGACGAGAGCCGAGGGGGTGATGCCCGAACCCGAGACCACGACAGGTCCGCGCCAACGAACTGTCTGAAACAACCGTGCCGGGCACCACCCGGCGCAAGCCTATCCGAGAGGTAAACGCAAGTGAACATGCGCAAGTTCGCAGTGGCCGTCATCGGCGCCGCCGGCCTGCTCACCGGTACCGTCTGCGGCAGCGTCGCCGTCGCCGACCCCTCCGGTGCCCCGGCCTTCCGCCAGCTGTCCGGTGTCGGCTCCGACACCACTCAGGACGTCATGAACGGCATGGCCCAGTCGGTCACCATCGGCGGCCAGAAGGTCATCGGCTCCTACGACGCCACCGGCACGACGAAGATCTCGACCAAGAGCGGCGCCGCCTGCACCATCGACCGCCCGAACGGTTCGGGTGCCGGCCGCAACGCCCTGGTCGCCTCCCTCCAGGCCGGCGACAACTGCCTGGACTTCGCCCGGTCCTCCAGCCTCAACCTGGGCGCCGTGGACCCGGACCTCACCTACGTCCCGTTCGCCGTGGACGGCGTGACCTACGCGATCACCGGCTCCAGCCAGATCCCGCGCAAGCTCACGCTGAACGACCTGAAGCAGATCTACACCTGCAACAAGGACTACGTCGGCACCGCTCCCAACTTCACCATGACGGCGTACCTCCCGCAGGCGGGCTCCGGCACGCGCAGCTTCTGGGAGTCCACCGTCGGCATCTCGGACACCGACGTGAAGAACGGCGTCTACCCCTGCATCAAGGACGCCAAGAACGGCAACCCGGTGCAGGAGCACGACGGCCGCGTCCTCGACGACAAGTCGATCGTGCCGTTCTCCATCGCCCAGTACAGCTCGCAGGCCACGCAGACCATCGCGGACCTCCGCGGCAAGGCCGTCCTCGGCACCATCGACGGTCTCGCGCCGACCGTGCTGAACAGCAACTTCGGTGTGAAGCGCGACGTCTACAACGTGATCCCGACCAGCAAGGTCGGCACCGCGCCGTGGAGCACGGTCTTCGTCGGCTCGAACTCGCTGATCTGCCAGAAGACCGACGTGATCAACACCTACGGCTTCGCTGCCAACGCCAACTGCGGCGACACCAGCAAGCAGACCCCCTGATCACGCCCTGCTGTTTCCGTCACCTTCGCAACCTCCGAAGAGGGAGAACACGACAGTGTTCAAGAACAAGCTCTCGCGGGCCATGGCGGGCGGTCTCGCGAGCCTCGTCGCCGCCTGCGCGGCCGGCCTGATCGCGGCCCCCGCCGCGCACGCCGCCGAGATCGGCACCCTGTCCTTCAACCCGGCCACCGGTACCGACACCACGGGCATCGCGCTGACCACCACGGACGCCTGCCCCGACGAGGCGACCAACGTCATCGTGTCCGTCACCGGTTCGGGCTTCCCGGCCGAGGG
The DNA here is from genome assembly GCF_055635295.1 of Streptomyces sp. NPDC111520. Taxonomy (NCBI): domain Bacteria; kingdom Bacillati; phylum Actinomycetota; class Actinomycetes; order Kitasatosporales; family Streptomycetaceae; genus Streptomyces; species Streptomyces sp. NPDC111520. Next base: position 687,388 of record NZ_JBVKBW010000001.1, on the reverse strand, counting down.
CCAGACCGTCGTCGGCAACGCGTCCAAGGAGATCTACCCGATCTCCGGTGACGGCGGGATGGTCATCCCGCTGACGCAGACCATGCGCGACTACGCCAAGGACGCCGGCTTCAACGAGCTGAAGGGCGAGTACTCCTTCAAGGTCACCTGCCGCCTGGCCTTCGGCTCCTCGAACTTCGGCGACTTCACCGGTTCGATCTGGTTCACCTCCAACGAGACGTACCAGGACACCGACCCGAGCGTGAAGACCGACACCACCACCTCCCTCGCGGCCTCCCCGGCCAGCCCGGTCACCGAGGGCGAGACGGTCACGCTGACCGCGAACGTGGCCCCGGCCGCCGCCGCGGGCAAGGTGCAGTTCAAGGACAACGGCACCGCGCTCGGCTCCCCGGTCACCGTCTCCGCCGGCACCGCGGTGCTCACCACGAACGCGCTGGCCGCGGGCGACCACGACCTGACCGCCGAGTTCACCCCGACCGGCGCGGCGTACAACCCGTCCGCCTCCACCGCGGTGGCGTACAAGGTGAACGCCCCGCAGGCGACGGCGACGACGACCTCGCTGGCGATCTCGCCGTCCGACACCACGCCGCAGTTCAGCCCGGTCACCATGAACGCCACGGTCACCCCCGCCGCCGCGGCCGGTTCCGTGAAGTTCCAGGACACCGTGGGCGGTACCACCACCACGCTGGCCACCGTCCCCGTCTCGGGCGGCCAGGCCTCCTACACCACCAGCGGCCTCGACAAGGGTGAGCACGCCTTCTCCGCCACCTTCGTCCCGGCGAACTCCGCGGCCTACACCGGTTCCGACTCCGGCGCCGTGCCGTACCTGATCGGTGACTTCGCGGGCGTCTCCGCCTCGCAGGACATCACCACCACCGTCGAGTCCGGCGCCCTGGTCATCAGCGTCGACAACCCGCACGTCACCCTGCCGTCGCCGGTGCTGAACGCCGACGGCGACCTGCTGACGACCGCGGGCGACATCAACACCGTCACCCTGACCGACACCCGCGCCGGCAACCCCGGCTGGAGCGTCAGCGGCCAGGTGACCGACTTCTCCGACGGTGGCACGCACGCCATCAACGGCCAGAACCTGGGCTGGACGCCGAACGTGGTCGACCACGCCCCGGCGCAGACCGTCACCGCCGGCTCCGCGGTCGCCGCGGCGCAGGGTGTCGCCTCCGGTGACGCCGGTCAGGGCGGCCTGAAGGCCTCCCGCTCCCTGGCCACCGGTACCGGCCTCGGTACCGCGCACCTGGGTGCGGACCTCGCTCTGAACGTGCCGACCTCCACCGTGGCCGGCACCTACACCGCGACCCTCACCCTGACGGCCATCTGAGCCGGCGGACGGCCTGAGGGGCGCTGACGCCCCCGGGGCCGGCCCGGGCCGGGACGGGCAGCGATGCCCGTCCCGGCTCCCGGGTCCGGCCCGTCCGCACGCACCGGCCCATGCGCCCCGGTACCCCGCCGCGGCCCCCTGTACCACCCCGTCCCACCCGCGCCCGATCGGACGACCTGACATGATCACACGATCAGCCCGCCGTATCGCCGCCGTCCTGGCCGCCTGCGTCCTCGCCGTACTCCCGGCCGCCGAAACGGCGTCGGCCGCCACCCCGCAGGCCGCCGCCTCGCACGCGGCCTCCGCACGACCCGGCGCGGGCCCGAACGGGCGCACCACCTTCGGTGTCCAGCCGTCGACGGCCGACAAGCCCGACGGCCGGCCCAACTACTCGTACGGCGTGACCCCGGGAGCCGTCATCCGGGACCACATCGCCATCTGGAACTACAGCGCCAAGCCGCTGACGCTGGACGTCTACGCCGCCGACGCCGTCAACTCCGCCGAGGGCGGCTTCGACCTGCTGCCGAGGGCCACCAAGTCCGCCGACGCCGGCACCTGGGTCAAGCTCGGCAGGTCCCGGGTGACCGTGGCCTCCCGCTCCCGCGTCATCGTCCCCTTCACGCTGACCGTGCCGCGCACCGTGAGCCCCGGCGACCACCCCGCCGGCATCGTCGCCTCGCTGTCCGCGGTGCGCACCGGCGCCAAGGGCGACCGGGTCCAGGTCGACCAGCGCGTCGGCGCCCGGATGTACCTGCGGGTGGCCGGCCGGCTGCGGCCGCTGCTCGACGTCGAGGACGTCCACACCGAGTACCACGGCACGGCCAACCCCTTCGGGACCGGCACCGCGACGGTGTCGTACACCGTGCGCAACTCCGGCAACGTCCGGCTCGCCGCCGAGCAGACGGTCCGCGTCCACGACGCGTTCGGGGGCATCGCCACGGTGAAGGGCTCGCGCGACCTCGCCGAGATCCTGCCGGGCAACGCGCTGAGGATCAGCGTCACGGCCACCGGCGTCCTGCCCACGGTGCGGGACGCCACCACCGTCTCGGTCGACGCGGTCTCCGTACGCGGTGACGTCGCGATCCCCGACCTGCCGAGCCTGACCCGCACCCAGGGCTTCTGGGCGGTGCCCTGGTCGCTGCTGGCCGTGCTGCTGGTCGTCGTCGTGGCGGCCGTGGTGTGGTGGGTCCGCCGCAGGCGCCGCCGCCGCGGTCAGCGCCCGGACGCCGCGCGCACCGCCGCGACCTCGCCGAAGAAGCCGGCCCCCGCCTCGCGCGCCTCCGCCCCCGTCGCCATGGTGCTGGCCGCCCTCTCGCTGTGGGCGGGCGCCCCCGCGGCCCACGCCGCCGAGCGCGGCGGCCTCACGGTCGCGCCGCAGCACGGCAGCGCCACCGAGCCCATGACCCTCACCGCCGCCGGGCCCTGCCCCGACGGGACGCGGAACCTCATCGCCTGGGTGAAGGGCGCGGGATTCCCCCGCGACGGCAAGGTCGTCGTCGGCAACTCCGAGATCGGCACCTACCCGTCGGCGTCCGGCGGCGGACCCGTGGTCCCGCTGACGTACACGATGCAGGACTACGCCCTCGACGCCGGCTTCAGCACCCTGCGCGGCACCTACACCTTCACCGTCAGCTGCCTGGAGGCCCCCTTCGGCCTCAAGAGCCTGCGGGACTTCAGCGGTTCGCTCCGCTTCACCTCCAAGACCTCCTACAAGGACGGCACCCGGGCCACCCCCGAGAACCCCGGGGCGGCACGTTCCGCCCGGCCCGGCGGTACGGCAGGTCCCGGCCCGTCGTCCACCCCTGGCGGGTCCGGCCCGTCGGCCCCGGCCGGCGGCCAGGGCACCGTGCCCTCCGGCTCCCCGTACGCCTCCGGCGCGCCCGGCCAGGGCGGTGTCACCGGCGTGGTGAACGCCGCCTCGGCCGACCCGGCCGGGGACGGGAGCGGCTCCCTCGCCGCCTGGTCGCTCGGCGGCTTCGCGGTCGCCTTCCTGGTGCTCCTGGCGGGCGCCGCCCAGTGGGTGCGCGGGCGCAGAGGACGTACCGCGTCGGCGGACACGTCCGGCTGAGCACCCGTCACCCACGTCCATCACAAGCAATGAGGAGAAAGAAAGTGTCGTTCACACGCCTGCACCGCTCGACCGCGGCCGCGCTCGGCTCGCTCGTCCTGGCCGGAGGGGCGGTGGGCATCATGGCCGCGACCTCCGCGCACGCGGACACCATCGGCACCCTGAAGGTGAACCCGGCCACCGGCACGGACACCAGCGGGATGGACCTCACCACCTCGGGCATGTGCCCGGCAGAGGCGACCAACGTCATCGTGTCCGTCACCGGTTCGGGCTTCCCCGAGGAGGGCATGAACGTCGTCGGCAACGCGTCCAAGGAGATCTACCCCGCGAGCGAGGGCGGCTTCCGCGTCCCGCTGTCGCAGACCATGCGCGACTACGCGAAGGACGCGGGCTTCGACGTGCTCCAGGGCCGCTACGAGTTCACGGTCACCTGCCGCATGGCGTTCGGCGAGACCACGTACGGCGACTTCAAGGGGTCGGTCTGGTTCACCTCCAACACCGCGTACCAGGACACCGACCCCGCGGGCGGCACCCCGAGCACCACGCCGAGCACCACGCCGAGCACCACCCCGTCGAACACCACCACGCCGACGACGGACCCGACCGACACCGGCGAGCCCACCGACACCGGTGACCCGACGGACACCGGCGAGCCCACGGACACCGGTGACCCGACCGACACCAGCGGTGGCGACACGACCGGTGGCGACACGACCGACGGCGGCTCGGAGGGCATCTCCACCGAGGTCGACGGCGGCGCCTCGGGCGACGACGGCGGCTCCCTGGCCGCCACCGGCGCCGACGCCGGCTGGCTGGCCGCCGCCGCGGCCGCCCTGGTCGGGGCCGGGACCGTGGTCGTCCGGCAGGCGCGCCGCCGCGGCCTGCTGTCCTTCTCCGACTCCTCGAACGACTGAGACGGCGGGGAACGACCATGAAGATCACGACCGTGCGCCGGCGGCTCTCGCTGGTGCTCGCCTCGGCGCTCGCGGCCGGCGGCATCGCCGTCGCCGTCGCCGGGACAGCCAGGGCCGAGGTCATCGGCTCCATGGAGGTCGCGCCGGCCACCGGCACGGACCTGTCGGGGATGTCGCTGACCACGTCGGCGCCGTGCCCCGACGAGGCGACCAACCTCATCGTCAAGGTGACCGGTTCGGGCTTCCCGGCCGAGGGCCAGAACGTGGTGGGCAACTCGGAGATCGCCATCTACCCCGGGGCCCCCGGCGGCGGCTTCACCGTGCCGCTGATGCAGACGATGCGCGACTACGCGAAGGACGCGGGCTTCGACGAGCTGAAGGGCCGCTACGACTTCACCCTGACCTGCCGCAAGGCCTTCGGGTCGGCGACGTACGGCGACTTCACCACCGCCGTCTGGTTCACCTCCGACACCACGTACCAGAGCACCCCGCCCCCCACCCAGGCCGCCACCACGACCACCCTCGCCGCCTCCCCGGCGAGCCCGGTGGTGCAGGGCACCGCGGTGAAGCTCACCGCGACGGTGGCCCCGGCCGCGGCCGCGGGCTCGGTCCGCTTCCTGGACGGCGCGGCCCAGATAGGCTCGCCGGTCACCGTGTCGAACGGCACCGCCTCGCTGAGCACCGGCGCCCTGGGCGTCGGCAGCCACACGCTGACCGCGGCGTTCACCCCGGCCGACGCGGCGGCGTACAAGCCCTCGATCTCGGCGGCCCTCCCGTACACGGTCAAGGTCAAGCCCCCGGTGGTCGTCACCGCCGCGAAGGTGACCGGCACCGCCAAGGTCGCCTCGCAGGTGACCTGTTCCGCCACGTTCAGCGGGGCGACCTCGTACGCGTACGGCTGGCTGCGCGACAGCAAGGTCATCAGCGGCGCGACCGCGAAGACCTTCGGCCTGACCTCGAGCGACTACAAGCACAAGGTCTCCTGCCGGATCACCGCGAAGAACAGCACCGGCAGCACCGCGGCGACCAGCCCCGCGGTGACCGTGGCCGTCGGGCCGGCCCTGAAGTACACCAAGCTGCCGACCGTCAGCGGCACCGCCAAGGTCGGCAAGCGGCTCACCGCCAAGGCCGGCAGCTGGAAGCCCTCCGCCACGTCCTACGGCTACGAGTGGCGGCGTGACGGCAAGGTGATCCGCGGCGCCACGCACTCCACCTACGTGCTGACCAAGTCCGACCGCGGGCACCGCGTCGCGGTCAAGATCACCGCGAAGCGTTCGGGCTACTCCAACGGCAGCGCCACCTCCAAGTCGGTGAAGGTCGGATGACCCAGCTCGGCACCCCGGTCCGCGTGGCCCCCGGCCACGACCGGCCCGCCCCCTCGGGGGACGGGCCGGCGGACCGCACCCCGCCGGGGCCGGCGGCCGGCCGGACGCGCACGCGTCCGGCCGGCCCCGGCCTGCGGGTCACCGGTGCGGCACTGAGCATCCTGGCGGCCCTGCTCCTCGGCTTCGTCGTGGACGTGGGCCTGCTCGGCCAGGTCCGCCACGCCCGCGACCAGCAGGTCGACTACGCCGCCCTGCGCAACGACCTCGCCAACGGCGTGGCACCCGTGGGCGGCTCGGGCGACGGCCTCAAGCCGCTGACCTCCGGCACCCCGGTGGCGGTGCTCTCCGTCCCCGGGCTCGGCCTGCGCGAGGTCGTCGGCGAGGGCACCACCTCGGAGGTCCTGACCCGCGGTCCGGGCCACCGCCGCGACACCCCGCTGCCCGGCCAGGCCGGCGTCAGCGTCATCATGGGGCGCCAGGCGACCTACGGCGGCCCGTTCCGGCACCTCGGCGGTCTCCACCCGGGCGAGCAGCTCACCGTGACCACCGGTCAGGGCGTGCACCGCTACCGCGTCGTCGCGGTCCGCCGCGCCGGTGACCCCCAGCCCGCGCCGCCCGCGGCCGGCAAGGGCCGCCTGACGCTGATCACCGCCGAGGGCACCCCCTTCATGCCGAAGGGCATCCTGCGGGTGGACGCGGACCTGATGTCCGACGTCCAGCCCGCCTCCGCCCCCGCCGTTCCGGCCGGCGCGCTGCCCGCCGAAGAGGCCGCGATGGCCGTCCAGGAGTCCGCCTGGCTGCCGGTCGTCCTGTGGGGCCAGGCCATGCTCCTCGCCGCCGCCGGTCTCGCCTGGGCCCACGCCCGCTGGGGACGGCGGCACGCCTGGGTCGTCGGCGTCCCCGTGCTCGGCCTGCTCGGCCTCCTCGTCGCGGACCACGCGGCACTGCTCCTGCCCAACCTGATGTGAGGACCCGTTCGTGACCGAGACCACCATCCCGCTCCCGCCGATCACCGAGGACGCCCACGCCGGCGCGACCCTGGACGCCCGCCGCATCTCGTGCTGGTTCGGCGACCACAAGGTCCTCGAACGGGTCTCCCTGACCATGCCCGCCGGGCAGGTCACCGCCCTCATCGGCCCCTCGGGCTGCGGCAAGTCCACCTTCCTGCGGACCCTCAACCGCATGCACGAGCTCGTGCCCTCCGCCTCCCTGGCCGGCGAGGTCCTGCTGGACGGCGAGGACATCTACGCCCGCGGACGCCGCCTCACCGAGGCCCGCCGCCGCATCGGCATGGTCTTCCAGAAGCCCAACCCCTTCCCGGCGATGTCGATCTACGACAACGTCACCGCGGGCCTCAAGCTCACCGGCCAGCGGGTCCGGGACTCCCTGAAGGACGACCTCGTCGAGGAGTGCCTGACCAAGGCCGGCCTCTGGAAGGAGGTCCGGGCCCGGCTGCGCCAGCCCGGCGGCGCCCTCTCCGGCGGTCAGCAGCAGCGCCTGTGCATCGCCCGCTCGCTGGCCGTACGGCCCAAGGTGCTGCTCATGGACGAGCCCTGCTCGGCCCTGGACCCCACCTCGACCCGGCGCATCGAGGAGACGATCCGCGAACTGGCCCACGAGGTCACGATCGTGATCGTCACCCACAACATGCAGCAGGCCGCCCGCGTCTCGGACCAGTGCGCCTTCTTCCTCGCCGAACAGGGCACGCCCGGCGGCATCGTGGAGCACGGCCCCACCACGGCCATGTTCGGCAGCCCGACCGACCCGCGGACGGCCGACTACGTGGAGGGCCGGTTCGGGTAAGGGGTGGTCATGCCTTCGTACACGTCCCCACCGCGGGCACGGCCGGCCCGCGGGGTCCTCGCCGTCGTCGGCTCGGCCGCCGACGGCGTCGAGACCCTGCGCGAGGGACTCGTGCTGCCCGCGATCGCCCGCGGCTGGCGCGTCGCCGTGACGCTCACCCCGGCCGCCGCACTCCGGATGCGCGAACAGGGCGAGACCGGGCGGCTGCGCGACGCCACCGGCCTGCCCGTACGCGACCGGTCGCGGCTCCCCGGCGAGCCGCGGCCCCATCCGGACCCGGACTGCTGCGTGCTGGCCCCGGCCGACGCCGACACCCTGGCCAAGCTCGCCCTCGGCATCGCCGACAACCAGGGCCTCACCCTGCTCGCCGAGGTCCTCGGCACCCCGCACGTGCCGCTCGTGGCCGTCCCCGTCGTCAGCGCGGCCCACGCCCGCCACCCCGCGTGGCCGGGCCACCTCGCGACCCTCCGCGCGGCGGGCGTCCACCTGCTGCCCGTCCCGGACGTACGGCCCGACCCGGACGCACGGCCCCTGCCGGAACCGGGCGACGCGCCCGGCGGGCGCGGCCTTCCCTGGACGGACGTCCTGGAGACGATCGACCGCGTGACGGGCTGAGGGCGGCGCCGTCGCGGACCTGGGCCACCAGGTCCCGGCGTTGGTGCGTTGGCTGTTCGGCCTTCACCTTTCCGCCGCCCCGGGTTGCGGCCGGCCGCGCATCCTTGCGCGATGCGATCGGGCACGGGGAGTGACCCTCGATCGCGCCCCGGGCACGGACACCGTGCCCCGCGACAGGGGGGAACGACGGTTCATGGCAGGCGGTCGGCGATCAGCGGCACCGGTCCCGTCGGTGCGGGTCCGCACCGGGACGTCGAGCGCGCATGAGCAGGCGCGCCCACCCCAGGCCCTCCGGTCACCCGCAACCGCGCCACCACCACTGCCCGCACCCCTCCACACCGATCAGGAGTCACCCGCCATGCCCGGCCCGCGTCCGGCACTCTTCGCACGCCCGACCATCGTCACCGCCCTCTCCCTCCTGGCCGCCCTCCTGTTCGGCGCCACCCCGGCGACCGCCGCGACACACGTACCGATCTCCGGTGCCGGGTCGACCTGGAGCCAGAACGCGTTCGACCAGTGGCGTGCCGACGTCCAGCAGGACGGCATGCACGTGAACTACAACGGCACGGGCTCGTCGGACGGCCGCAACCAGTTCCGCAACGGCACCGTGGACTTCGCCGCCTCCGATGTCCCCTACGGCCTCGACGACTCCGGCGTCGCCGACCCGCCGCCGTCGCGCCAGTACGCGTACATGCCGATCGTCGCCGGTGGCACGTCGTTCATGTACAACCTCACCATCGGCGGCCGGCGCGTCACCGACCTGCGGCTGTCCGGCGAGGTCATCGCCAAGATCTTCACCGGCCGGATCACGATGTGGAACGATCCCGCCATCAAGGCCGACAACCCGGCGCTGGCCGCCACGCTGCCCGCCCGCCGGGTCGTCCCGGTGGTGCGCTCCGACAGTTCGGGTACCACGGCGCAGTTCAGCACCTGGATGAGCAAGCAGTACACGTCGCTGTGGGACGACTACTGCCGCGAGGCAGGCCGCAGCACCCCCTGCGGGACGGCGTCGCTCTACCCCGTCGCGCCGGGCAGTAGCTTCGTCCGCCTGGCAGGCTCGAACGGCGTGTCCGGCTACGTGGCGCAGTCCCGCAACGTGGGCACCATCACGTACGTCGAGTACTCCTACGCGGCGATCACGACTGGGTCCCCCGTCGCCAAGGTGCTCAACAAGGCCGGGTACTACGTCGCGCCCACCGCGCAGAACGTCGCGGTCGCGCTTCTGAAGGCGCGGATCAACGAGGACAGCTCCTCGCCCGACTACCTGACGCAGGCCCTCGACGGCGTCTACGACAGCACGGACCCGCGCGCGTACCCCCTCTCCGGGTACGGCTACGCGATCGTCCCGACCAAGGTGGAGCGCAACTTCACCCTGCAGAAGGGCGAGTCCCTCGGTGCCTTCGCGTACTACTTCCTCTGCCAGGGGCAGCAGCACGTGGACAAGCTGGGCTACTCGCCACTGCCCATCAACCTCGTCCAGGCGGGCCTGAACCAGGTCCGCAGGATTCCCGGCGTCGACGTCCAGAGCATCGACATCAAGAGCTGCCACAACCCCACCTTCTCCACCGACGGCACCAACACCCTGGCGCTGACGGCCCCTTACCCGTCCCCCTGCGACCGGGTGGGCAGCACGCCGTGCGACGGCAGCGTCCCCGGCGGCCGGACGCAGTCGATCACGACGACCCTCGCGCCGGGGGCGCTGCTGATCTCCGTGGCGGGTGACGCGCACGTCGAGTTGCCCGGTCCGCGGCTCGACGCCTCGGGCGAGTACCTGCACACCACGGGGCAGATGACCCCGGTCACCGTCACGGACACCCGCCCCGGCAACATCGACTGGACGGCTTCGGGCCAGGTCGGCGACTTCAGGGGCCAGTCCGGAAGCGTCCTCGACGGGAGCAGCCTGACCTGGGCCCCCGCGATCGTCGACCGCGGCAACGTCCGGTCCGTCACGGCGGGCGCCCCGGTCGCCCCCGGCGACGGCGGCGGGCTCAAGGCCGTCCGGACGCTGGCCAGCGGAGTCGGCCCCGGCACCACGGACGTCGGGGCCGGCCTCGACCTCGACGCCCCGAGCTCCACGCCGCCCGGCACGTACACGGCGGTCCTGACGCTGACCGTCATCTGACCCGAACCCCGGCAGCCCCCACAGCCCCGCCGGTGGACGCCCCACCCGACCACGGTCGGCCACGACGTCCACCGGCGCCGGAGCACTCCGGGCGGCAAGCTTCCGGCCGGGCAGAAACCCCTGCGGCCACGGCGCTCCCGCCGGTGGTTCCGGCCGGGCACGCCTACCCTGGCGGACGGGTTCCTGCCTCCGGATGGATCCCCCCGGGTCCGGCGGTCCGCGGATGTCGAAGACGTGTGATCGGCTCCGTCCCAGGGACACCAGCGGCCGCACCGGCCGCACGAGGAAGAGGGAGAGACCGGCATGGCGATTCAGCGGATGGACAACGTCGGCATCGTCGTCGAGGACCTGGACGCCGCCGTCGCGTTCTTCGTGGAGCTCGGCATGGAGCTGGAGGGCAGGGCCGAGGTTCAGGGCCCCTTCGCCGACCAGTGCACCGGACTCGACGGCGTGCACTGCGACATCGCGATGGTCCGGACCCCGGACGGCCGCAGCCGGCTCGAGCTGGCCAAGTACCGCAGCCCCGCCGCGATCGGTGCCGGGCCGCGCGACCGGCCGCACAACGTCCTGGGCACGCACCGCGTCATGTTCGCCGTGGACGACATCGAGGACACCGTCGCCCGCCTGCGCCCGCACGGCGCCGAACTCCTGGGCGGGATCGCCCGGTTCGAGGACAGCTATCTGCTCTGCTACCTCCGCGGCCCGGAGGGCATCATCGTCGGACTGGCCGAGCAACTGGGCTGAGCAGGCGGAGCCCGGCGGCTGCATGCCGAGCAGGCGGCAACCGTGCCGCGTCGTACGGGGAAGCCGAGGGCCGAGCCCCGCGGATCCATTCGTCCCCGGACAGCACGGGGACGTCCTCGCGGGGTCGGTTTCCCGCCGTGCCCCCGCGCACCGCTCGGCAGCGGGCCCTGCTAACCGGTAGAACTTCGACACGGATTCGACACGCAGTGTGCTGGCGGATCTGTACGGTGCGAACGACACACACGTTGGTGGCGAACCGTTGGGGGCGGACATGACGGCGTATCTGACCGAGGCTGATCCACGATGGGCCAAGCACTCTGGTGAAGCGGGGCACTACGGAGCCGCGGAATGGGGTCCGGAGGACTTGGAGCGCGCCGCGGTGTTCCTGGCCGAGCTCGCCCCACAGGCCCGGCGGATGTTCGACTACATGCTGCGCACCCCTGGCCGTATGATCCACTGCACGGAGCTGGCGGACAAAGCTCTGGGCTGGCCGAACGAGGGGAATCTGGCGGCGCGCGTGGCGGGTGTGGTGCATGGAATGGATAAAGGCCAGGGCAACAGCGGACGCCGGTATCCGTTCTACTGGTGGGCGGCCCCTGAGGGGAGCACGGGCGCAACGTACGCAGTCCGCCCCTCGGTGGCAGCTGTGTTCCTGGCCGCTCAGCTCAACGCCGCGTGACCTGTACAGCCACAACTGACCACAAACGGCCCTGACCTGCAGCCTCCTGCATGATCACCATGACCTGCTGCTGAGCCGTTGACGCTTGTCAGCGTTGGTCATCATTGAGCGCCCTTCCACGGCCCCAGGACGGCCCGGGAGGGCGCTCACGCGTCGGGGACGTCTGCCTTGTAAGCCTGGTGGTCGGGGTCGTCGGGGGCACGCAGGTCAACCCAGGTTTGAAGGGGACCCAGCTCAGTGGGTCATCTCGACTGCGACAAACCGTCATTGACCGCTGCTGACCTTCCGATGTGGCACGGTTGTGGCACGCGAACATCACCTGTCTCCTCGGGCAGCGTGATGTCGTTGAGGCTGCCAACCCCGACGGCCTTCGAGGTGGGCCAGGGCGGCAGATAGCAGCAGGAGTTGATCAATCCTCTGTCCCCAACTCTCCTGCGGTGCCGGCATCCTGGGCGTGGTAGCGCAGGGCGCGCATTACCGTGTCCGCCTCGTCGCCGTGCGTTTCCTGCATGGGTCCCCCGAGAGCGGCATTCCGGGCGGCGATGTCGCCCAGGGCGCGCAGCACGGCGTCCGCGTGCTCGGCCTGCAATTGCCGACTTGGCCCCGCCGCCTGGAGATCGCTTCCCATGGCGACGGAGATCGCTTCCCGGGCCGGGAGGAACACAACCGGAGCCGAGTACGCGGCCAGGTCGTTCACACGGACCAGGCGCAGCCCGACTTGGCCTGGCTGAGATCCTAGTGCTGGCACCACTGGGGATGTGCTCTGCCGGTGTCCGTGGCCGGAGCTAGCCTGTCGTGCGTTGGGCCGCTCCGAAGACGCGGAGATGGACGGGCGCCGAGAGTGAGGGACGATGACCGGGCAAGCAGCCGTAGACCTGATTCGCCTCGCCGATGACGAGGGAAACAGCGTCGCTGTACAGGTGACCGGACGGGAAATGCCGGGGGTGCTGACGGGTCATGACACCCTGATTGCGAACGTCCTGGTCACGACCGGGTTCGTCAGTGGGCAACTGAAAGTTTGGCTCTTGCCCAGCGACCTGATCGACTGGGAAACAGCTCTCGACTCGTTGGCGGCGGGGCGGGACGTCAGTTGGATGGGAGATCGCGCGCCCGAGATCAGAATCCGACTCGAAGGAGAGCGCGGCTGTCCCGACGTCATCGTTGACGACGTACCGGGCTCCATGGCGACAGTGACAGTCCCCGTGGCTCTCGAAGAGGGCTGGATAGATGATCAGCGTCGCCGTTTGGGCGAGGTTCGCCGGCGCTGGCCCCGCGAGGTGGTGCAACCCTCCTTCGGTGTCTACGAGTGGAGTCCGAACCGAAAGCGACATCCGTAGCCGGGTGGCCTGGCCTCATCTCCAGCCCCGCATATGGAGCGATTGCCGCAGCGCCATCGGGCGTTTTCGGCTTCACGTCGAGTGTCCCGGCACCAGTTGGGAAGACTGAGGCTGCGGACCGTGCCTGGGCGGACGCTGACCTGCGGCAGAGCGACCCCGTCACCGCCATTCCCCATGGGCCCCCGTTCGGCACTGCCTCACCTGGTACGGCTGTGGCACGCCCGATCCCCTTCTCAGCTGAAGGCGATGGCGGCTCCGGTCGCGATCGAGAGTCTCGCGGCCTGGATGAGTTGCAGGCAGACATACGATTCGACGCCGTAACGCGGCCATCCCTCGGTGGCCGGCTCTTCGGCATCGGCGACTTCGAAGACCTCTTCGGAGTGCGGATCGAGGTCTTCAGGAAGACCGAGGGCTTCAGCGAGCCGACGGGTTTCCGCGAGCAGTCGCACCGAGGAGCCGAGGTAGCCGCCGCGCGCCTTCTTGTCGACGATGACGCGAGCGAAGTCGACGGGGCCGTAGTAGCCCTCGATGAAGTAGAGAAAGTCTTACCGCGCTGTGTAGCCGTTGTTCCTGTCCTGTCTGGGCTGTGAGGATCACGTTGCGAGTAGCTGCTCAGGGTGCCCGCCGACGCTGTCGGTGGCTGGAGGCACACTGGGGCATGAGCATTTCTCCGACGGCCAGGGGCGCCGAACTGCCAGAGCCCTCCCCAATCTGGGTTGAGTCGCTGGGCGGCCCCTTGATCGTCGTTCCGGTCTCCGCTCTGCCTGTGTGGCGAGGCGCCACCGAGACGGGGGCACTTGCTGGAGACGCGACCGCACAGGATGACTACGACCGGGCATGCGCTGTGGACGACCTTGCAGGCGTGATCACCATTGGTGAGAACGGCACACAGGCATTGGTGCTGGCGGACGAGCCTGCCAACAGTTGCTATATGCCCGAGCATCGGGCTTTCCTGCGCTGGCTCGCCGCCGACTCCGCAGCCACGTTGAAGGCCGCAGGAGAGGCTGTCCTGCGAGACCCCACCACCCCGTGGGAAGAATGTGGCACGTGGGTATCGGACGGCCCGGCCGTTCTCTTTGACTCCGCTGGGGCGGGTGCCGAGCTGAACGTGGAATATCCCGGTGGTGGGATGCCCGCTCAGGCACCGGTCCTGCTGCCCGCCGGCCGCTGGAAGGTTCGCGCCGTTCACACCGAGGCGGACGAGGACAACTGGGTGGGCTTGGTGCAGCTTCTTCCCGCAGACGGCTGAACTCCGCGACGAGTACCGACCACCACGGCGCCGGCAGGTGGTTTGGCTACGCCGCTATTCCGCGGGCAGCCAAGATCAATCACGTACTACCGGCGCACTAGGCGCTTGCCGTCGTGGCTCCTGACGACGTGCGGAGCGTTGGCGTCGAGGGCGTCGAGCAGTCGGACTGCGCAGACTTCGGACATGCGCTCTGCGACCTCGTCGGGCGTGAGCGAGTCGACGGCCGTTGACTCGTCCCTGCCACCTACGCGCGTTGTGCCGCGGGTCGGCTCGGGGACCACCGGAGCCGGGTCGAGGGGCGGGGGAGACAGCGTCCCGCCCGCCGGAACCCCGGCCCCCGCGCGTCGAGGCCGCCCGCGCGAACCCGGTGGCGGCCGGATGGCACCGGGGCGCCCCCGCGATCACGCGCAGCCCCGACCGCTGCGGCGCTCGCCCCGGCAGGCCTGCGACCAGCAAAAAGCCCCTCCCTGAGGGAGGGGCGCAGTGGGTGCCCCCGGCAGGACTCGAACCTGCGGGCCAAGCGCTGAGAAGGCGCTTGGCACGTCGAGAGCCACACCCCTGCTGGGCCGCCCCTGGGTCGCTGCTGTCCGTGTCGGCACAGGGGGTGCGCTGTCGGCGCAGCGACTGCGCCGACACCGCACCCCCTCACTTCGAGGTCAGAACAGACCCTTGAATCCGTTCCAGCCGCCGGTGCCGATCAGCACCCGGCCGCCGTATGTGCCGACCCCCGTGGAGGCGTATCGCCACAGATTCCCGGCGGAGTCCCGCGCCAGCAGATCGGCGCGTCCGTCACCGGACAGGTCACCGACCCCGACGAGAGCGGAGTAGCCGCCCCACCCGCTGCCGACCCGCACCCGGGTGGTCACGCCACCGGTGGAGGTCCCGTAGTACCGCCACAGCACACCGGCCGAGTCGACCCCGAGCAGGTCGCCACGCCCGTCCCCGTTCAGGTCCCCGGCCCCGACGATCCGCTTGTACAGCTTCCAGTTCGTCCCGATGCGCAGCCGGGCCTTCAGCCGGTGATCAGCTGTGCCGGCGTAGAAGTACATATCACCGGTGGACGTCTGGCGTGCTATCAGGTCGACAAAGCCGTCCCCGTTCACATCACCCGGCGACGTCAGCTGGTCGTACTGGGCCCAGCCGGCACCGATCAGCGTGTACGGCGATGAGGCGGTGACGATCTTCCCGCACCCCGGCCGGTAGGCCCGCAGTTGGTCACCCACCCGCACGAGCACATCGGCGCACCGGTCCCCGTTCACGTCCCCGCCGGGCACAAGCACGGAGTTGGTGGCGAACTTGCTGCCGGACCCGGCGGTACGGGACGACAGCGCACCGGTCCCTGTACCCCTGTACAGCGACACGGCCCCGGTCGTGTCCATCGCCAGAAGGTCGCCGAACCCGTCGTCACCGACCATGTCCCGCCACACGGCGGCACCGCCGGTCACCGGTACCGTCCCGGAGACGGAGAGGTCCGCCTGAACGCCGTCGGCCGGCTTCGCGGTCAGGGTCCAGACGTACGCCCCGTTCGGGACGTACTTCCCGGCCGCGTCCTTGCCGTCCCACGACGGCGTGATCAGCCCCCGGGCCTCCCCGCCGGAGAGCGTCCGCACGGTCTTCCCGGTCGCCTTGTTCTTCATCGTCAGCGACCACGTCGCCGCCGGCTTCGACAGCCACCAAAGCGGTTTCCAAGCACCGGCCTTGCTGTCCATGGCGGGCGTGTCGGCGTCGATGACGGCGATCCGGGAGGCCGGCACGCCCGACGGGACGATCCGCACTCGGCGGTCCTCGCCCGTGTACGCGACGTGACCGCCGAAGCGGTCGACGGTCCACCCGGACCGGCGCCCGGTCCGGTCTCCGAGCTCGGCGGCGGTGACGACCACCCGCTGGGGCAGGTCCGCTTCCTTGCCGCTGAGCGGGAGGCCGTTGTGCAGGTCGACGAGGGTGAGGCCGGTCGCGTCCGAGCGGTGGACCAGGTAGCCGTCGCCGAGAAGCGTCTCGTCGGCCCCGAGCTTCAGGGAGCGCTTGGCTTGCCGGTCGTAGACACCGGCGCCCTTGAAGTCGTGCCAGTAGTCGCTGCACCGCCAGTACACCCAACGGCCCACGGCCTGCAGGTCACTGGGGACGCAACCCGCGTCGAAGGAGTCGCCGGCGGCACCCGTCGACAGGTTCTTCGCGGCCACCCCGGTCGGCACGCCCGAGCCGGTGTCGTCCCACCGGCCGAGGGAGCTCCACAGGGTGTTGCCCCAGACGGAGGCCGCGACCGGCTCCCGCTTCAGGAGCACGCTCCCGGTGTCGGCGTCCTTGAAGTGGAGGATCGCCTGCTGGCCGCCCGACGCCTGGTTCACGACGCCGAACCGGCCGGAGAGGTCGACGAGTTGCGGGCTGCCGAGCCCGGAGGTCACCCTCGGACCCCACGGGGCGGCGCCGTTCCGGTAGAGCATGGTGACGTCCTGCTCGGTCGCGGCCTTGCGGCCGTGATAGCCGTCGCCGCTCGCGAACATGGTCACGCAGTAGATGCCGTAGGTGGGGCTGCAGGAGTTGTCGTCCCGGCCGGACACGAGGCCGTCGACGGTCGAGTTCAGCTCCTCCGGACGGCCGGAGGTCTTCAGCCAGGTGCTCCGGTAGCCGCCGATGTAGGTGCCGGGGCTGTAGTACTGCGAGTCGTCGGCCGTGGTGAGGATGCCGCTGCCCAGCGAGATGCCGGCCGGCTTGGCCTCCCGGTCCTCGATGTCCGCGAGGCGCTTGCGGGTGACGGTGCCGTCCGCGGCGGGGGTGAAGAGGTAGTACCCCCAGTCCAGTGCGCCTTCGGTGGTGTTCTCCTCCGCACCGGCCACCAGGAGCGAGCCGTCGGGAGTGCGGTGGACCGAGGGGGAGGCGACGGCCAGCAGGGACTTCGAGTTCCCCTTGGCGTCGCGCAGGAAGAGCTCGTTGCCCCGATACTCGTTGTTGCCGGGGTTCGGCGGGGTCACGGTGACGAAGCCGTCGTCGAGGGGCCGGACGACTTCGTTGTACGAGGCCACGTCCCGCAGGTCGACGGTGGTCGGCTCCGCGTCCAGGTCGTCGCGGCGGTACACCAGGGCGGCGTCGCCGGACGGGGCGCCGAATTGGAAGACGGTGTCCCGGTCGAAGGAGACGCTCTCGCCGTGCGGGGAGAGCGCCTTCACGCCCCCGGTGGCGAGGTCGACGACCCACCACCCCTGGGACATCGTGGTGCCCTCCCACTTGATGCCGCGAACGGCGACGGACCGGGCGTCGCCCTCGCTGATGGAAAGGTTCCACCCCTCCGGCAGGCCCTCCAGTTTCCGGTCCAGCACCTCGCCGTCCTCCAGGTGCAGGAGGTGCAGGCTCGTGACGGCGTTCTCGGTGCCGGTCCGGGTGATGACGGTGTCGCCGTAGGTCGCGACGTACGTCTGGCCCTCCGGGATCGGGACCGTAGCCGATGGTCCGCCACCGGCCCGCTGCTGGAGCGTCACGTGCGGGGTCGGGGAATCCGCGTAGAGGGCGACGGTGTCGGAGCCGTGGCCGAAGTCCTCCGGGTACTTGGCGAAGCGGAACTCGTCCACGTCGTAGGCGAGCGGCTCGGGCAGCCGGTGCTCGAGGATGGTCGTCGCACCGGTGGCGTAGTCGATCCAGCGGAGGCGGTCGTCACCCTCCTGGGCGGTGAGGAAACCGGTCTCGCCGGCGTTCAGGACGATGGTGGCGCGGGGCACGAAGCGCGCGCCCGGGCTGATGACGACGGGATCGGCGGACGCGCTCGGAACCTCGGCGACGGCCGTCCCCGCGGCGGTGCCGATTCCGGCGGTCACGGCAAGCGTGACGGTGAGAGCGATACGGCCGAGCGCGCGCCGGCGGCGCCTGGCCCGTCTGTTCAGCCGACGAATCACGAAAGAGTCCTCCCCAGGGCAATCGACGCAAGGGGGGCGCTCATTGAATCGCCGCTCATCCCTGCGCGAGCAGGACGACAGTAGCAGGAGGATCACCGCACGGCATCGGGTTTTTGAACGTGTTCAAAGACTGATCGCGGTCCGTGTCACGCCCTACGGGGCGACGGCGACCGTTTGGGCGTTCGTTCTCTTCCTCCGGTCGAGAACTGCGACACGCAGTCGACACAGCCACCCGCGAAAACCCGGTGACGGTCGGACAGCACCGGAGCGTCCTGGAGTGCGCCCTTGATCGCCAAGGGGGCATCCGCGACTGGCCTGCGTCGAGTGAAGCCGTCCCTGGCCAGCAAAAGGCCCTCCCGCTGGGAGGGCTGGGTGCGGGTGCCCCCGGCAGGGCTCGAACCTGCGGCCAAGCGCTTAGAAGATGCGGGCATACCCCCATAGCTCGCGCCGGCCGGCTTCCGGGACCGCTGCGGCGGGTTGGTGAGAGTTGCCGTCGTTCGCCCTCGTTGCCGTCAGCGCTGCTGTCTCTGCCGTCGCTCGACCGAATGACTCACGTGCACGCTTTCCAAGTCTGCGTATGCCGGTCACAGGTCGGTACGGGATCGTTCCCCTCTGTTCATGTCGGCTCGTTCCCGCAGGTTCTGGCCGGCGGCGGGACTCGTCCGGACGGGGCTGAACGCATGCGAATGAGACCACGACTGAGATCAGCTCCCCGGCCGAACGCCACTGGGTATCAGGCGGGGCTGCTCCTGGCCGTCGCGGCGCTGTCTGCGCCCATGAGTCGTTCACGATGACGCTGCATGAAGCGCAACAGAAACATTTCTGAGCTCATGAGAGGAGGTCCCGGGAAACGATCACGTTCAGAGCATTCCGGCTGGCCGAGCACCTTGGCGGCCCAAAGGATGTGCATTGACGGACGGCTGGGCTCTCATTCCTGCTCAGCCGTCGCAATTCATCATGACGGCCCCCAAGAGCCGACCGGCCTGGAGGAACAATGTCCCTCGTCCCCCCTGAGCTCATATCCGGCGGCGTCTTCGCGGACTTACGCCGTAGCGCACGGCACCAGTCACTCACCCGGTTGAGCGTCATCCTGGCAGTGCTTTCCCTCGCCCTCCTGCCCACCGCTGCTTCTCACGCCTCCGCAGCAACACATAAGGACCTGCCCCACACTCGCTTGAACCCCGCGGACGGATCTGAGGTGCCCGTTGTGCAGGCGCGTGTGGCCGCGCCGTTGAGCGCGGCGTTCTCCACGGTGACGATCCCGGCGGGCACGACCCCGCTGGGGGTGGCGGTGGCACCGAACGGCAACGTCTACGTCGGCAACGCCAATTCGGCCAACGTGACGGTGATCAGCAGCACCACGAACACCGTCCTGGCCACCGTCCCCGTCGGCTCGGACCCGGCCATGATCGCGGTGGCGGCGAACGGCAATGTCTACGTCACCAACCAAAGCTCGAGCAACGTAACCGTGATCGACAGCACCAGTAACACGGTCCTGACCACTGTCCCCACCGGCGGGGGCCCGTTCGCGTTGGCGGTGGCGCCCAACGGCCGCGTCTACGTCGCCAACTCGACGTCGAACAATGTGACGGTGATCGACAGCGCCACGAACGCCGTCCTGGCCACCGTCCCCGTCGGCGTGGTCCCGGACGCGGTGGCGGTGGCGCCGAACGGCAACGTCTACGTCGCCAACCGAAACGACGACACCGTGACGGTGATCAGCAGCACCACGAACACCGTCCTGACCACCCTCCCCTCCGGCGGGTTCCCGGGCGCGGCGGCGGTGGCGCCGAACGGCAACGTCTACATCGCCAACCAGACCTCGAACAACGTGACAGTGATCAGCAGCGCCACGAACACCGTCCTGGCCACCGTCCCCGCCGGCACGGTCCCGGGGGTGTTCGCGGTGGCGCCGAACGGCAACGTCTACGTCACCAACACCGTTTCCAACAACGTGACGGTCATCGACAGTGCCACGAACACCGTCCTGGCGACCGTCGCCACCGGCGGGGGCCCGTTCGGGATAGCGGTGGCGCCGACCGGCAAGGTCTACGTCGGCAACTCAAATTCGAACAACGTGACGGTGATCGACAGTGCCACGAACACCGTCCTGGCCGCCGTCCCCGCCGGCGCGTTCCCGTTCTCGGTGGCGGCGGCGCAGAACAGCAACGTCTACGTCACCAACGCCAATTCGGCGAACGTGACGGAGATTTCGCCATTGACGGTGACGACCTCACCCACGTCGCCGACGTGCGGGCAACCGGTGACGTTCCGCATTTCCGGGGGCACTCCGAGCGGTACAGCGGTGGTGGACTTCGGGGACGGCAGCGCCACGGTCACCGTCGCCCTGGATGCCACCGGGAGCGGGCAGACCACCCACACCTACGCCCCCGGTACGTTCACCGCGACCGTGAACGGCAACCCCACCTCCGTCACCGTGCCGAGCGGATCCGGCAAGGCGTGCTGTCGCGATTGGTCCCACCCGGGCGATGGCGCTAAGCCTTCGCGGTCACCCCGACCGCACTGCTGCGCCGACATGGGCAAGCCGTCAAAAGCAGATGGACCTTCGCCCAGCACCGTCGCTCCGGCCGCCCATCCATCGCCCCGGCCGTCAAGCGGCTCATCCTGCCCTTGGCCCGCGAAAACAGCAGCTGGGGCCACCGCGGAACACGAGGCGAACTCGCCTGCCTCGGCCACCCGATCGCCCCATCCACAGTCTGGGAAATCCTTCATGCCGCCTGAATCGACCCTGCCCCGCAACGCTCCGGCCCGACCTGGCGCCAGTTCCTCACCGACCAGGCCCGCGGCATCATCGCCGCTGGCTTCCTGTACCTCGACACCGTCTCACTCAAGCGCCTGTACGTCCTGATCTCAATCGAGCACGGCACCCGGCGCGTCCACCTCGCCGGCATCACCGCGCTGCTGACTGCGGCCGGCGTCGCGCCCCGCGTGGTGATGGAGATCCTCGGGCACTCCCAGATCGCCGTCACGATGAACGTCCACACCCACGTGGTGCAGGACACCCAGCGTGAGGCCGTCAGCCACATGGACCGGCTGCTGCGGAGGCGTCCCGGCCGTGAGTGAGGGTGGCCGTTGATGTCAGATCTGGATGTCAAAGACCCCCAGCCATGACCGGCTGGGGGCCTTCTCACTGGTGGGCGTGGACTGCGCCCAAGGACAGGACACCACCCGCCCGGCGGCAAAGCGCCGCTGCTGCGCCGCGACGCCCAAGCGGTGCTGCGAGCGCACGCTGTCGCCTCGCATGGTGCAGTACCTTCACGCCGTCCTGCGCAACGCGCTCCAGCACGCCGTCCGGGAAGAGCTGGTGCAGCGCAACGTCGCCAAGTTGGTGCAGGTACAGACTCCTCGGTACCGCGTCGGCCGCGGCCTGTCGGTGGCGGAGGCGAAGAAGCTCCTTGCCGACGTGCAGGACAACCGGCTGGGCGCTGCGTACGTCCTGGCGCTCTACCTCGGTCTTCGCCGCGGGGAACTGCTGGGCCTCCACTGGTCCGATGTCGACTTGGAGCGGGGATCACTGGAGATCCGTACCGCGCTCCAGCGCGTCAATGGCGAGCTGACGCTTACAGCTCCCAAGACGCGCCGTTCCGAGCGTCCGGTCCCGCTTCCGGTTGTGTGCGTCGACGCCTTGCGCCGGCGCCGCGACCTCCAGATGGAGGAGCGCCACGCCGCGGGGGAGAGGTGGCAGGACTCGGGGCTCGTGTTCACCACTCGTCTGGGTACGCCGAATCGAGCCGCGCAACCTGAACCGGCACTTCTACCCGATCCGAGAGCGGCTGGAGCTGGACGTCCGGTTTCACGACCTGCGGCACACCTGCGTCACGCTGCTACTCGGTGTGGGCGTCCTGCCTCACATCGTGCGCGACATCGTCGGGCACGACGCGCTCGACGTGACCATGGACATTTACGCCCACGCGGACATGACCGACAAGCGGGCGGCTCTCGACAAGCTCGGGACGCTGCTGGCCGTCGAATGACGCGGCCGTTGCCGTCAGCGTTGCCGTCAGAGACGCGAAACGCCCTGGAGGGGAGTCTCCCTCTGGGGCGTTTGTGCTGGCAGGCGAGGGTGCCCCCGGCAGGACTCGAACCTGCGGCCAAGCGCTTAGAAGGCGCCTGCTCTATCCACTGAGCTACGGGGGCCGGACGTTGGCCGCGACCGAACCCGCCCCTTGTGTCGACGGTTCCGTGACCTTGCCGGGGACAAGGATAGGGCGAGGCTCATGTGCGGCCGGTTGCTTCGCCTTCATGACACGTTGTGTAGGTTCGGTGAAGCGGTCTGATAATCGCAGGCAGGTGCGAATGTCGCACCAGTTTTGGCGCCTCAGTCGGCGGCTGTTGTGCACTCGTTATGCCGGTGTCTCTTCCGGCCCTTCTGTCCCGTTCCGGGCTTCTTGCGGGCCGAAAGGCGTGAACTAGGCGGAATAGGCTTCAAAAACCCATCAAAATGGGGCATTCTGCCACTGTGGCGATCTTGGATGTACGGCCCGAACTCCTCGACGCGCTGTCGGCTCTGCGCGACCGCGTCGCGGACGCGCGTTTTCCCCTTCCCCTTCCCGGTGCCGAGCGGGCCCGCCGCACACGACTGGAACTGCTGGCGCAGCTCGACGACTACCTGGTGCCCCGGCTGAAGGCCCCCGAAGCGCCGCTGCTGGCCGTGGTGGGCGGCTCGACGGGGGCGGGGAAGTCGACCCTCGTGAACTCGCTGATCGGGCGGCGGGTGAGCGACGCGGGCGTGCTGCGCCCCACCACCCGCACCCCGGTGCTGGTGTGCCACCCCCAGGACCGCGCGTGGTTCGCCGACCCGCGTGTGCTGCCGGGCCTGGCCCGCGCCTGGGCACCGCGGCCCCGGACCGCCGCCGACGCCGACGGGGAGGACGGTGCGGACGGGAGCGACGAGGAGCGCGAGGCGGAGGAGACCCGGCTCTGGCTGCGCCTGGAGACCGACGACACGCTGCCGCGCGGCCTCGCCCTGCTGGACGCGCCCGACATCGACTCCCTCGTCTCCCGCAACCGCGAGCTCGCCGCCGAACTGCTCTGCGCCGCCGACATCTGGATCCTGGTGACCACCGCGTCGCGCTACGCCGACGCCGTGCCGTGGCATCTGCTCCGTACCGCCAAGGAGTACGACGTCACCCTGGCCACCGTCCTGGACCGGGTGCCGCACCAGATCGCCGAGGACGTCTCCCAGCACTACGCGGCCCTGCTGACCCGGGCCGGGCTCGGGGACGTGCCGCGGTTCACCGTCCCGGAGCTGCCCGAGTCGGCGGGGGCCGGCGGCCTGCTGCCGCACACCGCGGTGGCGGCACTCGGCAGCTGGCTGGCGCACTGCGCCGAGGACCCGGCCGCCCGCCACCAGGCGGTGCGGCGCACCGTGTCCGGGGTCCTGGGGTCGCTCGGCAACCGGCTCCCGGAACTGGCCGGCGCCTCGGCCGCGCAGCACGCCGCGGCGGTGCGCCTGACCCGCCGGGTGGACGACGCCTACGACGAGGCCGAGTCACGCGTCCAGGAGGCCGTGGACGCCGGGGCGCCGCTCTCCGGGGAGGCCCTCGCCAGCTGGCGCGGCTACCCGGACTGCGGCCCGGCGGCCCTGCTGTCCGCCCTGGCCGAGAGCCTGGCCGCGCTGCTGCGGACGGAGGTCGCCACGGCGGACGAGCGCACCCTCGACGCCTGGCGCGGCGACCGCGCGGGCAGCGCCCTGGCGGAGGACACCGACCCGGAGGCGGCGGCGGAGGACGCCGCCGAGCGGATCGAGGACGCCGTCGACACGTGGGGGTTCACGGTGAACCGCCTGGCGCACCAGGCGGTCCGCGGGAGCGCCGACGGAGTGGACCCGCAGCACGCGGCGGCGTTGATCGCCGTCGCCGTGCTCGGCGGCCGCAAGGGAACGGTCGCGGGCGAGCGGCTCGCCTCCCTCGTCGGGGCGCACGCGGCGCTGCGGTCCGGCGACCGGGCGCGCGAGGAGCTGGACCGGCTCGTCGGGGACGTGCTCGACGCGGAGCGCGAACTGCGGGTGCTCCCGGTGGACGCACTCGATGTGACGGCGGGCCAGCAGGCCTCGCTGATCGCGGAGCTTTCGGTCGTGCAGAAGTCGTACGGACTGCAGGAGAGGTGATCAGGTGCTCACGGAGCGGGTGGACGCGCTGTCGGAACTGCTCGGGCTGTCGCGCACCCGGGTGAGCCATGAGGCGCTCGACGGGGCGGGGGAGCTGCTGGAACGGGTCGGCGACCGGCGCCGGCTCTCCGCCGACCACACGGTGGTGGCGCTGGCGGGGGCGACGGGCAGCGGGAAGTCGTCCCTGTTCAACGCGCTGACGGAGCTGGACCTGTCGCGGATCGGCGTCCGGCGGCCCACCACCTCGGCGCCGGTCGCCTGCGCCTGGGACCCCCGGGGCGCCTCCGGGCTGCTGGACCGGCTCGGCATCGCGCCCAAGGCGCGGTTCGCCCGGCACAGCGTCCTGGACGAGGGTGCGGAGCGCACGGACGACGGGCCCGCCGGTTTGGTCCTGCTCGACCTGCCGGACCACGACTCGGCGGCGACCGCCCACCGCGACCAGGTGGACCGGGTACTCAAGCTCGTCGACGTGATCGTGTGGGTGCTCGACCCCGAGAAGTACGCGGACGCCGCCCTGCACGAGCGCTACCTGCGGCCGCTGGCCGGGCACGCCGACGTGACGATCGTCGTCCTCAACCAGATCGACCGGCTCCCGGAGGAGGCCGTCGAGCAGGTCCTGGACGACCTGCGGCGGCTGCTCGACGACGACGGGCTCGCCGTCGGCGAACACGGCGAGGACGGCGCCATGGTGCTGGCCGTCTCGGCGCTGAGTGGCGACGGCGTCGCGGAGCTGAGGGCGGCCATCGGACAGGTCGTGACCGAACGGGCCGCCGCGAGCCGGCGGCTGTCCGCGGACGTGGACGGTCTCGCCGAGCGGTTGCGCCCGCTGTACGTCGCCGAGGCGGTGGCGGGGCTCACCGACCGGGCCCGTGAGGACTTCACGGCGAGCCTCGCGCACGCCGTGGGCGCCGCGGCGGCGGGCCGGGCGGCGGAGCGTGCCTGGGCCAGGGCCGCCGACGAGGCGTGCGGCACCCCGTGGCGGCACCTGCGCCGGATCCGCGGCGGGGAGCCGGACGACGACGGCCTCGACGGGCGGCGTCCGGCGCTGTCGGCGTCCCGCGCCTCGGTCGACGAGGCGGTGCGCGCGGTCGCGGCGGAGGCCGTGGAGGGGCTCCCCGCTCCGTGGGCGCAGGCGGTGCGGGAGGCGGCGCGGCGCGGCGGCCGCACGCTTCCGGAGGCGCTGGACGCAGCGGTGGAACGGGCGGCGCCGGACGAGCCACCGCGTCCCCGGTGGTGGTCGGCGATCGGTACGGCACAGTGGCTGCTGGCGCTGCTCGCGACGGCCGCGCTGGTGTCCGGGACGGTGGCGGCCGCGGGCGCGCTGCGTCTGCCGTGGTGGCTGCCTCCCGTGCTGCTGGCGGTGGGCGCCCTGGGCGGTCCGCTGCTCACCCGGGTGAGCCGGTTCGCGGCCCGCGGCCCGGCGCGGAGGCACGGTCAGGCCGCCGAGCGGCGGATGGCCGACGCGGCGGCCGACTGCGGTCGGGCGCGGGTGCTGGAACCGCTGGCGGCGGAATTGCTGCGCTACCGGGAAGTGCGGGAGCAGTACGGGGTGCTCGCCGGAAACCACTTCCGGGTGACGGAGTTGTCCACAACGGGTCAGTAATCCACAGGTTGAATCCGATTTCTCCACGGGGGGCGGGGAGGGCGCACCATGGAGCCATCGCGGGGCCGGCGGCAGGGGGCCGCCGGCCGGCGACGGCAACGGGGGAGCATCGGCAATGAACGAGACACTGGTCACCGTCGTGGGGAATGTCGCCACCAGGCCGGAATTCCGGAAGACGCCCACGGGTGTCCCGGTCGCCAGGTTCCGCCTGGCGACGACCGCGCGCCGCTGGGACCGCGAGCGCGGCGGCTGGTCCGACGGGCACACCAGCTTCTACACGGTGTGGGCCTGGCGGCAGCTGGGGGAGAACGTCGTGGCCTCGGTCGGGGTCGGCGAACCGCTGCTCGTCCAGGGGCGCCTGAGGGTGCGTGAGGAGGAGCGCGACGGGCGGCACTGGATCTCGGCCGACGTCGACGCGTTCGCCTGCGGCCACGATCTGACGCGGGGCACCTCGGCGTTCCGGCGGCTGTCCGCGGCCCGGCCGGAACTCACGGTTCCGAATTCCGGGGGTGCCGGGGAGCCGCTCGTGGGCGATCCGCTGGCCGCACTGTCCGGATAAGCCGGACAGCTGGGCATTCGCCCCGCGGGAAAGCGTCGATGATTTATCGACAATTTCACGTTCATGCCTACGCGCGGGTAACGATTGCGATTCGAATTCTCGGGCGGCCGTGAATCCCGGTGGCTTTGGTGCGGTTGGTTCCTAGGATTCAGCGATACCCCGGCTTTCCGCGGGGATCCACAGCTGTCGGCGAGGCCCACCCCACGACCAGCCTCGCACGGAGGGGAAATTCATGTTCACTGTACGGAGGCGGGGAGCTGCCCGTCTTGCCGTCGCGATGGTGGCCTCCGGGCTCCTCGCCACTGGTTCCATAGCTGCTGCCGGGTCCGCCATCGCGGACGACGCGACCCCCACCGCGCCCGGTGCGACGGCGACCCTCGGTGGTCTGAAGACCGCCGCCCAGGCCGAGATCAAGGAGAAGGGCAAGGAGCCGGAGAAGGTCAGCGCCGGTCTCTTCGAGATGTCCGTCGACGGCGGCGGCACGATCCAGACGTACTGCATCGACATCAAGAACCCCACCCAGACCAAGGCCAAGTACAAGGAAGTCTCCTGGGACCAGTCGAGCCTGCACGACAACGTCGACGCGGGGAAGATCAACTGGATCCTGCAGAACTCCTACCCCCAGGTCGACGACCTCTCCGCGCTGCAGAAGACGGCCGGGATCAAGGACGGCGCCCTGACCCCGGAGCTCGCCGCCGCCGGTACCCAGGTGGCCATCTGGCGCTTCTCCGACAAGGCCGACGTGACCGCCGTCGACCCGCTCGCGGAGCAGCTCGCGGACTGGCTGGAGGACAACGCCAAGGACCTCAAGGAGCCCGCGGCGTCGCTGACCCTCGACCCGCCGGCCGTCTCCGGCAAGGCCGGTGACCTGCTCGGTCCGATCAAGGTCAACACCAACGCCTCCACCGTCCAGGTGAGCCCCGCGCCCAGCAACCCCTCCGGCGTCAAGGTCACCGACAAGAACGGCACCGCGGTCACCTCCGCGAAGAACGGCGACGAGCTCTACTTCGACGTCGCGGCCGGCACCGCCGACGGGACGACCTCGCTGACGGCCACCGCCAACACCAAGCTGCCGGTCGGCCGCGCCTTCACGGGCATCGACAGCACCACGCAGGTCCAGATCCTCGCCGGTTCCAGCGACAGCTCGGTCTCCGCGACGGCGACCGGCACCTGGGCCGCCAAGGGCCCGATCCCGGCGGTCTCCGCCGAGGTCAACTGCGCCAAGAACGGCCTGGACGTGACGGCCGCCAACGAGGGTGA
Organism: Streptomyces sp. NPDC111520; assembly: GCF_055635295.1. NCBI lineage: Bacteria > Bacillati > Actinomycetota > Actinomycetes > Kitasatosporales > Streptomycetaceae > Streptomyces > Streptomyces sp. NPDC111520. Next base: position 659,760 of record NZ_JBVKBW010000001.1, on the reverse strand, counting down.
CCAGCCGTTCACCTTCAACCTGGCCGACAAGGAGTACACGGTCGAGGCCGGCAAGTCCGAGACCATCACCGTGCCGGTGGCCGAGGACCAGCCCTACAAGGTGACCATCACCGGCCCCGAGGGCTTCGAGAAGACCTTCGAGGGCGTCCTCGACTGCGAGACCGCGGGCAACGGCGACGACACCCCGTCCTCCTCGCCGAGCCCGGCCTCGGCCGGCGGCTCCTCCGAGGGCACGGCCGACACCGGCTCCACGACCGGCGGTGACCTCGCCGAGACCGGTTCGAGCAGCGCCACCCCGGTGATCGCCGGCATCGCGATCGCCCTGGTCGTCCTCGGTGGCGGCGCGGTGTTCTTCCTCCGCAAGAAGAAGGCGGCGGCCCCCTCCGCCGAGTGAACTGACCCCACAGGCCGCTCATGAGTGAAGGGGGCGGAGGTCGACAGACCTCCGCCCCCTTCGCCGTTCGCCCCGCGGGCGCGCGCCGAGCATGTGAACAGCCCCCTCGGAGAGATTTCCGAGGGGGCTGTTCACATGCTCAGGACCCAAGACTCAGGACCCAGGTCCCGGCGCCCGGGACCCGGTGCCCGGGGCTCAGTACTGCTCGGTCTCCACGAACCCCGCGTCCGCGCGGTCGTCCGCGCCGAAGGCGGCGGCGGTCGGGTCGAATCCGGGCGGGCTGTCCTTGAGGGCCAGGCCCAGGCCGGCCAGCTTCGCCTTGACCTCGTCGATCGACTTCGCACCGAAGTTGCGGATGTCGAGCAGATCCGCCTCGGAACGTGCCAGGAGCTCACCCACCGAGTGAACCCCCTCGCGCTTGAGGCAGTTGTAGGAGCGGACGGTGAGCTCCAGCTCCTCGATCGGCAGCGCCATGTCGGCGGCGAGGGCGGCGTCCGTCGGGGACGGGCCCATGTCGATGCCCTCGGCGTCGACGTTCAGCTCGCGGGCGAGACCGAACAGCTCGACGAGGGTCTTGCCGGCCGAGGCCATGGCGTCACGGGGACGCATGGCCTGCTTGGTCTCGACGTCGACGATCAGCTTGTCGAAGTCGGTGCGCTGCTCGACACGGGTCGCCTCGACCTTGTAGGTGACCTTGAGCACCGGGCTGTAGATGGAGTCGACCGGGATGCGGCCGATCTCCTGGCCCACCTGCTTGTTCTGCACGGCCGAGACGTAGCCGCGACCGCGTTCCACGGTCAGCTCCATCTCCAGCTTGCCCTTGCCGTTCAGCGTGGCGAGCGCGAGGTCGGGGTTGTGCACCTCGACACCGGCCGGGGGCGCGATGTCGGCGGCGGTGATCAACCCCGGGCCCTGCTTGCGCAGGTACATCACGACCGGCTCGTCGTGCTCCGAGGAGATCACGAGCTGCTTGATGTTGAGGATGAGGTCGGTGACGTCCTCCTTGACGCCCGGCACGGTGGTGAACTCGTGCAGGACGCCGTCGATCCGGACCGAGGTGACCGCGGCACCCGGGATCGACGACAGGAGGGTGCGGCGGAGCGAGTTGCCGAGGGTGTAGCCGAAGCCCGGCTCCAGCGGCTCGATCACGAACCGGGAGCGGAACTCGTCGACGACCTCTTCGGTCAGTGACGGACGCTGAGCGATCAGCACGAGGTATTGCCTCCAGGTTTGGCGCCCTCTATGTGACGCCATAGACAACACGAAGGGTACGGGGCCCACGGCCTCCCGTGCGGCAGCCCCGCCCGTCCGGCCTCCGGCGGGCAGGCCGGGCCCCCCTCGCGGGGTCCGAGCGCGACGATCCGCCTCGTGTGCCCCGGGAGCCGGTCGCCGCCGCATTTCGCGGGTGCATACTGGGGGCAATGACAAAGCCTCCTGCACCGAAGCGTCATTTGCCCACCAGCCCCTTCAAGGCGCCGGTCGCGCCGGCCCCGAAGGTCTTCGCCGTGGGCGACCAGGTCACGCACGACATCTACGGCCTCGGCCGGGTCATCGGCATCGACGAGGGAACCGCGGCGCTGGTGGACTTCGGGTCCACGCAGCTGCGGATCCCGAGCCCGTACAGCAAGATGACCAAGCTGTAGGACCGCCGTGCCGGTTCACGGCACGGCAGGCCCCGCCGGGGTCCGAGACGAAAGGGACACCTCTCATCGATTCGACGTCGCTGTTCTCCGCCCCGGAAGGGCAACCGCGCTCCGTGAGCGCGGCATCCCCGCCCCCGGCGACGAACCCCTTCCAGGCCCCGGACTTCGGGGACGGCGGGACGCCCCCGCCCGACGAAGCCCAGGAGCCCGCCCCGGGCAAGCACGCCCCGCGCCGCAAGGCCCGCTGAGTCCTGGCGCAGCGGCCGTCGCCTGGTCGGGGGAATGCCTCCGCCCGGCTTCGCTGCACGTTCCATCCGGCCGCCCGCCCTACGGGCGGACCGTCGCCGTACGGCTTCCCGACGAGGACGTCGCCCGCACCGGACCGCCGGCCGCCCCGGCCGGGCGGTCCACCGACGCGGAGCCCCGCCGGCCCGGGCGCGGCCCGGTACGGACCGTCCGTGATCCGTCTCCGGATCCGGGCGCCCCGCGGGCGCTGGTCAGCGGGGTGCGGAGCGGTGTGCGGGTACTCGTTTCCGCCCGGGGGTGGACGGCTGGCAAGATGGGGTGTATCTGCCCACACATCGAATGCCGGACGGTTTCTCTTGGCTGAGTTCATCTACACCATGCGCAAGACGCGCAAGGCGCACGGCGACAAGGTGATCCTCGACGACGTCACCCTGAACTTCCTGCCCGGCGCGAAGATCGGTGTCGTGGGACCCAACGGTGCCGGTAAGTCCACGGTGCTCAAGATCATGGCGGGGCTGGAGCAGCCGTCCAACGGTGACGCGTACCTCTCGCCCGGCTACTCGGTCGGCATCCTGCTGCAGGAGCCCCCGCTGGACGAGTCCAAGACCGTGCTGGAGAACGTCCAGGACGGTGTGGGCCCGGTCAAGGCGAAGCTGGACCGGTTCAACGAGATCGCCGAGCTGATGGCGACCGACTACTCCGACGCGCTGCTCGACGAGATGGGCAAGCTGCAGGAGGAGCTGGACCACGCCAACGCCTGGGACCTGGACGCCCAGCTGGAGCAGGCGATGGACGCCCTCGGCTGCCCGCCCGGCGACTGGCCGGTGACCAACCTCTCCGGTGGTGAGAAGCGCCGGGTCGCGCTCTGCAAGCTGCTGCTGGAGGGCCCCGACCTGCTGCTGCTCGACGAGCCCACCAACCACCTGGACGCCGAGTCCGTGCAGTGGCTGGAGCAGCACCTGGCCAAGTACGCGGGCACCGTCGTGGCGATCACCCACGACCGGTACTTCCTGGACAACGTCGCCGAGTGGATCCTCGAGCTCGACCGCGGCCGCGCCTACCCGTACCAGGGCAACTACTCCACGTACCTGGAGACCAAGCAGTCCCGTCTCAAGGTCGAGGGCCAGAAGGACGCCAAGCGCGCCAAGCGGCTCAAGGACGAGCTGGAGTGGGTCCGCTCCAACGCCAAGGGCCGTCAGGCCAAGTCCAAGGCCCGCCTCGCCCGTTACGAGGAGATGGCCGCCGAAGCCGAGAAGATGCGCAAGCTCGACTTCGAGGAGATCCAGATCCCGCCGGGCCCGCGTCTGGGCAGCATCGTGGTCGAGGTGAACAACCTCTCCAAGGCGTTCGGCGAGAAGGTCCTCATCGACGACCTGTCCTTCACGCTGCCGCGCAACGGCATCGTGGGCGTCATCGGCCCCAACGGCGCCGGCAAGACCACGCTGTTCAAGATGATCCAGGGCCTGGAGGCCCCGGACTCCGGGTCGATCAAGGTCGGCGAGACGGTCAAGATCTCCTACGTGGACCAGACCCGCGCCAACATCGACCCCAAGAAGACCCTCTGGGCGGTCGTGTCGGACGAGCTGGACTACATCAACGTGGGCCAGGTCGAGATGCCGTCCCGCGCGTACGTCAGCGCCTTCGGCTTCAAGGGCCCGGACCAGCAGAAGCCGGCCGGCATCCTCTCCGGCGGTGAGCGCAACCGCCTCAACCTGGCGCTCACCCTCAAGCAGGGCGGCAACCTGCTGCTCCTCGACGAGCCGACGAACGACCTCGACGTCGAGACCCTGTCCTCGCTGGAGAACGCGCTGCTGGACTTCCCCGGCTGCGCCGTGGTCGTCTCCCACGACCGCTGGTTCCTGGACCGGGTGGCCACCCACATCCTCGCCTACGAGGGCGAGTCCAAGTGGTTCTGGTTCGAGGGCAACTTCGAGTCGTACGAGAAGAACAAGATCGAGCGGCTCGGCGCCGACGCGGCCCGGCCGCACCGCGCCACCTACAAGAAGCTCACCCGGGGCTGAGCGGGAGATGGCCCGGCACATCTACCGCTGCCCGCTGCGCTGGTCGGACATGGACGCCTTCGGGCACGTCAACAACGTGGTCTTCCTCCGCTACCTGGAGGAGGCCCGGATCGACTTCATGTTCCGGCTGGCGCCCGGGGAGGGCAGCGCGTCGTTCACGGGCGGGTCGGTCGTGGCCCGTCACGAGATCGACTACCTGCGTCCGCTGGTGCACCGGCACGAGCCGGTGACCGTGGAGACGTGGGTGACCAAGGTGGGGGCCGCCTCACTGACCGTCGCGTACGAGGTCAAGGACGCGGACGTGGTCTACGTCCGCGCGTCCACGATCGTCGTGCCGTACAACCTGGAGAAGGGCCGGCCGCGCCGGATCACGGCGGAGGAGCGGTCCTTCCTCGAGGCGTACTACGACGACAGCGCGAACGGGTCCGGTGAGGCCGGCGAGGGGGCCGTTGCCGCATGACGGCACCCCTGCGACTCGCCGATGCCAGGGAGGCGGACGGTTTCGCCGCCTTCCTGGCCCGGCTGCTCCACTGGGACAAGGCCGCCGTCGTCCGGCTGCGCGCATCGGGCACGGTTCTCGCCGTGTTCGGGCAGCCGCCGTTCGGCGGCGGGGTCCTGGCCGTCCGCACCGCCGAACTGGACGGGGCCGCCGGAGACCTGGACTCGACGGTCTCCGCGGGCCAGTTGCTCGACGGCATCGACGACGTGACGGGCACGGTCGCCGTGCCCGCGGCCGTCACCGGGCCGGCCTGGGCCGGACTGCTCCCGCCGCGCGGCGGCTGGGAGCCGGTGCGGGGCCTGCCGTCCGCGGAGGACGTACGCGCCGTGGCCGCGGCCGCGGTGACGGAGTTCCGCGACCGCAGCGAGGCGCTGCGGCCCGAGAGCCGTACGCGGGCCGAACTGGACGCCATCGCCGACGACATCTGGTCCCGGCAGCTCGGCGCCACCGGCCTGCCGCTGCGCGTGGTGCACGCCGCCCACGCGCTGGGCTTCCTCCGCCCGGTCCGTACCGCCGTCCCGGCGCCGCGCACTTCGGAGCAGCCCGCGGTGCTGCTGCTCGCCGCCGGCCCGTGGCTGCGGCTGCGCACGCCGTACGGCTCGGTCGCCGTACGGCGCGGCCTGCCGGGGCTGTCGGTCAGCCCGGTCCGCTAACCCACGACGACCGCCGCGAGCCCGGTGAGCACGGCGACGGCGAACGCCACCGCGCCCAGGAGAACACAGCGGTGCTTGACGACGGCGATCCCGCTCGCGGAGACCAGGGCGGGGAGCAGTGAGGTCATCGGGTCGCGCGCGGTGTGCTCCAGCGCGCGGCGCAGCGGCTCGCCGCCGCCGGTCCGCACGACGTCGGCGAAGAAGACCAGGGGCCGGCCGGGCTGCCAGTCGCTGCGGATACGGCGCGGCAGAACCGCCGCGATGAGCATGACCAGCGAGATCACCCAGGCGCCGACGGCGCACCACCACAGGACGGTCCCGGTGGCCGGGAGCCGGCCCGGGTCCCACTGACGGGCCGCCAGGATGCCGGTCAGCGCGCCGCCGGTGAGGCCGACGGAGCCGAGCAGGATGGCGGCCTTGCTGTCGGCGCGGGTGATCTCCTCCCGGGTGCCGGCGAGCAGATGACGTGCCTGCTCGGCGACTTCGCCGTCCACGGCCGCGGGAGCGCCCTCCGCGGCCGGGGCCCGGGCGTCCTCGGTGTCCGCCGCGGTCACCGCGGGTACCCGTAGCCGCCGTCGGCCGGGGGCCGGGGCGGCATCGGCGGCGCCTGGGGCGGCGGGGCGGGGTGGGCGCCGGGGTGCGGGGGCGGGTCCTGGGGCCCCGGACCCGGTGCGGGGCCGGGTCCGGGTCCGGCCTGCGGCGGGAGCTGCCGGGGCGCGCCCTGGAGGAGTTGGCGCAGCTGTTCCACCGCGAGGTCCAGCGGCTCCTCGAAGTCGTGCGGCTGCAGGTGCCCCTGGTCGATCAGTTGCTTGATCATGTCGGCCTTGAGCCCGAGTTGCTGCCGGTCCTGCTCGTTCATGGCGGCGATCACCTGGGGCGCCTGGGCCGGGTCCTTGGCGAGCTGCACCGCGAAGCGGGCGACGTCGCCGTCCTGCAGGTACTGGGCGTAGAAGGCGGCGGCGGCGCCGGTCAGCTGCTGGTCGTAGTGCTGCTTGGCCGCGGCGACCTTGTAGTCGCTCGCGGCGGTGACGTACTCGCGTTCCCGCTGGCGGAGCGTGACCAGGTACTCCTGGGAGGCCTTGTCCAGGGCCAGCCGCACGGTGCACCAGGTGCGCAGGCCGAGTTCGGGACCGATGGGCTGCCCGGTCAGGGCCTCGTTGACGGCGTCCTCGGCGTCGGCGCAGCGCTCGATGTCGAAGCGGCGGGTGACGGCCCGGATCCGGCCGAGCAGCAGCGGCTGCAGCGCCGCCCGCACGTCGTGGAGACCCTCCCGCACCACGCGCACCGGATCGGCGACCTGCCAGTGCACGTCCACCTCCGACAGGAAGTGGAAGTGGTCGCCCTGGCTGGGCACCGACCCGCCGACGGGCAGGGCGTGCCGGCCCATGTTGACCTCGTAGTACGAGCGGTAGACCCGCCACAGCGGCTCCTGGCCGCGCTGGTCGCCCGGCGACCCGCTGACGATCAGCTCGTTGGACGCGTTCACGAAGATCATGACCGTGTCGGCGGCGGCCGTCGGCTTGCGGATCATGCTGTCGAGGAAGCTCAGCGGCCGCGGCCCGTCGACCGGGTTGTTGACGGGGCCGGGAGGCGGCCCCACCGGGCCCTGGCCGCCCGGCCAGGGGCGCGGTACGCCCTGCGGCTGCCGCCAGGCCTGCTGGGCCTGGTTGTGCTGCCAGGCGTTCGGGTCGGGCTGCTGGGGCCCCCACCACGGCGGTTGGGTCATGCTGTCCACTTCTTCCTGTCTCGCGCGGTCGGTTGCCTTACGGGGTCGTCACGGGCCAGGCCGGCGTCGGCGCGTCGAACGTGCCCAGGGACCGGCGCAGTTCGCGCAGCGCCGGGTCGGAGAGGTCGCCCGCCTGCGCCGTCCTGCGCACCAGGTGGTCCAGGCGCCGGCGGTCGCGCTCGGAGCGGACGAGCAGCGGGAGGAACCGGGCGAGGCCGCCGGTCATGCCCTCCGTCCGGTCGGCCGCCGCCAGCCACGCGTACAGCGCCCCGACGGCGCCCTCCCCGGTGGCGGGGGAGGCGAGCAGCACCTGCCACAGGGCGCGGACGGCGGCTCCCGCCGCCGGGTCGTCCGTGCCGCCCTCGTCGAGGCCGGTGCGCAGCAGCCGCGGCCACGGGTCGGTGCCGTCGACGCCCTCGTCCCAGACGCCGGTCGCCATGAGGAACCCCTCGGCGCAGGCGTCGCGCAGCTCCGGGGAGTCGTCCGTCGCCCAGTCCACCAGGGTCTCCAGCACCGGGCCGGGCCAGCCGCCGGCGATCAGGGCGCGCAGGGTCTCCAGGACCACCGCGCGCAGTTCGTCGCCGCCCGTCCGGCGCGCGACCAGCCGGAGGTCGGCCAGCGCGGACCTTGGGTGGTCGACGCCGAAGGTGGCGTAGGTACGGGCGGCGGTCCAGCGGCGGGCCGCCGAGCCCCGCTCGCTCCAGTCGTGCAGCAGCGCCTGGACGAGGGCGAGGAGCCCGCCCTCGGCCGCGATCTGCAGCGCCCAGGCGGCCAGTTGCCGCGGGCGCCGGGCCCGGCCGGCCGACCAGGGGTCGACCAGGGAGTGGAAGACGCCGCTGAAGTCCACGGGCAGCAGCTTCCCGGCGGTCTCCGCCGCGCGGACGCGGTGCAGGCCGACCGGGGAGCCGGCGAGTTCGTGGAGCCAGCGCGCGAAGGGCTCCCGCGCGGAGGGGTGTTCGAGCCACAGGTGGCGCAGCACCAGCTCCCGGGCGCGGGGGTCCTGGAAGACGACCGCGGTGGACGGCACCCGGCCCCAGGCGGTGGTCTCGTGGGCGGGCAGCTCCTCGGAGCGGGTGAGCTCCAGCAGCCGGCCGCGGTCGCGGTCGAAGCGCGGCAGGCCCAGGTGCCGCCGGGGGTTCTCGGCCTCCCTGAGGATCAGCGCCAGCCGGTCGGCCCGCTCCACGACCTCGTGGAACGAGCACTCCTCGAAGACCGCCAGCGCGATCAGGAAGGCCTTGTCGCGCGGGTCGGTGTCGGCGCCGTCCAGGATCCGCGTCACCATCTGCCGGGCGGCGTCGTCGACGAAGCGGTCCAGCGCCTCGTCGCCGGCCCGGCCGTCCAGCAGGGCGACGAGCAGCCGGGCGAAGGCGGCGGTACGGGCGGGCCCGGGGCAGGACCGCAGCAGCCGCTGCGTCTGCGGCAGGGCCAGCAGCCGCTCCGGGTCGGCGCCCCCGGGCTCGCGCCGGACGGCGACCAGTTCGTGCCGCAGGTGGCTGCGGAGCACCTGTTCGGGCGCCGGCAGCCGCCAGGTGACCGTCCGCACCCGGTTCAGGGCCGTCAGCGGGTCGACGACGATCACCATGCGGCTGCCGTGCGCGGCGAGCCGGCCGGCCAGCGCGTCCAGCCGGCTGGCCCCGAGCGGCCGGTTGTCGGGGCTGACCGGGTCCGGCAGCAGGTAGCCCGCCGGCTCGGAATCGGCGTACGGGAACTCCTGCAGATTGGTGTCGGGGTCCAGCCGCAGGACGCGGCCGCCGCCCAGCAGCCGCACCCCGGCGGCCTTGCGGCCCGAGCCCACCGGCCCCTGAAGGACGACCAGGGAGCGCCGGTCCAGTTCGGCGGAGGCGCCGTCGTGGCCGGGCCCGGGGACGTAGACCCGGGCGAGCCGGTCGAGTTCGGCGGCGGCCACGGGACCGGGGCGGTCCGCGTGGGCAGCCGCCGGGGAGCCGTAGTGGTGGTGGTGCTTGCCGCCGGTGAACTGGTCGCCGCCCACCGAGCCGGCGTGCAGGCGCTGCCCGCCGCCGCGCAGCCGGCCGAGCAGGCCGGGTTCGTCCGGCGCGTCCTCCTCCCGCGGTTCCTCCCGGGCGTTCGCGGCGCCGGGACGGTGGGGGACCCGCGCCGCCTCGTCCGCGCCGCGCTGTTGGGGCGGGGCCTGCTGCGGCCCGGGGTGCCGTTCCGCCTCCCCGTCGGCGGCGGGGGACCGGGGTGCGTCCACGGCGGTCACCTCCGGCCGTCGTGGTAGATGTGCTTGCCGCCGGTGAACTGGTCGCCGTGGACCGTTCCGGCGTTGAAGACCACCGGGCCCTCGGGGGCCGGCGCCCGTGGGGGAGCGGCTTCGGGCGGCGGGGCCTGCGAGGGCTGCTGCGGCGGTGCGGGCTGCCGCGAGGACACCGGCTCGGTGGCGGTGGCGGTGGCGGTGGGGGTGGTGGCGGTGGCGCCGGTGGCCGCGGCCGGGCGGTGCGGGGCGTGCACCCAGATCCCCACGGGGCCCTCCTTGGACGTGAACTCCTCGTGGTGGAACGCCGAGGGGTCGATGCCCGGGTAGCCGTGCCGCACGGTCGCGGAGTGCACGAACCCGGAGACCGCGACGGCGACCGGTGCCGCCGACTCCCGTAACGCGGCCCGCAGCGGTTCGCAGTCGAGCATGCGGAAGGCGGCGTCCAGGTCCGAGCCGTGCACCCCGTCGGGGTCCTGGCCGACCTCACCGCCGTGCAGTACGACGCGCAGCCGCACCCGGACCCCGGGCGCGGCCAGCCGGTTGCGGCCGGCCAGGTCCTCGGGAAGGTGGTGCAGCACCGCGTGGAGCAGCCGCGGCCGGGGCACGGAGGGGTCGACGAGCAGCATGACGCCGTCGCCCCGGTCCTCGGTCCGGTACTGCGTGCGCTCCGCGCCCGCCGCCCCGAGCGCGGCGTGCACGGTCTCGTACATCACGCGGCGGACGACGGGTTTCTCCACGTCGTCGCGGAGTCCCGAGCCCTCGATGTCGCAGAGCAGGATCGTCTGGTGCAGCGGATCGTTCACTCGCCCGTCCCTCTCGTGGTCGCCGGCGCCGCGGGTGGGGACCCCGGGCGCCCGGAGCGCGCTCCTCCCCCGGACACGGCGCGCGCTCCGGACGTGCCACCCATCGTCGGGTGCGGGGGTACGGCCCGCGATGTCACCGTGCCCGGAGGATCTGTGACCGTGTGCACAGAACCGGCGACGCGGCGCAGGAGCTGCGGCCGGAGGACCACCACCAGCCGGCGACGGGTCGTGACCGCGCCGCGTTCCCTGAAGTCCCTGAGCACCCTGGCCACCGCCTCGCGTGAGGCGCCCACCGAGCCCGCGAGTTCGCGCTGCGAGAGGGGCACGGTGATGGCGATGCCCTCGGGCTCCTCGGCCCCGTGCTGTTCCGCCAGGTCGAGCAGCAGCCGGGCGAGGCGTTCTGGCACCGTGTGGGCCGCGGCCTCCAGGCGGTTGCGGTCGGCGGCGCGCAGCCGGTCGGCGACCACGCCGAGCAGGGCGATCGCGGCGCGCGGATGCCGTTCCAGGAACGGCAGGAAGTCGGCGGACCGGACGGCGACCAGCCGCACCGCGTACAGGGTGGACACCCGGGCCGACCGCAAGGAGCCGTCCACCGCGGCGAGTTCGCCGACGACGTCGCCCGGGCCGCGCAGCCCCAGCAGCGCCTCGTGGCCGTTCGCGGACGAGGCGGTGACCTTCAGCCAGCCGCTCAGCACCAGCAGCACGTGCGAGGAGGGCTCGCCCTCGTGGAGCACGACGGTGTTCGGGGGCAGGGACTGCGGGAGTCCCAGCGACAGCAGGTCGTCGCGCGGGCCGTCCTCGAGCCGGGCGAGGTAGGGGACGCGGTCGCCGAGCGCTGCGCTGATCGTCACCCGTCCCCCTGATCACCCGTCGAGGGCACCCAAGGATAGTCAGGGGGCACGGTCCGTGCGGGCCCGGTCCCGGATAGTGACACATCCGGGCTACGGAATCAGCCCGCGGTGTTCACCATCGACGCCGCCGCGTAGACGAGGTAGTCCCACAGCTGCCGTTCGAGGTCGGGCTCCAGGCCCAGCTCGTCGACGGCGGCGCGCATGTGCAGCAGCCACGCGTCGTGCGCGGCCCGGTCGACGGTGAAGGGCGCGTGGCGCATCCGCAGCCGGGGGTGGCCGCGGTTCTCGCTGTACGTGCGGGGGCCGCCCCAGTACTGCATGAGGAAGAGCCGCAGGCGGTCCTCCGCGGGGCCGAGGTCCTCCTCCGGGTACATGGGGCGCAGGAGCGGGTCCTCGGCGACGCCCTCGTAGAAGCGGCGGACGAGCCGCCGGAAGGTCGGCTCGCCGCCGACCGCCTCGAAGAACGTCTGCTGCTCGACGGTGCCCCGCGGGATCTCATTCACGCCTCCCATGCTCTCAGACGGCCCGCGTTGTCCGGAGGGGGTCACCGTCGCAGAGTGGTCGTATGACGGATGGCGACCGGTACGCCGCCGCGGCGGGGCCGCTGCGGGCCCGGCTGGTGCGCCGGATCGCCGCGGCCGGCGGCCCGGCGGACCGGCGGTGGCGGGCGGCGTTCGAGGAGGTGCCGCGGCACCTGTTCGTGCCCGTCTACCACCGGCCCCGCTCGGACGGGGGGTTCACCCGGCTGTCGGCCGAGGACCCCGACCCGCGCGGCCGGTCCCGGTGGCTGTCCGGCGCCTACGCCGACGTGCCGCTGATCACACTGGTCAGGGGCGGGGAGCCGGTCTCCTCCAGCAGCCAGCCCTCGCTGATGGCCGCGATGCTGGAGGCACTGCGGGTCGAGGACGGGCAGCGGGTGCTGGAGATCGGCGCCGGGACCGGCTACAACGCCGCCCTGCTCGCGCACCGCCTGGGAGCCGGGGCGGTGACCACGGTGGACCTCGACGCGGAGATCACCGAGGACGCACGCGCGCACCTGGCGGCGGCCGGGCGCCCGGTTGCGGTGGTCACCGGGGACGGGGCGCTGGGCTGCCCGCAGCGCGCGCCCTACGACCGGATCGTCGCCACGTGCGAGCTCCCGTCGGTGCCGGAGGCCTGGCCGCGGCAGTGCCGGCCCGGCGGACTGATCCTGGCGCCTTTCGCGGGCGGGCTGATCGGGCTGCGGGTGACGGGACCGGAGCGGGCCGAGGGGCGCTTCCTGCACACCCCCGCGTACTTCGTCTCGCTGCGGGGCGCGGGCGCGGCCCCGCGCCGGGAGGCCGGCGCCGCGCTCGCCCCGGCCCGCAGCCGCGCCAGCGACACTCCGCCGCGGGTCCTGGAGGACGAGCTGTTCCGCTTCCTGCTCGGCCTGTACGCCGGGGACACGGAGGTGCACTGGACCCCGGGCGGCCCCACGGTCACCGCCGCCGACGGCTCCGCGGCGCACGCCGCACGGGACGGCACGGTCCGGCTCTCCGGGCCGCGGGACCTGTGGTCCGCCGTCGAGGAGGCGTACGTCCTGTGGCGCGCCGAGGGCCGGCCGCCCCGGGACCGCTTCGGCATGAGCCTGGCGGAGGGCCGCCAGTGGACCTGGCTGGACCGCCCGGACGGGCCGCACCGCTGGGAGCTGCGGCCCGTGCCGGGGCCGGCCGGGGTCAGTCGCGGAGGACCGTGATCGTCGTCCAGGCGCCGACGTGGACGCGGTCGCCGTCCGTCAGCGGGACGGGCACGAAGGGGTCGATGGGGTCCTCGCCGCCGTTGACGGTGGTGCCGTTGGTGGAGCCCTGGTCCACCACCGACCAGCTGCCGTCGGGCTGTTCCACCAGCACGGCGTGCTTGTGGGAGACGCCCGGATCCTCGGGCGCCCGGGACAGGTCGATGTCGGGGGCCTCGCCGGTGCTGTGCCGGCGGCGCCCGACGGTGATCTGCGGGCCCGTCAGCGGCAGCCGCTGCTCGGGGGAGTACGAGGGGAAGTACAGCCCGCGTGCCTCCGGGCCGCTGCGGGCCATCATGCCGGTGAAGTAGTCGCGGTCGGCGGCGATCACGGCGGTCCAGGTGCCCGGGCCCGCCTGCCCGGGACCGGGGTCCGGCGCGCTCGGCGGTGTGAGCAGGAAGTCGCCCGAACCGGAGGTCACCGACTCGGGGGCGAGCGGCTCCGCCGGGCGGTTGATCTGGGACGGGCGGGACAGCTGCGACTCGTAGCGCTGGTACGGCGGCCCGTCCGGCGGGTAGCCGGGGGAGGCCGGCGGCGGGGGCGGCCCCTGCGGGACGAAGGTCGTCCCCGCCTGGGTGACGAAGTTGTAGCGGCACTCCTCGCAGAACTGGGCGTAGCCCTCGCGCGGGGTGCCGCAGTTGGGGCAGGGCTCCGCGGCCGCGGTGGCGTCCGGGTCGTAGCCGAACCCGCCCTGGCCGCGGCCGTACCCGGGGTCGTACGCCGGTTCGTAGGCGGGCTCGTAACCGGGCGTGTACCCGGGGGAGTAGCCGCCGGAGTACGGCGGCGGGGGCGGCGGGGGACCCGGCGCCGGGTACACGGGCGGTGGGGACCCGGGCGCGGGGGCGGGGGAGGACGCGGGTGCGGACATGCGCATTCCGCACACCTCGCACCAGTCGTCCGTCTCGGACCGGTGACCGTTCGGGCAAGTCGACATGTCGCTTTCTCCCCCTCCGCCCCTCTGAGTCCCGCTGCTCTATTTCTTCACACGGACGGTCTTCGTCGAACGTGTCTCGAGGGTCATCTCGTCGGCGTCGGCCACCCGGGCCTTGAGCCGCACAGTACCCGTCACCGCGTCGACCACGTCCACGACCTTGGCCAGCAGCTTTGCGGTGTCGTCGTTGCCGGAGGCGCTGGCCAGCTGCACGGCACGGCCGAGCTTGGCGGTCGCCGAGTCGAGGTCGCCCTGCTTGCGGGCCTCCAGGCCCTGCTGGATGACCTGGGCCAGCTCCGCCTGCCCGGTGTAGTGGGCGACCTGCGGGTTGATCCGCGTCGAGGCCGCCATGTCGTCCGTCCACAGCGCCCGCACCAGGCCCTGGCCCAGGACGCGCGGCGTGCCGTCCGGCTGCGGCAGGACGAGGGAGATCCGGGCCGCGAGCATCTCCTGGCCGACACCGGCCGCCGGCACGACGACGTTGACGTGGTAGTCGCGCGACTCGTCGCCCCAGGAGCCCGTCGGGTAGTCGCCGGCGCGCGGACCGGCCTCGGTGCGGCGGGCGGTGAGGTCCTCGACGGTCGGCGCGACCTGCTTGACGTACTGGATCTCCGCGCCCTGCGGGGTCCACACGCGCAGGGCGACGTCGGCGACCTCCTTGCCCATCGCCGTCTCCATCATCTGCCGGAAGTCGGCCTCCAGGCCGGAGGGGTCGGCGACGATGTCGACGGAGCCGAGCAGCGCGGAGGCGATGCCGGTCAGCTCCTTGACCTCCCAGTCGGTGCCCACGCCGCGCGCGTCGCAGGTGAAGCGGCCGGCGCAGGAGTCGAGCGCGGCGCGCAACTGCTCCGGCTTCTCGTGCTCGTTGCGGCCGTCGGTGAGCAGGATGCCGTGCCGTATGGACACGTCGGCCGTGGCGAGCAGCCGGTTCGCCAGGCGCAGCCAGGAGCCGATCGCGGTGCCGCCGCCGGAAGTCAGGCGGCGCAGCGCCTCCTTGGCCTGGTGCCGGGTGGCCGGGTCGGCGACGGCGAGGCCGCCGTTCGCGGGGTAGACCTCCTTGGCCTGGTGCGTGCCGGCGACCACGGCGAAGGCGACGCCGTCGCGGATGGTGTCGACGGCGGCCGCGGTCGCCTCGCGGGCACTGCGCATTTTGGTCGGCGGGTACTCCATGGAGCCCGAGCAGTCCACCATGATCACTACGGCGGCCCCGGCCGCTGAGCCCGGTACGTCCCCGGGCGCATGGGTGGCCAGCGGCAGACCGCCGCTGGTGCCGCCGCCGGTCGAGGTCACGGTGACGATCGCGTTGACCTCGCGCCCGCCCTCGGGGAGGAACTCGTTCTGGTAGATGTCGACGGAGAACTGCGGCACGTTCGACTTGGAGAAGTTGGCCATCGGGTGCGCTCCTAGCGCTTGTTCAACCTTCGGAAGGGAGCATCAGGGAGTGGTCACGCGGCCGGGAACGGCAGTACGGCGACGGTGATGTTGTCGTGGCCGCCGCCGTCGATGGCGACCCCGACCAGGGTGCGGGCGCAGTGCAGCGGGCGGCTGCGGGCGTCCTCGGGCACCACGGAGGCCAGCTCCGCGGCCGACTCCGCGTAGTTCCACAGTCCGTCGGTGCACACCACCACTACACCCGGTTCGTCCGGTTCGAAGGAAGCGGTGTGCGGGTCCAGTTCCACGGCGTCCGCGCCGAGCCAGCCGGTGATGGCGTGGGCCCGCTCGTCCGCGTACGCCTCGGCCTGCGTCATCAGGCCCATCGACACCATGCGTTCGGCCCAGGAGTCGTCCTCGGTCAGCCGGGAGGCGGGCGCGGAGCGGTCGTCGGGGATCCAGTAGGCGCGGCTGTCCCCGATCCAGCCAATGGTGAAGGTCTTGCCGGAGGTGATCGCGCTGACGCAGGTGCACGCGGGCGCGTTGTGGTGGCGCCGGGCCTCCTCCTCGGGTGTCTCGGCCGCCAGGTCCGTCACGGCCTGGGCGGCCACGAGCAGCGCGTCGCGCATCGCTTCGTCGGGGCGGGCGCCACGGGCCAGGGAACGCACGAGCGAGGTGCTCGCGGTGCCCGCGGCCGTCTCGGAGGCGTCGTCGGGACGGTACGCGGACGACACCCCGTCGCAGACCACGGCGACGACGGCCGGGGTGCCGTCGGGCAGCGCGGTCGTGGCCAGCGCGAAGGCGTCCTCGTTGCGGTGGTGCCGCAGGCCCCGGTCGGTCACGGCGGCCACGCCGTCGCACTCCTGCTCCTGGTGGTCGCGGGGCCGGGGCTGGGCGTGCCCGCAGTGCTCGCAGTAGCCGTCCGGGTCGACGTCGCCCACGCCGCAGGCCACGCACCGCGGGGAGGCGGCGGGCGACGCGCCCGCCGCCGGGTCCAGCCGCGGGTCGGTGATCCGCGCCCGGGGCAGGTCGGCGGTGCCCAGACCGAAGGCGAGGGTGTCGTTGTCCCCCGGCGGGGCCAGCTCGTACGACTCCGGCTCGCCGCCCGGCGGTCCGGGGGCGGCGGCGGCCGAGGCGGGGTCGGGCGGCGCCAGTTCGTACGCCTCCGGTTGCCGGGGCGCGGACAGGTCGGCGCCGCAGACGCCGCAGAACTTGTCGTCGGGTTCCAGAGGCTCGCTGCACTCCGGGCAAACGGTCTCGTGCGGCATGGCGGTTACACCCACGTCCGGGGGCGGAGGCGGTTGGCGCGCTCCACCAGATCGATCCTTGTGCGGCCCTGGTCGGCGAGCCGGGCCAGTACCCGGTACGAGTGTTCCAGGCCGAAGCGCAGGCCCCGTTCGTCCAGCTCCCGGCCCAGGAGCCCGGGCGTGGCGGATCGCGCGGCCGGCACCCCGGCGGCGCCCTGCTGCCCCGCCAGCACCCAGTCCAGCGCGCAGCCCAGCACCTCGGTGGACAACTGCTCGCGCAGCCCGGTGTCCAGGCCCATCCGCTGCAGGTCCTCCACCTGCCGGGCCGCGGCCCGCAGGTCGTCCAGGAGCGGTTCCTGCGGGGCGCGCCCGCGCAGCCGCGCGCGCACCGCCGCCACCCGCGCGGCCGTGAAGTGGATGGAGGACTCGGGGACCGACTCCAGGGCGGCGACCGCCCCGGCCCGGTCGCCCGCGGCGAGCCGGACGCGGGCCAGGCCGAAGGCCGCGCTCACGTAGCTCTGGTCGGTGGTCCACACGAGGCGGTAGTACTCGGCGGCGTTGTCGAGCTGGCCCAGCACCTCGGCGCACACGCCCAGGGCCAGCTTGGGCGCGGGCTCGCCGGGGAAGGCGTCGTAGACCGCGTCGAAGGACAGCGCGGCGGTGGCGTCGTCGCGGGTGACGAGCGCGGCCAGGCCGCGGTGCCACACCACCCGCCAGTCGTCGGGATGCTCCTCCTGCAGCGCGCGCAACTCCTCAGCGGCCGCGCGGGCGTCGTCGCTGTCGAGCCGGGCGCGCACCGTGCGCAGCCGCAGCTCCGGGGACCGCACCGGCGCCGCCTGGAGCGCGGCCACCAGCTCGGACGGGGCGGCCGCCGCGAGACCGGCCAGGAAACCGGCGTTGGGGTCGGCGGGGTCGACGTGCGGCACGGGCAGTGAGAGCGCCGCCGCCCGCACGTCGAGCGGCGAGACGACGGGTCCGGCCGCCGTGGCCGGCGGGGCGCTCCGCTGGGCGGGCACGGTGACCGGGGAGCCCGGCGCGGTGGCGCCGAAGCCGCCGGGGGCGGGCAGCGCCGCCGACGACGGGGGCAGGACGGGCGCCGGGGCCCCCGCCGGCAGGGCCGGCACCGCGCCGCGCCGGCCGTTCGCGGCGCGGCCGCCCAGGGCGGAGGCGTCCTCGGCGGGCGCCAGCAACTCGGTGTCGACCACGCGCAGTTCCGGCCCGAACAGGGTGGACAGCGCGGGCCGCGGCTTGCCGCTGCCCAGGGCCACGACCTCGCGCAGCACCCCCAGCAACTGCTCGCTCATCTCCTCCGCGGAGGCGAAGCGCCGGCCCGGGTCCGGGTCGGTGGCGCGGACCAGCAGCCGGTAGAAGGACTCGTAGCGGGAGAAGACCTCGATGCCGTCCGGGTCCGGAAGGCTGTCCACGAACACGTTCGTGTAGCCCTGGAAGTCGAAGGTGAGCACCGCCAGCGTGCGCGCCACCGTGTACAGGTCCGAGGCGACGGACGGGCCGACCTCCGGCACTTCGGGGGCCTGGTAGCCGACCGTCCCGTAGATCGGGCTGTCCTGGTCGTCCATCCTGCGGACGGCGCCCATGTCGATGAGCTCCAGCCGGTCCTCGGTCTGGATGGCGTTGTCGACCTTGAAGTCGCAGTAGAGCAGGTTGCGGCTGTGCAGGTGACCGAGGGCGTCCAGTGCCTCGATGGCGTAGGCGACGGCCTGGTCGACGGGGAGCGGTTCGCGTCTGCCGTCGGGGCCCCGGCGGTCGTTGGCGATCTCCTTGAGGGACTTGCCGCCGACGTACTCCATGACGATGTAGCCGTCGAGGGTGCCGCCCCGCGGGTCGAGGTGCTCGACGAAGTTGTAGATCCGCACGATGTTGGGGTGCTCGATCTCGGCGAGGAAGCGGCGTTCGGAGACCGCCGCGGCCAGCGCGTCCTCGTCACCGGTGTCGAGCAGGCCCTTGAGCACCACCCAGCGGTCGCTGACCGCCCGGTCCACGGCCAGGTAGATCCAGCCCAGGCCGCCGTGCGCCAGGCAGCCCACCACCTCGTACTGCCCGTGCACCACGTCGCCCGCCCGGAGCTTGGGCGTGAACGAGTACGGGTGGCCGCACTTGGTGCAGAAGCCCTCGGTGCGTCCGGGGCGGTCGCCCCGGCTGCGCCCGACCGGCGCCCCGCACTCGCCCTTGCTGCAGTACCTCTTCCGCTCGGGGACCTGCGGGTCCTGCAGCACCGCGGCGGCCGGGTCGGGCCGGGGGATGGGCGGCACGGCCACCAGGCCCGCGCCCAGCTTGCCCCGGGTCGGCCCGCTGGTGGCGGAGCGCGCACTGCGCACGGAGACGGAGGCGGCGCCGCTCGTGCCGCCGCTCAGCGAACGCGACAGCCGCCCGGACACCGAACGGCGCGAGGAGCGGGACGTGCCCGAGGTCCGCGAGGAGCGCGAGGAGGAGCCGGAACCCGGCCCGCTCGCGGCGGCGTTCGAGGGCTGTGAGGACGGTGAGGACGGTGAGGACTGAGACGGGCTCGACGAGGCCCCGCCGCCTCCGCCGGCCCGGCCGGCGGCCGTTCCCGCAGCGGCGCCGAGCGGCGCCAGGCCGCACGTGTCGCAGAACAGCTCACCCCCGCCGACGTCCTCGATCGTCCCGTCGCAGCCCGGGCGCTGGCAGTTCATCGTGCATCCCCCCTGTGGTCGGCAGGTTCCGCCTGCCCCGGCACCAGCAGTTCGGCGACGGCCCGCTGGTAGCGCAGCACCGCGTTCTCCGCCGCGCGCAGGTCGCACGGCGCGCTCCACAGCAGTCGCCGCGCGTGGTCGTACCGCTCCATCAGGAACGGGTCCTCCGCCATGCCGTGGCGCGCCACCTTCGCCCGGTAGGCGTCGAGCCGGCCGCGCAGCTCGGCGCGGACGGCCAGCGGCGCGGTGACCGCGGTCAGCGACTCGCGGGCGCGCAGCAACTCGTCGTCCGCGCGCTGTTCGAGACCGTCCAGCAGCGGCGAGAGCCGGTGCCACTGGCCGGTCCTGCGGAAGTCGACGGCGGCGGCGAGCTGGTCGTGCAGCGCAACCGGCGCGCCGCTGACCGCGGGCACCTCCGAGGCCGCGATCTTGGCGAGCACCTCGACCCGGGCGCTGCGCGCCTCGGTGAGGGTGCGGTCGGCACGCGACAGGACGTCCCGCAGCCGCATCAGCCGGTGGTCGGCGTCGTCACGGACGTGGAGCACGGCCTCGACCTCGCGCCGTATGTCCTCGAGCGTCCGCCCCGCCCGGTCGTAGCGCCCGGTGTCGGGGCGGCCGGCGGACCAGAAGGCGAGCGGGTCGGAGACCACCTCGGCGCGCAGCGCCGCCAGCGCGTCCAGCATCCCCGCGAGGTCGTCGCCCGAGGGGTGGGTGCCGGGGCGCACGCCGACGGACTCCGCGAGCGAACGGACCCGCTGCGCCTCCGCGACCAGCAGGTCGATGCGGGCGGGCAGCGCCGACCACACCGCGTCGGCGGCCGACACCACGTCCATCACCTGCGCGTACCACGCGTTCATCCGCGCCAGCAGCTGCTCCAGGCTGATCCGCTCGCTCAGCCGGGCCGGACCGGTCAGGCCGCGCGCCGCCTCCGGCACGGCGCCGCCGGAGACGGTGACCCCGGAGCCGCGCAGCAGCTCGGTCAGCTCCCGCAGTTCGCTCTGGGTGGGCCAGCGGCGGCGGCCGCGCAGGCCCCGGGCGGTCGTCAGGGCCTCGGTGTAGGTGTCGAAGTGCGCCCACAGCAGGGCGACGGCCTGTTCGGCCGCGGCCCAGCGCTCCTTGGTGGCACCGCTGAGCTCCGCGCCCTCCAGCAGCCTGCGGCCGGAGTGGTCCTGCAGCGCGAGCAGGGACGCCTCGATCGCGTCCCGCTCGTCACCGAGCCGTGCCAGGGCACGGTCGACGTCCTCACGGCTCATCGCCGGTCCGGATGGTCCCGCGACCGCCATCGCACCTTCCTTCTCTCCAGCCGGTCCCCGTGCTTGCCGTCAGTCCTTGTAGAGCGGTTGCGGCGGCCCCTCGATACCGGGGAGGTCCGCTTCCAGCCAGGTACGGTACGCCTGCATCCAATGGCTGTCCGCGCCGCCGCCGCGGTAGTCCTCCAGCACCCTGTTGACCCGGCGCACCAGGTCGGTGTCCTTGTCGTTCATCGCCACGCCGTAGTACTCGGTGGTGACCGGCTCGCCCACCAGCCGCACCGCCGGGTCCTGCGCCGCCTGGCCGGCGGCGAGGGCGTTGTCGGTGACCACGGCGTCGGCCTCGCCGAGTTGCAGCATCACCAGGCAGTCCAGCTGGTTCGCCACGAGGAGGACGCGCGGCCGCAGCCGCTCCTTCTCCTTCTCCAGCTCGGCCTGGGCGGTGCTGCCCTGGGCGACGCAGATCCGTTTCCCCCGCGCGGAGGAGTCGAACCCCTTGATCGCCGAACCCTGACGGGGGACCAGCAGTTGCTGTCCCGCCTCGAAGTAGGCCGTGGAGAAGGCGATGTGCCGTTCCGTGATCCGCTCGCAGGTGATGCTCACGGTCCGCACCAGCAGGTCCACGTCGCGGTTGTTGACGGCGTCGAAGCGCTTGGCGGTCGGCACGGTCCTGTACAGGATGGCGTCCTCGTCGCCGAGGATGTCCTCGGCGATGGCCTTGGCCAAGTCGATGTCGAAGCCGACGATCTTCCGGGAGGCCGGGTCGCGGTAGCTCCAGCGGTAGCTGTTCTGGTCGACCCCGACGACCAGCTTGCCGCGCTTGCGGATCCGCTCGACCGCGGGACCGCTCGCGGAGGACGGCCGCAGGCTCGCCTCCGGGTGGCCGCCGCAGTCGTCATCGGCCTCGGCCTTCCCCGGCGCCGCTGCGGGACTCCCGGCGGCCGTCGTCCTGGCCTCCGGCCGGCCGTCCCGGCCCGCGCCCTCCTTCGGCGGCAGCACGGCGGCGGCGGCCGCGACGGCGGCCACCAGGGCCGCCGAGACCACGGCACCCCAGCCCCGCCCGCGCCACCGGCGCTGCCCGTGTCCCTCGCGTCCCATCGGCGGCCTCCCCCCGCTCACCGGTACTCCGAAAGCCGGCGCCCGATGCCGAGCACCGCGCCCGCGGCGCCCAGCACCGCCAGCAGCGCGGCCCCCGGCACCAAACCGCCCAGCGCGCCGCGCCCGTCGGCGGCGGCCTGTTCGAACTCCTGCTGCTCGTGCGCGACGGCACGGGCGAGATCGGTGTCCACCTGGTCGAAGCAGAAGCCGGTGTACTGCTCGGGCCGCCCGCCGTCCTCGTACGTGCCGCCGATCGTCTGGGCCACGGCGTCCAGGTAGTTGCCCTCGTCGTCCTTCTCACGGGCCTCCGCGTGCAGCCCCCACCAGGCCTTCGCGGCCTCCATGGCGGAGGTGACGCTCTCGCGGCCCCGGTCGTCGTCGGCCAGGCTGAGCGCCTGCGCCAGCAGGCCCGTCCGCCCGTCGGCGTCCGTGCCCGCCAGGCCCTGCAGTTGCTTGTCGTACGCCGCGCTGTAGGCGTCCCCGCTGCCGCGGGCCACGAGCGTCAGGTTCTCGTTGCCCCGGGCCTGCAGGGTCTGGATCCGGGCCTCGTTGAGGATCTGCAGCGACTGCGCCCCGTGCGCGTAGGAGTCGTCGAGCTTCGCGCGGGCGACACCGTGCCCGGCGACCAGCCACAGCAGGACCACGGCGGTGGCCACCGTGCCCGCCACCATGCCCGGGTTGAACACCCGCTGCGTGCGCCGGTACGAACGCCGCTGCGCCCACACCAGCGCGGCCAGCGCCACGACGCCGAGCGCCCAGGCGGCCAGCGGCAGCACCTTGGCGTCCGCGTAGTCCTCGCCCAGCCGCTCGGTCTCGATCGTCCACAACTGCTTGGCGTCGGGGAGGATCTCCTCGCTCATCATCTTGTTGGCGCGCCGCAGGTACGCCCCGCCGACCGGGAAGCCCTGGCGGTTGTTGGCCCGGGCCCGCTCGACCAGCCCGGTGTACACCGACAGCCGCTGGTTCAGCCGCTCCAGGCGTTCCCGCGCCTGGGCGGAGTCCTCGGAACTGGCCGCCGCCTCGGCGATGTTCCGCGAGGCCGTACGGATGTCCCGGGCGTACCGCTCGCGGTCCTGCGCGGGATCGTCGCCCCCGGCCAGGAAACCGCCGGCGGCGGTGGCGTCGGCGTCGGCGAGCGAGCGGTAGATGTCCGCGGCACGCGCGCTCAGCGGCCCGCTGTGGTGGATCACGTCGTCGGCCGCGGCCGAGCGCTCGGTGATCTGCCACGCCGTCACCGCGCCGAAGGCCACGACGCACAGGGCCAGCAGCACCCCGATGACGCGCAGCCTGCCCGGTTCCGTGGTGGCCGCGGCGCGCCACGCGCGTGGTCGCTCCACCCACGCCCGCGGTCGCCTGCCGCCGGGTGCGGGCGTGTCCACCCGCACGGTCGGCGACTCCGTCTCCATCGGCGTCCGTGTCACCTGCCGGCCCTCCCCCCGACCCGTTCGCCCGCGCGTACGCGCGACGAGCCCATGACCAGCAGTATGACCGTCGTCACAGACATCCACCCAGGGATTGCGTGGATCTTGCCGTCCGACACGGTCCGACCGCCGCCCGTGGGGTCCCCCCGCGCGCCGCCCCCTCGCAGCTCACCACGCACGGGGGAGCGTGTTCGGTTCCCCCGGCGTGCGCGCCGGTCACGACACGGAGCCCACCGATGCGTAGTGCGCCCGCAGCCGCGCGTGCGCCTCGGCGGCCGCGCCCGTGCGGTCCAGGCCCAGCAGGGCGGCGCCCAGCACCGGCGGCGAGGTGACCACCCGGGGTACGGCCTTGGGCGCCGCGGCGGCCAGCAGGGAGGTCACGGAGTCCATCAGCAGGGGGTGACGGGCGGCCAGCACACCCCCGCCGAGGACGACGTCGGTCTCCTCGTCGAGGAGGCCGAGCCGGCGCAGCGCGACCGTGGCCATGACCACGATCTCCTCGGCCTGCCGCTCCACGATCGCCCGCGCGACCGGGTCGCCGTCCTGCGCGGTGGCGAAGAGCACCGGGGTCAGCTCGTGCTTGCGGGAGACCGCGACACGGCCCAGGTGGAGGGCCTCGATCAGGGCGTACATCGAGGTCAGCCCGAAGTGCCCGGGCAGCGTCGT
Source organism: Streptomyces sp. NPDC111520 (assembly GCF_055635295.1). NCBI lineage: Bacteria > Bacillati > Actinomycetota > Actinomycetes > Kitasatosporales > Streptomycetaceae > Streptomyces > Streptomyces sp. NPDC111520. Next base: position 636,300 of record NZ_JBVKBW010000001.1, on the reverse strand, counting down.
GGCGAGCGCGGTGGAGCCGCCGCGGCCGTCCTCGGCGCGCGCCGCCCACCACAGGGCCTCGTCGGCCAGGCCCGCCCCGCCGCCCCAGTCGCCGGAGAGGTGGCCGATCGCCGGGAAGCGGGCGGTACGGCCGTCCGGGAGCATACCCGCGCAGTTGATGCCCGCGCCGCACACCACGGCGACCCCGCGCGGCTCGTCGACGCCCGCGCGCAGCAGGGCGAAGGTGTCGTTGGCGACGCGGGTGTCCTCCCCCCAGCCGCGGGCGTGGACGGCGAGTTCGAGCTGCTGCTCCTCGACGGGCAGGTCGGCGTTGGCCAGGCACGCGGAGACGTGCCGCACCAGCGGCCCGCCGGACCGCGGGGACAGGCCCGCGGCGTCCGCGGCACGCTCCACGATCCGCGCGATCACCTCGACCGCCGTCTCGGTGCCGACGACCTGCGGCTGGAACCCGCCGCCGCGGGCGGTGCCGAGCACCGTCCCGTCGGCGGCGACCAGGGCCACGTCGGTCTTGCTGTTGCCCGCGTCGACGGCGAGCACGCCGTCGGGGACGAGAGGGTTCAGGCCCACGCGAGGTGCTCCCGGTTGTGCGCGATCAGACGGTCGGTCAGGGCCTCGGCGTACTCGTACTGGCCGACGAGGGGGTGCGACAGCAGGGCCTTGAAGACCCGGTCGCGGCCGCCGTGCACGGCGGCGGTCAGCGCCAGGTCCTCGTAGCCGGTGACGTTGGCGACCAGGCCGCCGAACAGCGGGTCCAGGGGCGGGACGGGCAGCGGGTGCGTCCCGTTCGCGTCCACGGTGGCCGGCACCTCGATGACGGCGTCGTCGGGGAGGAACGGCAGGGTGCCGTCGTTGCGGGTGTTGACGACCTGGACGTCGCCGGTGTTCCGCAACAGGGAGGAGGCGAGCGCCACGGCGGCCTCGGAGTAGTAGGCCCCGCCGCGCCGGGAGAGCAGCTCCGGCTTCTCGTCGAGGGTCTCGTCCCCGTACATCTCCAGCAGTTCGGCCTCGATGGCGGCCACCTCGGCGGCCCGGGAGGGCTTGTCCCGCATCTCCCGCACGACCTCGTCGTGGGCGTAGTAGTACCGCAGGTAGTACGAGGGCACCACACCCAGCCGGTCCAGCAGCGCGCGGGGCAGGTGGAGGTCGCCGGCGATGCCGTCGCCGTGCTCGGCGAGCAGCTTCGGCAGGACGTCCTCGCCCTCGGGTCCGCCGATCCGGACCCCGCGCTCCCAGGTGAGGTGGTTGAGGCCCACGTGGTCGAGGTGGACCTGCTCGGGCGTCACGCCGAGCAGCCCGGCGAACCTGCGCTGGAAGCCGATGGCGACGTTGCACAGCCCGACGGCCTTGTGGCCGGCCTGCAGCAGGGCACGCGTGACGATGCCGACCGGGTTGGTGAAGTCGATGATCCAGGCGTCGGGGGCGGCCCGGCGCACCCGCTCGGCGATGTCCAGCACCACCGGCACCGTGCGCAGCGCCTTGGCGAGCCCGCCCGCGCCGGTGGTCTCCTGGCCGACGCAGCCGCACTCCAGCGGCCAGGCCTCGTCCTGCGCCCGGGCGGCCTGGCCGCCGACGCGCAGCTGCAGCAGCACGGCGTCCGCCCCGGCCACGCCCGCGTCCAGGTCGGAGGTGGTGGTCACGGTGCCGGGGTGGCCCTGCCGGGCGAAGATCCGCCGGGCGAGCCCGCCGACCAGCCGCAGCCGGTCCTCGGCGGGGTCGACCAGGACCAGCTCCTCGACCGGCAGGGTCTCCCGCAACCGGGCGAACCCGTCGATGAGTTCCGGGGTGTACGTGGACCCGCCGCCCACGACCGCAAGTTTCATCAGGAACCTCCGAGGCAGCCTCCGCCTTCAGGCGGAGGAAGAATTTGACTCCTGCGGAGCAGGGCAGCGAGGGCCGAAGCACCCGTGGGGCGTTCGGCACCCACCCGCCACAACCCGTCATGGCGTCACAACGGAACGTGATAATTTGTGAGTGATGGCCAGTTCCGCGAAGGGGGCCTTCAGGTACCGCTTCCATCCGACCGATGCGCAGGCAGCGGAGCTGTCGCGCACCTTCGGGTGCGTGCGGAAGGTCCACGACCGCGACGTGAACGCGGCAAAGAACCTTCTGGCCGCCGGGCTGGCGGTGTCGGCCTGTGGTGCCGGTGTAAGACCTCAACGGGAGCGCTCCCGGACAGGGCAGTCGGCGACGAAGCAGGAAACCCAGTGGGCGACTGCTGGAATCCTCCGCCAACAGGTTGGGGAAGGAGTCAACCCTTGACTCCCGTCAACGTCACGCCTTCGATGAAGGCCTTTTGCGCGAAGAAGAAGACGACGATCACGGGTGCCATGACCAGCACCGTGGCCGCCATCGTCAGGTTCCAGTTGGTGTGGTGGGCGCCCTTGAAGGACTCCAGGCCGTAGCTGAGGGTCCAGGCCGCCGGGTTCTCGCTCGCGTAGATCTGCGGGCCGAAGTAGTCGTTCCAGCAGTAGAAGAACTGGAACAGCGCCACGGCCGCGATGGCCGGCTTCGCCATCGGCAGGACGACGCGCAGCATCGTGCGCAGTTCGCCGCAGCCGTCCACCCGGGCCGCGTCCGTGTACTCCTTGGGGATGGTCAGCAGGAACTGCCGCAGCAGGAAGATGGTGAACGCGTCGCCGAAGGCCATCGGGATGATCAGCGGCCACAGCGTGCCCGACAGGTGCAGCTGCTTCGCCCAGAACAGGTACATGGGCACGATGACGACCTGCGGGGGCAGCATCATCGTGGAGATCACGAGCATCATCGACAGGTTGCGCCCGCGGAAGCGGAACTTGGCCAGCGCGTAGGCGACCGGCGTGCTGGACACGACGGTCAGCACGGTGCCGAGGCCCGCGTACAGCAGGGTGTTGCGCCACCAGGTGAGGAAACCGGGGGTGTCCCAGACGGTGCCGAAGTTGCCCCACTCCCAGGTCCTCGGCCACAGGTCGCGGGTGAGGGCCTGGCTGTCGCTCATCACCGCGGTGAGGAAGACGAAGACGAAGGGCAGGACGAAGAAGAGCGCGGCGGCGATGCCGAGGGCGTGCACCGCGATCCAGCGGAGCGCCGCCTTGCGGGCGGCGTCGCGCCGGGCACCGGAGGGGAGACCGGTGGCGGGCGCCGTGGCGGAGGGGGCGAGGGTGGCGTGGGTGGTCATGGGTGTCAGTCCTCCGCCGTCAGGAAGCCGCTGCGGCGGCGCATGAGGAGCGCGGTGAAGGCCATGGCGAGCGCGAAGAGCACGAGGGCGATCACACAGGCCGAGCCGGTGTCGAAGCGCTGGAAGCCGAGGTTGTAGACCAGTTGCGGCAGGGTCAGCGTGGACTTCTCCGGGTAGCCCGGCTCGAACTGCTGGCCGGAGCCGCCGATGACGCCGCTGGCGACCTTCCCCGCCACCAGGGGCTGGGTGTAGTACTGCATCGTCTGGATCACGCCGGTCACGACGGCGAACATCACGATGGGCGAGATGTTCGGCAGCGTGACGTAGCGGAACCTCGCCCAGGGCCCGGCGCCGTCCAGCTCGGCGGCCTCGTACTGCTCCTTGGGCACGTCGAGCAGGGCGGCCATGAAGATGACCATGAGGTCGCCGATGCCCCACAGCGCGAGCAGTGTGAGGGCGGGCTTGGACCACGTCGGGTCGTTGAACCAGCCGGGCGTCGGCAGTCCGGCCTTGCCCAGCAGGTTGTTGACGGGGCCCGTGCCGGGGTTGAGGAGGAAGGCGAAGGCCATGGTCGCGGCCACCGGCGGGGCCAGGTAGGGCAGGTAGAAGGCGGTGCGGAACAGTCCCGCACCGGTCTTGATCTTGGTGATCAGCAGTCCGATCCCCAGGCCGAACACGACCCGGAGGCTGACCATGACCACGACCAGCCACAGGGTGTTGCGCAGCGCCGGCCAGAAGAACGGGTAGTCGTTGAAGACGTACGACCAGTTCCTGACGCCGTTCCAGGTGGGGGCGGCGAACCCGTCGTACTTCATGAAGGAGAAGTAGAGGGTCGAGACCAGCGGGTAGGCGAAGAAGACGCTGAAGCCGACGATCCAGGGCGACATGAAGGCGAGGGTGCGAAGCGCCTCGCGGCGGCGCTTCGCCCTCAGCATCGGGTGGACGGTGCTCATCAGCGGGCCTGCGCGATGTCCTTGTCGACCTGCTCGTCGACGCCCTTGAGGCCCGCGGCCAGGTCGGTCTGCTTTCCGGCCTCGTAGGCGTAGCCGAAGTCCTGCAGGGTCAGCTGGTAGGTGCCGCCGTTGACGCTGGCGGGGGTGGTGCTGCTGTTCGGGTTCTGCGCGATCTCCACGAAGGTGCGGAAGAGAGGATCGGCGTCCAGGTCGGGGGACTTGAGCGCGGCGAGCGTGGACGGCACGTTGTGGATGGCGTTGGAGAAGCTCACCACCGCGTCGGTGTCGGTGGCCATGTACTTCACCAGTTCCCAGGCGGCGTTCTTCTTGGCGCTGGTGTTGGCGACACCGATGATCGTGCCGGACAGGTAGCCCTTGCCGTAGGTGTCGGCCTGGTCGTCCGGTACGGGGAAGGGGGCGACGCCGATCTCGAACTTCGTGCCCGCCTCCTTGGCCATGCCGGCCCGCCACTCGCCGTCGACGGCCATGGCCACCTGCCCGGTGTGGAAGGGGTTCTTGGCGCCCCACTCGTCACCGAAGCCGGACCGGTACTTCTCCAGCTTCTTGAAGCCGCCGAGCACCTTCACCATGTCCTGCTGCCAGGTGAACATGGCGGCGAAACCGGGGTCCTTGGCGACGTTCGACTTGCCGTCCGCGTCGAAGTACCTGGCGCCCCACTGGGCGGCCAGGTGCGTGGTGGTGGACTCGTAGCCGTGGAAGTTCGGCATGAAGCCGAGCTGGGAGTAGGAGTCGCCCTTGCTCTTGGTGAGCTTGACGGCGTCGGCCTTGAACTCCGAGAGCGTCTTCGGCGGGGAGGCGATCCCGGCGGCCTTGAAGGCGTCCTTGTTGTAGTAGAGGCCGTAGGCGTCGCCGAGCAGCGGCAGCGTGCAGCGCTTCCCCTCGAACTGGGTGTACTCCAGCATCGGCTTGGGGAAGGTGGCGGCCGGGTCGATGCCGGACTTCTTCAGGAACGGGTCCAGGTCGGCGAAGGCGTTGGAGGAGCAGAACTTGCCGACGTTGTCCGTGGTGAAGGAGGAGACGACGTCCGGGGCGTTGGGGCCGCCGGCCCGCAGTGCCTGGTTGATCTTGTCGTCGGTGATGTTGCCCTGCACCTTGACGTGGATGTTGGGGTGGGCCTTCTCGAACGCCTTGACGTTGGCGTCGATCGCCTTCACCTCGCTGGGCGCGGACCAGCCGTGCCAGAAGGTGATGGTCACGTCCTTGGTGGGGTCGTCGCCTGCGGTGTTGTTGCTCGAGCCCGTGCACGCGCTCGTCAGCAGGGTTATCGCGGCGGCTGCCGCGACGGCGGCCGCGGCCGTCTTGGTGGAACCGGACACTTCGCTTCCTCCGGGGGGACTTCGGGCGGTTCGAGGGTGTGCGAGACCGGCGGAGGGACCCGGGGCGGGCCCGTCCGCTGCGAGTGCGGGTGGTGGGTGGGCTGTTGCGGTCAGCGCGAGGTGTCGAACACCTCGTCGCGGGTGGTGGCGAGGGCGCTCTGCAGCGCTCCGGACAGGACGGGGTCGTTCGGTACGCCGCCGAGCACCAGCCGGGGCCGGGGCACGGCCAGTTCGGCCAGTTCGGACTGGACGAGGGAGCGCAGCGGCTCCCCGCCGGCGGCGATCACCCCGCCGGCCAGGACGATCAGGCCGGGGTCGAGGACGGTCACCAGCGAGGCGAGTCCGACGGCGAGCCCGGTGGCGAAGCGCCGCAGCAGTTCCGCGTGCGCGCCGTCACCGGTCCCCGCCGCCGCGGCCAGTAGTGCCGAGGCGCCCTCGGCCTGCGTGCCGCGCGGCACGGGCAGTCCCAGTTCGCGCGCGATGCGCAGCACCGCGTTGCAGCCCGCCAGTTCCTGGAAGCCGCCGGCGTTGGCCTTGGCGACGTGCCGGACCAGGGGGGTCCCCGGCACCGGCATGAAGCCGACCTCGCCGGCGCCGCCGGTCCAGCCGCGGTGCAGCCGGCCGCCGATCACGATGGCCGCGCCGATGCCTTCCTCGTTCCACAGCAGGACGAAGTCGTCGTGGTCCCGGGCCGCGCCGAGCCGCTGCTCGGCGACGGCGGCGAGGTTCACGTCGTTGTCGTACTCCAGGGGGACGGGCAGGGCGGCGGCCAGCTCGTCCAGGAGGGCGGGGGAGTGCCAGCCGGGGAGGTGGCTGGCGTAGCGCAGCCGGCCGGTGCTGGGGTCGAAGGCGCCGGGGGTGCCGACGACGATCCGGTGCAGGTCGGTGCGGTGCAGTCCGGCCGCCTTGACCGCGCCGTCGACGGCCTGGACGACCTGTTCGACGGCGCCGCCCTGGCCGCGCCGGCCGCGGCCGGGGGTGGCGAGCTCGAAGACGCCGGCCACCCGGCCGGTGATGTCGGCGACGGCGGCGCGGATGCGCTCGGTCGTCACGTCGAGGCCGGCGACGTGCGCTGCCGCGGGGTTGACCGCGTACAGCTGGGCGTTGGGTCCCGGGCGTCCGGCGGTCGTGCCGGTGGCGAGCACCAGTCCGGCCGCTTCGAGGCGGGCGAGGAGCTGGGAGGCGGTGGGCTTGGACAGCCCGGTGAGCTTGCCGATCCGGGTCCGGGAGAGGGGGCCGTGTTCGATGAGCAGGTCGAGCGCGGCACGGTCGTTCATCGCCCGCAGTACGCGCGGTGTGCCGGGGGTGCCAGGGGTGCCTGGGCTTCCGGGGGTACCGGCCACGGTCTCGTCCTCCCTCGTCGTGACGGCTCGCGCCGCAGGCTACGGCACGGGGCTGGTGGGCTGGGTGGGGTCGGAGGGGCGGGTGTGCCCCCTGTTGGTAGTTAGGAAACTTTCCTGTTGGTGAAAGGCAAGGTAGGCGCCCGTAGCCGGAGCGTCAAGGGCGGTTCGCGAGGTCGCCGCCAAAGCGTTACCGGCCGCGCCGGGGCATGGAAAAGGGGCGCCGGGCGGTGCCCGGCGCCCCTGGTGGGCGGCGTTCGCTACTTGACCGTGCTCGGCTGGGACGACGCCGGCGCGGGCGCCAGCGGCTGGGCCGCCAGCGCCTGCGGGGAGGCCGGGTTGGCCAGCGCGGACGGCGGGGCCACGGCGGCCGAGGGGTCGGCCGGCTCGTCCTCCGCCACCGCCGGCGGCGTGCCGCCGACGATCGCGATCCCGGCCGCGTCGAAGGCCCGCTTGATCCGCCAGCGCAGTTCCCGCGCGACCGCGGCCGCCTTGCCCGGCATGGTCTTGGCCTGTGCCTGGATCAGCACGGAGTCCGAGGTCACCGACTCCAGGCCCAGCACCTCGACCGGCTCCCAGAGCACCTCGTCCCACGGCTGGTCCTTGGCCATCGCGGCGGCGGTCTCCTCGATCACCGCGCGGGCCCGGTCCAGGTCCTCCGTGTAGCCGACCTGGACGTCCACCACGGCCGTCGCCCAGCCCTGGCTGAGGTTGCCGATCCGCTTCACCTCGCCGTTGCGGACGTACCAGATCTCGCCGTTGTCGCCGCGCAGCTTGGTCACCCGCAGTCCGACCTCGACCACGGTGCCGCTCGCGACGCCCGCGTCGATGACGTCCCCGACGCCGTACTGGTCCTCCAGGATCATGAAGACGCCGGAGAGGAAGTCGGTCACCAGGTTCCGCGCGCCGAAGCCGATCGCCACACCGGCCACACCGGCGCTGGCCAGCAGCGGAGCCAGGTTGATCTTCAGTACGGACAGCACCGTCAGCGCCGCCGTCCCCAGGATCACGAACGAGGCCACGCTGCGCAGCACCGAGCCGATCGCCTCGCTGCGCTGCCGCCGCCGCTCCGCGTTGACCAGCAGTCCGCCCAGGGCGCTGGTCCCGGCGGCCTCGGCGCCGCGGTTCATGCGCTCGATGAACTTGGTGATCATCCGGCGCACGACGGTCCGCAGCACCAGCGCGATCACCACGATCAGCAGGATGCGCAGCCCGGCGGAGAGCCAGTCCGCCCAGTTCCGGCTGATGTAGTCGGCGGCGTCGGTCGCGCTCTTGTGGGCGTCGTCGATCGTCGTGACGGTGGACGGCGATGGGGACACGGGCGGAAACCTCCGGGTTGGGCAGGCTTCCCACACTAACGGTGGAGGCGAAGTGTCCCGTTGTGCTGTTCGAGCGCGACGTGCGGTGATTCAGGGCATGTAAAAGGGGTGTGGTTGAAAACACCCTCGCTCCGTTACCCGGTCATGGTGGCGCCGCGACCGGGCTTCCGGAGAGACTGTGGGCAGATCGTCCCGGCGCGAGCCACGCGCCGCCGGCGTAAAAGGAGGCACCCGTGCCGCATGTCCTGGTCCTCAACGCGTCGTACGAGCCGCTCGGCGTCGTACCGCTCCGCCGCGCGCTCATCCTCGTGCTGAACAAGAAGGCCGTGTGCCTCGAGGAATCCGGCGCCTATATGCACAGCGCGACCTGTACTGTCCCCGCTCCCAGTGTCGTCAAGCTCACCAAATTCGTCCGAGTGCCCTTTCGCGGCCCCGTGCCCCTGACCCGGCGGGCGCTGTTCGCCCGGGACGGCGGCCGGTGCGCGTACTGCGGAGGCGTCGCAACCAGCGTCGACCACGTGATCCCGCGCAGCCGCGGGGGCCAGCACACGTGGGAGAACGTGGTCGCGGCATGCCGCCGGTGCAACCACCTCAAGGCCGACCGCCACGTCGCCGAGCTCGGCTGGCGGATGCGCCACCAGCCCGCCCCGCCGTCGGGCCTCGCCTGGCGGATCATCGGGACGGGGCATAGGGACCCGCGCTGGCTGCCATACCTGCAGGCATTCGGCGCGGAGGACGCCATGGCCCGGATCGACGGCATATCCGCCTGAGACCGGGCCTTCGTGTTGTCCTGACCCGTTCCTGACCTGTTCCTGACCTGTTCCTGACCGGGCCCAGGGCCCCGGACCGCACCCCCGTGCCGGTCCGGGGCCCCCTTCCGGTGCCCTGCGCCCGCTACTCGTGGCGCAGCTGCGCCGGGTGCACGGTGCGCCGCAGCAGCGGCAGGCAGGCCGCGGTCGCCAGCAGTGCGGCGGCCAGGAGCCCGCCGGTGAGCAGTGCCGGCTCCAGCAGGGGCAGGGCGCGCCGCTCGGCGTTGAGCAGGACGGGCGAGACCAGTGTCAGGCCGCAGACGGCGCCCAGCACGAGCGCGGGGGCGAGGGGCAGCGCGGTCTCCAGCAGTGTGGCGCGCCACAGCACCTTCCGGGGCGTGCCCGCCGCGGCGAGTGCGGCCAGGGTCCGGCGCCGGGTCATCAGCGACTCCACGACGCCCACCGCGACGCCGCTTACGGTGACCGCACTGGCGATCAGGATGGCGAGCCCCGCCAGGTTCCAGCCGCCGATGTGGAAGGCGACGTCGGCGGCGCTGTAGCCGCTCTCCGCGCGCAGTCTGTCCACCGTCACCCGGCGCGCGGTCACCCAGCCCGCGCCGACCAGCGCCGCGAGCATCAGCACCGCGTGGGCCCGCGACGCGGCCCAGGGGTCGTTCCGCAGCCGTTGCCCGGCGATCAGCAGCACCGGGCGGCCCGACCGGGCGGCCAGCCTCCCCGTGAGCAGCGCGAACCCGGCGCTGCTGTGGAGCAGCCCGTAGACGTAGAGCGCGAGGATCACCGGCCCCACCACCAGCGGCGCCGGCGCCACCCGCGTCCCCGCCGGCATCAGCGCGGTCCCCGCCAGCAGCGCCACCGGGCCCAGCAGCCAGCGGATCGCCCCGCCGCGCGGCGGGCGCCGCTTCGCCAGCACGCCCAGCGGGTCGACGGCCGACCGGCGGAGGGTGAACCGCGCCTCCAAAGTGGCCAGCACCGGCACCGCGAGGACGACCAGGGCGGCCGCAAGCCACGGCACCGGCACATCGGTGGGCCAGGTCAGCGCCCCGCGGTCGCCCTGCACCGCCGTGAGCAGGGCGCGCAGCACCAGGAAGCCCAGCAGCCCGGCCACCGCCCCCAGGCCGCCCGCGGCGCCCGCCTCCAGTGCGGCGATCCGCCGGACCTGCCGCGGGCCGGCCCCGGACAGGCGGAGTGCGGCCAGCCGGTGCTCCCGCCGCAGCGCCCCGATCCGGGTGCACTGGCCGAGGAAGGCGAGCACCGGAAGCAGGAGCAGCAGGAGCACCACGACGACCCCCGGCCGCAGCCCGGCGCTGTTGAGCAGGCCGTTGGTGTACCGGGGAGGGCCGCCCCCGTACCGGGTGCCGATCACGGCCACGACCGCGGCCGCCAGCGCGAAGCCCGTGCCGAGGGCCGCGCCGAGCGCGGTCAGCGCCAGACGCCACCACTCACTGCGCGGGGAGCCCCGCAGCAGTGCCCAGGCCAGCAGGGCGTCCCCCCGCAGCCCCCTCACCGGGTCACCTCCGCGGCGGGCTCGTCCTCGGTCTCGACGACGCCGTCCCGGACGGTCGCCTCGCGGTCCGCGTACGCCGCGACCTGGGCGTCGTGCGTGATCAGCAGCACGGCGGTGCCGGACTCGCGGGCGGCGTGGACCAGCGCCGTCATGACCTGCTCGCCGGCGAGGGAGTCCAGGGCGCCGGTCGGCTCGTCAGCGAAGACCGCCTTGGGCGTGGTGACCATGGCGCGGGCCAGGGCGACGCGCTGGCCCTGGCCGCCGGACATCTCGCCGGGGCGCAGTCCGGCCTGGCCCAGGACGCCGAAGCGCTCCAGCCAGGTGCGGGCACTCCTGTGGGCCGCGGCACGCGAGGTCCCGGCCAGCAGCAGTGGCAGGGCCACGTTGTCGAGGGCGGTCAGTTCGCCGACCAGTTGCCCGAACTGGAAGACGACGCCGAAGTCGGTGCGCCGCAGGGTGGAGCGGCGGTTCTCGCCCGCCTGGTCGAGGCGCTCGACGCCGTAGTGGATCTCGCCCTCGTCGGGCCGGACGATGCCGGACATGCAGTGCAGCAGCGTGGACTTGCCGCTGCCGCTCGGTCCGGTGACGGCCAGCACCTCCCCGGGCAGTAGGCGCAGCGAGGCGCCGCGCAGGGCGTCGGTGGTGCCGTACCGCTTGACGAGGCCGTGTGCCTCGATCAGAGGTGTCGTCATGTTGAGGTGACCTCCTCGGCCAGTGCGCCGAGGCGCTGCGCGGCGTTGTCCATCCAGCGCAGGTCGGCGTCGAGATGGGTGAGGGCGTAGTCGGCGGAGAGCACGGCCGCCAGCGGGGCGCCGGCCGTGGTCTTCACGGTGGTCAGCTCGCGCATCCGCGCGAGGTGGGCGGCGCGCTGGAGGCGCAGGAAGGCGGCCGGGTCGCCGTAGCCGGAGGCGATGATCGCCGTGACCTTGGCGAAGATCTCGTTGGCCGCGCTGACCGGCGCGGGCGGTACGGGCTCGCCGAGCCAGGTCCGCAGGGTCTGCGAGCCGCGCTCGGTGAGCCGGTAGGTGGTGCGCTCCGGGCCGCCGTCGCTCTCCGTGGCGTCGACCTCGGCGAGGCCGTCGCGCACCAGGCGCTGCAGGCTCGTGTAGACCTGTCCGTAGGCGAGGGGGCGGGCTTCGGGGAAACGTTCGTCGTGCCGCCGCTTGAGGTCGTAGCCGTGGCCAGGACCGGCGGCGAGCAGACCCAGCAGGACGTTGCCGGTGCTCACGCGACGCCCCCCTCCTTCTATTCACTCAATACATGTACTGAGTGAATAGTTGCACCCGCACGGCCGTCGCGCAACGGCCCCAGGAAAGTGGTGGGTTGGGGAGGGCGGGCGGTCGCCGGCTCAGCCGGTGACGGCGTACGCCTGCAGCGAGTACAGCGAGTAGCCGTACTTGGTTCCGCGCTCCAGCCCCTGCACCCGGATGAAGCGCGTGCCGGAGGGGGCGTCCAGCCGTACGGACTCGGTGCCGCCGCGGCCGTCGGAGACCACCGCCGCGGTGTGCCAGCTCTGCCCGTCGGCCGAGGTCAGGATCGTGTAGCGGGAGGCGTACGCGTCCTGCCAGCGCAGCACCACCCGGCCGACCCTGGCGGTCCGCGGCAACTCGGCCTGCACCCAGGCGTCGTCCCGCACGGGGGAGGACCAGCGGGTCGCCGGGTCGCCGTCGGTCAGCGCCGAGGCCGGGAAGTCCGGCGTCTCGTCACCGGAGGAGGTGGCCGGGGCGCCCGCGGCGAGGTCGGGCCCGCCGGTGCGCGGACGGGCGTGCACGGTGACGGTCTGCCGCACGGTACGGCCCTCGGCGCGGAACACCAGCGGCACCTCGTACACCCCGGGGGCGCCGTCCGTCGGCAGGGACAGCCGCACCGGGACCACCACCTTGCCGCCGCGCGGCAGTCGCACCGTCCCGGGCGTCACGACCGCCACGCCCGGGGGCGCCTCGGCGGTCAGCGACACCTCGGCCGCCGCCGGTGAGTCGTCGGTCAGCTCGGCGGTGACGGTCGCGGGGGCGCCGCCGAGTTCGAGGTCGGTCTCCGTGCGGTCCAGGGTCATCCGGGCCGCGGGCCGGTCCGCGTACCAGGGCACGATCTCGTGGACGACCGGCGGGCGGGCCCCCTCCGACGCCATGACCCGCACCGCGTCGGCCGGCAGGCCCCGCGCCGGCAGTTCGGTCCAGCCGCCGCCCAGCGAACCGAGCCGGTGCCAGCCCTGGCCGGGCACCCGCACCTCCACCGACCCGGCGGCACCGGGCCCGGTGTCGGTGAGCACGGTCAGCGCCTCCAGCGGGCGGGCCGATCCGTACTCCAGGGTCAGCCCCCCGGCGGGCACGCGGACGGTGGTGGTGGCGTCGCCGTCGGAGGCCGCCAGGGACGAGGGGTCGGCCGCGAAGGCACCGGAAGTGCCGTCGTCCTCGGTGGTCACGGTGAACTCCCGCACCGACACGGCGTTCTCCTGCGGCGCGGTCGCGCGCAGCCGCACGTACCGCGCCCGGGTGCCCTCGGGCAGCCGCACGGTCACGGTGCGGTCGTCGTGCACCGTGGCGGCGGTCCGCCAGCCGCCCTCGTCGCCCGCCGAGTACTCCAGCACCGCCTCGCGCAGGTAGTCGCCCCGCTCGGGGCCGGGCTGCGCGGCGCCCATGGCGACCCGCACGGAGTGGATCGTGCGGGTGCCGCCCAGGTCGACCCCGAAGGCGTCGTCCTGCTGCGGCGGGGCGTCGCTGGCCCAGGAGGTGCCGTCCTTGCCGTCGGTCATCAGCGACGGGTCGGTCGACCGCGCCGAGCCGAGGGTGGCGGTGGCCTTGCGGCCCGTGGTGCGCACGCCGGTCCACGCGTCCGCCGTGGCCAGCGACGTGGCGAGGAACGGGTCGAGCACGCCCTGGCCGACGGTGGCCGGGCTGTCCGCTGTTCGCCGGCGGGCCCGCTCCAGCGCCAGCCGGTGCCTCCAGGCCCCGGTGCCGTCGCCGGCGCGCAGCGCCACCAGCATGTCGACGGCGTGTTCGCCCGCCGAACCGTAGCGGGCCAGCCGGCTCAGCCACGGCCGCAGCTCGCCGCCGAGGGAACCGCCCGCCGGCCCGTCCAGCTGTTCCGGGGCGCCGCGCATCGTGGTGAACTCCGCGCGCAGCCGGGTGGCGGCCGCCGCCACGCGGTCAGGGCCGCCGTGCGCGTAGGCGTCCAGGAACTCCGCGATGAGCGGCCGCAGGTACGCCGACTCCGACCCGTCCAGCGCCGAGGAGGCCGCGTTGCCCGCCAGGGCGCGCAACGCGTCCCGCGCCCCGGGGTCGGGGCCCGCCAGGTCGTCGATCGCGGCACGCCAGGACGCGGCGCGGTCGTACCCGCGCGGGTTCCACGCGTAGTCGGCGACGGTGAACAGCGCGATCCGGGAGGCGGCGGGCTGCCGCATCGCCGCCGCCAGCAGGCCCGCGGTGGCCGTCGCGACCGCGGGCTCGCGTCCGGTGTACGGGCCGAGGAAGACCCGGTCCTCGGCGAAGTCGTTGACCGGGTAGTCGTCCATCGTCAGCAGCGGGTGCTGCAGCGCCGCCCGCGCGTCGGCGACCTGCCGTCCGGTGATCTCCCCCGGGACGACTCCGACGCCCGTCCACGCCACCTCCACCCGCCGGTCGAGCTCCCGGGCCAGCGCGCGGCGGAAGTCGGTGGCACCGTCCTGGTAGTACTCCGTCGGCAGCAGCGACAGCGGCACCGCGGCCCGGTGGCGCTCCGCCAGGTGGACGGCGAGCGCGTCGGCCACCTCGGCCTGCGCCCGGGCGGCGGCCGCCGGGCCGTCGCCGTAGGCGTCCGCGTCGTCGTCGCAGTGCCACTCGCTGTAGCTCACGTCCTGGAACTGCAACTGGAAGGCGCGGACTCCCAGCGCCCACATCGCGTCGGCCTTGCGCAGCAGCGCCCTGCGGTCGTCCTGCGAGGAGAAGCACAATGCCTGGCCCGGCGACACGGCCCAGGCCAGGGTCACGTGGTTGGCCCGGGCCCGCTCGGCCAGTTCGCGGAACTCCGCGCGGCGCGCCGCCGGGTAGGGCTCGCGCCAGCGCTCCTGGCGGTAGGGGTCGTCGCCGGGGGCGTACAGGTAGCGGTTCTGCTTGGTGCGGCCGAGGAAGTCCATCTGGGCGAGGCGCTGTTCCCGGGTCCAGGGCTCGCCGTAGAAGCTCTCGGCGACGCCGCGGGTCGCGGCCGCCGGCCAGTCGCGGACGACGACGCCCGGCAGGCGGCGCCCGGTCGCGAGTTGGCGGAGCGTCTGCACCGCGTGGAACAGGCCGTCCCCGCCCGTCCCGTCCAGCGCGACGACCTCGTGGCCGCCGGTACGGCCCACGGCCAGCCGGTAGCCGCCGGAGGGCAGGTCCCCGGTGGGCGCGGCGCCCAGGGCGCGCAGCGCGCCGGCGGCCCGCGGGCCGCCGGCGTACACCACCAGCCCGCGCGGTCCGGCGGCGTCCTCGTGGAGCGTGGTCACGCCCGCGCCGCGCAGGACCGCGCGGAGGGCGTCCAGGGCGTACGGGTCGGCACCCGGCCCCGCGACCAGGGTCGCCGTGTCCGGCACGGCGACGGAGGTGCCGCGGGCGCGCAGCGACTGCGGCCTGGGGTGGACGGCCGGCAGGGCGCCGTCCGTCGCGGTGCCGTTCGTCGCGGTGTAGGCCGTCGCGGTGCCGTCCGCCACGCCGGACGCCGCCGAAGGGGTGGCGGGCGGGGTGGCCAGGGCGACCGGTGCGGTCCCGAGCAGTCCGCCGACGACGGCGGCGAGGAGTGCCGCCGTGCGGGTCGAGGCGGTTCTCCTGCCCGGGGTCATGGTCCGACAGCCCATCACCCGCACGGAGGGCGTGTCAACGGGCGGACGCGCCCCCTCCGCCCCGTGCGCGCGGCCCGTACCGCCGGTAGTCGGCGGCGGCCGGGGACACGGCCGGACCGCCGAGGGAAAACCCCCGGCCGTCCCACCCCTCCCGCGTGCGAGGATGGCCGAAAACCCGACGAAGGAGACGGACACGTGCCCGGCACGAACCTCACACGCGAGGAGGCGCGGCAGCGAGCGCGCCTGCTCACCGTGGACACGTACGACATCGAGCTCGACCTGAGCGGGGCCCAGGAGGGCGGCACCTTCCGGTCGGTGACCACGGTGCGCTTCGGCTCCGCCGAGGCGGGTGCCTCGACCTTCATCGACCTGGTCGCCCCCGCCGTCCACGAGGTGGTGCTCAACGGCACCGCACTGGACCCGGCCGAGGTCTTCGCGGACAGCCGCATCGCCCTGCCGTCGCTTCAGGCCGGCGCCAACGAGCTGCGGGTCGTCGCGGACGCGGCGTACACCAACACCGGCGAGGGCCTGCACCGCTTCGTCGACCCGGTCGACAAGCAGGCCTACCTCTACACCCAGTTCGAGGTCCCGGACGCCCGCCGGGTCTTCACCTGCTTCGAGCAGCCCGACCTCAAGGCGACCTTCACCTTCACCGTGAAGGCCCCGGCCGGGTGGACGGTCGTCTCCAACTCCCCGACCCCCGAGCCGGCCGGCGACACGTGGAGCTTCGCGCCCACCCCGCGCATCTCCACCTACATCACCGCGCTGATCGCCGGTCCGTACCACGCCGTGCACAGCACCTGGGAGGGCGAGGGCGGCCGCAGCGTGCCGCTGGCCCTGTACTGCCGCCCGTCGCTGACGGAGTTCCTCGACGCCGACGCCATCTTCGCGGTCACCCGGCAGGGCTTCGACTGGTTCGAGGAGAAGTTCGACTTCCCCTACCCCTTCGCGAAGTACGACCAGCTCTTCGTGCCGGAGTTCAACGCCGGCGCCATGGAGAACGCGGGCGCGGTCACCATCCGCGACCAGTACGTCTTCCGTTCCAAGGTGACCGACGCCGCCTACGAGGTGCGCGCCGAGACGATCCTCCACGAGCTGGCCCACATGTGGTTCGGCGACCTGGTCACCATGGAGTGGTGGAACGACCTCTGGCTCAACGAGTCGTTCGCCACCTACACCTCCATCGCCTGCCAGGCCTACGCGCCCGGCAGCAGGTGGCCGCACTCCTGGACGACCTTCGCCAACTCCATGAAGACCTGGGCGTACCGGCAGGACCAGCTGCCGTCCACCCACCCGATCATGGCGGAGATCAACGACCTCCAGGACGTGCAGGTCAACTTCGACGGCATCACCTACGCCAAGGGCGCCTCGGTCCTGAAGCAGCTGGTGGCCTACGTCGGCATGGACGCGTTCTTCACCGGCGTCCAGGCGTACTTCAAGCGCCACGCCTGGAAGAACACCCGCCTGACCGACCTGCTGTCCGCCCTGGAGGAGACCTCCGGCCGCGACCTGAAGACCTGGTCGAAGAAGTGGCTGGAGACGGCCGGCATCAACATCCTCCGCCCGGAGATCGAGACCGCGGCCGACGGCACCATCACCTCCTTCGCCGTTCGCCAGGAGGCCCCGGCGCTGCCGGCCGGTGCCAAGGGCGAGTCGATCCTGCGGCCGCACCGCATCGCGGTCGGCGCGTACGACCTCCAGGACGGCAAGCTGGTGCGCGTGCAGCGCGTCGAGCTGGACGTCGACGGCGAGCTGACCGCGGTGCCGGAGTTCACCGGCGTCAAGCGCCCGGCCGTCGTGCTGCTCAACGACGACGACCTGTCCTACGCCAAGGTGCGCCTGGACGAGGCCTCGCTGGCCACCGTCCGCGAGCACCTCGGCGACTTCACCGAGTCGCTGCCGCGCGCCCTGGTGTGGGCGGCCGCGTGGGACATGACCCGCGACGGCGAACTCGCCACTCGCGACTACCTGGAGCTGGTGCTCTCCGGCATCGGCAAGGAGTCCGACATCGGCGTCGTGCAGTCCCTGCACCGCCAGGTGAAGACGGCGCTGGAGCTGTACGCCGCGGACGGGTGGCGCGAGACGGGCCTCGCCCGCTGGACGGAGGCGGCGCTGGAGCACCTGCGCGCGGCCGCCCCCGGCAGCGACCACCAGCTCGCCTGGGCCCGCGCGTTCGCCGCGACGGCCCGCACCAAGGAGCAGCTGGACCTGATCGCGGGGCTGCTCGGCGGCACCGAGACGATCGAGGGCCTGGCCGTCGACACCGAGCTGCGCTGGTCCCTCCTGGAGCGGCTGGCGGCCACCGGCCGTGCCGACGAGGAGGCCATCGCCGCGGAGCTCGGCCGGGACGCCACGGCGGCCGGCGAGCGGCACGCGGCCACCGCGCGCGCCGCGCGTCCCACGGCCGAGGCGAAGGCCGCGGCGTGGGCCTCGGTCGTCGAGGCGGAGACGCTCACCAACGCCGTCCAGGAGGCGGTCATCGCGGGCTTCTCCGAGCCCGACCAGCGCGAGCTGCTGGCGCCGTACACGCAGCGCTACTTCGCGGCGGTCTCGGACGTCTTCGGCTCCCGCAGCCACGAGATGGCCCAGCAGATCATCGTCGGCCTCTACCCGGCGCTCCAGGTCTCCCAGGAGACCCTGGACGCCACCGACGCCTGGCTGGCGGCGGCCGATCCGGCGCCCGCGCTGCGGCGCATGGTGACGGAGTGCCGTGCCGGGGTCGAGCGGGCCCTGAAGGCCCGGGCCGCGGACGCGGCGGCCGGCTGACCGTCACCCGGAGCCGGACGAGGCCCCCCGCGGCGCACCGCCGCGGGGGGCCTCGTGTCCTTGCGGCGCTCCTCCCGACCGGGGGCCGACGCGCCGTCCGGGCGGGCACCGGCGGCGGCCGGGAACGCCTGAGACCGGGCCGTGGTGCTCCGCGGCCCGGTCAGCGAGGTGCGAAAAGGGGTCAGCCCTGGGTCTTGCGGGACTTGTCGGTCACCATGACCAGGCCCGCGATGACCAGGAACAGGACGACCGGCAGGACGAGGTACAGGCCCAGCGTCTCGACCACGCTCAGGCCGGGACCCGGGTCGTCGCCGTCGTCGCGGGTGTTCGCGAACGCGGGGGACGACATCAGCAGCATCAGCGCCGTGCCGGCCGTCACGGCACCGGCGCGCAGGGCGTTCTTGTTGGGCTTGTCCACGCTCTCAAAGTAGCGAACGCTCCCGCGGCCCGCGCGTCCGGGGTGGTGTTACGGCCCGTCCGGCCCCGCCATCGCGGTCCGCACCTCGTGCGCCAGCGCGTGCAGCCGCGGCGAGGCCGTCAGCTGCTCCAGGGTGAGCGGCCGTCCCTCCGGGTCCGCGACCGGAAGCCGCCAGTTGGGGTACTCGTCCCAGGTGCCCGGCAGGTTCTGCGGACGGCGGTCGCCGACCCCGTCCGGCAGCCACACCCCTACCATCCGGGCCGGCGTCCGGGCCAGGAAGCGGTGGACGGCCTTCACGACCGCCTCCTCGTCCCGGGTGCCCTCCGGCAGCATGCCGAGCCGGCCGAGCAGCGCCAGCCACTCCGCGACCTCCACCGCGTCCTCGGCCTGCTCCACCTCCAGCGGCCGGGTCAGCAGCCCCAGCCGGTGCCGCAGCCCCACGTGCTCCCCGGTCAGCCGGGCGGTCGTCGTGGGCAGGTCGTGGGTGGTCACCGTGGCCAGCGCGTCCGCCCGCCAGGCCGAGGGCGGCAGCGGCCGGGCGTGCGCGGAACCGCGGGCCCCCTCCCAGTCCCGCTCGAACCAGAGCACCGACGTGCCGAGGATGCCCCGGTCGGCCAGCTCCTCGCGGACGCCCGGCTCGACCGTGCCGAGGTCCTCCCCTATGACCACGGCACCGGCGCGCCGCGCCTCCAGCGCGAGGACCCCGAGCATCGCCTCCGCGTCGTAACGGACGTACGCGCCCTGCGTCGGCGGCTCGCCCTCGGGCACCCACCACAGGCGGAACAGCCCCATCACGTGGTCGATGCGCAGGCCCCCGGCGTGCCGCAGCACGTTGCGCAGCAGGTCGCGGTAGGGCGCGTAGCCCGTGGCGGCCAGGGCGTCCGGGCGCCACGGCGGCAGGCCCCAGTCCTGGCCGTGGGCGTTGAAGGCGTCCGGTGGCGCGCCGACCGACATCCCGTGGGCGAGGGCGTCCTGCAGCGCCCAGGCGTCGGAACCGGAGGGGTGCACCCCGACCGCGAGGTCATGGACGATGCCGACCGCCATGCCCGCGTCCCGTGCCGCACGCTGCGCCGCGGCCAGCTGGGCGTCCGTCAGCCAGGCCAGCCAGCAGTGGAAGTCGACCTGGTCCAGCCGCTCGCCGCGGAGCCGCGCGACCTGCCCCGAGCGCGGGTCGCGCAGCCCCGCCGGCCAGCGGTGCCAGTCCGGGCCGTGCAGCTCGGCCAGCATCGACCAGGTGGCGTGGTCGTCCAGCGCCTGCCCCTGGTCCGCGAGGAAGTCGCAGTACGCGGCCCGCCGTCCCGGCGACAGCGGCACCTTGCGGACCAGCGCGAGCGCCTCGCGCTTCAGCTCCCAGACCGCGTCCCGGTCGATCAGGGCGTCCTTGAGCAGCACCGAGTCGCGCAGCACCGCCGCCTTGCGCAGCAGGTCGGCCGCCCGCTCGCGGTCGTCGGCGTCGAGGTAGGCGTACTCGGGGATCTCCTCCACCCGCAGGTACACCGGGTCCGGGAAGCGCCGCGAGGAGGGGCGGTACGGCGACGGGTCCGTCGGATGTCCGGGCACGGCCACGTGCAACGGGTTGACCTGCAGGAAGCCCGCGTGCAGCGCCCGGCCCGTCCACGCCGCGAGGTCCGCGAGGTCCCCGAGGTCGCCCATGCCCCAGGACCGCGAGGACAGCACGGAGTACAGCTGCGCCATGAAGCCCAGGACCCGTTCCGGGGGGCCGGGCAGCCGTTCCGGCGCCACGACGAGCTGCGCCTGCGCGCCGCGCCCGTCGGGTGCCTGCGCGCGCAGCACGTGCCGCCCCACGGGCAGCGCCGCTTCCCCGTCCCAGGAGGTCTCGGTGCCGTCCTCCGTGGTCAGCCGCAGCACGGTGCCCTCGGGCAGCCGGTGCCGCAGCGGACGTCCGCTGCGCATCACGACGCTGCGGGGGAGCAGCCGGCGCCCCGTGCGGTGGTCGTGCTCGGCCAGCGCGCTCCGCACGGCCGCCGGGGTCGAGGCGTCGACGCCCAGCGCGGCCAGCACCGCCACGACCGTCCCGTCCGGCACGCGCACCTCGCGGTCCGGCGACGGACGGTAGGTGACGTCCACCCCGTGCAGCGCGGCGAGTCTGTCCCGGTCGGCGGCTTCGGTCATGGGATGCCCTCCTGGGGCGTCATCGCGGGTGCGCGTTCTCCGGACAGCCTCAGCCATACCCACTGCGTGGCGGAGCAGTCGCGTTCCGTGCACACGCCCCCACCCGAGAGTGGCGCCCTCGGCCGCACCGGACGCCGCGTCCTCCCCGCGGGGGCGGACCCGGTCAGGTGCCGGCCCACCGTCCCCCGAACGGCCCAGGCGGGTGGGGGGGCGTGTTGCTTCGTGCCGGGTGCGGGTGCGGGTGCGGGTGCGGGGCGCGCGACGCGAACGCCGGCGACGGGCGGCTGCGGTCCCGGGCGCACCGGGGCCCGACGCGGGGCGCGCTTCGCACCCAAGGCACCGCCGTGCCCGTCTGCCGGACGGCCCAGGCGGGCGGGGGGTCCGGCACGACCGGGGCGACGGTCAGGACACCCGGGCCCCGCGGGGCTCAGGCCGGCGGCCGGGCCGGTCCCGCCGGTTCGAACGCGCGGGACGTGCGGGTCCGCCAGGGGGAGGCGGCCTCCAGTTGGGCGGCGAGTGCGAGGAGGGGGCCCTCCTCGCCGTGCCGGGCGCCGAGCATCATGCCGATGGGGAGCCCCTGCGGTGACCACTCCAGCGGCAGGGACACCGCGGGCAGCCCGGCGATGTTCCAGGGCGCGGTGAACGGCGTGAACGCCAGTTGCGCCGCGAAGTCGGCCTCCGGGTCGGCGTCGTCGCGCAGGGCGCCCACCGGGGCGGGCGGCTGCGCCAGCGTCGGGGTGAGCACCGCGTCGTACGGCTCGACGGCGTCGGCCAGTTTGCGGCCCACCGCCTGCATGACGCCCAGCGTGCGCGCGTAGTCGAGGCCGCCCACGTCCTGCCCCTGGGCCCGCAGCCACCGCGTGAGCGGCAGCAGCTCCCCCTCGCGCTCCGGCGGCACGGGCGTCAGCGCGGCCAGCACGGCCCACACCGGGGTGAACGCGTCGCGGTCGCCCGGGGCGAGCGGCTGCGGCACGTCCACGACCTCGTGCCCGAGCCCGGCCAGCAGCGCCGAGGTGCGCTCGTACGCCGCCAGCACCTGCGGGGCGACCTCCACGCCCGCCACGTCCGGCACCGCCCAGCGGGCGATCCGCAGCCGCCCCGGTTCCCGTTCGCACCACCGCAGGAAGGAGCGCTCCGGCGACGGCAGCCGGAAGGGGTCGCCCGGCGCGGGCACGGCCAGCACGTCGAGCAGGGCCGCGGTGTCGCGGACCGTGCGCGCGATGGGCCCGTTGACGGCGAGGCCGCTCGCGTCGCCCCAGGGCGCGGGGCTCACCCGGCCCCGGCTCGGCTTGAGCCCGACGACCCCGCAGCAGCTCGCCGGGATGCGGAGGGAGCCGCCCCCGTCGCTGCCGTGCGCCGCCGCCGCGAGTCCGGCCGCCACGGCCGCGGCCGCGCCGCCGCTGCTGCCGCCCGCGCCGCGCGCCAGGTCGTACGGGGTACGGGCCGGCGGGCCCACGGCGCCCTCGGTGTAGGCGGGCAGCCCGAACTCGGGGGTGTTGGTCTTCCCGGTCAGGACGGTCCCGGCGTCCCGCAGCAGGCGGACGAGGTACGCGTCCTGGTCGGCCACCCGGTCGGCGAGGACCGCCGAGCCGGAGGTGAAGCGCACCCCGGCGACCGGCGTCAGGTCCTTCACCGGCACCGGCACGCCGAGCAGCGGCGGGAGCGGTCCGCCCTCCTTGAGCAGGCGCTCGGCGCGCCGCGCGTCCGCGAGGGCGCGTTCGGGCGTGACCGTCAGGTAGGCCCCGACCACGGGGTCGAGGCGCTCGATCCGGTCGAGGTAGTGGGCCGTCAGTTCCACGGGCGACAGCTCGCCCGCCCGGACGGCCGCGGCCTGTTCCAGCATCGTCAGTTCATGAGGGGCGGACACCCCGCCAGGGTAGGGCCGGACGCGGGACGGGCGGGGTGAACGTTTTCCCCCGTTGCCGCGTCATAGGGGAAATCGCGGAAGGGGAGGGGTGTGGCGCTGCTGAGACGGAGGTCCCGGCCGGGGGGCGGGGAGGACCCCCTCGCGCCGGAGCACCTCGATCGGGTTCGGGCCGTCCTGGCGCTCGGCGGGGTGCCCGCGGGGGACCTGCAGGACGGGGTGCAGCAGGTGCGGCTGAAGCTGCTGGAGCACCGGGCGGCCGGCCGCGAGCCGTTGCGGGACCCGGGGGCGTGGGCCGCCGTCGCGGCCTCCAACGTGGCGATGGACTGGCACCGTTCGCGCCGCCGGCAGGAGCGGCTCGGCGAACGCCTCGCGGCCCTGACGCCCCGGGACGAGGCCCGGCACGGCGGGGGAGAGGCGCATGTGCTGGCCCTGGCGGTCGCCGACGGACTGCAGGAACTGCCGCCGCGGCAGCGGCAGGTGCTGACGCTGCGGTTCTACGCCGACCTGCCCGTGGCCGAGATCGCCGCGGCGCTCGGCGTCCCGGAGGGCACGGTCAAGAGCCGGCTGCACGCAGCCGTCCGCGCGCTGCGCGGCCGGCTGCACACCAAGGAGGTGGTGTGACGATGCGCGGGGACGAGTGCGAGGACCACGGGGCGGACGAGGCGCTGGCGGCCGCCCTCGTGGACGCGCCGCCGGACGGGGCCGCGGGCGGGGAGGAGTACGCCGCGGCGCGCGCCGACGTGGATCTGCTGCGGGCCCACGTGCGGCTGATCGGCGACACCCTTGCCGCGCGGCCCGCCGCGCCCCCGGAGCGGCGCCCTCGCGGGCGGAGGGCGTTCGCGCTGTGCCTGGCCGCGGTCGTGGCGGGCGTGGTGGGGGCCGGCGGGATCGTCCTGGCCCGGAACGCCGCGCTGGGGGACGGCTCGGCGGTGAGCGACGCGAAGCCCACGGCGGAGGGTGTCGTCGCCTGCGCGAGCGACATCGCCGAGGGCACCGTCCGCGAGGTGACGCCCGCCGCCGCGCCGGGGGACCTGCGGGTGGTGATGGACGTCGAGCGCCGTCTCAAGCCCGCCGGGGGCGGGCCGCGGCTGACGTTCACGATCCACCTCGACGACGACCACGACGACGTGGCCCCGCCTCCCGAGCCCGGGTCCCGCGTGCTGGTGCTGGTCTCCGTCCTCCCCGGGGAGCAGCCGGACTGGTACCGGGGCGCGGACATCGCCCCCGCACGCGCCTGGATGGAGCGGGCGCTCACGGCCTCCAGGGGCCTGCCGTGCGAGAGCGACACCGCATGAGGGGAGTACGGGACATGGGAAGCAGGAGGGGACCGGCCCTCACCGTGGCGGCGCTGCTCGCGCTCGCCGCGCTCGCCGGCTGCGGGACCGGCGGCGGCGAGGCCGAATCCGAGTCGGTCCGCAGCACCGACGCGGAAGTGCTGGCCTGCACCGAACTCGTCGCCGAGGGAACGGTGCTGCGGGTGACGCCGGGAGAGGCAGCGGACCGGGTGTCGGTGCGGATGGAGGTGGACCGCTACCTCAAGGGCGGGCGCGGGGACCGCCGGCTGACCTTCCCCGTAGAGCGTGACGAGGAGGGGGAGCCCGAGATGGCCGTGGGGAGCCGGGTGCTCATCAGGGTCGGGTTGCGGCCCTGGGGCTCCACCTTCGTCCACCAGGGCGAGGACATCGCCCTGACGCGGGAGTGGGTGGAGCGGGCGCTGCCCCGTTCGCGCACGCTGCGCTGCGGGGAGCAGGAGTACGAGTGGCGGCAGAGCTGAAGGGGCGGGCGCTCCGGGGAGCGCCCGCCCCTTCAGGCGGTGATCAGGCCGTGGCCGCGGGTCAGCCCGCGTTGACCTTGTCGATCAGCACGCTGCCGGTGCCGGCGGCGGTGCCGTCGGCGTTGAGCAGCTGCACCTCGCCGAAGAACTGACGTCCCTCGGGGGCCGGGGCCGCGACCATGACGTTCGCCGCGACGTTCGCGGAGGCGCCGTTGGCCAGCGGCACGGTCGCCGCCTCGTCGACGTTCACCGAGCCCAGCGTCGTCGAGTAGAAGACGTCGCGGTAGTCGTACTCGGTGGTGCCGGCCGGGACCGAGTAGCCGTCCACCTGGATGGTGTACGTGCCGGCCGCCGGGTCGGCGATGCTTACGGCCTCCTCCGAGTCGCCGTCCGCGGACTGGGCGACCTGCACGCCGTCCAGGAACACGGTCAGGTCGAGGTCGGCGGAGGTGTCGGAGGTGCCGCCGATGGCGACGTCCAGGCGGGACGCGCCCGCGGGCACGACGACCGTGCTGGTGACGCTGTCACCGTCGGCGATCGTCTTGCGCGAGGCCGCCGCGGAGCCGAGCGCGCCGCCCTTCAGCTTGCCCTGCACCGGGGCGTAGCCGTTGGTGACCTTCCACGAGACCGGGGCGGCGGTGCCGACCGTGGCCTCCTCGACGGTCTGGACCTCGGGGTCGAAGGAGACGCCGAGCGCGGTCGCGGTCAGGTTGTACGGGTTGTTCAGCACCGGCGAGGTACGACGCGCCTCGACCTCGATCTCCCACACGCCCGGGATCGGGTTGGCGTAGGAACGCAGGTCGGGACGGCACCCGTTGGTGGTGGTGTAGTTCGGGTAGCAGAACGTCGTCGTGGTGTTGTCCGCCGGGACGCCCCACGGGGTGATCGCGATGAAGCGGGTCTGGCTGCCGGTGGCCAGGCCGCCCATCTTGATCTCGAGCGTCTTGGCACCCTCGGGGACGGTCACGAAGTAGGACGTGGTGCCGTTGCGCTGCACCGAGCCCGACGCCTTGACCGCGAACGACGGCTTGGCCTGCGCGGTGGCGACGACAACGGTGTTGAGGATCTGCTGGTCGGTGCCGCGCGTCGCCGGGTCGTCGACCGTCAGGATCGCGCTGTGCAGACCGGTCGAACCGGGCTTGGCCTTGACGCGCACGGTCACCGGCTTGTTCAGCGGCAGCCACACGTTGTCGTAGTCGGCGAAGCGGAACGTGCCGTCGTTGTTCACCCAGTCCAGGTCGTGCCGGACGGACCGGTTCGGACCGGTGGTGCGGGTGATGGTGACGTCGTACGTCTTGGTCTGGCCGGCCTTCAGGCCGCCCTCGCGGTCGTAGATGCCGGTGCCGAGGCCCGGGGTCGCGAGGAGCTGCGACAGGGCCGTGGAGACCGGGGCCTTGACCGTGTAGGTGTGGGCGTTCGCGCCCGCCCTGATCAGGCGCCAGGCGTCGACGATGTCGATCAGGCCGGAGCCCTGCGCGTACGCCGGGACGTCCTTGATCTTGTGTGCCGTGCTGGTCAGCGCGGTGCGCAGGGTGGCCGGGCTCAGCGGGACGCGGGCCTGCTTGGCCGCCGACAGCAGCAGCGCGGAGGCGCCGGCCGCCTGCGGGGAGGCCATCGAGGTGCCCTGCAGCATGGCGTAGCCGGGCGGCAGGGTGTAGCCGGCCTCGGCGACCGGGCCACCGGGCTCCCAGGTCGGGATGGTGTTGATGGAGGCACCCGGCGCGGAGATGATCGGCGCGAAGCCGCCGTCCTCACGCGGGCCGCGCGAGGAGAACGGCATCATGTCGTACGCCTTGGTGACCTGCGAGCCGTAGTTGGCCGCCCAGGTCTCCTTGGAGATGGTCGCGCCGACGCTCAGGACCTTGTCGGCCAGGCCGGGGTCGCCGATGGTGTTGGCGCCGGGGCCGCTGTTGCCGGCCGAGATGACCAGCTGCACGCCGTAGTCGTCGATGAGACGGGTGTACGTCCGCGCGCGGGCGTTGTTGCCGTCGTTCAGCGCGGGGAGGCCGCCGATGGACATGTTGACGATGTCCACACCGCGGTTGACCACCAGGTCGATCATGCCCTCGGTCAGCGCGACGTTGGTGCAGCCGCCGCCCCAGGTGCAGGCGCGCGAGGAGACGATCTTCGCGCCCGGCGCGGCGCCGTTCATCTTGCCGCCGAACAGGCTGTTGGCGGCGGTGATGCCCGCGACGTGGGTGCCGTGCTCGGACTCGATGACGCCGATGTTGACGAAGTCGGCCTTCTTGCCGACCCAGGTGCCGCCGTACGGGTCCGTGGGGACGTCCTTGCGGACCTGCACCACGAAGGGGATCCGCTCGGAGATGGCGGTGGCGGGGTTGTCGGTGCCGAAGTAGCCGATCTGGAAGCCGTCCTTGTACGGCTTCATCTCGGTGTCGTCGGTGAAGTCCCCGTTGTCGTTCAGGTCGAGGCGGACGGTGCCCTTGGCCGGGTCGTACAGGACGCCCCAGTAGTCGGTGGTGTCGCCGTCGCGGTTGAGGTCACCGGCCATGTCGCCGCCGACGGTGGCCGACTCGAAGAAGACCGTGACCTGCTGCGTCGCCTCGGGGGCCGACCAGGTGCGGCCCTGGTAGCTGACGCGCGGGCCGTTGGTCATGCGGCGCCAGGTGCCGTCGCCGTCGGTGATCGGGTCGGTGGCGGTGACCCAGTCGACGATCTTGCGCTCGCCGGTGGTGGTCTTCTGCAGCGCCGGGTGGCCGAGGTCGACGCCGGAGTCGAGGATGCCGATGGTGACGCCGCGTCCGTCGGCCTTCGGGTTGTCCTTGACGAAGTCCACCGCGCCGGTCTCGAAGGCCGGCTGGTAGGGGTTCTTCGCCGGGGTCTTCGCACCGGGAGCCGGGTACGTGGCGGAGCCGTGCCCGTGGTCGTGGCCGTGGCCCTTCGAGGAGCCCTTGCCGCCGTCGGCCGACGGGGACGGGTCGTCGAGGACGATCTCCTGCTTGAGGTCGATCGCCTGCACCGACGAGAGCTTCTGCGCCGCCGCGATCGCCGCGTCCGCCTTGGCGGTGGGAACCGTGGCGCGGACGTAGCCGAGGTTGTCGTAGGTGCGGTCCACCGACGCGCCCTTGAGCGCGCCGAGCTCGTCCGAGACCTGCTCGGTGGAGCCCTTGCTGGTGGCGATCATGAGGGTGACGTTCTTCTCGCCGCCGGCCTTGGCCTCGGCGAGGAGTTCGGCGTCGGCCGCTCCGAGCTTGTCGTGCGCGGTCTTTACCGCCGCGTCCGCCGGGTCGCCGGTCGTGTCGGCGAAAGCGGTGGAGGCGGAGATTCCGGTCGTCGTCAGAGCGGCCACCAGGCCCGCCGCGAGCGCGACTCGGACCACGCGTCTCTTCCCGCGTATGTGATCGAGAGACATGGGCATCCTGTTCAAGATTTGGGCGCCAGTTGACCGACACATTGCGCCATTCGTGGGGTTGTTGGGGAGTGCCGTAGATGGCGTAAGACCGACATGACGCGAATACGTCAAGAAGCCGGGACCCCGGCCGGGGCGCGAAGCAGCCCGAACCGGTCCATTGCGCGCGGGCGTTCGGTGCTGCGGGGGACTTCCGGCGCGGGCCGCGGACACGGCGGTGGATGAACAACGGATGAGCGTCCGGACACCTGCGGACCCGGCCCCGGTGACCCGCGGGAGGACTGCTGATCCAAGTCCGCAGATGGGTGCCGGACGTTCCGTTTCCGTTGCACCGCAGGCCACCCCGGGTGCCAACGATCCGGTGAGGAGCGGCACCGCAGTGCCGCCGCAGCCACCGTCCACCGGGGGAACCCGTCATGCCTGGTCCCGTGCCCGCTGCCGCCCTCAGCCGCCGCAACGTCCTGATCGCCTCGGGTGTGACCGCCCTCGGCGCGGGGCTCGGTTTCGCCCTCGTCCCCGGCTCGGGCGACGCGACGGCCGCGCCCCCGCTCGCGGAGCCGGCCACCGGACCCGCCTCCGGCCTTCCGGCCGCCCCCACGGCACCCGCCTCGCCCGCCGCGGCGCAGCCCTACACCGCGGGCACCACCCTGCACTCCGTCGCCGCACCGCGCGGCCGGGGCGGCTACCGCCGGCTGGGCGACGGCCCCGGCTGGAAGCGGGTCACCCGGACCGAACTGGCCGCCGCCAGGAGCGGCCGCGTCGAACGCCGCACGCCCCTTTCCTGCCTGGTGCAGTTCACCGACCTGCACCTCACGGACGTGCAGAACCCGCAGCGCTACGAGTTCATGCGCTCCGCCTCCCCGGCCGGCTGGCGTCCCCAGGAGGCGCTGACCAACGCCGGCGCCGTCTCCCTGGTCGAACGGGTCAACGCGCTGCGGCACGGGCCCGCCACCGGCACGCCCATCGGCTTCGTCATGACCACCGGCGACAACACCGACAACAACTCGCGGATCGAGCTGGACTGGTTCCTCGCGGTGATGAGCGGCGGCCGCTTCACGCCCGACTCAGGCGACCCGGGCCACTACGAGGGCGTGCAGGACTCCGGCCTCAAGGGCTTCTGGCAGCCCGACGCCGCGCTGCGCGACGCCGACAAGGCGGCCGGCTACCCCCGGCTGCCCGGCTTCCTCGCCGCCGCGGTCCGCGAACTCAACAGCCCCGGTCTGCGGGTCCCGTGGTACTCCACCATCGGCAACCACGACCAGCTGTACGGCGGTTCGTACGCCGCCTCGTCCTTCTTCCACGACCTCGCGCTCGGCTCGCGGAAGTTGTTCTGGCTGCCCCCGGCCGAGGCCGAGGCCGTGGGCGACTTCCTGCGCAAGGGGCCCGACCCCCAGGGCACCCGCTTCCGCCAGGCCTGGAACCGCTACCGGAGCAGCGCCCGCACCGTCACCCCCGACGAGCGCCGCGCGCCGGTCACCCCGCGCGAGTACATCGCGGCCCACCTGGACCCGGCGCACGCCGGGGCCGGTCCGGTCGGGCACGGCTACACGACGGCCGAACTCGACTCCGGCCGGCTCTACTACACGTTCCGGATCTCCGACGGCGTCCTCGGCGTCAGCCTCGACACCACAGACCGGGGCGGCGACTACCGCGGTTCCCTCGGCACGGGCCAGCTGAACTGGCTGGACCGGACGCTCACCGAGCACGCCGACGACACCGTGCTGGTCTTCAGCCACCACCCCAGCTGGTCGATGACCAACCTGGTCCGCGACCCCGCCCGCCCCGCCGAGCGGCGGCACGGCGGCGACGAGGTGCTCGCGCTGCTCGGACGGCACCGCAACGTGGCCGCCTGGATCAACGGGCACAGCCACAAGAACAAGATCGTCCCGCACGGCAGCTTCTGGGAGGTCTCCACCGCCTCCCACGTCGACTACCCGCAGCTGGCCCGGATCATCGAGCTGACCGACAACCACGACGGCACGCTCTCGCTGCACTGCACGCTCGTGGAGTCCGCGGCCCCCTACCGCACCGACTTCTCCGACCTGTCGCAGACCGGACTCGCCGCGCTCTACCGCGAGCTCGCGTTCAACGCGCCGGGATCGCGCGCGACGCTCTCCGGCGAGCCGGGCGACCGCAACGTGGAGCTGCTGCTGAAGAAGCGCTGACCGCCCCCGGTCACCGCGGCAGCACCACCACCCACGACGCGGGGTCGCGGTCGGCGGCGGCCATGAGGGCCGTACGGACGACCGTGGCCTGCTGCTCCAGGGACTCGCGCAGCTTGCGCGGAGTGATGTGCACGACCGAGATGCCGAGCCGCTCCAGGTGCTCGCGCTTGCGGGCGTACTCGGCCCACTGGGCGTCGTCCTCCTGCCGGGGCACGCGCGCGTCGAGCTCCACCGCGACCGCGTGCTCCGGCCAGTACGCGTCCACGCCGCCCAGGTGCGGGCCGCCGGGCAGCCGCAGGTCCACGTTCCACAGCGGGTCGGGCAGCCCGAAGCAGCGCACCATCGTGTACAGCCGGCTCTCGGCGATCGCCCGGCCCTCGGCCACCAGCGCGTCCACCGCCTCGACCACGTGCGGCCGGGAGAGCAGACGGGCCCGGCTCAGCTCCGCGACCAGCGCCGACGCCTCGCAGTGCCCGCCGCGCACCGCCTCCGTCAGCACCTGGCGCACCGCCCGGGCGTCCTCCAGCTCCTCCACCGCGTCCGCCAGGGCCCGGGGCAGCGGTGCGCACGGCACGCCCTGCACCTCCTGCGGCCGGGGCAGCGCGGGCGTGCGGACCAGCCCCACGTCACCGACGGCGCGCAGCCGGCGCTGCCGGGTCACGAGCAGGTCGATCCGGTCCAGGCCGAGCAGCGGCGGCACCGAGGAGAACCGGTGCAGGGCGAGCGCCGCGAGCCCCGTGACCATCGCCTCGCGGCCCGCGTAGAGCAGCGCCGCCCGGACCCGCTCGTCGCCGGTGGGTCGGCCGCGGTGCAGGACGTACACCCGGGGCAGCACCTCCTGCCACGGCCCGCCGGGGCGGCAGCGCTCGGCCAGCGTCTCGGGGGTGACGCCGTGCTCCCGCAGCTGGCGGGCCGACAGCACGGTCGGCCGGGTGCGGGAGAGGTGGTCGAGGGGGCGGGGGCTGAGGGGGATGTTGTGGTTCATGGCGGGTGGATTCCCGCTTCCCTCGGGGAGGCTAACGGCTGTTACCGTTCCGTCGACAAATGCGGACATCGCCGCACTAAAGTTCAGGCGTTCGGTTGCCGAGCGTGATTTTTCACCTATCCGGGTGACCGGCCCCCGTTCACCTGCTGCCCTGCCCCGGCGATGCTGCCGCACCACCGGGGTCGGACGGTACCCCGCGTACGCCATTGGGGTGACCGGTCACCTGTTCCCATCCGGGAGGGGGCCTCAGACGGCCCCGGCCGCCGCGTCCCGGTCCTGCGCCCGCAGCGCCCGCGCGAGGTCGTCACGGCACTCGGCGACCAGCCGCCGCAGCGCCGGCGGCGCGTCGGCGTGGCCGTCCAGCCAGGCGTCGGCGGCGTCGAGCGTGGCGGGCCGGTCCTGGTGGTGCGGGAACAGCCCGCGGACGACGGCCATGCCGATCTCGATCGAGCGCTCCTTCCAGATCCGCTCGATCACCTCGAAGTAACGGTCCGCGTACGGGGCGAGCAGCTCGCGCTGGCCCGCCTGGTCGAAGCCCGCGATGGTGGCCTCGACGAGCGCGTTGGACAGCGCGTCGGACTCCACGACCGACGCCCAGCACTGCTCCTTGACGGCCGCGGAGGGCCGTGCCGCCAGGCAGCGCACCTGGTGCCGTTTGCCGGAGGCGGTGTCGTCGCGGGCGAGCTCCGCCGCGACGGCGGCCTCGTCGGCCGCGCCGCCGGCGGCCAGCGCCTCCAGGAAGGTCCAGCGCAGCTCCTGGTCGACGTCGAGCCCGTCGATCTTCTCGGTGCCGTCGAGCAGCCCGCGCAGCACGGCCGTCCCGGCGTCACCGGAGGTCACGGCCGCGTGGAAGCGGGCCCAGGCCAGCTGGTGGCCGCTGCCCGGGGCCGCCGCGCGCAGCTCGCGCAGCGCCCCGTCCGCCAGCTCACGCGCGCCGTGCTCGCGCCAGGCGGGCGCCGCGTAGTCGTTCAGGGCCGTACGGGCCTGCATGTGCAGCCCCTGCAGCACGCCGATGTCGGTCTCGGCGCCCGCGAAGCGCAGCACCAGGCCGAGGTAGTCGCGGGCGGGCATCAGCCCGTCGCGGGTCATGTTCCACACCGCGGACCAGGTCAGGGCGCGGGCCATCGGGTCGGTCAGCGAGCCCAGGTGCTCCCGGACCGTGGCCAGGGAGTCCTCGTCGAAGCGGATCTTGCAGTAGGTGAGGTCGTCGTCGTTGACCAGCACCAGGTCGGGGCGCTCGGCCCCGGTCAGCTCGTCCACCACCGTGCGCGGGCCCGCGACATCGGTCTCCACGCGCGCGTAGCGCTCCACGGCGCCCTCGGCGGTGCGCCGGTAGAGCCCCACCGCGACCCGGTGCGGCCGCAGTTCGGGGTGCGAGGTCGCGGCCTCCTGCAGCACGGCCAGCTCGGCGACCCGCCCGTCGGCGTCGTAGGTCACCTGCGGGGTCAGCGAGTTGACGCCGGCCGTCTGCAGCCACGACCGCGACCAGCCGGCCATGTCGCGCCCCGAGGTCTCCGCCAGCACCGACAGCAGGTCGCCCAGCTCGGTGTTGCCGTAGGCGTGGCGCTGGAAGTAGCGGCGCGCGCCCTCCAGGAAGGCGTCCCGCCCGACGTACGCGACCAGCTGCTTGAGCACGCTGGCGCCCTTGGCGTAGGTGATGCCGTCGAAGTTGAGCTTGGCGTCCTCCAGGTCGCGGATGTCGGCCGTGACCGGGTGGGTGGAGGGCAGCTGGTCGGCGCGGTAGGCCCAGGCCTTGCGGCGGTTGGCGAAGGTGATCCAGCCCTCCTTGTAGCGGGTGGCCTCCACCAGTGAGAACGCTCCCATGAAGTCCGCGAAGGACTCCTTCAGCCACAGGTCGTCCCACCACCGCATGGTGACCAGGTCGCCGAACCACATGTGCGCCATCTCGTGCAGGATGACGTTCGCCCGGCCCTCGTAGGACGCCTGCGTGACCTTGCCGCGGAAGACGTACTCCTCGCGGAAGGTGACCAGCCCCGGGTTCTCCATGGCGCCGATGTTGTACTCGGGCACAAAGGCCTGGTCGTACTTCCCGAAGGGGTACGGGTAGCCGAAGTGGTCGTGGAAGAAGTCCAGGCCCTGCTTGGTGACGGTGAAGATCTCGTCGGCGTCGAAGTGGCGGGCGAGGCCCTTGCGGCACAGCGCGCCCAGCGGGATCTCCAGCTCGGAGCCGTCCGGCAGCGTGCGCCGGTAGGTGTCGTGGACCATGTGGTACGGCCCGGCCACGACCGCCGTGATGTACGTGGAGATCGGGCGGGTCGGCGCGAAGTGCCGGGTCTCGCCGCCGTCGGAGACCCCGGTGACGCGCTCGTTGCCCAGCACCACCCAGGACTCGGGGGCGGTGACGGAGAAGGTGAACGGCGCCTTCAGGTCGGGCTGCTCGAAGTTCGCGAAGACCCGGCGGGCGTCGGCCGGCTCGTACTGCGTGTAGAGGTAGACCTCGCCGTCCTCGGGGTCGGTGAAGCGGTGCATGCCCTCGCCGGTGCGGCTGTAGGCGCACTGCGCGTCCACCACCAGGACGTTCTCGGCGGCCAGGCCGTCCAGCGCGATCCGCGTCCCGTCGAAGACCTCCGCCGGGTCCAGCTCCCGCCCGTTGAGCGTCACCGACGTCACGGCAGGGGCGAGCAGGTCCGCGAAGGAGGAGGCGCCGGGCTCCGCGCAGCGGAACCGGATCGTCGTCACGGACCGGAACGCCGGCTCCTGCGGGCGCAGCGCCGACCGCAGGTCGAGGGCGACCTCGTAACCGTCCACGGCCAGCAGCCGTGCCCGCTCGCGGGCCTCGTCACGCGTGAGGTTCTCACCGGGCACGGGGTCTCCATCCTTCGCACGCCGTCGTGGGATCTGTCTTGTGGACGCCACGCATCTTCGCACGTCGGCCCGGACGGCGGCGCACGGGAATGGCGATGACGCCGAGGGCGTTGCGCCGTGGGAAACGACGCGTCAACGCGTCATGCCCGGAGGAGAGAAACGTGACCGAGACCACAACCACCCCCACCCCGGTGGACTTCTGGTTCGACCCCGCCTGCCCCTGGGCGTGGATGACCTCCCGCTGGATGCTGGAGGTGGAGAAGGTGCGTCCCGTCGAGGTGCGCTGGCACGTGATGAGCCTGGCGGTGCTCAACGAGAACCGCGACGAGCTCCCCGAGGAGTACCGCGAGTTCCTGACCACGGCCTGGGGCCCGGTCCGCGTCTGCATCGCCGCCGAGCAGAAGTACGGCAGCAAGGTGCTCGGCCCCCTCTACACCGCCCTGGGCACCCGCATCCACAACCAGGGCCTGGGCCACAAGGACCACGAGGTCATCGTCGCCGCCCTGGAGGAGGCCGGCCTGCCCGCCGACCTCGCGGACTTCGCCCGCAGCGACGCCTACGACACGGAGCTGCGCGCCTCCCACCAGGAGGGCATCTCCAAGGTGGGCCAGGACGTCGGCACCCCGGTCATCGCGGTCCCCGGCGCCGACGGCGAGCAGATCGCCTTCTTCGGCCCGGTCGTCACCCCGGCGCCCAAGGGCGAGGCCGCCGCCCGCCTGTGGGACGGCACCCTGCTCGTCGCGTCGACCCCCGGCTTCTACGAGATCAAGCGGACCCGCGACCAGGGCCCCGTCTTCGACTGATCCCGGCCCGTCCGGTCAGAAGTGCCGGAGCAGTTCGGGGAAGGCCGCCAGCCGCAGCACCCGCTCGTCGGCCGGGTCCAGCTCGGACTGCTCCAGTACCCAGGTGTTCTCGTTGGGGATGAACACCGCGCCCATCCCGGCCTCGCGCGCGGGCAGGATGTCCGACTTCGGGGAGTTCCCGACCATCCAGCTCCTGTCCGGCGCGAAGCCGTACTCCGCCAGCAGCGCCCGGTAGGTCCCCGCGGCCTTCTCCGGCACGATGTGCACGCCGCGGAAGCGGTCCGCCAGCCCCGAGGCCGCCACCTTGCGCGCCTGCTCCTCCTCGTCGCCCTTGGTGAGCAGCAGCAGCTCGTGGCGGGTGCCCAGCTCCTCCAGCGTGCTCGCCACGCCGGGCATCAGCTCGACCCGGTGCTCCACGAAGGCCACCGCCAGCTCGTCCACCCGCCTGAGCTCGGCCTGGGTGACGGGCCGTTCCCGCAGCCGCTCCAGGAGCTCGCCGAGGCTGCGCAGGAAGACCTTGCTGCCGTAGCCGTGGGCGACGGCGTTCGCCGCCTCGATTTCGTTGAGCAGCGTCCTGATCTGCGCGCGGTCCAGGACGGGATGGTCCACCCAGTCCAGGAAGTCCTCTATGACCCGCTCGAAGACCACGTTGTTCTCCCACAACGTGTCGTCCGCGTCGAAGACCAGTACCTGCCCCGTCAGCCGTGCCTCGTCCATCCCGCGAGGGTAGCCAGAGCCGGCGCCCGCCGGCCCCGCATTTTCCCGGCGGCGCTACCCGTGCCGTGCGGCGAGCGCCAGGTCCAGCTCGGCGCGGGAGGGCGGGTCGGCGCCCACCCGCGTGCAGTTGAGGGCCGCGGCCGTGACGCAGCGCTTCAGCACGGCGGCGAGGGCGTCCCGCGCGGCGGGGACGCCGGCACCGGCGACCGCGTCCAGCAGTGCCGCCTGGAAGGCGTCGCCCGCCCCGATGGTGTCGACGACGTCGACCTCGGGCGCCGCCACCCGTACGAGGGTGTCCCCGGTCACCGCGAACGCGCCCGCCGCGCCCAGCGTGACGACCGCGAGCCGGGGCCCCTCGGCGAGCAGCGTCCGCGCCGCCTCCTGCGGGGCCAGCCCCGGGAAGAGCCAGGCGAGGTCCGCGTCGCTGGCCTTGACCACGTCCGTGACCCCGGCCAGCCGCAGGCACGCCCGGCGGTAGGCGGCCCGGTCGGGCAGGACGGCGGGCCGCACGTTGAGGTCGGCGACGACGGTGCGCCCCGCTGCCGCGTGCAGCTCGCGGCAGAGCTCCAGCACCCGCGTCGCCCCCGGTTCGACCACCGTGGCGAGCGAACCGGTGTGCAGCACCGCGGTGTCCGCGGGCAGCGGCAGCCGCTCCGGGTCCCACGCGGCCAGGAAGTCGTACGAGGCGGAGCCGTCCCGGTCCAGGTAGGCCATCGCCAGCGTGGTGCGCCCGGCCGGGCTCGCGGCCCGCACCACCTCGACCCCGGTGGACTCCAGGTGCGCCCGGACCAGTTCGCCGGGCGGGTCGTCGCCCCACGTGGTGACCAGGGTGGTGGGCCGCCCCAGCCGGTGCAGGCCGACCGCGACGTTGGCCGGGCTGCCGCCGGGCACCGGTGTGACCTGCCGCTCCCCGGCACGCCACAGCAGGTCGACGAGGACCTCGCCGACGACGCCGACGCGGGAGGGGGAGGACGGAGCGCTCATGCGGGCAGCATAGGAGGCCGCCGGCCGGCCGCCGGAGCCGTGTCGCACCCGGCCGGCGGCGCCGCTCGGGCGGTCGTCGACGAGGCGTTGGAGAAACCCCACTAAGCCCCGGGTGACGAAGCTCACGCCCTGCGCGGCTTCCTTGTAGGAAGGCGACCAACGCCGTGATCGGGCCTTTGTGATCGGCGGACGATGATCGGTGAGGGCGGGGCGGGTTAACGTCACGGTGTCCCGAACCGACCCTCATCCCGCGGAGTCACCCGATGGCCAGCGCAGTTCCCGCCGCTTCCGCCGTACGGACCCACCCGGTCCTCGCCGACCTCATCCCCGCGTCGCGGCTGCGCGACGCGGCGCTCGTGACCGGTGGCGCCGTACTGACCGGCCTGGCCGCGCAGTTGTCGGTGCCGGTCCCCGGGTCGCCGGTGCCCGTGACGGGCCAGACCTTCGCCGCGCTGCTGGTGGGCACCGCCCTCGGCGCGCGCCGCGGCTTCCTGGCGCTCGCGCTGTACGCCGTCGCCGGTGTCGCCGGGGTCCCGTGGTTCGCGGAGGGGTCGTCCGGCGCGGCGGCGCCGAGCTTCGGCTACATCCTGGGCATGGCGCTGGCGTCCGCGCTCGTGGGCGCGCTGGCCCGCCGGGGCGCCGACCGCGGCGTGTGGCGGATGGCCGGGGTCATGGTGGCCGGCAGCGCCGTCACCTACGCCGTGGGCGTCCCCTACCTCGCGCTGGCCGCGCACCTGACGCTGGGCCAGGCCGTCGCCCTGGGCCTGACCCCCTACCTCATCGGCGACGCGCTGAAGGCCGCGCTCGCCATGGGCGCGCTGCCCGCCGCCTGGAAGCTGGTCGGCCGCCGCGGCTGACCGGGTACGCGGTACGACGCACCCGGGTGGAGGGGGCGGGGCGATCGCCCCGCCCCCTCCACGCGTCCTCCGTCAGTGCCGCGGTGCCGGCCCGCGCCGGGTCAGCCACAGCCCCGCGGCGCCCGCGGCCAGCAGCATCCCGCCGCCCAGCAGCAGGACGGCCGTGCGCCCGGGGACGCCGGTGTCCGGCAGGGCGCCGGGTGCGGAGGGGCCGGCGCTCGCGGAGGTGTCGGGGCCGAAGGGCACGTTGTCGGTGCCCAGCAGCAGCGGGGTGTCGGGGGCGTTCGGTGTGGGCTCGCGGGTGCCGAACGGGACCGGGCCCTGCTGCCACAGCAGGGTGCCGGAGTCGCCGAGCATCACGGGCAGGCAGATCTTGCCCCTGCCCTGGAGGTCGTAGGTCGCGGACACGGTGTACGCCTTGCTCTTTCCCGCCGCCAGTTTTCCGACGGCGCAGCTGAATCCGCCGTTGGAACCCTCCGGGAGCTTCGCCTCCGGAATCGGGTCGCAGCCCTTCACCGCGGTCACCTCGAGGGCGTCGAAACCGACCACCAGGAGCCGCAGCTCAGGGGACTGCGCGTCGCCCTTGTTGACGACGCGGGCCGTGATCGAGGTCTTCTCGGTCTTGTTGTCGACGGAGATCCTGGCCGGCAGTTCGGTGCTCACCTTCACCCCGGCCGGGGCGCTGGGACCTGGCGTACCCCCCTGGCCGCTGCCCGGTACGGGCTCGGCGCCGTACACGGGTCCGGCGAACGCCAGCGCCAGCACGGCGGCCGCCGCGGCCGATTTCCGAACATGAATTCGCCGATTGAAAAGGCGCATTGCTCTTCCCCCTTCTGCACCGCATCAGCGGTATCTGAAGAGGTACCACAAGATTCCGGGCAACTATGCTGTGATGGTGGCAAGTTCATACTTCTGTCCCGGTCCGCGCGTGAATTGCGGGCCGCCGGACAGGAATTGAGGGGCATGGGGAATTCCCTCCGCAGTGGGGAGTCCGGGCATGGTGGGAAATGCGGGCGGTGAGGTGCGCGGCCGGCTCGTGGTGGGCCGCTACCGGCTGGGGGAGCCGATCGGCCAGGGCGGCATGGGCCGCGTCTGGCGGGCGGTGGACGAGGTGCTGGACCGGCAGGTCGCGGTCAAGGAGATGCGCCTGGACGACAGGGAGGCCGAGGACGCGCGGGTCCGTCGTGAGCGCAGCCTGCGGGAGGCGCGCGCCACGGCCCGGATCGACCACCCGAACGTGGTCCGGATCTACGACGTGGTCCAGGAGGCCGAACGGCTGTGGATCGTGATGGAACTGGTCGACTGCCGCTCCCTGGAGCAGGTGCTGGTCCAGGACGGCCCGGTGGACGTGGCCGAGGCCGTACGGATCGGCACCGGGCTGGCCCGTGCACTGCGGGAGGTGCACGCGGTCGGCGTGCTGCACCGCGACATCAAGCCCGGCAACGTGCTGATCGACACCCGGGGCAGGGTCGTCCTCACCGACTTCGGCATCGCGGCGATCCAGGACGCCACCGCGCTGACCATGGCCGGGATGCTGGTGGGCTCGCCCGACTACATGGCCCCGGAACGCGTGGAGGGCCGCCGGCAGGGGCCGCCCTCGGACCTGTGGTCCCTGGGCGCGACCCTCTGCGCCGCCCTGGCGGGCGCCTCCCCCTTCTCCCGCGCCACCACCCTGGCCACGCTGCACGCCGTGCTCTACGAGGAGCCGCTGCTGCCGGCCGGCGCCGGGCCGCTGCGGGCCGCCCTGGCGGCCCTGCTGCGCAAGGACCCCGAGGAGCGGATGACCCTGGACGGCCTGGACGAGGCGCTGGCCGCCCTCGGCGCGCCCCCGGGCGGCCCGACCGTCGTCACCCGGCAGCCGCCGCCCCCGGAGGAGGGGCGCACCCCGACGCTCGCCGCCGGAAGGGCCGCCGCCCCGGCACCGGAGGCCGCAGGCGAGGCCGCACCGGGCACGGCACCGGAGGCCGAGCGGGAGGCCGAGCCGGAGGACGCCGTCCCGCCGGGCTGGGAGCGCCGCACCCCGGCTTCCCCCGCCTCGGAGCCGGACCCGGCCCCCGAGCCCCCGCCGGCCCCCGCACCCGCACCCGCCCCCGCGCCGGAGCCCGGCCCCGGACCGGGCCGTGCCGCCGGCGCCGCCGTGCCGGCCCCCTCGCGGCTCCGGCGGGCGGCCCTGCTGGGCGCCGCGGGAGCGGCCGCCGCGGCCGTCGCCGTCACCGTCGTCCTGCTCACCGCGCCGCGCACCGGCCACCGCGAGGGCCCCGTCGTCGCGGGCACCAGCCGCCCGCCCTCCACCGGCGCTATCTCGCCCGCCGCCCCGTCCACCGGCACGCCCGCCCCCGGGGAGCGCAACGAGACCGGCTTCGCCTGGGTGCCGCCGCGGGGCTGGACGCGCAGCGCCAAGAGCCCGTCCAACGTCCACTACCACGCCCCGGACGGACAGCAGGAGATCGCCGCCTCGTACGCACTCGCACGGGGCGGCGATCTCCTGGAGCAGTGGCGCGCCTTCGAGGCCGGCTCCCACGACGTGCCCGGCTACCGGAAGACCCGGCTGGAGCGGACGTCGTTCCGCGGTCGTCCGGCCGTGGTCTGGGAGTACTCCTTCACCCAGGCCGGCGCGCCCTGGAAGGCGCGGCAGCTCGGCTTCACCGCGGGGGGCAAGTCCTACCAGCTGAACGTCTGGTACGCGGCCGCGACCGGGTCCTCCGCGCCGGCCGCCTACGACCGGGTCGGCGCGTCCTTCCGGCCCTTGTGAAGCAGCTGGCGCGCCACCGCGACGGCCACCACGCCGAGCGCCACCAGCACCGAGACGACCACCTGGTCCCGGCCACCGCCGTCGGCGGTGTCGGTGAGCATGTAGCCGAGCACGAACACGATCATCGCGATCGTCGCCCAGGTCAGGTACGGGTACAGCCACATCCGCACCCGCAGCCGCTCCGGGGCCTCCCTCAGGATGATCTTCCGCATGCGCAGCTGCGAGAAGCAGATCGCCAGCCACACGAACAGCGCGATCGCGCCGGAGGCGTTGAGCAGGAAGAGGAAGACGGTGTCGGGGTACCGGTAGTTGAAGAAGACCGCGACGAAGCCGAAGACGACCGAGCCCAGGATCGCCGCCTGCGGCACGCCGCGCCCGGTGGTGCGGGCGAACGCCTTGGGCGCGTCACCGCGCAGGCCCAGCGAGAAGGCCATGCGGGAGGCGGTGTAGAGGCCGGAGTTGAGGCAGGACAGCACGGCCGTGAGCACGATCACGTTCATGATCTGGCCGGCGTGCGCGATGCCGATGGAGTTCAGCGCCGCGACGTAGGAGCCGTCCTCGGCGATCGAAGGGTCGTTCCACGGCAGCAGCGACACCACGATGAGGATCGAGCCCAGGTAGAAGACGCCGATCCGCCAGATGACGCTGTTGGTGGCCTTGGTGACCGCGCGCTCGGGGTCGGCGGACTCGCCGGCCGCGAGCGTGACGATCTCGCTGCCCATGAAGGAGAACACGACCAGCAGCACACCGGTGAGGATCTTGCCGGGGCCGTGGGGGAGGAAGCCGCCGTGCTCGGTGAGGTTGGCCAGCCCCGCGGTGTCGTCGTGGCTGCCGGGCAGCACGCCGGACACGGCGAGGGCGCCGAGCACGATGAAGCCGGCGATGGCCACGACCTTGATGCCGGCGAACCAGAACTCGAACTCGCCGTAGGAGGCCACCGAGGCCAGGTTGGTCGCGGTGAGCACGACCATCACGATCAGCGCCCAGCCCCACTGCGGCACGGCCGGGACCCAGCCCTCCAGGATCTTGGCGCCCGCGGTCGCCTCGACCGCCAGCACCACGACCCAGAAGAACCAGTACAGCCACCCGATGGAGAAACCGGCCCAGCGGCCCAGCGCGCGGTCGGCGTAGGCGGAGAAGGAGCCGGAGGTGGGGTTGGCGGCGGCCATCTCGCCCAGCATGCGCATGACGAAGACGACCATGAGGCCGACGAGGGCGTACGACACGAGGATGCCGGGACCGGCGGCGGCGATGCCGGAGGCGGAGCCGACGAAGAGGCCGGCGCCGATCACACCGCCGATCGCGATCATCGACAGGTGGCGGTTCTTGAGCCCGGCCTTGAGGCCCGAGCCGTTCCCGGGCTCCGTCGGGGCCTCGGGGGCCGGAGCGGTGGAGCCGGTCGTGGGGGTGGGGGGACGTGTACTCATGGGGTGGCATGAAACACCGCCCGGGTGCGAGCGGGGAACCTTTGATTCCGTTTCGTTGTCCCATCCTCAGCGGACCCTCAAATTCCCCCCACGGAACACCCACGGCATGTCGCCGGGGGTGCCCGTGCGACACTCGTCCGCATGCGCGTGTACCTCGGTTCCGACCATGCCGGCTTTGAACTCAAGAACCACCTCGTGGGGTGGCTCAAGGCCAACGGGCACGAGCCCGTGGACTGCGGCCCCCACGTCTACGACGCCCAGGACGACTACCCGCCGTTCTGCCTGCGCGCCGCGGAGCGCACCGCCGCGGACCCCGGCTCCCTCGGCATCGTGATCGGCGGCTCGGGCAACGGCGAGGCCATCGCCGCCAACAAGGTCAAGGGCGTCCGGGCCGTGCTCGCGTGGAGCCGGGACACCGCGACCCTCGGCCGCGAGCACAACGACGCGAACGTGATCAGCGTCGGCGCCCGCATGCACACCACGGACGAGGCCACCGCGTTCGTCGAGGTCTTCCTGGGCACGCCCTACTCCGGCGAGCCGCGTCACACCCGCCGCATCGGCATGCTCACCGCGTACGAGACCACCGGCGAGCTGCCCCCGATCCCCCCGCACCACCCGCAGGAGGGCTGATCCGGGCATGCCCGAGGGGCATACGATCCACCGCCTCGCCGCGGACCACGGGGAACGCTTCGCCGGCCGCGTGGTCCGCGCGAGCAGCCCGCAGGGCAAGTTCTCCGACGGCGCCGCCCTCCTGGACGGCGCCGTGCTGGAGTCCGCGGAGGCCCACGGCAAGCACCTCTTCCTGGGGTTCGGCCCGCTCGGCTGGGTCCACGTCCACCTGGGGCTGTACGGGAAGTTCGGCTTCGGCACCGGCCCCGGCGGGGCCCCCGTCGGCCAGGTCAGGCTGCGCCTGGCCACCGACGAGCACCACGCAGACCTGCGCGGGCCGACCGCCTGCGAGCTGATCACCGGGGCCGAGAAGCAGGCGATACACGACCGGCTCGGCCCGGACCCGCTCCGGCCGGCCGACACCGGGGAGCGCGCCTGGGCCCGGGTGGCCCGCAGCCGCACCAGCGTCGCCGCGCTGCTGATGGACCAGAAGGTCGTCGCCGGCGTCGGCAACGTCTACCGCGCCGAGGTCCTCTTCCGCCACGGCGTCGACCCGTACCTGGCGGGACGGGACCTGGACCGCGCGCGGTGGGACGCGATCTGGGCCGATCTGGTGGCCCTGATGCGCGAGGGCGTGCGCAACAACCGCATCGACACCGTCCGCCCCGAGCACACCCCCGAGGCAATGGGCCGCCCGCCGCGCGTCGACGACCACGGCGGCGAGGTCTACGTCTACCGCCGCGCCGCGATGCCGTGCCACATCTGCGGCACCGAGGTCCGCACCGCCGCCCTGGTGGCGCGCAACCTCTTCTGGTGCCCCTCCTGCCAGCCCGCCCGCGGCTGACGCCCGGTCACCCCGCGGCGGCCGGCCCCGCGAGCGGTGCGGGGCCGGCCGCGGGACGGGCGCCCGTACGGGCTCCGGGCCGCTAGAAGCCGTGCGGCAGCCAGGGGGCGACGTCACCGCTGAAGGCCACCGCCGCCTCCCGCAGCGCCCCCTGCCGCAGTTCCCGTACGCGGCCGGCCCGCGCCAGCGCGGTCAGCGAGACGTCGCCCAGGTAGGCGGCGCCCAACTCGCGCACCGACAGCGCCAGGTCCGCGGCGTCCGTGGTCCGCTCGCACACGGCGCCCTTGGTGTCGCCGCCGAGCCGCCAGCGGCCCTCGTTCCACGGGCAGAACGGGTCCGAGACCTCCAGCACGACGTCCAGCGGCGCCGCGTAGGTGCGGGCCGACAGGGCCGCGCCCACCTCGACCGGGCGCAGCAGCAGGCCCTCCTTGAACCGCACGCCGCAG
This sequence comes from Streptomyces sp. NPDC111520, assembly GCF_055635295.1. Taxonomy (NCBI): domain Bacteria; kingdom Bacillati; phylum Actinomycetota; class Actinomycetes; order Kitasatosporales; family Streptomycetaceae; genus Streptomyces; species Streptomyces sp. NPDC111520. The sequence goes on along the minus strand of NZ_JBVKBW010000001.1, from coordinate 593,391 downwards.
CGGCGGACGTCGTCGACCAGATGCAGGACCGGGTCGTCGGCGGGACGGTTGCGGGAGGTGATGCGGCAGGTGAGGTCGATGCCGAAGAGGTAGCGCCACAACGCGGCACACGTGTCCGGATCCAGTGCCTCCAGGTCGCGCAGCACCACCGTGCCGTCGGGCCCGCCCGCGTTCCAGGAGGACTTCACCGCGTAGCGCGTGTAGCCCCGTACCTCGCCGTCGCGCTCGGCGACCACGCACAGCAGGTTCGACGCGCCGTCCCGGTACGCCTCGGGGTCGAGCACGCCCTTGCGCCGCCAGTTCGGCCGCCGCTCCAGCATGCCCGGCCGGCCGGGCACCAGCCGCGCGTAGACCTCCTCGCAGGCCGCCAGGGCCTCGTCCGGGTCGGCGAAGCGCAGGGTGACCTCGTCGGCGCCCGCGGGCACCGTCAGGCCCGCCCGAAGGGTGTCGACCTCCACCGCCATCTGACGGGTGGCGACCTCGTAGCCGTACCGGCCGTAGATCGCCGGCTCGGAGGCCGTGAGCACCGCGAGGGGCTCCCCCCGTTCGCGCACGTCGTCCAGCTGCCGCCGCATCATCGAGCCGAGCAGCCCGCGCCGGCGGTGCGTCGAGGCGACGGTGACCATCGTGACGCCGGCCGCCGGGACCACGGCGCCGCCCGGCACCGCCACCCGGAAGGAGAACGCCCCCGCCGTGCCGACGACCTCCGTCCCGTCCCACGCGGCGATCGACCGGGTGAGTTCGGTCACCCCGCGGTCGAACTCCCGCTCCTCCGCCGGCACGCGCGCGCTGCCGAACGCACGTTCCAGCGTGCTGAACCACTCGTCCCACTGTCCGGACTCGAGAACCCGCAACTCCACCGTCATGTGCCCTGCCTACCAGCCGCCCCAAGGGCGGGCGACCGGTTTTCGCCGGTCTCGGCGGCGAATCGGCGCACCATGAGGGGCACCTCCGATGCGGAGAACGGGTGAGGGTGGATAGGGTCGCCGGGAAGATGGCACGACGCCCGGTAGGAGACGGATTCAGGGCCCGGTGGCGCAGGACGGTCCACCGGGCTCGTGTCGGCCTGCGCAAATCCGCCGTGGACTACTTCCGCGGCGACGCGGCCGACTGGCTCGCCCTCACCGTCCTGATGATCGGCGTGCCGCTGATCGCCTGGGGCACGGTGCTGGCGCCGCAATGGTGCCCGCCCACCACCTTGGTGCTGCCCGTCCTCGTCGGCGGCCTGCTGCTGCGCCCCTCCAGCCTCCTGCTGCTGTACGGGGCCAGCGCCGCCGCGTTGGTCGTGGAGTCCGCCGTGCTCGGCCCGTACCGCGAGGGCGTGGGCCGGGTGACCCCGGGCACCGTGCTCGTGGTGGCGGCGGTGGCGCTGGCCGGGCTGATCGTCGCGCAGTTCCGCGCCCGGGTCGGCGTGCCCTGGATGCGCGGCGGCACGATGCTCTTCGACCTGCGCGAGCGCATCCGGGTGCAGAGCAGGCTCCCCCGGCTGCCCGAGGGCTGGCACGCCGAGATGGCGCTGCGGCCGGCCGGCGGCCAGTCCTTCTCCGGCGACTTCGTGGTGGCCACCCGCACCTCGGGCGGCCGCATCCTGGAGGCGGTCCTCACCGACGTGTCGGGCAAGGGCATGGACGCCGGTTCGCGCGCGCTGCTGCTGTCCGGCGCCTTCGGCGGCCTGCTCGGCTCGCTGCCGCCGCACGCCTTCCTCACCGCCGCCAACGGCTACCTGCTCCGCCAGAACTGGGAGGAGGGCTTCGCCACCTCCGTGCACCTGGTGCTGGACCTGGAGACCGGTGACTACGAGCTGCTCTCCGCGGGCCACCTGCCGGGCATGCAGCTCAGCGCGGGCACCGGCCGCTGGGAGGAGAAGGCGGCCGAGGGCCCGCTGCTGGGGGTGTACGACGGCGCCGAGTTCCACAGCGTGAAGGGCACCCTGCGCTCCGGCGACGTCCTGCTGCTCTTCACCGACGGCCTGGTCGAGGCCGCCGGCCGCGACCTCACCGAGGGCATCGACCGGCTCATCGGCGAGGCCGACCGGTACGTCGCGCACGGCTTCCGCGGTGCGGCCTGGCAGCTCATCGAGGCGGTCGCCAAGGACGTCAACGACGACCGCGCCCTGCTCATCGTGTGCCGGGACTAGGCGCCGGCCGGAACGCCCAGGACATCCTCGGCTCGATCGCGAAGCGGAAGATCCGTTGCACGGGCGGGGTGCACAGCGCGGTGACCACCACGACGGCGACCGCGGTGACGGCGACCTGGCCCAGTGGGGTGTGGATCCACTCGTGGTCGTACCAGCGGCCGAAGCGCGAGCCCTTGGCGATGAAGCCGTGCAGCAGGTAGCCGTAGAGCGTGCCGGCACCCAGCGCCGTGAACCAGGTGCGACGGCGCGGCACCCAGGCGAGGAAGCACACCGTCAGCGCCAGGGAGCAGCAGAACAGCGCCGGCGTCATGACCGGACCCGCCCACCAGGGCGCGCCCAGTTCCTGGGCGCTCGTGCGGTGGTAGAGCCAGGCCCGGTCCATCCGGGGCACCAGCCAGTAGGTGACGACCAGCGCGGTCAGCCCGGCCGGGACCGACAGCACGCGCACCGCCCGGCGCCGCGCGAGGTGGAAGTGCTCGGCCTTCAGGCACGTGCCGAGCACGAAGAAGGGCAGGAACTGCAGGACGCGCTGGAGTTCCAGTTCCGCGCCGATGGCCGGGGTGACCGAGGCGAGCGCCGCGATCAGCAGGGCGACCGCGACCGGCTGCCGCACGACCCGCCAGACGGGAGCGGTGAGCCGCCAGATGAAGAGGGCGGCGAGGAACCAGGTGAGGTACCAGGGGTCGAGCAGGCTCAGCGACTGGGGCGCGGCGTCGTCGGCCCAGTTCCGGAAGAGCGAGTAGGCGGTCTCGAAGAGCAGGTACGGGACGGCGACGCCGGTGATCAGTCTCCTGACCCGGTCCGGACGGGCGTCGAAACTCTTCGAGAAGTAGCCGGAGATGACGATGAACGCCGGCATGTGGAACGCGTACACGAGGTTGTAGAGCGCGCTCGCGGCCCTGCTGTGCCCGGTGAGCGGTTCCCAGGCGTGGCCCATCGCGACCAGGACGATGGCCAGGTACTTGGCGTTGTCGAAGAACGGGTCACGTCCGGCGGGGGCGGCGGGGGCCGTGGCCGGAGCGGGGGAACCGGAGGGTGCGGCCGGCCGGGCCCCGGCGGCGGGGGCCTCCTGGCGTGGTGCGGGGAGAACGGAATTCCCGGTCTGGGTCCTGCCGGGGAACAGGGTGTTCGTGCGGGGGAGCTGGAACATTTGAAGCACCATAGCGGGCGCCTCCGGCTGAGTGAAATTCCCGGCCGGAATGGCCGCGGCGGCACCGACACCCTGGAATGCGTCCCCAGATGGCTGCCCGTTCTGTACCGCTATGGGCGGTCATAGAAGGGTTGAACGGGGCATATCGACAGACCGGTTGACGTCTGTGCAGGTTTTTTGATGATCCTTTGTGTGGCAAGTGGGTGCGCGGGGAAATAGTTTGGGGAAATCCATTCGAACGTGCCGTGCAATTGCGAGATTAGCCTCGTCCGAAGCGATCAGTGGTGGTCGCGATGTCCTGCGTCACAGGTGTGCGACCCCCGCACGCGGGGAAGGGTGTGTCCCGCGGGGTCACGGTGTCGGTGGCAGGTGGCACGATGGACGTCGCGGGGGTGCGGCTGCGGTGGCTCTCCCCGGAACGGTGAGGCGTCAGACCGAGGATGTGATCCCCAGTGGCCATCTCCCTGTCCGTGGTGCTGTTGTTGGCGATCATCATGATCGTCCTGATAAGGGGCAAGACGCTCAAGGTCGGCCCGGCCATCATCGCCGCGCTCTTCGGCTTCTTCCTTGCCTCCACGGGAATGGCCCCGGCGATCAACAAGTTCCTCGACTCGCTGGCCGACACCATCAACCAGATAAACCTCTGACGCGGGTGACCGGCGCGGGGGTGCCTCGCGGCGCACCCGCCGCATGGGTGGCGCCCGTCACGAGCGCGCACGTCGCGCCTCGGAAGTGAAGTCACCCGTCACCCGGCGCGGTGGCCGCGCCGGGTGACGGGGAGTCAGGCGACGGCCGGCGCGCGGTCCTCGGCCGTTCCCACGATGCGGCGCAGCGCGGCGGTCCGCTCCGCGGGGTCCTGCGCGGACAGCAGCGCCGCCAGCACGGCGATGCGGGCCTGGCCCGCGCGCAGCGTCCCGGCCAGCACACCCCCCGCCGCGGCGAGGTCCACCGCACCGCCCCCGGTGTACATCGGGGCCACCGGCCCCGCCGCCACCCGGGTGCTCACGGCGACCAGCACGCCGGCCTCCACCGCCCGGCGCACCGCTGCCACGAAGTCCGGCGTCGCGTTGCCCGCCCCGGTGCCGACCAGCACGATCCCCTGGGCCCCCGCGCCCAGCGCGGCGTCGAAGAGCACGGGGTCGGCGTCCACGTGGTGCATCACGACGTCGACGCGCGGTGCCGTGGCGCCGGGGGCCGGCAGCGGCAGCGCCGCGGCACGCGGCCGCGGGGCGCCCCAGGCGATCTCGCCGAACTTCACCCGGCCGAGCGGCCGCCCCGAGGGGTCGGCGAACGCCTGGACGTCCAGGGTGTGCGCCTTGACCGTGCCCCGGGCGGCGTGCACGAAGCCCCCGAAGGCGATGACCACGCCGATGTCCTGGCCGGTCGCCGCGGTCAGCAGCGCGTCGTAGAGATTGCCCGCCGCGTCCCCGTCCACGGAGTCCAGGGGGAGCTGGGCGCCGGTGAGGACCACCGGGCGCCGGTCGTCGTGGTGGAGGTCGAGGAGGAAGGCGGTCTCCTCCATGGTGTCGGTGCCGTGCGTCACCACGACGCCGTCCACGGCCGGGTCCGCCAGCACCTCGTGGACCGTCCGCAGCAGTTCCAGCTGGTGGGCGGAGGTCAGCCGCGAGCTGTTCACGGTGAACAGGTCGCGGACGCTCACCTCGACGCCCTCGGGGACCGCACCCGCCGCCAGCACCTCGTGGCCGGCGGCCTCGGCCGCGTACCCGGCCCCCTGCCACCGGCTGGCGATCGTGCCGCCGGTGCCGATCACGACGATGTGCTTCACGTTTCCCTCGCTCGTGCGTTCGCCCGGTCCTCCCGCCGCAAGGATATGCGCTGACCCCTGGCATCGGATTGCCAATCAGCCCGCGTAGACCTGCCAGGCGTGGTATTCATCGCTCCTATGGACGCCATCGACAGAAGAATCTTGCGTGAGCTCCAGGCCGACGGCCGGCTCACCAACCAGGAACTGGCCGCCCGGGTCGGCCTCACCCCGTCCCCGTGCCTGCGCCGGGTGCGGCAGCTGGAGGAGGACGGGGTGATCCAGAGCTACCGGGCCGTCGTCGACCCGGCCGCCGTCGGCCGCGGCTTCGAGGTCTTCGCCTCCGTCGAGGTGCGGCGGGACCGCGAGTCCGTCGCCGCCTTCGAGGAGCAGGTGCAGGCCATCCCCGACGTCGTCGAGGCCTACCGGCTCTACGGCGCGCCCGGCTGCCTGCTGCGGATCGCGGTGGCCGACAGCGACGCCTACGAGCGCTTCTGGACCGAGAAGCTGATCGCCCTGCCGGGCGTCAGCGAGGTGAACTCGCAGATGATCATGAAGCGCATCAAGGGCCCCCAGGGCGTGCCGGTCGGCTAGGGCCCGTCCGCGTCCCGGTCCCAGGCCGGGGCCGTCCCGGGGCCGGGGGAGTCCGCCGACCGGGCCCTGGGTACCCGGCCCCGGCGGCCGCGATCGCCGGGCCGCCGAGACCGACGACCAGCGCGGCGGGGTACCCGGCTCCGGGACGGTGGCCGTCCGGCGCCCTAGGCGGGGTTCCCGGCGGCTCCGGCGGCTCCGGCAGTGCCGGCGGCACCCGGGACGCGTCCGAGGGCGTCCCGCACCGCTTCGGCGGAGCGCGCGACGACCGCCGAGCCGTCCTCGGCGGTGATGATCGGACGCTGGATCAGCCGCGGGTGCGTCGCGAGCGCCCCGATCCAGCGCTCCCGCTCACCCGGCTCGCGCGGCCACTCCCCGAGCCCCAGTTCCTTCGCCTCGGCCTCCTGGGTCCGCACGATGTCCCACGGCTCCAGCCCGAGCCGCTCCAGCACCGCGCGGATCTCGTCGGCGTCCGGCGGGTCCTCCAGGTAGCGGCGCACGGTGTACTGCGCGCCCTCCTCGTCCAGCAGGTGCAGCGCGGAGCGGCACTTCGAGCACGCGGGGTTGATCCAGATCTCCATCCCGCCAATGTAGTGAGGCGTTCAGCCGTCGTCGCGCCCGTCGTCGCGCAGCCTGCGCCAGATGCGGGTGCGGTGCAGCACGTAGACGGCGACGAGCATGACCAGCGCCTGGAGTCCCACGGCGAGCAGCCAGAAGACGATCCTGCTCTCCAACTCGTCCGTCATGTAGGTGAAGTTCATCCCGAAGAAGCCGGTCAGGAAGGTCAGCGGAAGGAAGATCGTCGACACGATGGCCAGCCGGTTGATCACCCCGTTCTGCTCGCCGGACACGAGTGAGGAGTAGCTGGCGAACGCCCGCCGGGCCGCGTCCTGGAGCGACTCGATGCTGGCGAGCACCATCCGCGCGGCCCGCTGGTAGGAGGCGGCGAGCCGCTGCCGCTCCTCCGGGAAGTTGCCGCTCATCATCCGCCGGGTGATGGTCTCGTCGGTCGCCTGCAGGTACGGCAGCAGCGCGTGGTGCAGCACGGCCGCGCGGCGGCGCAGCCGCGCCAGCCGGTACACCTGCTGCGGGTGCCGGCTCTCGAACATCTCGTCCTCGAGGTCCTCCACCTGCAGCAGCGCCTCCACGGCGGACTTGCGGAAGGTCTCCAGGGCGTCCTCCAGCAGCAGGAACAGCGCGGCCGTGGTGTCCGCGGGCCGTTCGCGCGGCAGCCGGGTGAAGAACCGGCCGACCAGTGCGTTCGGTCCCCGGTGGACGGTGACCAGGTACCGCTCGGTCACGAAGACGTGGAGGTGGACGACCTCGCCGTCGTCGACGACGGGCACGACGAACCGGGCGTTGTCGCCGTGGAACTCCGCCCGCGCCGCCTCGCCCTCCTTACCCAGCCATGCCAGGTCCTCGGCCTCCAGGCCGAGTTCACGGGCGATCGGCAGCTCGTCGGGCCGCCCCTCCCCGGGCACCTCGACGTCCACGAGCAGGAACCGGCACGCCGCGAGCCGCTCACGTACCTCCGACAGGGCGGCGGGGGCGGCGACGCCCTCGGGCATCGACACCACCGTAACGATCATCGTTCCTCACCGTGGGTCACCGGCACGCCTCCCAGCCTGCGCAGACTCCGGCGCCCACGCATGCGGAGGTGGCCGGTCAGGGGAGGCCGCGGTCCCGGCGGGCGCCTCCTGAGCGAGGCTGCGACCGCGTGTCAAGCCCCGAATTCCAGCGACGTGACGCGGGCCGGGCGCCGGGGCCTACCGGAGTCAAGAGGTCGCGCAACACCGACCGGAAGGAAGTCCACCGGGACGTTCCCCCGGTGCCGGGCCGTCCGAAGAGGGCTCGCCCGCAATTCCCGCCCCCATCGACCATTCGAGGAGTACTGCCATGCCCCGCACCCGCAAGATCGTCATGCTGACCGCCGCCACCACCCTCGCCGCCGGTGGCGCCCTGCTTCCGGCCGGCGCCTTCGCGGCCGCTCCCGCCCAGGCCGGCGCTCATACCGGCGTCGCCGAGGCCGCACCCCAGCGGCACGCGCTCCACGTCGCCGACGGCGGCGGGGTGAACAACAACATCCCGGTCTTCAACAACTGAGCACCCCGGCTTTCCGGTCCTCCCGGTCCGCACGGCCGGCCCCGCCCCGGCCGTGCGGACCGCGAGCCGTCATCCTCGCGTCTCCATTAGTATCGAGTAATACGGTCGCGAACGGAACCGTGAAAGGCCCGTCGCGACGCCGAGCGGACGGGAGCAGACATGAAGATCGCGGTTGCCGGTGGTACCGGCGTGGCCGGGCGGTTCGTGGTGGAGGAGGTGCGCGCCCGCGGGCACGAGCCCGTGGTGCTGTCGCGCGGAGAAGGCGTCGACCTGCTGAGCGGGTCGGGGCTGGACGCTGCGCTGACCGGGGCCGAAGTGGTGATCGACGTCAGCAATGTGACGACGAACCGCAAGTCGGTGGCCGTGGGCTTCTTCGACAAGGCGGGCCGGAACCTCGCGGCGGCGGCCGGGCGGGCCGGCGTGCGGCACCTGGTGACGCCGTCGATCGTGGGCGTCGACCGGGTCGGGCACCCGTACTACACCGGCAAAATGCGGCAGGAGGAGATCATCCGGGGCGGCGCCGTGCCGTGGACCATCATGCGGGCGACGCAGTTCCACGAGTTCGTGGGGCAGGCGCTGGAGGGAGTCCCCGGGCCGCTCGCGCTGGTGCCGACGGCCCCGGTGCAGCCCGTCGCCGTACGCGAGGTGGCGGAAGCCCTCGTCGGCCTCGCCCTTGAGGCGCCGCAGGGGATGGCCCCGGAGTTCGCGGGCCCGCAGGTCGAGTCGCTGGTCGACCTGGCCCGGAGCCTCATCGCCGCGGGCGGCGCGCGCCGCCGGCCGGTCGCGCCCCTGTACTTCCCCGGTGCGATGCGCAAAGGCGGCCTGCTGCCGTCCGGACCCGGCCCCCGGGGCACCGTGACCTTCGCCGACTGGCTCAAGGAGCAGAGCCCGGCGACACCTTCGTGACGGGACCTCGCCGGGGCGGGACCGCGTCCTCCAACTCGACCGCGATGCCGACGGGGTGGTCGCGTGCCCCAGGGGCATCAGCCCGCGTCGCAGTGATCCGCCCCGGGGCACAGGCTGTCCGTGTGAGGGCGCTGCGGCCGGCCTGCCCCGGGCCGTGCACCTGCCGCTGTGGCCCACGCCGCCCGGGCGGCTCGCCGACACGGCCGGTGCCGGGCGCTCAGGGCGGGAGCGTCCGGCCGTCGGATTCGGGGCAGGCGTCCGCCTGCCCCGTCAGCGGGGGCCGCAGGTGCATCCTCCGCCGGCGGTGGCCGGCGTGCCGTCGTGGGCCGGCGCGCCCTGTTCGCCGGAGGCGCAGCACCCGGCCGGGGCGTTCTCGGCGCTCCTGCCGAGGGTGCCGGCGTCGGCCTTGACGACGTAGACCTCCCAGGGCTCCTTGCCGGGGCCGGTGACCCAGACCTTGTCCTGGAGGGCGTAGCAGCAGGAGGTGCCGCTCTCCTCGAAGGTGGCCAGACCCGCCTCCTGGAGCCGCCCGGTGGCGGCTGCGACCTGGTCGGTCGACTCGACCTCGACGCCGAGGTGGTCGAGCCGGGTGTCCTGTCCTTCCTCGCCCTCGATCAGGACGAGCTTGAGCGGGGGCTCGGGGACGGCGAAGTTGGCGTAGCCGGGACGGAGCTTGGCGGGCCCGACGCCGAAGAGCCTGGAGTAGAACGCGATGGACCCCTCGAGGTCGGCGACGCGCAGGGCGAGTTGAACGCGGGACATGACGGACTCCCTCATCTGCCGTTCCGCAGTTGCATCGACATCCATCGATACAGCTCGACGAATCCGAGGTTGCCAGCTGCATCGACAGGCGTCAACATAGACACATGTCGAAATCAGAGCTGCGGGTGCTCGGCCAGGACGAGCAGGACCTCGCGTGCTGCTCGCCGATCGTCCGGGAACCGCTGGGCGAGGCCGAAGCGGTGGACCTGGCGCGGATGTTCAAGGCGCTGTCGGATCCCGTGCGGTTGCGCCTGCTCTCCCTGATCGCCTCCCACGAGGGCGGCGAGGCCTGTGTGTGCGATCTGACCGGGCCGTTCGACGTGTCGCAGCCGACGATCTCGCACCACCTGAAGGTGCTGCGGGAAGCGGGTCTGGTGGGCTCCGAACGGCGCGGTACCTGGGTCTACTACTGGGTGCTGCCGCCCGCGCTCGCCCGGCTCTCCTCCCTCCTCCGGGCCCCGGCCGAGCCGGCCGCCGCGGCCCGCGGATGATCGCCCTCGGCCGCCGTGCCGCCGCGGAGTTCCTCGGCACCGCCGCCCTGGTCGCCGTCGTGGTGGGCTCGGGCATCCAGGCCTCGGAGCTGTCCCGGGACGCGGGCGTGCAGCTTCTCGCCAACTCCCTTGCGACGGTGTTCGGCCTGGGCGTCCTGATCGTCCTGCTCGGCCCGGTCTCCGGCGCGCACTTCAACCCGGTCGTCACCCTCGCCGCCTGGTGGACCGGGCGCGGCACCGGTGACGGCCCGGCCCCGCGTGAGGTCGCGGCCTATGTGCCCGCCCAGTTCGCCGGGGCCGTCGGCGGAGCGGTCCTGGCCGACGCGATGTTCGCAGAACCGCTGGTGCGGTGGTCGGCGCACGACCGGTCCGCCGGGAACCTGTGGCTGGGGGAGGCCGTCGCCACGGCGGGCCTGATCCTGCTCGTCCTCGGACTCGGCCGTACGGGGCAGCGGCACGTCGGGCCCGTCGCCGTCGCCTCCTACATCGGCGCGGCGTACTGGTTCACCTCCTCCACCAGCTTCGCCAACCCGGCCGTGACGGTCGGGCGCACCTTCTCCGACACCTTCGCCGGCATCGCCCCCGCCTCCGTGGCGCCGTTCGTCGCCGCCCAACTCCTCGGCGCCGTCCTCGGCCTGGCCCTCGCCGCCGTCCTCTTCGGCCGCGACACGCCCACCGCGCCGCCCGCCGTTGCCGCGACGGCCGCCGCGCCCGTACTCGCCACCACCCGTCACTGACCGAGGAAGAACCCCGTGAGCACCTCCACCGTCCCGTCCGTGCTGTTCGTCTGCGTCCACAACGCGGGCCGCTCCCAGATGGCCGCCGCCTTCCTCACCCACCTCGCCGGGGACCGGCTCGAGGTCCACTCGGCCGGCTCGGCCCCCGCCGACGCGGTCAACCCGGCGGTGGTCGAGGCCATGGAGGAATCCGGGATCGACATCTCCGCGGAGGTCCCCAAGGTCCTCACCACCGAGGCCGTGCGGTCCTCCGACGTGGTCATCACCATGGGCTGTGGCGACGCCTGCCCGTTCTTCCCCGGCAAGCGCTACCTCGACTGGCAGCTCGACGACCCCGCCGGCCGGGGCGTCGACGCCGTCCGCCCGATCCGCGACGAGATCGAACGGCGCGTGCGCGGCCTGCTCACCGAACTGGGCGTACCGGCGGGGGCATGAGCCGTGCACCGTGACCGAGGGCGGCCTTCCGAGGCCCCCGTTGGGGTGAGTTGACCGGCCCGCATCGGCAGGACACCGGCCTCGGCCACGGCACGTTCCGCGTACCCCGTTCGGTCACCGTTCGCCCGCCGTTCGCGGTCCGGCCCGGGCCGCCGTGACCGGGAGCGCCGCGATCGCCGGGGCGACCGCGGCCGTGATCGCGAAGGCCATGAGCGCGATGCGCGCAGGAAGGGGCACGAGGCGGGTGCGGACGACCGGCCCGGCCGGGGGACGACGAAGGCCCAGGCCGGGGGAGATGTGCCCCTGACCTGGGCCTTTGCCTGCAGAGCGGGCGACGGGAATCGAACCCGCGTAGCCAGTTTGGAAGACTGGGGCTCTACCATTGAGCTACGCCCGCAACGGCCAGTCATTCTGGCACATCAGATCGTAGCCGATCGACCCGGCTCCCGCGCACGGCATATGTGGCCGTCAGGGTGTGCGGAGGCATGTACTCTACGTGTCGCACCGACGGGGTGTGGCGCAGCTTGGTAGCGCGTCCGCTTTGGGAGCGGAAGGTCGTCGGTTCGAATCCGGCCACCCCGACCAGTGCTCGGCCGTCCCGCGCCGAGCGGCCCGGCCGCAGGATTGTGGTACCGGTAGGATGGGTCGTCGGCCACGCGATACGCGGAAAAGCCAGGTCGAACACCAGCCGCCCCGCACGACGCCGAGCGGCCGCCCATCAACGTAAAGCCCCCAAGGAGACCCAACCGTGAAGAGCGCCGTCGAGACTCTGAACCCGACCCGGGTTCGACTCACTGTCGAGGTGCCCTTCGAGGAGCTCAAGCCCAGCCTCGACGCGGCGTACAAGAAGATCAACCAGCAGGTCACGGTGCCGGGCTTCCGTAAGGGCAAGATCCCCGCGCGCGTCATCGACCAGCGGTTCGGCCGTGGCGCGGTCCTCGAAGAGGCCATCAACGACGCCCTGCCGAAGTTCTACACGGAGGCGGTCAACGAGGGCGAGCTCAACGTCCTCGGCCAGCCCGAGGTGGACATCACCGAGTTCAACGACGGCCAGGAGCTGAAGTTCACCGCCGAGGTGGACATCCGCCCGGTCATCGAGATCCCGGACTACTCCGGCATCGAGGTCACCGTCGACGCCATCGAGGTGACCGACGAGGACGTCGACAAGGCCCTCGAGCAGCTGCGCGAGCGCTTCGCCTCCACCACCGTCGTGGAGCGCGCCGCCGCCGACGGCGACGTCGTGGTCGTCGACCTGGAGGCCTCGGTCGACGGCGAGGTGCTGGAGGACGGCGTCGCCAGCGGCGTCACCTACACCATCGGCTCCGGCCAGCTGCTCGACGGCATCGACGAGGCCGTCACCGGCCTGGAGGCCGGCGGTTCGGCCACCTTCACCTCCGAGCTCAAGGGCGGCTCCGCCGCCGGCAAGACGGCCCAGGTCAAGGTGGACGTCTCCACCGTCCAGGCCCGTGAGCTGCCCGCGCTGGACGACGACTTCGCCCAGCTGGCGAGCGAGTTCGACACCCTCGAGGAGCTCCGCGCCGACGCCGTGAAGCGCCAGGAGCGCATCAAGCAGTACGACCAGGCCACCCAGGCCCAGGAGAAGGTGCTCGACGCCCTCCTGGAGCTGGTCGAGATCCCGCTCCCGGAGAAGCTCCTCAAGGACGAGGTCGAGACCCGCGTCCACAACCTGGAGCACCACCAGTTCCCGGCCATGGGCCTGACCTGGGAGTCGTTCCTCGAGAACGAGGGCAAGACCCGCGAGGAGTACGACGAGGAGATCGAGGGGCAGGCGAAGAAGGGCATCAAGACCCAGTTCGTCCTCGACGAGCTCGTCAACACCGAGAAGCTCTCGGTCAACCAGGAGGAGCTCACCGAGCACCTCATGCGCCGTGCCGCCTCCTCGGGCATGAGTCCGGACCAGTTCGCCCAGGCGGTCGTCGAGGGCGGTCAGGTCCCGCTGCTCGTCGGCGAGGTCGCCCGCGGCAAGGCGCTGGCCCTGGTCGTCGAGGCCGCCACGGTCAAGGACACCAACGGCGAGGTCGTCGACCTGGAGGACGAGGAGGACGAGACCGGCGAGACGGTCGCGGCCACCTCCGAGGACGCGGACGCCGAGACCGCCAAGGGTGAGGGCTCCGAGGCCTGAGCCTCGCCCCGCAGCGACATCCGACGGGCCCGGACGACAGTTGCGTCCGGGCCCGTTCTGCTTCTTTTCGCTCTCCGCTTACACCCTCCCTGCGCTCACAGCGAACAGTTCCGCGTGGGGGATTGCCGGGCCCCACCTGCGCGTTAGGGTCCGTAAGTACGAGGGCCCGTGCCCTACGAGAAGTCCCTGTGACGGCGTCCGCGCCGTCCGACAACGAGCAGGTGGATACGTGACGACTCCGATGCCTTCCGCCGCCGGCGAGCCGACCATCGGTGGCCTCGGCGACCAGGTCTACAACCGGCTGCTCGGCGAGCGGATCATCTTCCTCGGCCAGCCGGTGGACGACGACATCGCCAACAAGATCACCGCGCAGTTGCTCCTCCTTGCCGCCGAGCCGGACAAGGACATCTACCTCTACATCAACAGCCCCGGCGGCTCCGTGACGGCCGGCATGGCGATCTACGACACCATGCAGTTCATCAAGAACGACGTCGTCACCATCGCCATGGGCCTGGCCGCCTCCATGGGCCAGTTCCTGCTGACCGCCGGTACCCCCGGCAAGCGCTTCGCGCTGCCGAACACCGACATCCTGATGCACCAGCCCTCGGCCGGCCTGGCCGGCTCTGCCTCGGACATCAAGATCCACGCCGAGCAGCTCCTGCGCACGAAGAAGCGGATGGCCGAGCTCATCGCGGAGCACTCCGGCCAGAGCGTCGAGGCGATCACCCGCGACTCCGACCGCGACCGCTGGTTCTCCGCCGACGCGGCCAAGGAGTACGGCCTGATCGACGACGTCATCACGCACGCCGTGAACGTGCCGGGCGGCGGCGGCACCGGGGCCTGACCGGGCCTGAGCCCGTACAGCCCCGCAGGACCGACCCCAGCCCACTGCTCATCTCCAGGACGGTGAACGTGACCACCCAGAACTTCCCCGGCAGCGGCCTGTACGACCGCGCGAACGCCGCCGAGGCCCGCTACGTCGTCCCGCGTTTCGTGGAGCGCACCTCCCAGGGCGTCCGCGAGTACGACCCGTACGCGAAGCTCTTCGAGGAGCGCGTGATCTTCCTCGGGGTGCAGATCGACGACGCCTCCGCCAACGACGTCATGGCACAGCTGCTGTGCCTGGAGTCGATGGACCCGGACCGCGACATCTCGGTCTACATCAACAGCCCCGGCGGCTCCTTCACGGCGCTGACGGCCATCTACGACACGATGCAGTTCGTGAAGCCCGACATCCAGACGGTCTGCATGGGCCAGGCGGCCTCCGCCGCGGCCGTGCTGCTCGCCGCCGGCACCCCCGGCAAGCGGATGGCGCTGCCGAACGCCCGCATCCTGATCCACCAGCCGTACTCCGAAACGGGCCGCGGCCAGGTCTCGGACCTGGAGATCGCCGCCAACGAGATCCTGCGGATGCGGGCCCAGCTGGAGGAGATGCTGGCCAAGCACTCCAGCACCCCGATCGAGAAGATCCGCGACGACATCGAGCGCGACAAGATCCTCACGGCCGAGGAGGCCCTCTCCTACGGTCTGGTCGACCAGATCGTCTCGACCCGCAAGGGCTCGTCGGTCGCGGTCTGACGCCCGGCAGGGCATTCTGCGACAAGAAGTCCCCTCTTGGAGCGACCGGGTTGTGCAGGTCACGGCCCAGTAGCTCCAAGGGGGGCCCGCACTGGGGGCGCGGCAAGGTACCGTCGATAGGCAAGCACCAGGACTCGTCGAACTGACGGGACCCAGGCGAAGGGGAAGCACCTCGTGGCACGCATCGGTGACGGCGGCGATCTGCTCAAGTGCTCGTTCTGCGGAAAGAGCCAGAAGCAGGTGAAGAAGCTCATCGCAGGACCCGGTGTGTACATCTGCGACGAGTGCATCGACCTCTGCAACGAGATCATCGAGGAGGAGCTCGCCGAGTCCTCCGAGGTGCGGTGGGAGGACCTGCCGAAGCCGCGCGAGATCTACGAGTTCCTGGAGAGCTACGTCGTCGGCCAGGAGCCGGCGAAGAAGGCGCTCTCCGTCGCGGTGTACAACCACTACAAGCGGGTGCAGGCCGGTGAGAACGGCGGCGGCCGCGGCCACGACGACGGCATCGAGCTCGCCAAGTCCAACATCCTGCTGCTCGGCCCCACGGGCTCCGGCAAGACCCTGCTCGCCCAGACGCTGGCCCGCATGCTGAACGTGCCGTTCGCCATCGCGGACGCCACGGCGCTCACCGAGGCCGGGTACGTCGGCGAGGACGTCGAGAACATCCTGCTCAAGCTGATCCAGGCGGCCGACTACGACGTCAAGAAGGCCGAGACGGGGATCATCTACATCGACGAGATCGACAAGGTCGCCCGCAAGAGCGAGAACCCGTCGATCACCCGGGACGTCTCCGGCGAGGGCGTGCAGCAGGCCCTGCTGAAGATCCTGGAGGGCACCACGGCCTCGGTGCCGCCGCAGGGCGGGCGCAAGCACCCGCACCAGGAGTTCATCCAGATCGACACCACCAACGTGCTCTTCATCGTCGGCGGTGCCTTCGCCGGTCTGGAGAAGATCATCGAGTCCCGGGCCGGCGCCAAGGGCATCGGCTTCGGCGCGACGATCCGCTCCAAGCGCGAGATCGACTCCGCCGACCAGTTCTCCGAGGTCATGCCGGAGGACCTGGTCAAGTTCGGCATGATCCCCGAGTTCATCGGCCGTCTGCCGGTCATCACCAGCGTGCACAACCTCGACCGCGAGGCGCTGCTGCAGATCCTGGTCGAGCCGCGCAACGCCCTGGTCAAGCAGTACCAGCGGCTCTTCGAGCTCGACGGTGTCGAGCTCGAGTTCGAGCGCGGCGCCCTGGAGGCCATCGCCGACCAGGCCATCCTCCGCCAGACCGGCGCCCGCGGCCTGCGCGCCATCATGGAGGAGGTGCTGATGTCGGTGATGTACGAGGTGCCCTCGCGCAAGGACGTCGCCCGCGTCGTCATCACCGAGGACGTCGTGCACTCCAACGTGAACCCGACCCTGGTCCCGCGCGAGCCCCGCATCATCGGCAAGGGCGAGCAGAAGAGCGCGTAACGCGCACCAGCCCGCGTACGTGAAGGGGGGCGCCCGGCAGATGCCGGGCGCCCCCCTTCACGTACGGGTGGTTACTTCTTGACGCGGACGTCGTTCCGGAACTTCGCCGTGGTCTCCGCGAAGTCGGCGACGGAGGGGGCGTCGGGGATGGTGCCGGAGCCGGTCGCCTCCGGGGAGGGGGACCAGATCAGCAGCGCGACGGTGCTGTCGTCGCCCCAGACGCAGAAGGGCGACTTGAAGACGCCGTAGTCCTTCTCGCCGCACTTCATCACGTCGCCGTCGAAACCGGCCGGGTGCTGCTCGCTCGCCGCGCTCCCGGCGAGAGCAGCCGAGATCATCTTGTCGACCGCGGCGCCGGGGTCGTCGATCCCGCCGTAGGCGCCGCCGAACCCGATCTGCTCGCCCCCACTGGTGTAGGCGGCGGAGATCGAGGTGCCGTTCGAGATGTACTGGTCGCTGCCGGACTCGGACTCCGCGAGCTTCTGGCTGGACTTGCTGTACGTGCCGTCCACGACCGTCGCCGGGGTCGTCAGCTTGTAGTCGCCGCCCCCGCCGCCGCTGCTCATGAAGAAGACGATGCCGCCGCCGATGAGCGCGACGGCGACCACGAGGCCGACCAGGATGCCGATGACCTTGCCCTTGCCGCCGGACCGGGGCGGCGGCGGGGCTCCCCAGGCGCCGGGCTGCCGGCCGTACGGACCCGGCTGCTGACCGTACGGGCCGGGCTGCTGGGGGTAGCCGTAGCCGGCGCCCGGCTGCGGGGCCGTGGGCTGCTGCGGATAGCCGTACCCCGGTCCGGGCTGCTGGGGCGGGCCGGGCGGCACCGGCGGCTGCTGGGGCGGGCCGGGCTGGGCCCCGTAGCCGGGCTGGCCGCCGTAACCCGGCTGCGGCGGCGGCTGGTTGAAGCTCATCGGTGAGAGTCCCCTCGTTGAACTGCTGTCTCCTCGTCATCATCCTCGCGGATTGTTTAAGCCGCCTTTACATCGGAGTCGTCAGGACTTGGTAACAAGACGGTGCAGATGCCCGGTTGATCACCCCTGGCGCCCGGACGGCCGGGACGGCGCCCACCGGTCCGACCGGGCTGAACAAGCGTCAGAAGCGCCCCGTACGCCGGTCGTTCGGGCCGGCGGGCCGCCACGCCCCCGCCGCCGGCCCGGGCGGGGTGTCCGCCCGCCGGCGCCGGAGCCCTCGCCGGGCCCGCGGCCCGCGCCGCGGCCCCGCCCCCGGTCCGGACGGCGGCGGCACCCCGGCCGGGTCCCGCGGCGGGCACGCGTCGCCCGGGCGGACCTCGCCCGTGCCCCGGCCCCGCCCCTCGCGCCCGGCACCGGTGGATTCGTAACGGGGCCCGCCGCGCCCGTAAACTGAGCGCCGTGACCGACAACACTCAGCAGGCCGCCGCGAGCGGACCGAACAGCGCGACCCCCGAACTGCCGACCCAGTACGCGCCGGCCGAGGTAGAGGGGCCCCTGTACGAGCGCTGGGTAGAGCGCGGTTACTTCGAGGCCGACGCCAAGAGCGACAAGAAGCCGTACACCATCGTCATCCCGCCGCCGAACGTCACCGGCAGCCTCCACCTGGGCCACGCCTTCCAGCACACGCTGATGGACGCCCTCACCCGCCGCAAGCGGATGCAGGGCCACGAGGCGCTGTGGCTGCCCGGCATGGACCACGCGGGCATCGCCACCCAGAACAAGGTCGAGCAGCAGCTCGCCGAGGAGGGCAAGTCCCGGCACGACCTGGGCCGCGAGGCCTTCGTCGAGCGCGTGTGGCAGTGGAAGGAGGAGTACGGCGGCAGGATCCTGGGCCAGATGCGCCGTCTCGGCGACGGCGTGGACTGGTCGCGCGAGCGCTTCACCATGGACGAGGGCCTCTCCCGTGCCGTCCAGACGATCTTCAAGAAGCTCTACGACGACGGTCTGATCTACCGCGCCGAGCGCATCATCAACTGGTGCCCGCGCTGCCTGACCGCGATCTCCGACATCGAGGTCGAGCACGAGGACCGGGACGGCGAGCTGGTCTCGATCCGCTACGGCGACGGCGAGAACTCCATCGTCGTGGCCACCACCCGGGCCGAGACGATGCTCGGCGACACGGCCGTCGCCGTCCACCCCGACGACGAGCGCTACCGGCACCTGATCGGCACCGAGATCGACCTGCCGCTCACCGACCGCCGGATCCCGGTCGTCGCCGACGAGCACGTCGACCCGGAGTTCGGCACCGGCGCCGTGAAGGTGACCCCGGCGCACGACCCCAACGACTTCGAGATCGGCCGGCGCCACAACCTGCCGTCCCTGACGATCATGGACGACCACGCCCGGATCACCGTCCACGGCCCCTTCCAGGACATGGACCGCCTCGAGGCCCGGGACGCCGTCGTCGGCGCCCTGCGCTCGCAGGGACGCATCGTCGCCGAGAAGCGGCCGTACGTCCACGCGGTCGGCCACTGCTCCCGCTGCAAGACGATCATCGAGCCGCGGCTGTCGCTGCAGTGGTGGGTCAAGGTCGGCCCGCTGGCGCAGGCCGCCGGTGACGCCGTCCGCGACGGCCGGGTGAAGATCCACCCGCAGGAGATGTCCGGCCGCTACTTCCAGTGGGTCGACAACATGCACGACTGGTGCATCTCGCGCCAGCTGTGGTGGGGCCACCGCATCCCGGTCTGGTACGGCCCCGACGGCGAGACGGTCTGCGTCGGCCCGGACGAGCAGCCCCCGGCCGGCGAGGGCTGGACGCAGGACACCGACGTCCTGGACACGTGGTTCTCCTCGGGCCTGTGGCCGTTCTCCACCCTGGGCTGGCCGGAGCGCACCCCGGACCTCGAGAAGTTCTACCCGACCGACGTCCTGCTGACCGGCCACGACATCATCTTCTTCTGGGTCGCCCGGATGATGATGTTCGGCCTGTACGCGATGGACGGCCAGGCGCCCTTCCACACCATCGCCCTCACCGGCCTGGTGCGCGACGAGCGCGGCAAGAAGATGTCCAAGTCCTTCGGCAACGTCGTGGACCCGCTGGACTGGATGGACAAGTACGGCTCGGACGCGCTGCGCTTCACCCTCGCCCGCGGCGCCAACCCCGGCACCGACGTGCCGATCGGCGAGGACTGGGTCCAGGGCTCCCGGAACTTCACCAACAAGATCTGGAACGCCACGCGCTTCGCGCTGATGAACGGCGCCACGGTCGAGGGCGAACTGCCCGCGCCCGAGGAGATGTCGGCGACCGACCGCTGGATCCTGTCCCGGCTGAACGCCACGGTCGCCGAGGCCGACGCGCTCTACGACGACTACCAGTTCGCCAAGCTCAGCGACGTCCTCTTCCACTTCGCGTGGGACGAGGTCTTCGACTGGTACGTCGAGTTGTCCAAGACCACCTTCCTCGCCGGCGGCCGTCCGGCCGAGGTCTCGCAGCGCGTGCTGGGCGAGGTCCTGGACAAGCTGCTGCGGCTGCTGCACCCGGTGGTGCCCTTCGTCACCGAGACGCTGTGGACCACGCTCACCGGGCGCGAGTCGGTCGTCGTCGCCGACTGGCCGGCCGACTCCGGCTTCCGTGACGCGGCCGCCGAGCGGGAGATCGCGGCGGTGCAGTCGCTGGTCACCGAGGTCCGCAGGTTCCGCGCCGACCAGGGCCTGCAGCCCGGCCAGAAGGTCCCGGCCCGGCTCGACCTGGGCTCCACCGGCCTGGAGGCCCACGAGGCCGCCGTCCGCCAGCTGCTGCGCCTGCAGCCGGAGGGCGAGGCGTTCACCGCGACGGCGACCCTCCCGGTGGCGGGCGTGACGGTCGCGCTGGACCTCTCCGGGGCGATCGACGTCGACGCCGAGCGGAAGCGGCTGGCCAAGGACCTGGCCGCCGCCGAGAAGGAGAAGGCGCAGGCCACGGCGAAGCTCGGCAACGAGGCGTTCCTGGCGAAGGCCCCGGAACCGGTCGTCGCCAAGATCCGCACCCGCCTGGAGGCGGCCGAGGCGGACATCGCCCGCATCACCGCGCAGCTCTCCTCGCTGCCGCAGGGCTGACGCACCGGGGGTGGGCAGGCGGAAACCCCTCCCCACAACCCGGATCTACCTGGCCCCTTCGTACAATGTGGTCGTGAGCAACCCGCGCCCCGAGAACGACGAGCCCCTTTCCGACCCGCTGGCCGCGATGGGTCTGGGCGGCGACGAGGACGAAGCCGACACCGACCCCGGCCGCGAGGCCGACCTGGCGGTGATCGAGGCGGGCAGCCGCACCCTCCGGGCCGGCGGACCGGTGCCGCAGGACGACGGCGTCCCCGCCCGCCCCACCGACCCGGAGGTCGACAAGGCCCTTCGCGAGGTCGAGGCGGAGCTGGCGGGCCGCTGGCCGGAGACGAAGCTCGAGCCGTCCCTGGACCGGATGAACGCGCTGATGGACATCCTGGGCGAGCCGCAGCGGAGCTACCCCTCGATCCACATCACCGGCACCAACGGCAAGACCAGCACCGCCCGCATGATCGAGCGGCTGCTGCTCGCCTTCGACCTGCGCACCGGCCGCTACACCAGCCCCCACGTGCAGTCCGTCACCGAGCGGATCAGCCTCGACGGCCGGCCGATCGCGGCGGAGAAGTTCATCGAGACCTACCGCGACCTCACGCCGTACGTGGAGATGGTGGACGCCTCCCAGCCGTACCGGATGTCCTTCTTCGAGGTGCTGACCGGCATGGCGTACGCCGCCTTCGCCGACGCCCCGGTGGACGTGGCCGTCGTCGAGGTCGGCATGGGCGGCAGCTGGGACGCGACCAACGTGGTGGACGGCACGGTCGCCGTCGTGACCCCGATCGACCTGGACCACACCGACCGCCTGGGCGCGACGCCCGGCGAGATCGCGGTGGAGAAGAGCGGGATCGTCAAGAAGGACGCCACCGTCGTCCTGGCCCAGCAGCCCATGGAGGCGGCCCAGGTGCTGCTGAAGCGGGCCGTCGAGGTGGACGCGACGGTCGCCCGGGAGGGCATGGAGTTCGGCGTCGTGCACCGCGAGGTGGCCGTCGGCGGGCAGATGCTCACCCTGCGCGGCCTGGGCGGGGAGTACGAGCAGGTCTTCCTGCCGCTGCACGGTGAGCACCAGGCCCACAACGCGGCCGTGGCGCTCGCCGCGGTGGAGGCATTCTTCGGCATCGGCACCGTGCACGCCCGCACCCTCGACGTCGACACCGTCCGCACCGCCTTCGCCGCCGTCACCTCGCCGGGCCGCCTGGAAGTCGTGCGCCGCAGCCCCACCGTGGTGCTGGACGCGGCGCACAACCCGGCGGGCGCCCGGGCTGCGGCGGCGGCCGTGGGCGAGGCCTTCGGCTTCACCCACCTGGTGGGCGTGGTCGGGCCGAGCGGCGACAAGGACGTACGGGGCCTGCTGGAGGCCTTCGAGCCGGTCTTCGCCGAGGTCGTGGTGACCCAGAACTCCACCCACCGCGCGATGGACGTGGACGAGCTGGCCGCCCTCGCGGTCGAGGTCTTCGGCGACGAGCGCGTGCAGGTCGAGCCCCGGCTGGACGACGCGATCGAGGCGGCCGTGACGCTCGCCGAGGAGCAGGGGGAGTTCTCCGGCGCCGGGGTGCTGATCACCGGATCGGTGATCACCGTGGGAGAGGCCCGGCTGCTGCTGGGCCGCAAGTGACGAGCAGGAAGCGAAACCAAGCGGATGCGGACCCTGTGCGCGAGCACCCTGATCGGTGAGTTCTTCGTGATCGGCTTCGCCGGTCTGGTGGCGATGAAGCAGCCGGAGCTGACGACCGGCACGGTGTGGACGGTCAGCGGCATCGCCATGGCCCTGTGCGTGCTGCTGTGCGGCATGCTCGGCCGGCGCGGCGCCCTGGCCGTCGGCTGGCTGCTGCAGGCCGGGCTGATCGCGAGCGGCTTCGTCGTCCCGGTGATGTTCTTCCTCGGCGCGGTCTTCGCCGCGCTGTGGTGGGCCGCCGTCCACTTCGGCCGGAAGGTGGACGAGGCCAAGGCGGCGCGTGCCGCGCAGCCGGCCTGAGAGCAGCCGTAGGGCCCCCGGCCGAGGGGGTGCCGTGGGCCGTGGGGATCACCGGTAATGTCGTCGTACCCGCATCCCGCACATAGGAGTCACACCGTGTCCCAGCGCACCCTCGTCCTTCTCAAGCCGGACGCCGTACGCCGTGGCCTGGTCGGCGAGATCCTCGGCCGCATCGAGCGCAAGGCGGGCTGGAGCATCACCGCGCTGGAACTGCGCACGCTCGACCGCACGATCCTCGAGCAGCACTACGCCGAGCACGTCGGCCGGCCCTTCTACCAGCCGCTGGTGGAGTTCATGGCCTCCGGTCCGGTCGTCGCCCTGGTCGCCGAGGGGGAGCGGGTCATCGAGGGGCTGCGCGCGCTGGCCGGCCCCACCGACCCGATCGCGGCCGCGCCCGGCTCGATCCGCGGCGACTTCGGCACCATCGTCCGGGAGAACCTGATCCACGCCTCGGACTCCGAGGAGTCCGCCGAGCGCGAGATCAAGATCTTCTTCCCCGGCCTGGCCTGATCCCCCGCGGCGATTCGCCCCGAATCCGCCGCTGACGCCCGATCAGCTCAACGGGCGGCCGGAAATTTCCCGGCCGCCCGAAGGCATATGCCGGGGGTTCGGGGGAACCAAATCCGCCGACACGGCGTCACCATTGCTGAGGACAGCTGTGTGTTCTGATGACAATGGCGGCGGAACCCTGACCCCGTGCCCTGGCGGGCGCGACTACGATGGAATCTCCGCTCCTCCGGCTCAGCGCACAGCAGCGCACCCGCCGTGCTCACCCCCACATCGCTCCAGCTCGGGAAGGCCAGACGTATCCTCATGGCGAACAACATGTCGTTCATCGGCCGTGACATGGCTGTCGACCTCGGCACCGCCAACACGCTGGTGTACGTCAGGGGTCGCGGGATCGTCCTCAACGAGCCATCCGTCGTCGCCATCAACACCAACACGGGCGGCATCCTGGCGGTCGGCTCCGAAGCGAAGAAGATGATCGGCCGGACCCCCGGCAACATCGTCGCCGTCCGTCCCCTCAAGGACGGGGTGATCGCGGACTTCGAGATCACCGAGCGCATGCTGCGCTACTTCATCCTCAAGATCCACAAGCGGCGCTACCTGGCCCGCCCCCGCGTCGTGGTCTGCGTCCCCTCCGGCATCACCGGGGTCGAGCGCCGCGCCGTCATCGAGGCCGCCACCCAGGCCGGCGCGCGCCAGGTGCACATCATCGAGGAGCCCATGGCCGCCGCGATCGGCGCCGGGCTCCCGGTCCACGAGGCGACCGGCAACATGGTCGTCGACATCGGCGGCGGCACCACCGAGGTCGCCGTCATCTCGCTCGGCGGCATCGTCACCGCGCAGTCCATCCGGGTGGCCGGTGACGAGCTGGACAACGCGATCATCCAGCACATCAAGAAGGAGTACAGCCTCCTCCTGGGCGAGCGCACCGCGGAATCGATCAAGCTCACCATCGGCTCGGCCTTCGCGGTCGACAACGAGGAGCACACCGAGATCCGCGGCCGCGACCTGGTCTCCGGCCTGCCCAAGACGGTGGTCATCTCGGCCGCCGAGGTGCGCAAGGCGATCGAGGAGCCGGTCAACGCCATCGTCGACGCGGTCAAGACGACCCTCGACAAGTGCCCGCCCGAGCTGTCCGGCGACATCATGGACCGCGGCATCGTCCTGGCGGGCGGCGGCGCGCTGCTGCGCGGCCTGGACGAGCGGCTGCGCAGCGAGACCGGCATGCCGATCCACATCGCCGAGTCCCCGCTGGACTGCGTGGCCCTCGGCGCCGGCAAGTGCGTCGAGGAGTTCGAGGCGCTGCAGCAGGTCCTGGACGCGCAGCCGCGCAGATGAGTCCTCACGATCCGTCGTACGGGTGAAGTCCCGCCCGTACGCCGGATCGTTCTACCTCCCGGGCGGGCCCGTCGGGCCCACGGGCTCACACGCTCTGACGAGGAAGGCACGGACTGGCCCCCGTGAGGGACACACGAGAGAGCCGGCTTCTGCTGGTGCTGCTGGTGGCGATCGCTTTCGCGCTGATCACCGTCGACATCCGCGGCGGTGAGGACTCACCGCTGGACGGCGCCCGGTCCGCCGCGGCCGCCGTCTTCGGCCCCGTCGAGGACGGGGTCGCGGCGGCTGTCGACCCGGTGGACAACGCCGTGGACGCGGTACGCGACTCAGGCGACCGGAGCAGCCGGATCAGCGAACTGGAGCGGGAGAACGCCGAGCTGAAGCAGCAGCTCGGCAGCAAGGACGTCACGCGCGAGCGGGCCCGCGAACTCGACAAGCTGCTCAAGCTCGCCGGAGCCGGCCAGTACCGGGTCAAGGGCGCGCAGGTCATCGCGATAGGAGCCGCCCAGGGCTTCTCCTGGACGGTCACCATCGACTCCGGTGCCAACGACGGCATCCAGCGCGACATGACGGTGGTCAACGGGGACGGCCTGGTCGGCCGGGTCACCACCGTCGGCCCGTCGACCTCGACCGTCCTGCTCGCCTGCGACCCGGACTTCACGGTCGGCACGCGGCTGGAGAAGACCTCCGAGCTGGGCTTCGCGACGGGCCAGGGCAACCGGCCGATGCGGGTGCAGCTCCTCAACGGCAAGGCCCACGTGAAGAAGGGCTCGCGCCTGGTCACCTTCGGCTCCCAGGCCGACAAGCCGTTCGTGCCCGGCGTTCCGGTCGGCACGGTCGTCAAGGTGGACCCCGCCGGCGGCGGCCTCACCCGTACGGTCGAGGTCACCCCGTTCGTGGGCTACACCAAGCTCGACATCGTCGGTGTCGTCGTCCAGGGCCCGCGCAAGGACCCGCGCGACTCGGTGCTGCCGGCCGGGCCCAAGCCCGTCCCGACGGTCACCGTCACCGCGACGCCGAGCGTGAACCCCTCTCAGTCCTCGCTCTACGGACAGGAGGAGGTCCGATGAAGCGCATCCTGTTCTCCACCGGCCTCGTGGTCGCCGGCATGGTCGTCCAGGTGTGCGTCCTGGCCCGCCTCCACCTGCCCGGCGCCGTGCCCGACCTGCTGCTGCTCGTCGTCCTCGGCCTCGCACTGACGTACGGTCACGTGGCCGGCTGCCTCATCGGCTTCGGTGCCGGACTGCTCGCCGACCTCGCCCCGCCCGCCGACCACGCCGCGGGCCGCTACGCCCTCGTGCTGTGCGTCGTCGGCTACATCGCCGGCCTGGTCAAGCCGGACGGCGGCCAGTTGCGGTCGGCCACCCGCCCGATGCTGGTCGTGGTCGGCGCCGCCATCGGCTCCACGGTGCTGTACGCGGCCGTGGGCGCCCTCGTCGGCGACACCGCGGCCCAGCACGTCGGCCTGGGCAAACTGCTGTTCACCGCCGCCCTGTACGACCTGCTGCTCGCACCGTTCACCGTGCCGTGGATCATGGCGCTGGCCCGCCGGTTCCAGGGCGATTCGCTCACGGAGGACGCCTCCGGCCCCGGCTTCGGCGCCCGCATCGGCGGCCAGCGCTCGAGCCTCCTGGGCCGGGTGGGGAGCGTCGCCAAGGGAGGCCGGCGGCTGTGAGCGGCGCACGCGAGGCCGCCGGGGGGCGGCCGACGACGAGGCACGCGCTGTCGTGCCGAGCGGGTGGAGAAGCGGGAGGGGCGGCGTGAGCAACATCCCCGAGACGGGGCGGACGCCGCGGGTCACGATCCGGCTGGTGGTCCTGCAGATCCTCGTCCTGTCCCTGCTGTTCACCCTCGGCGGGCGGCTGTGGTTCCTGCAGATCCGCGACGGCCACGAGTACACGGCGCAGGCCAACAGCAACAACGTCCAGGAGGTCGTCGCGCCCGCCGTCCGCGGGTCGATCCTGGACGACAAGGGCGTGGCGCTCGCCGACAACGAGACCCGGCTGGTGGTCTCCGCGAGCCGCACCGACCTGCTCAAGCAGAAGGACGACGGCAAGGCGGTGCTGACCCGGCTCGCCGACGTGCTGCACATGAAGCCGGAAGAGGTCCTGGGCAAGGTCCGGCTCTGCGACTCGCAGACCCCCAAGCCCTGCTGGAACGGCTCGCCGTACCAGCCGATCCCCATCACCGACGAGGCCACCACCCAGCAGGCGCTGCAGATCATGGAGCGCCGCGAGGACTTCCCCGGCATCACCGCGGAGCCCACCGCCGTGCGCCGCTACACCGCGCCGTTCGGGTCCAACACCTCCCAGGTCCTCGGCTACCTCTCGCCCGTGACGGACGACGAGCTGACCGCCGCCGAGAAGAAGGGCCGGTCGCTGCTGCGCTCGGACCAGATCGGCCGCTCCGGTCTGGAGCGCACCTACGACAGCGAGCTGCGCGGCACGGCCGGCGTCACCCGCTACGAGGTGGACAACCTCGGCCGGGTCATCGGCAAGGCGGGCGAGACCGCCGCGGAGCCCGGCAGCCACCTGGTCACCAGCATCGACGCGCGCGTCCAGGCGGTCGCCGAGAAGGAGCTCAACGAGGCGATGAAGGTCGCCCGGCAGACCTTCGACAAGGTCACCGGCAGCCTCTACAAGGCGGACTCCGGCGCGGTCGTCGTCATGGACGTGCACACCGGCCAGGTCATCGCGATGGCCAGCGCCCCCACGTACGACCCGAACGTCTGGGTCGGCGGCATCTCCGCCAAGGACTACGCCAAGCTGACGGGCAAGAAGTCCAACTTCCCGCTGCTCAACCGGGCCATACAGGGTCAGTCGGCCCCCGGCTCGACCTTCAAGGCGATCTCCACCTCGGCCGCCGTGAAGGCCGGCTACGACATCAACGGGCGCTACCCCTGCCCGTCGTCGATGACCATCGGCGGCCGGGTCTTCAACAACTTCGAGGGCGAGAGCGCCGGTTCCATCACCCTCGCCCACGCCCTGGAGATCTCCTGCGACACCGTCTTCTACGGCCTGTCGTACGACCAGTGGCTCAAGGACGGCGGCACCAAGCCCAAGAAGCACCCCAAGGACTGGTTCTACAAGACCGCCAAGGAGTACGGCCTCGGCTCGGTGACCGGCATCGACCTGCCCTCCGAGGTCACCGGCCGGATCCCGGACCGCCAGTGGAAGCGCGACTACTACGAGGCCAACAAGGACTACTGGTGCAAGGTCGCCAAGAGCGACAAGCAGGACTACGCCAGCCAGATCGCGCGCGAGAACTGCGTCGACGGCTACGTCATGCGCGCCGGTGACTCCGTCAACTACGCCATCGGCCAGGGCGACACCCTCGTCACCCCGATCCAGATGGCCAACATCTACTCGGCCATCTCCAACGGCGGCACGCTCTACCAGCCCACCATCGGCAAGGCGATCATCAGCGCCGACGGCAAGAAGGTCACCCGGATCAAGCCGAAGGTGAACGGCAAGGCCCCGGCCACCAAGAACACCCTGAAGTACATCAACGAGGCCCTCGAGGGCGTCGTCACCCACGGTACGGCCGCATGGCGTTTCGGCGGCTGGCCGCAGGACAAGATCCCGCTGCACGCCAAGACCGGTACCGCGGAGGTCGCCGGCAAGCAGACCACCTCGTGGTTCACGACGTACAGCAAGGACTACGCGATCGTCATGACGATCTCCCAGGGCGGTACCGGTTCCGGTGGTTCCGGCCCGGCCGTCCGCAAGATCTACGAGGCCATGTACGGCGTCCAGAAGGACGGGGCGATCGACAACAAGAAGGCCCTGCTGCCGCGCCCCCTCAGCAAGCTGCCGAAGATCGACGCCGACGGCACCATCCGGGTCACCAAGGCGGCCTGGGCCGACGTGCCGCAGGGGCCCGCCGCGCCCGGCCACGTCGTGCTGGCGACCGCCGCGCTGCCCCCGGACCGCGGCGAGAAGCTCCTGGCGGGCAGGAGGTACCGGTCATGAGCGCGCACGGCTACGGGGCGCGGCGCTTCACCCCCGAGCGCGGCACCCTGGGCAAGCTCCTGGCCAGGGACTCGATAGTGCGCCGGATGGACTGGCTGCTGCTCGGCGCCGCACTCGCGCTCTCCCTGATCGGCACCGCGCTGGTGTACTCGGCGACGCGCAACCGCACGGAGCTCACGCACGGGGACCCGTACTACTTCCTGCTGCGGCACATGCTCAACACCGCCATCGGCTTCGCCCTCGCCGCCGGCACGGTGGCGCTGGGCCACCGCCGGCTGCGCGGCGCGGTGCCGGTGCTCTACGCCATCTCGGTGCTGCTGGTGACCGCGGTGCTGACCCCGCTGGGCTCCACGGTCAACGGCGCCCACGCGTGGATCGTGCTGGGCGGCGGCTTCTCGCTGCAGCCCTCCGAGTTCACCAAGATCACCATCATCCTGGGCATGGCGATGATGCTGTCCGCCCGGGTCGACGCCGGCGACCGCCTCTTCCCCGACCACCGGACGGTCGCCCAGTCGCTCGGCTTCGCCATACTGCCCATGGCGATCGTCATGCTGATGCCCGACCTCGGGTCGGTCATGGTCATGGCCGTCATCGTGCTCGGCGTGCTGCTGGCCTCCGGCGCCTCCAACCGCTGGGTCCTCGGCCTGATCGCCGCCGGCGCGGGCGGCGCGATCGCGGTCTGGCAGCTCGGCGTCCTCGACCAGTACCAGATCGACCGCTTCGCCGCCTTCGCCAACCCCGCCCTCGACCCCGCGGGCGTCGGCTACAACACCAACCAGGCGCGCATCGCCATCGGCTCCGGGGGACTCCTCGGCAAGGGCCTCTTCGACGGCAGCCAGACCACCGGGCAGTTCGTGCCCGAACAGCAGACCGACTTCGTCTTCACCGTGGCGGGCGAGGAACTCGGCTTCGTCGGGGCGACCCTGATCATCGTGCTGCTGGGCGTCATCATGTGGCGCGGCTGCCGCGTCGCCCGCAACGCGACCGACCTGTACGGCACGATCATCGCCGCCGGCATCGTCGCCTGGTTCGCCTTCCAGTCCTTCGAGAACATCGGCATGACCCTCGGCATCATGCCCGTGGCCGGTCTGCCGCTGCCCTTCGTCTCGTACGGCGGATCGTCGATGTTCGCGGTCTGGATCGCGATCGGACTGCTGCAGGCCATCCACATGAAGCGGCCCATGTCGGCCTGACGCCGTCCACCGGGTGAACGCACCATTGCGGCCGGGCGAACCCGCGATTAGGTTCCTGACATGGGGAAGCGTGTCGCGGAGACCGAGCGCAAGTACGAGGCCGCCGAGCAGACCGGCGAACCCGATCTCGAAGGTCTGCCCGGGGTCGCGGCCGTGCGCGTCCTGGAACCCGCAGAACTGGACGCCGTCTACATCGACACGTCCGACCTGCGGCTGGCCACCCACCGGATCACGTTGCGCCGCCGCACCGGCGGCGACGACGCCGGCTGGCACCTGAAACTGCCCACCTCACAGACCGACACCCGCACCGAGGTGCACGCGCCCCTCGGCAAACAGGGCCGCAAGGGCGGCCCCAGGGTGCCCAAACCCCTGCTCGCCGAGGTCACCGCCGTCATCCGGGACCGGGAGCTCGTCCCGGTCGTCCGGCTGCACACCTCCCGCACCAGACTCCACCTCGTCGACGCGGAGGGCACGCCCCTCGCCGAGATCGCCCACGACGACGTCCGCGCCACCGTCCTGGATCACGCCGACGGGGCGGAGAACGCCTGGACCGAGGTCGAGACCGAACTCCTCGACGGCGACACCGCCCTCCTCGACGCCGTCGAGAAGCGGCTCCGCGCCGCCGGGCTACGGCGCTCGAAGTCCCCCTCCAAGCTCGCCCACGCCCTCGGCGACCGCCTGACCGCCGCCCCCCGGCCTCCGCAGCCGCCCTCCTCACCCCGCACCGCCGGGGACGTCGCCCTCGCCTACGTCCACGAGCAGATCACCGCCATCACCGACTGGGACCCCGAGGTACGCCGCGACGAGCCGGACTCCGTCCACCAGATGCGGGTTTCCACCCGCCGGCTGCGCAGCGCCTTCAAGTCCTTCCGCCGCGAACTCGACCGCGAGGTGACCGACCCCGTCGGCGACGAGCTGAAATGGCTCGCCGGGGTCCTGGGCCTCGAACGCGACCGCGAGGTCCTCGCCGAACGCCTCGGCGACCGCCTCGCGGAGCTCCCCGAGGAACTCGTCACCGAGACCCTCACCGCACGCATCGGCGGCGACGCCCCCGTCCACGAGGGCGCCCGCAAGGAACTCCTGCGCGAACTCGGCAGCGGACGCTACTTCCGCCTCCTGGACACCCTGGAGTCCCTGCTCACCGACCCACCCCTGCTCAAGGGAGCCAAGGCCCCCGCCACCGCCGTCGCCAAGGCCGTCAGCCGCGACCACCGGCGGCTGCGCCGGCGCGTCGAGCCCGCTCTGGAGAGGGAACCCGGCCACGAGCGCGACCTCGCCCTCCATGACGCCCGCAAGGCCGCCAAACGGGCCCGCTACAGCAGCGAGGCCGCCCGGGCCGTCCCCGCCCTGCGCAAGCCCGCCAAGAAGCACACCAAGCGCATGAAGGCCGTGCAGCAACTGCTCGGCGAGCACCAGGACAGCGTCATCTGCCGCGACGCCGTCCTGCGCCTCACCTCCGACGCCCGCGAGGCGGGCGAGGACACCTTCGCGTACGGCGTGCTCTACCAGCTGGAACGCGACCTCGCCGCCGCGGCCGAACGGCAGCTGCCCAAGGAGTGGCCCAAGGCGGACCGCGGCAAGCTGTCCGGCTGAACCGTCCCGCGGCGACCGTCACCAGGCGCCCCGCGCCGCGCCGAACGCGGCCGGGGAGCCCTCTGTGACGCGTTACGCTGAATGGTCACCCTTGCCAGCTCACGAAAGACACCTCTGATGCCTGTCGAGTCGGTCTTCCCCCAGCTCGAGGCCCTGCTGCCGCACGTGCAGAAGCCGATCCAGTACGTCGGCGGGGAACTGAACTCCACCGTCAAGCCGTGGGACGAGTGCGACGTCCGCTGGGCCCTGATGTACCCGGACGCCTACGAGGTCGGACTGCCCAACCAGGGCGTCATGATCCTCTACGAGGTGCTCAACGAGCGCGAGGGGGTCCTCGCCGAGCGCACGTACAGCGTGTGGCCGGACCTCGAGGCCCTGATGCGCGAGCACCACGTGCCGCAGTTCACCGTGGACGCCCACCGCCCGGTCAAGGCCTTCGACGTCTTCGGCCTCAGCTTCTCCACGGAGCTCGGCTACACCAACATGCTCACGGCCCTGGACCTCGCGGGCATCCCGCTGGAGGCCCGGGACCGCACCGAGGACCACCCGGTCGTGCTCGCCGGAGGCCACGCGGCCTTCAACCCCGAGCCCATCGCGGACTTCCTCGACGCCGCGGTGATCGGCGACGGCGAGCAGGCCGTCCTGGAGATCACCGACGTGATCCGCGCCTGGAAGGCCGAGGGCCGCCCCGGCGGCCGCGACGAGCTGCTGTTCCGGCTGGCCCGCACCGGCGGGGTGTACGTGCCCAAGTTCTACGACGTGGAGTACCTGGCCGACGGCCGGATCGCCCGCGTCGTCCCCAACCGCTCCGGCGTGCCGTGGCGGGTGTCCAAGCACACCGTCATGGACCTCGACGAGTGGCCCTACCCCAAGCAGCCGCTGGTCCCGCTCGCGGAGACCGTCCACGAGCGGATGTCCGTGGAGATCTTCCGCGGCTGCACCCGCGGCTGCCGCTTCTGCCAGGCCGGCATGATCACCCGCCCGGTGCGCGAGCGCAGCATCACCGGCATCGGAGAGATGGTCGACAAGGGCCTGAAGGCCACCGGGTTCGAGGAGGTCGGCCTGTTGTCGCTGTCCTCCGCCGACCACTCCGAGATCGCCGACGTCGCCAAGGGCCTCGCCGACCGGTACACGGAGGACAAGATCGGCCTGTCCCTGCCCTCCACCCGCGTCGACGCCTTCAACATCGACCTGGCCAACGAGCTGACCCGCAACGGCCGCCGCTCGGGTCTGACGTTCGCCCCGGAGGGCGGCTCCGAGCGCATCCGCAAGGTCATCAACAAGATGGTCTCGGAGGAGGACCTGATCCGCACCGTCGCCACCGCCTACGGCAACGGCTGGCGCCAGGTCAAGCTGTACTTCATGTGCGGTCTGCCCACCGAGACCGACGAGGACGTGCTGCAGATCGCCGACATGGCGAAGAACGTCATCCAGAAGGGCCGCGAGGTCACCGGCCAGAACGACATCCGCGCCACGGTGTCGATCGGCGGGTTCGTGCCCAAGCCGCACACCCCGTTCCAGTGGGCCCCGCAGCTCGGCGTCGAGGAGACCGACGCCCGCCTGGAGAAGCTGCGCGACGCCATCCGCGGCGACCGGAAGTACGGCCGCAACATCGGCTTCCGTTACCACGACGGCAAGCCCGGCATCATCGAGGGCCTGCTCTCCCGCGGCGACCGCCGCGTGGGCGCCGTCATCCGCGCCGTCTACGAGGACGGCGGCCGCTTCGACGGCTGGCGCGAGCACTTCTCGTACGACCGCTGGCTCCGCATGTGCGAGAAGGCGCTCCCGGAACAGGGCGTCGACCTCGCCTGGTACACCACGCGGGAGCGCACGTACGAGGAGGTCCTGCCCTGGGACCACCTGGACTCGGGCCTCGACAAGGACTGGCTCTGGGAGGACTGGCAGGACGCCCTCGACGAGACCGAGGTCGAGGACTGCCGCTGGACGCCGTGCTTCGATTGTGGGGTGTGTCCTCAGATGCAGACCTCCATCCAGATCGGCCCCACCGGCAAGAAGCTGCTGCCGCTGACCGTGGTGAAGTAGCGGTTCGCCGAGCACTCGAAGGCCCCCGCCGGCATGGCGGGGGCCTTCGTGCGTCCGGGGCGGGACGACGCGTCAGGCCGGCTCCGCGGCACGGCCGTTGACCCGGGAGGTCCGTGCCGGGAGGGGGAGGTGAACGCGGGGTTCCGGGCGTACCGTTCGGGGATGGAGGAGCGGGGGAGCGCCGGCGGGTACGGCGGGAGCGGGGACGGGGACGGGTGCCTGACGGTGGCGGTCAGGCTGCCGGCGCGGATCGTGGCGCTGGTGGTCGTGCTGCCGCTGCGCATCGCGTGGGACGCCCTGGCGGCGTCGGGGCGGGCGTCGGGGCGGTTGGGGCGGTGGCTGGTCGGGGTGTGCGTGGTCGCCCCCGCGGCGGCGCTGTGGCGGTACGCGCTGGCCCCGGTGGGACGGGCCGTGGGGGCGGCCGTGCTCTGGGTGGTCCGGCTGCTGGTCGTGGTGCCGGTGGTGGGGCTGTGGCGGTACGTGCTGGTGCCGGTGGGCGTGGGGGTGGTGTGGGCGGTCCGGACGTTGGTGGTGGTGCCCGTGGCGGCGCTGTGGCGGCGTGTGCTGGTGCCGCTGGCCACCGGGGGGGTGCGGCTGCTGGTCGTGCTGCCCTCGGTGGGGCTGTGGCGGTACGTGCTGGTGCCGGTGGCTGCGGGGGTGGTGTGGGCGGTCCGGACGCTGGTGGTGGTGCCCCTGGTGGCGCTGTACGGGCGTGTGCTGGTGCCGTTGGCCGCCGGGGCGGTGTGGCTGCTCCGGTGGGCGGTCCGGCTGCTGGTCGTGGTGCCGGCGGTGGGGCTGTGGCGGTACGTGCTGGTGCCGGTGGGCGTGGCCGTGGCGTGGCTGGCGCGGTGGGCGGTCGTGGTTCCGCTGCTGTTCCTGTGGCGGCGGGTGCTCGTGCCGGTCGCCAGGGAGGTCCGGGACGCCCTGCTGGTGGCCTGGCGGGTGGCGGGGTACGTCTCGCGTGCCCTGGGCAGGGCCCTGAAGTGGCTGGTCACCGTGGTCGTGGTGGTCCCGGTGGCCTGGGTGTGGCGCGCCGTCGTGCTGCCCGTGTGGCGGCCGGTGCGGCGGGCGGCGGCCGAGGCCCGGCGGGTGGTGCGCGACGCGCTGGCCGCGGTGCGGGAGACCGTGCGCGGGGTGCGGGCCGATCTGCGCAGTGCGCTGACGGGCGCGCCGCGACGGGTGGAGCGCGCTGCGGGCGCCGTGGGGAACCGGAAGGCCGGAACCCCCAGTAATCTGGAAGACGACAAGCAACCCCGTCCGGGGTGACCAGACGCACGAGGGACTGAACGACACTGGGCAAGCGACAGCCCGAAGGCCCGCCGCCCGCACCCGCGGTGCAGCGCATCCGACTGCGCTACACCAAGCGCGGCCGCCTCCGGTTCACCAGCCACCGCGACTTCCAGCGCGCATTCGAGCGGGCGCTGCGGCGCGCCGAGGTGCCCATGGCGTACTCGGCGGGTTTCACCCCGCACCCCAAGGTGTCGTACGCCAACGCCGCACCCACCGGCGTCGCGAGCGAGGCCGAGTACCTGGAGATCGCGCTCAGCGAGGCCCGTGAGCCGGAGAAGCTGCGCCTGCTGCTGGACGAGTCGCTGCCGGCCGGACTCGACGTGGTCGACGCCGTCGAGGCCCGTACCTCGGGGCTCGCCGAGCGGCTGGCGGCGTCGGTGTGGCAGCTGCGGCTGGACGGTGTCGAGCGGGACGAGGCCGAGCGGGCCGTGGCGGCGTTCCTCGCCGCCGGGACCGTCGAGGTCCAGCGCATGACGAAGAACGGCGTGCGGACTTTCGACGCGCGCGAGGCCGTCACCCGGCTCGAAGCGGTGGATCCGCAGGTGGCCGGGGCCCAGGACGGTGTTTTCGAACAGGGTGCCGATAGGCCGACGCCAGGAGCTTGTGCGATACTGCGGCTGGTTGTTCGGCATGTGACACCTGCCGTACGACCCGACGACGTCCTGTCCGGCCTCCGTGCGGTGGCCGACCTCGCGCCGCCGGTCCCCGCAGCGGTGACCAGGCTGGCGCAGGGGCCGCTCGACGAGGAGACCGGTACGGTGACCGATCCGCTCGCGCCCGACCGCGATGCCGCGAGGGTGCCGGAGGGTTCCGCCTAGGACCGTCGTCGTTGTGCGGCCGATGCATCTGGGGAAACCCGGGTCCGGCAGCACGCATCAGACGAGACTTTCGTCGGCCCGTCACTGCGGTGCCGACGAGCTATACGACAGCTCCCGTGTGGCGCCCGCGCCCCCCGGGCGGCGGAACCGCGATGACGCGGACCGCCGCGAACCGGACCAGGACGCGGCGCCCGGGAGCGTGACGGGAGAAATGCCCGCATGCTCGAGCACAACGAGCCGAACGAGGCGCCCGAGAACGGCGCCACCGAAGCCGCCTCCGGCGGCACCGACACCGAGGCGACGGCCGCACCGCGCCGTCGACGCCGGGCGGCGAGCCGCCCCGCGGGACCGCCCGCGGCCGGCGAGGCCGCGCAGGACGTGACCCCGGGGGCAGCGGCCGCCGGATCGCCGGCCATACCGGCCGAAGCTGCTTCCGCGGAGCCGGAGGCCGAGGCCGCGCCGGCGCGTACCCGCCGCCGGGCGACCCGCAAGGCCTCCGCCCCGGAGCCGCAGCCGGCCGGGTCCGGCGAGGAGACGGCCGAGGCCGCTCCCGCCCCTACCCGCCGCCGTGCGACACGGAAGGCCACCGCCGCGGCCCCGGCCCCCGAGGCCGTCGTGGCGGAGACGACTGCCGAGCCGGCCCCGGCCCCCGAGAGCACCCCCGAGACCTCTGGTGCGGAGCAGGCCGGCCAGCCGGCGGCTCCGGCCCGTACGCGGCGCCGTGCCACGCGCAAGGTGACCAGCCCCGAGGCGGCCCCGGCCGCCGAGGAGACGAGCGGCCCCGCGGCCGCCGCCGACACGCAGGCCAGGGAGCTCCAGGCCGACCTGCCGCTGCACGCCGAGACCGCCCCCGCGGCGGAGCAGGCCGAGCAGCCGGCGGCCCCGGCCCGTACCCGTCGCCGTGCCACGCGCAAGGTGGCCACCCCCGAGGCGGCTCCCGCCGAGGACGTCGCCGTGGCCGCCGCGGACGCGCCGGCGAAGGCGCTGCAGGAGGAGCCCGCGGAGCAGCCCGCCACGCAGCCGCGTCGCGGCAGGGCCGAGAAGCCCCAGGCCGAGAAGTCCCGGGCGGCCCGTTCGCGTCGGCGTACCGCCCCGGCGGCTTCCTTCCTCGCCGCCGACGACGGCTCGCGCCGTCTGAAGCCGGGTGCGCTCGCGCCTCGTGAGGAGGCGGAGGCCACCGCCGAGACCGTCGTGGCCGCCGCCCCGGAGCGGCGCACCTACACCGCCAAGGCCGTCCCGGACGGTTCCGGCTGGGCCGTCGAGGTCGAGGACGCGTACGAGATCCGCGGCTACGGCGACACGGTCGACGAGGCGCACGCCGCGGCGGTCGCGGCGGTCGCGGAGGCGTTCGGTGTCCCCGCGGACACGATCGTCATCCAGGTCCAGGAGGCGCAGGGCGCCGAGGCCGAGCCCGCGGCGGAGCCTGAGGCCGAGCCCGAGCCCGAGCCCGAGGCGGCTCCCGCCCGAGGACGCCGCCGGGTCGTGCGCCCGCCGGTGGCTGTCTTCCAGGCACCGGTGTTCCAGGCCCCCGCCCCGGCGCAGGCCGGGCAGGCCGCGCCGGCCGTGGAGCAGGAGGACCACGAGGAGCCCGAGGCCGAGGCGGAGGCCGAGGAGTACGCCGGCGGACGCCGTCGTCGCCGCCGCCGTCGCGGCGAGCCCGCGGAGGCCGTGGAGACCGCGCAGAGCGCCGTGGCCGAGCACGCCGACGAGGAGCCCGAGGCCGTCCACGAGGACGAGGCGGAGGCCGAGGCCGACGAGCACGAGGGCGACGAGCACGAGGGCGAGGGCGGCGAGCGGACCTCCCGTCGTCGCCGTCGCGGTGGCCGCCGCCGTCGTCGTGGTGAGGCCGCCGACGGCGAGGAGGCCGCCGGCGAGGACGAGGAGACCGAGGGCGAGGGCGCCGCGGACGAGTCCGATGAGGACGACGAGCAGGACGGCGAGAGCAGCAGCACCAGCCGTCGCCGTCGCCGTCGTCGCCGCCGTGGCGGCGAGGGCCCGGCCGAGGAGGGCCTGGGCGAGGACGCCCCGGAGCGCACGGTCGTCAAGATCCGCGAGCCGCGCAAGCCGTCCGAGCCGGCCGACGAGGTGCAGTCCATCAAGGGCTCCACCCGTCTGGAGGCCAAGAAGCAGCGTCGCCGCGAGGGCCGTGAGCAGGGCCGCCGGCGTGTGCCGATCATCACCGAGGCCGAGTTCCTGGCCCGCCGTGAGGCGGTCGAGCGCGTCATGGTCGTCCGTGAGAACGGCGACCGGACGCAGATCGGTGTGCTGGAGGACGACGTCCTCGTCGAGCACTACGTCAACAAGGAGCAGGCGACCTCGTACGTCGGCAACGTCTACCTGGGCAAGGTCCAGAACGTGCTGCCGTCCATGGAGGCCGCGTTCGTCGACATCGGCAAGGGCCGCAACGCCGTCCTGTACGCCGGTGAGGTCAACTTCGAGGCGCTGGGCATGGGCAACGGCCCGCGGCGCATCGAGGCGGCCCTGAAGTCCGGCCAGTCGGTGCTGGTCCAGGTCACCAAGGACCCGATCGGCCACAAGGGCGCCCGCCTGACCAGTCAGGTGTCGCTGCCCGGCCGTTACCTGGTCTACGTGCCCGAGGGCTCGATGACCGGCATCAGCCGCAAGCTGCCCGACACCGAGCGCGCCCGGCTGAAGCAGATCCTCAAGAAGATCGTCCCCGAGGACGCGGGCGTCATCGTGCGCACCGCGGCCGAGGGCGCGAGCGAGGACGAGCTGCGCCGCGACGTCGAGCGGCTGCAGTCGCAGTGGGAGGAGATCCAGAAGAAGGCGAAGAGCGGCAACGCCCCGTCGCTGCTCTACGGCGAGCCGGACATGACCGTCCGCGTCGTCCGCGACATCTTCAACGAGGACTTCAGCAAGGTCATCGTCAGCGGCGACACCGCCTGGGAGACCATCCACGGCTACGTCTCACACGTCGCGCCGGACCTGGCCGAGCGGCTGAGCCGCTGGACCTCCGAGGTCGACGTCTTCGCCACCTACCGGATCGACGAGCAGCTGCTGAAGGCGCTGGACCGCAAGGTCTGGCTGCCGAGCGGCGGTTCGCTGGTGATCGACCGGACCGAGGCGATGGTCGTCATCGACGTCAACACCGGCAAGTTCACCGGCCAGGGCGGCAACCTGGAGGAGACGGTCACCAGGAACAACCTGGAGGCGGCCGAGGAGATCGTGCGCCAGCTGCGGCTGCGCGACCTGGGCGGCATCATCGTGATCGACTTCATCGACATGGTGCTGGAGTCCAACCGCGACCTCGTGATGCGCCGTCTGCTGGAGTGCCTGGGCCGTGACCGGACCAAGCACCAAGTGGCCGAGGTCACCTCGCTGGGGCTGGTGCAGATGACCCGCAAGCGGGTCGGCCAGGGTCTGCTGGAGTCCTTCTCCGAGACCTGCGTGCACTGCAACGGCCGCGGCGTCATCGTCCACATGGACCAGCCCACGACGGCCGGTGGCGGCGGCAAGCGCAAGCGCCGTCGTGGCGGTGCGGCGGAGGAGCCGGCGGTCGCCGGGACCGCCGTCGCCGAGGCCGAGGAGGCCGTGGAGGAAGCGCTCGAGCTGGAGCCGGTCGCCGTGGCGGAGGCCGAGCTGGTCCCGGCCGTCGGTGGGGACGAGGAGTGGTTCAGCAGCCCGGCGGAGGCCGAGGCCGCGGCCGGCCGGCGTTCCCGGCGGCGTGCCTCGCGGCGGGTCACCGCTCCGGTGGGTTCGCCGGACGCGACGGCCGAGATCGTCACCGTCGTCCCGTCGGTCGCCCCGGTCACCGAGCCCCAGGCGGCGGAGGCCGCGACGGCCACCGCCACCGAGGCGCCCGCGGTCGTGGGCACCGCCGAGGTCGTGGAGGAGCCCGTCGCCCCGGTCCGCGGCCGGCGCCGGGCGACCCGCAAGGCCACCGCGCCGAGCGCCCCCGCGGGTGAGGCGGCCACGGTGGTCGTCCCCGCGGCGGAGACGGCCGTCCCGGCCCCGGCTCCCGAGCCGGAGCCCGTGGCGGAGGTCCAGGAGCCGGCCGCGCCGGTCCGTCGCCGGGCCACGCGCCGGGCGTCCGCCCCCGCGGGCGCGCCGTCCTCGGGCGAGGAGGCCGCGGTCGTGGTCGTCCCCGGCACCGAGGCGCAGCCGCAGAGCGACGCCGCCGAGACCGACGTCGCCGAGGCGGACACCGCCGAGGCGGAGCCGAAGAAGCGGGCCGCGCGCAAGACGGCCGCGAAGAAGGCGCCGGCGAAGAAGGCCGCCGCCAAGAAGACGGCCGCCAAGAAGACCGTGGCGAAGAAGACCACCGCGAAGAAGACGACGGCGAAGAAGGCCGCGAAGGCCACGGCCGAGGCGCCAACCGAGGCGTCCTGACCCGGGGTCACCGTCCGAGGGCCGTCCCCCACCGGGGGGACGGCCCTCGGCGTGTCCGGCCGGGGAGGCGCCGGTTTGACCCGGTCGGGGGTGCCCCGTAACCTTGACCTTCGGCGTTTTGACGTTTGACGCCCATTCCTGAGCACCTTCCTACCGGCCCCGGCCGGCAGAGGCCCCCCACGCACCGCAGGGACGGCTGGCGTCAGGAGTGACGATCCGAGCGAGAGAGTGAGTTCCGCGTGTACGCAATCGTGCGCAGCGGTGGCCGCCAGCACAAGGTGGCCGTCGGCGACATCGTCGAGGTTGACAAGATTTCCACGGGCAAGGTTGGCGACGCGGTCGAGCTCTCGACGCTGCTCGTCGTGGACGGCGACGCCGTCACCAGCGACCCGTGGGTGCTGGCCGGGATCAAGGTCCAGGCCGAGATCGTGGACCACCGCAAGGGCCAGAAGATCGACATCCTGCGGTACAAGAACAAGACCGGCTACCGCCGTCGTCAGGGTCACCGCCAGCAGTACACGGCGCTGAAGATCACCGGCATCCCCGCCGCTGCGAAGTAAGGGACTGAACAGAGATGGCACACAAGAAGGGCGCATCGTCCACCCGGAACGGTCGCGACTCCAACGCCCAGCGGCTCGGCGTCAAGCGCTTCGGCGGCCAGGTCGTGAACGCCGGTGAGATCATCGTCCGCCAGCGCGGCACCCACTTCCACCCCGGCGCGGGCGTCGGCCGTGGCAAGGACGACACGCTGTTCGCCCTCGCCGCCGGTGCGGTCGAGTTCGGCAGCAGCCGTGGTCGCAAGGTCGTGAACATCGTCCCGGTCGCCTGATCGGCCGCGATACGACTTCACCGAGGGCGGACGCTGCTTCCCGGGCGGGAAGCAGGTCCGCCCTCGGTGCGTTGAACAACAAGACATCCCGTACGTACCAGGAGGAACATCCGCATGACCACCTTCGTGGACCGCGTCGAGCTGCACGTCGCCGCGGGTAACGGAGGCCATGGCTGCGCCTCCGTGCACCGGGAGAAGTTCAAGCCGCTGGGCGGCCCGGACGGCGGCAACGGCGGCCGTGGCGGTGACGTGACGCTGGTCGTCGACCAGTCGGTCACCACGCTCATCGACTACCACCACCACCCGCACCGCAAGGCCACCAACGGCAAGCCCGGCGAGGGCGGCAACCGTTCCGGCAAGGAGGGCACGGACCTGGTCCTGCTCGTGCCGGACGGCACCGTGGTCATGGACAAGCGCGGCAACGTGCTCGCGGACCTCGTCGGCCACGGCACCACCTTCGTCGCCGGCCAGGGCGGCCGCGGCGGCCTCGGCAACGCGGCGCTGGCCTCCGCGCGCCGCAAGGCGCCGGGCTTCGCGCTGCTGGGCGAGCCGGGCCAGAGCCGGGACCTCGTCCTGGAGCTGAAGACGGTCGCCGACGTGGCGCTGGTCGGCTACCCGAGCGCGGGCAAGTCCTCGCTCATCTCCGTGCTCTCGGCCGCCAAGCCGAAGATCGCGGACTACCCCTTCACCACCCTCGTCCCCAACCTCGGTGTGGTCACGGCCGGTTCGACGGTCTTCACCGTCGCCGACGTCCCCGGGCTGATCCCGGGCGCCAGTGAGGGACGGGGCCTGGGACTGGAGTTCCTGCGGCACGTGGAGCGCTGCAGCGTCCTGGTGCACGTCCTGGACACCGCCACCCTGGAGTCCGAGCGCGACCCGCTGAGCGACCTGGACGTCATCGAGGCGGAACTGCGGGCGTACGGGGGTCTCGAGGGCCGTCCGCGGGTGGTCGTCCTCAACAAGGTCGACATCCCCGACGGCCAGGACCTCGCCGACATGGTCCGCCCCGACCTGGAGGCGCGCGGCTACCGGGTCTTCGAGGTGTCCGCGGTGGCCCACAAGGGCCTCAACGAGCTGGCGTACGCCCTCGCCGGCATCGTGGCCGAGGCCCGCGCCGCCCAGCCGGTCCAGGAGGCCACCCGCATCGTCATCCGGCCCAAGGCCGTGGACGACTCCGGCTTCACCGTCACCGCCGAGGACGGCTTCTACCGCGTCCGCGGTGAGAAGCCCGAACGCTGGGTGCGCCAGACCGACTTCGCCAACGACGAGGCCGTCGGCTACCTCGCCGACCGGCTCGCCCGCCTCGGCGTCGAGGAGCAACTGGTCAAGGCCGGCGCCCGCGAGGGCGACGAGGTCGTCATCGGTGACGAGGACGACGCCGTGGTCTTCGACTGGGAGCCGACGGTGGCGGCCGGCGCGGAGATGCTGGGACGCCGCGGTGAGGACCACCGCTTCGACGCGCCCCGCCCCGCCGCCCAGCGCCGCAAGGACCGCGACGCCGAGCGGGACGAGGCACAGGAGCAGTTCGAGGGCTTCGACCCCTTCGAGTCCTGAGCCGCGGCCGGATGTGACGAGGGCCGGTTCCCCCGCGGTCAGCGGGGGAACCGGCCCTCGTCGTCGTGCCGTTCGTTCAGCTCACGGAGGCGCGGAGCGCCGGGTCCTGGGTGTCCTCGCTGTCCTCGGCCTGCTCCTGCTCCTGGACCTCCGCCTGGAGCTGCGCCATGACGCCCTCGAAGTCGCGGGTGGAGAGCAGCAGCTTGTAGATGATGGCGAGTTCGAAGGTCAGCAGCAGCACGGCCGCGCCGATCGTGACACCGACGATGGCACCGGTGAGCGGGGCGATGATGAAGACCGCCATCTGGAACTCGATGCCGCTGATCAGGTGCGGCCGTACGCGGTGCTTGACCAGGAAGTCGCGGAACTTCTCGTAGGGGCCGAAGCGCTTCTTGAAGGTCTGCTGGAGGTCGATGACCCGCTGCGGGCCGTCCTCCTCCTCGGACGCCGGGGCGTCCTCGGCCGCGTCGGTCCCGTCGTCCGTCGTGGCCGTCACGTCCGCCGCGGAGGCGCCGGGGCCGTTCCACTGGGCGGGGACGGACCGCGGGCCGGGCTCGACGGAGCCGAGCACCTTGGCCGCGGCCTGGGCGTCCGCGTCGGCCTGCGTCTCGTCGTCCTCGGCCCGCTCGCGCAGCAGGTCCTCCATGAAGGCGGTCGGCTTGGCCGCCTCGACCTGCTGCAGGCGCTTGCGGATCTTCTTGCGCATCCCGGCCCGCACCTTGAAGATCTGCAGCGCGTCGAGGTAGCGCAGGGCGTCGAGGAAGATCACCGCGAGGGCGAGCCACATGTAGACCGGCTTGTCGGTGCGGTAGAACTGGCCGCCCATCAGGGCCGCGGCGCAGCACACCACGCGGATGCGGTCGAAGATGTAGTCGAGCCAGCCGCCGAACTCCGATCCCTGGCCGGTGAGCCGGGCCAGCTTCCCGTCCATGCAGTCGAGGATGAAGCTGAAGTGGTACAGCACGGCGCCGACGATCAGCCACTTCCAGTCGGCCATCGCGAAGCACGCTGCCGCGCCGAGGCCGAGGAACAGCGCGCCCCAGGTGATCTGGTTGGGGGTGACGCGGGTCCACCTGGCCGTCCAGCGCA
Source organism: Streptomyces sp. NPDC111520 (assembly GCF_055635295.1). NCBI lineage: Bacteria > Bacillati > Actinomycetota > Actinomycetes > Kitasatosporales > Streptomycetaceae > Streptomyces > Streptomyces sp. NPDC111520. Next base: position 550,581 of record NZ_JBVKBW010000001.1, on the reverse strand, counting down.
CCAGCGGGGTCGCCACCGGATCGACGAGGAAGACGGTCCACCAGGCGTCCCGCTTCTTCTCGGTGAGGCGCCGTACTTCCGCGAGCGGCGGTATTTCCATGGACCAGGAACCTTTCGGGGCGAGAAGGGACGCCGGACCGGCTTCCGGTCCGGCGTGGGCGGGAGGGTGGCGCGGCCGTCACGGACGGCTCCCGCATCCACCGCACCTACGACACCCGGCGACTCACAATGGTTGCACGGGTTAATGGCGAGTAAACAAAAAGTTGTCGAATGGTGTCTCGGGGCCCGGTGGCGTGATCCGGGTCACCCGGCGCGCGGGCACGCAAAAGGAGGAGGCCTCCGGCGGGAACGGAACGTTCCCGCCGGAGGCCTCCTCCGTCGTCCTGTGCGCCGCTGTCAGACGGCTCCGGCGCGCTGCCGGGGGAGCGCCTGGGGGGCGGCTCCCGCCGCCTTGGCCCGCCGTTCGTCGACGCGGGCCGCGAGGGCGTGCACGGCCTCCTGGAAGCGTTCCGCGGAAGTCGGCTCGGCCGGGCCCAGCAGGTGCACCCGCAGTTCCTCGCGGGCCGTCGCCAGGGTGTCGTCCTGACTGCCGCGGGCGACGCCCAGCAGTTCGTCGAGGCCCTTGGCGGTCGGGGTCAGCACGGTGCCGGCGCGGACGGTGGGGAACGTCTCGCGGAAGGCCCCCTCGGCCAGGTCCGTGGTGTTGGTGACCGCGTAGGGCTTGCCGCTCACGATGAACTCGGAGATGACGCTGGAGACGTCCGTGATCAGCACGTCCGAGTGGTTGAAGCAGGAGTAGAGGCCGGGCCTCTCCCCGGTGAGCACCTGGTGCTCGGTGGCGGGCAGCGCCGTCCAGTAGACGGCCTCCCACTCCTCGGTCGCGCGCCGCGTCGCCTCGGCGACGGTGACGTCCCCGGACACGCCCTTGTCGGCCATCCGCTCCAGGTCGTCCGCGGACATCAGCGTCCAGGCGGCGGTGAGCCGGTCCAGCTCGCGCTCGGTCCGCTCCAGCACCTCGCGCTGCGCGGGCGTCGCGACGGACTGCCGGCCGGCGGCGCGGGCCTCCTCGATGAGCTGGGTGATGCGGTGGTTGGCCGCACCGGCACGGGGGTCGACGGAGCCGGTCAGCGGGTGCGGGCGGTAGAGCAGCCGCACCCCGGGGTCGGCGAGCAGCCGGCGGACGATCGTCTCGCCCGCCAGGACGATGGAGGTGTTGCCCGGGTCGTCGGTCCACCCTTCCCAGGTGGGCGCGTACAGCACGGTGACCGGGGACCCGGCCGGAACCGGACCGGAGCCGCGCTCCACGCCGGCCAGCTGGGGGCGGCCGACCTCCACGACGTCGTCGTCGGCCACGCCGACCGAGGCGAGGGCGTAGCGCTCGCGGGCGGCGGGGCCCGCCACCCAGACCTCGTCGTAGGCCTTCGCGTACGGGTTGCAGCTGGACAGCTTGTCGCTCTCGCCGTGGTTGACGAAGGTGTGCATGATCGACGGGATGCGCAGCACCTGGGAGGTCTTCGGCGCGTTGGCCGGGTGCAGCAGCACCTTGAGGCTGGAGTCGCCGAGGCGCATGAGGTCGGCGACCCTCGGCAGGCACACGATGGGCAGGTCGGTGGCGCCGATGCGCGGCACCATCGCCCGCTCACGCAGCACGATCACGGGCCGGCCCTCGAGCTTCTCCAGCGCGGACAGCCACATGTTCGCCTGGTACGCGGAGCTGCGGCCGCCGGAGAAGTACATGCCGACGGTCGGCCGGTAGTCGCGCAGCCACGCGTCGAACCACTCCATGACCTCCTCCTGCCGCGGGGCGCGGCGCCCGGGCAGGAAGGCGAGCGCGAGCACCGCGAGGGCGGCGAGCGACAGGACGGCGGCGAGGCCGACCCCGGCGAGTGCCCAGCCGGTGGGCCCGCCCGCCGCGGTGAGCGAGAGCCCCGCGACGGCGGGGAGCTCGGCCAGCAGCAGCCGCAGCCCCGGCCGGCGGGTGATCACGGCCGGGGGAGCGGAGGGAAGCCTGAGGCCGGAGGTGTCGATGTTCCGGGTGACGACCGGCAGCTTGCGCGCGCGCTGCACCAGGATGGTGCCGGCCTGCAGGGCGACGTGCCCGCCGTGCACGACGAGCAGGCCGCCGAGGCAGACCAGCCAGAACCCGGTCGACGGCCCGACCTCCAGGCGCAGCAGGCCGGTCACCAGCAGCAGGTCGCGCAGCGCCTGCCGGGTGACCGCTTCCGCGTGGAGCTGGCCGAGGATCCTGGGCGGGGGCGTCTTGCCGGCGTGCATGACGAGATCGGCCGCGTAGCCGAGCGCCGCCGCACCGACGAGAAGTGCCATGCCGGGGAGCGCCACCCCCACGATCTGGGCGATCAACGCGCAGGCCTGCAGCAGCAGCAACGCGAAGTGGAATGTCTCCGGCCTGGTCCCAAAGGTGCGTTTCACAGCGGGCAACCTACCATCCAAAACCGTGGGGGCACTTGGCTCGAACGGGCGTCCAAACTCCCTGCACAGCAAGCCTGGTGGTCAGGAAGCGGAAGGCCGAGCGCCGGCTCTCCCGTGTGAGATGTCACAGGCGGATCTTCCTCTGGGCTGCTCGGGCGGCGCACGCGCGGCCCGAGGGCTTCGAACGCAAGGTCCCATGGTACGCGCGTTCCCGGTGCGGGCCTGCGGGTCCTTGGTCCCGTCGCCGCGGTCCCTCCGGCCCGTCCGCTGGGTGGAAGCCGGCGGCACCGGACCGCCCCTCTGCCGTAGATTGCGAAGCCGGGAGAGGAAAGGGACGGACGTGGCGAGCGCGAGGCAGGACGTGGCGGAGGCCCGGCGGGTCGTGGTCAAGGTCGGGTCGAGTTCGCTGACGACCGCGGCCGGCGGCCTGGACGCGGACCGGGTGGACGCCCTCGTGGACGTGCTGGCCAAGGCGCGCGGCAGCCAGGACGGCCCGGCGCAGGAGGGCACGGCCGCCAGGGAGGTCGTCCTGGTCTCCTCCGGTGCCATCGCCGCGGGCCTGGCGCCGCTCGGGCTCACCCGGCGGCCGCGGGACCTGGCCCGGCAGCAGGCCGCCGCCAGCGTCGGCCAGGGCCTGCTCGTCGCCCGCTACACGGCCTCCTTCGCCCGGTACGGCGTACGGGTCGGCCAGGTGCTCCTCACTTCCGACGACATGAGCCGCCGGGCGCACTACCGCAACGCCTACCGGACGCTGGACCAGCTGCTCGCGATGGGCGCCCTGCCGGTCGTCAACGAGAACGACACGGTGGCCACCGACGAGATCCGCTTCGGCGACAACGACCGCCTCGCCGCCCTCGTCGCCCACCTCGTCCGGGGCGATCTGCTCGTCCTGCTCTCCGACGTCGACGGCCTCTACGACGGCGACCCCGCGCTCCCGGGCACCTCGCGCATCGAGGAGGTCCACGGGCCGCAGGACCTGGAGGGCGTCTCCATCGGCAGCGCGGGCAAGGCCGGCGTCGGCACCGGGGGCATGGTCACCAAGGTCGAGGCCGCCCGGATCGCCGCCGGCGCCGGCGTCCCGGTCGTGCTGACCTCCGCCTCGCAGGCCGCGGACGCCCTGGCCGGACGGCGTACGGGCACCCTCTTCCACGCCACGGGAAAGCGCTCCGCCGACCGGCTGCTGTGGCTGGCCCACGCCTCCACCCCGCTCGGCGCGCTCGTCCTGGACGACGGCGCCGTGCAGGCGGTCGTCAAGCGCCGCACCTCGCTGCTGCCGGCCGGCATCGCGGCGGTCGAGGGCGACTTCACCGCCGGCGACCCGGTCGAACTGCGCGACACCTCCGGCCACGCCGTCGCGCGCGGCCTGGTGAACTTCGACGCCAGGGAACTGCCGCGGCTGCTCGGGCGCTCGACCCGTGAACTGGCACGGGAACTGGGCCCCGCCTACGAGCGCGAGGTCGTGCACCGGGACGACCTCGTACTGCTGCACCACTGAGGCGGACCTCCTTCGTGGTTACTTCGTGAAAACCGCCCCGCGGCCGCTTCCGGGCTGCTGGACTTTGTGGGCGGAGCACGGAATCCGGCCAGGGACGCGACGACAGGGACGACAGGGAGGCGACCGGTGAGACGAGGGCGCCCGGGGGCATCGTCGTCCCGAGGGACGGCGGAGCGGACACTGGTGAGCGTGACGAGCGACGACACCGCCCCGCCCGTGACGCGGGAGCGCCCCGTGTCCCGGCTCTGGCACGTGACGCTCAGCGTCTCCGGGCCCGAGGCCCCGCTCGCCGAGGTGCGGCGCGCGCTGGAACAGCTCGCGAACGACCACCCCTTCCTGCTCACCAGCAGGTACGCGGCCGACCACGCCGAGATCCGGTACTGGGAGGAGGCCCGCGACCTGCACGACGCCGCCGCCATCGCGCTGCGCCTGTGGGGCGAGCACCGCTCCTCCGCCAACCTGCCGCCGTGGGAGACCGTGGGCCTGGAGGTCATCGACCGCGACACCTACCACCAGCGCCTCGCGGAGGGCTACGGGCCGCCGCCGGCGGCGCCCGTCGGGGTGCACCCCTACTGACCCGCGGCGGCCCTGCGGCCGTGCTCCGCACGGGTCTCACCCGCTGGAAAGCCGCCCCGTCACGTGGCGCCCACGCCGTACCCTGGCCGCTATGAGCAGCCGCAGCCACAGCAACGACGACCTCGCCGCCTCCCTGCCCTCGCCGTGGCCGAAGAGCCCGGTGCTGCAGGCCGCCTACCGCGCCCGTGCGGCCGCCGACGACCTCGCCCCGCTGCCGCGCTCGGTGAAGGACGACGCGCTGCTCGCGGTCGCCGACGCCCTGGTCGTCCGCACCCGGGAGATCGTCGAGGCCAACGCCGAGGACGTCGCCCGCGCCCGCGAGGGCGGGACCGGCGAGGCGATCGTGGACCGGCTGACCCTGACCCCCGAGCGCGTCCGGGCCATCGCCTCCGACGTGCGGGACGTGGCCGGACTGCCCGACCCGGTCGGCGAGGTGGTGCGCGGCTCGACGCTGCCCAACGGGCTGGACCTGCGTCAGATCCGGGTGCCGCTGGGCGTGGTCGGCATCATCTACGAGGCCCGGCCCAACGTCACCGTGGACGCGGCCTCGCTGTGCCTGAAGTCCGGCAACGCGGTCCTGCTGCGCGGCTCCTCCTCCGCCCACCACTCCAACTCCGCGCTGGTGACGGTGGTGCGCGACGCGGTCGGCGGTGCCGGACTGCCCGCCGACGCCGTGCAGTTGGTGCCGGGGGAGAGCCGCGAGTCGGTGCGCGAACTGATGCGCGCCCGCGGCATGGTCGACGTGCTCATCCCGCGCGGCGGCGCCTCCCTCATCAAGACGGTGGTCGAGGAGTCGATCGTCCCGGTGATCGAGACCGGCACCGGCAACTGCCACGTGTACGTGGACGCGCAGGCCGACCTCGACGTCGCCGTCTCGGTCCTGCTCAACTCCAAGGCGCAGCGCCCGAGCGTGTGCAACGCCGCCGAGACCCTGCTGGTGCACCGGGACATCGCCGCCGACTTCCTGCCGCGGGCCCTGGACGCGCTGGCGGAGGCCGGGGTCACCGTGCACGCCGACGAACGGGTGCGGGAACTGGCCGCGAAGAGCGGCACCTCGGCCACCGTCGTCCCGGCCACCGCGGAGGACTGGGAGACCGAGTACCTCAGCCATGACATCGCCGCCGCCGTGGTGGACTCGCTGGACGCGGCCGTGCAGCACATCCGGTTGTGGTCCTCCGGGCACACCGAGGCCATCGTCACCACCTCGCAGCCCGCGGCCCGGCGGTTCACCCAGTTGGTGGATTCCGCCGCGGTCGCCGTCAACGCCTCGACCCGGTTCACCGACGGCGGCCAGTTCGGCTTCGGCGCGGAGATCGGCATCTCCACCCAGAAGCTGCACGCCCGCGGCCCGATGGGCCTGCCGGAGCTGACCTCCACCAAGTACGTCTTCACCGGGGACGGGCACGTGCGCGGCTGAAACGCCGCGCGCCTGACGGACGGACTTCACGAGCGGCCTGCCCAATCCGCGTCATCGGCCCTATTCTGGACGGGTGCCGGACGAACTGGGGGGCAAGCCGTTCCCGGACGGCGAGGACCACGGTGGCGCGGATGACGAATTCGCGTCCGTGGTGCTCGACGAGGCCTTCATACGGGCGGCGGCCTTCCACGAACCCAGCGCCCACGAGCGCATGCTCGCCGCCGCCACGGCCCAGGCCGAGGCCGAGGCGTCCCGCCCGCGCGTCCTGGGCGGGGAGGACGGCTCCGCTCCGTACGAGGAGAAGGACGCCGCGCGCTCCGACGAGGACGAGGAGTACGAGGACCTCTACTCCCAGCGCAGCCCCTACCGGGGGCACGGGCGCTGGCACCGGACCGTGGCGTGGGTGCTCGCCGTGGTGATGGGCATCGGCGTGGTGGCACTGACGTTCGCGGCGGTCTACCGGGGCGCCGGGGGCGCCCGCCAGCCCTCCGTCCCGCCCTCCCCGACGGGCCGGATCGGAGCCCCCTCGCTCCCCCCGGTGGCGGTCAGCCACAGCCCCTGAGCACCGCCCGAACTTGTCTCGTACCAGGACGTTTTAAAGGGCCCTGACAGACCTACGCTTGTTGTATGAGCGGGCCTGGTGACCCACCGGAGGGGAACCCCGAGGGCTCCCCCGGCGGAGGCGAGGACGAGTACCGATCCGTCGTCTTCGACGAATCGTTCGTGCGCGCTGCCCGGATACAGGAGTTCTCCGCGCGTGAGCGGCTGGACGGCTCGGCCCGCTCGGTACGCACCCGCCGCCCCTGGGCCCGCGGCGGCGCCCCGCGGCAGGCCCTGGTCCTCGTCCTGCTGATCGCGGTGGCCTTCGGCACCGCCGTCTACCTGGGCATACGCAACCCCTACGACGCACCCGCCCCTCCCGTGGCGGAGCCGCTGCGGATCACCCTGCTGCCGCTCGTCCCCACGGCCGCGGTGGCCGCCGTGGACCGCTCCCGGCCCTTCGCCGGGCAGCGCGCCGAGCACTACCGGGCCGGCGGCAAGGGTTACGCGCTGCCGCCGGCGCGCCGTACCGCGCACTTCAGCGAGAGCCAGGTGATGCAGGCCCTGGTCTCCGCGAAGGAGTACCTGGTCGCCTCCTCCGCCGACCCCGGCGCCCTGACCGGCGGGGACGTCCGTGCGGTGCGCCTCATGCTCGACCCCGGCCAGCTCGACCAGTTCGACCGCAGCCTGGAACGTCCGGCGGACGACGGGCGCCACGCGGCGACCGGCTGGCTGGTGCGCTTCGACCCCACGCGCGTCGCCCTCGCCGACGACGAGGTCAAGGTGCGCGGCACCATGAGCGTGGCCGAGGCGGGGGAGGAGACCCTGGAGGTCGTCACCGACCACACCCTGGTCTACGCCGTGCGGGCCGCCACCGGGGGCAGCGGCCAGGCCTCGCTGTTCACCGTGCGGCGCGAGCTGCGGCTGCGCTTCGACCGCGCGGACCTGCGCGACCGGCACGTGGAACTGCTGCAGGCCGCCGTCGAGGCCGGGCCGCTGTCCTGCGCGGGCGCCCCCGTGGCGCACTTCCTGCCGCTGCTGGCCGGGCAGCGGCCGCCGGCGCAGCCCGGCGTGGACCCCCACGACCGGCGCCACGCGATCAGTTCGGTGTGCGGGGTGCTCGCCCCGGCCCCGGCGGCCGGACCGGGGATCAGCCCTCCGACGGCGGGTCCTGCGCGTCCTTCGGCGGGCGGCCCGACGGGCCGGAGTCCGGGCCCGGCGTCCCGGTGAAGCGGTCGCGCAGCCGGCCGCCGATGTCGCCGGCCCCCGAGCCGAGGTCGGACAGCAGCTTCATCAGCGGGTCCTTGCTCGTCCTCACCGTGTCGGCGTAGTGGCTCGCGGATTCCCTGAACGAGTCGTAGACCGAGGTGTCCTTGTCCTCGCTGCGCCGCGGGTAGTGGCCGTCCATGATGCGCTGGTAGTCGCGGCTCGCGGCCCACTTCTTCAGCTCCGCGGCCCGCACCGTGGTGAACGGGTGGCTGCGCGGCAGGACGTTGAGGATCTTCAGGACGGAGTCGCGCAGGTCGCCGGACTCCTCGTACTCCTCGGCCTGCTTCAGGAACGCGTCCACGTTCATTTCGTGCAGGTGGTTGCCCCCGGCGATCTTCATCAGACCCCGCATCGAGGCCTGCAGATCCTGGCCGACCAGGAGCCCGGCCCGGTCGGCGGACAGCTCCGACTTGCGGAACCACTCGCGCAGCGCGGTGACGATCGCCATGATCGCGAGGTTGCCCAGCGGTATCCACGCGACCCGCAGCGCCAGGTTGGTCAGGAAGAGCAGGATCGTGCGGTAGACGGAGTGGCCCGACAGCGCGTGGCCGACCTCGTGGCCCACGACGGCCCGCATCTCCTCCTCGTCCAGCAGCTCCACCAGCCCGGTGGTGACGACGATGATCGGCTCGTCCAGGCCGATGCACATCGCGTTGGGCTGCGGGTCCTGGGTGACGTACATCGGCGGGACCTTGGGCAGGTCGAGGATGTAGCAGGCGTCCCGCAGCATGTCGTTGAGGTGCGCGAACTGCTGGTCGCCGACGCGCACCGAGTCCGAGAGGAACAGCAGCCGCAGGGAGCGCTCCGGCAGCAGCCCGCTGAGCGCCTTGAAGACGGTGTCGAAGCCGCTCAGCTTGCGCAGCGCGACCAGGGCCGAGCGGTCGGCCGGGTGTTCGTAGGCGCGCGAGGAGATGCCCTCGAAGCGTCGCCGGTTGCGTCCGGGCAGCTTCCCTCCGCTCGCGCCGCCGTTCGCACCGCTCGAATCGTTCGGACCGGACATATGTCCTCGCCCCCCTGCTCGCCCGTCGGGTACGTAGTGAGGACGCGTGGAGCCACCGCGAAGTTCCACCCGCACCGCCCGTACGATGTTGCCGAGCCTTCCGCCCGTCGACAGACCCGAAGCCACCAGGGGAACGCCGAGATGACCTCCTACGCGACCGCCGCCGTCCTGACCACGCTCGCCGAGGGCGAGGGTGGCGGCAACCACGAGAGCCTGAGCCCGTACCTCACGGGCGGCGGCGCGCTGTTCGCGCTGCTGCTCCTGCTCTTCATCACCACGCGCTTCAACCGCGACCGCTGAGCCCGACGAGGTGATGCGGGTAGGGTCTATCCGCATGAAGAAGCGAATCGGTGTGATGGGTGGGACGTTCGATCCCGTCCACCACGGCCACCTCGTGGCGGCCAGCGAGGTGGCGCACCTTTTCCAGCTGGACGAGGTCGTCTTCGTGCCCACCGGCCAGCCCTGGCAGAAGAGCGACCAGAAGGTGTCCGCGGCCGAGGACCGCTACCTGATGACGGTGATCGCCACCGCGTCGAACCCGCAGTTCTCGGTCAGCCGCAGCGACATCGAACGCGGTGGCCGCACGTACACCATCGACACGCTCCGCGACCTGCGGGCCGAGCACCCCGAGGCGGAGCTGTTCTTCATCACCGGGGCGGACGCGCTGGCCCAGATCTTCTCCTGGCGCAAGGCCGAGGAGCTGTTCTCGCTGGCGCACTTCATCGGTGTCACCCGCCCCGGGCACACGCTGTCCGACCCCGGCTTCCCGGCCGGCGGGGTCTCCCTCGTGGAGGTGCCCGCCCTGGCGATCTCCTCCACCGACTGCCGGCAGCGGGTGGCCAAGGGGGAGCCGGTCTGGTACCTCGTGCCCGACGGCGTCGTGCGCTACATCGACAAACGCAGGCTGTACCGGTAAGTGATCAGCGGCTGATCGGCAACTGGAGGGGTCCCCAGTGAACGACTACCCCCGATGGCAATACGCCGAGGGAACACCCGAGCAGGGCGGTCAGGACCCTTACGGAGAGGACCCCTACGCACAGCAGCGGGCCGACTACGCAAACGGTTACGGCGAGGAGTACGGGCAGTACGACCCGTACGCCCAGCAGACCGGCCAGCAGCAGGCCTACCAGGGGCAGCAGGGACAGCAGGGCTACTCCGGGCAGCAGCAGTACGGGCAGCGGCCGCAGCACCCCCAGCAGCAGCCGCAGCACCCCCAGCAGCAGCCGCAGCACCCCCAGCAGTCCCAACAGCAGCCGCAGCACCCCCAGCAGACGCAGCAGTACCAGGGGTGGATCCCGCAGCAGCCGCAGTACCAGGAGCCGTACTACCCGCAGGAGCAGCAGCAGTACGGGCAGCAGCCCCCGGCGCCGGCGCCCCCGCAGACGCCCCCGCAGGCCCCTCCCGCCCAGCGGCAGCCCGGATACGAGGAGCAGCAGCCTGCGGCCCGGCCCGCCGCGGGCCGCGACCCCTCCGGCGAAGCCGACTTCCACACCGGCCAGTTCTCCTTCGTCGACGAGGAGACCGAGGAGTCGGAAGAGGTCATCGACTGGCTGAAGTTCACCGAGTCCCGCACCGAGCGCCGCGAGGAGGCCAGGCGCCGCGGCCGCAACCGCGTGGTCGCCGCCGTCGTGGTCCTGGCGCTGGCCGCCGTCGGCGGCGTCGGCTACCTGTGGAAGGCCGGCAAGATCCCCGGCCTCGGCGGGGACACGGGGACCGCGCAGCAGGCCGCGGGCGGCCAGAAGCGCGACGTGATCGTGCTGCACCTGCGCCCGGTCGGCAGCGAGGAGACCTCCACCGCGCTGCTGGTCAGCAACTCGACCACCAAGAAGGGCACCACCGTCCTGCTGCCGAACTCGCTCGCCGTAGGCAGCGACGACGGGGGCAGCACCACGCTCGGCAAGTCCGTCGTGGAGGGCGGTTCCGCCCCCACGCGCGAGGCGCTGGAAGGCCTGCTCGGCACGAAGATCAGCGGCACCTGGCGGCTGGACACCCCGTACCTGGACAACCTCGTCGAGTCCCTCGGCGGCATCCTGGTCGACACCGACGTCACGGTGAAGGCCGGCAAGAAGAAGGGCGACAAGACCCTCGTCAAGCCCGGCAAGCAGCAGGAGCTGGGCGGCCAGGCCGCCGTCGCGTACGCCGTCCACCGGGAACCGGGCGAGGGGCCCGACAAGCAGCTCGCCCGCTTCGGCCAGGTCGTGCAGGCCATGCTGAAGAAGATGTACAGCGACCCCGACCTGGCGACCAAGACCGTCGAGGGGCTCAACCAGGTCATCGAGCCCCCGCTGACCGAGAAGGACCTCGGCAGCAGCCTCGCGGCGCTGTCGGAGGAGGCCAAGGGCGGCGACTACACCACCGAGACGCTGCCCGTGGAGCCGGACGGCACGCTGAGCGAGAAGTCCACCGAGGACGTCGTCAAGAAGGTGCTCGGCGGCACCGTCACCAACACCGACTCCGACGGCATCCCCCGGGTCACCCTGCGCAACGCCACCGGCGTGGCCACCAACACCGGCGAGGCCCAGGTCCAGATCGTCGGCGGCGGCTACACCTTCGTCTCGGGCGCCTCCGCGGGTACCCAGGCGACCTCGCAGGTCCTGTACGCCGACGCCGCCAAGAAGGCGGACGCGGAGGAGCTGGCCAAGACGCTGGGCCTGCCCGCCAAGGCCGCCAAGAAGGGCGAGGTGGCCTCCAACGCCGACATCACGGTCGTCCTGGGGCAGGACTACAGCCCGCCGGAGAAGAGCTGACCGGGGCGGCGCACGACCGGTCGGGGACCGAGGACGGTCCGTGAGACCCTGGACGTACGACGTCCCCGACCGGAAAGCCGCACCTGTGACCGCCACGGACCGCTCCATCGAGCTCATCAAGACCGCCGCCCAGGCGGCCGCCGACAAGCTCGCGCACGACATCATCGCCTACGACGTCAGCGACGTCCTCTCCATCACCGACGCGTTCCTCTTGGCCTCCGCGCCGAACGACCGCCAGGTGAAGGCCATCGTCGACGCGGTCGAGGAGCGGCTGCAGGAGGAGCTCGGCGTCAAGCCGGTGCGCCGAGAGGGCGAGCGCGACGGTCGCTGGGTCCTGCTCGACTACATCGACATCGTGGTGCACGTCCAGCACTCGGAGGAGCGGGTCTTCTACGCGCTGGAGCGGCTCTGGAAGGACTGCCCCGAGCTCGAGCTCCCCAAGGACGCCGTCGCCACCCGCGGCAAGGCCGAGGAGCACGCCCGCGCCACCGCGGCCGCCGACGAGGACGGAGACCTGATCTGAACGGGCACGCGCGCGGCCGCGGCCGCCGTGTCGTCTTCTGGCGGCACGGGCAGACCTCGTGGAACGTCGAGGGCCGTTTCCAGGGCTCCACGGACATCCCGCTGACGTCCACCGGCGTCGCCCAGGCCAAGCGGGCCGCACGGCTGCTGGCCGCGCTGCAGCCGGACGCGATCGTCTCCTCCGACCTGCAGCGCGCCGCGGACACGGCCGCCGAGCTGGCCGCCCTCACGGGCCTGGACATCTCGTACGACGAGGGGCTGCGGGAGACCTACGCGGGCGTCTGGCAGGGCCTGACCCACGAGGAGATCACCGAGCGGCACGGCGACGAGTACGCCGCTTGGAAGCGCGGCGAGCCCGTGCGCCGCGGCGGCGGCGAGCTGGAGACCGAGGTGGCGGAACGGGCCGCCCCGGTGGTGCTCGCGGCGGCCGACAAGCTGCCCGACGGCGGTGTGCTGGTGGTCGTCAGCCACGGCGGCGCCATCCGCACCACCATCGGCCGGCTGCTCGGGCTGGACCCGCGCAGCTGGGAGGCGCTCGGCGGGCTGTCCAACACCTGCTGGTCGGTCCTCGGCGAGGGCGCCCGCGGCTGGCGGCTGCTGGAGCACAACGCCGGGACGCTGCCCGAGCCGGTGCTCGGCGACGACGACTGACGGGCGCGGCCGACGGGTCCGTCGGGCGGGGCGGGGCCGGGCCGGAGCCGATTTCAGGAATCCGGCCCCGACCGGCTAAGCTTCTTCTCGTTCGCCGGGCCGAAAGCCCGAGGACAGCGGGGCTATAGCTCAGTTGGTAGAGCGCTTGCATGGCATGCAAGAGGTCCGGGGTTCGAATCCCCGTAGCTCCACAGCGGCACCGGATCCCGTCTCCCCTCAGGGGAGGCGGGATCCTCGCGTTTCACCCGGTCCGTCCGGGCGCCGGTTCGCGGCGAGCGCCGTCGAGCGACGCCGCGGTCCCGGCCCGGTGCCGCGCGGTGGACGGCAGCACGAAACCGCCCTCCCGGCCGCGCTGTTCGGTGGCGCTCAGCCCCACCCGGCCGCGGGGACGCCGCGCCGGGCCCGCAGGGCGACGGCGGCCGACAGGCACAGGAAGGCGGCACCGACGGCCGGGTAGACCGCGGAGAGGGCCATCTGCCCGGCGGACTGGTGGAGTTCGGGCCGCGAGACGCCGTCGCCGTGCGGGGTGAGCCAGAGCGCGTACGAGCAGAAGACCAGGGCGGACACGGCGGCGCAGGCCCACCAGCGTGCGGGGCGGCTCCGCCGTGCGGCCTCGGCGGCCAGGAGGACGACCAGGGGGACCGCCCACACCCAGTGGTGCGACCAGGAGACGGGACTGACCAGCAGTGCCGTGACGGCGCACGACAGGACCGCCCAGGCGGTCTCCCCGGCCGCCAGGTGGGCCGCGGCGACGGCCAGGCCCGCGGCGGCCACCAGGACGGCCACGAGGAGCCACCAGGCGCCGGGGTCACCGGTGTGCAGCGCACGGGCCAGGACGCCGCGCAGCGACTGGTTGGCGGTGTCCTCGCCGTGGCCGGCCCGGTCGGCGGAGACCACGACCTCCGTCCAGAAGCGCCGGGAGTCCCGCGGCAGGACGAGCGCGGAGAGCCCCGCGGTCGCGGCGAAGGTGACGGACGCCACGACCGCCGCCCGCAGCCACGCGTTCCAGCGCTCGCGCCGGCGCCGGGCGAGCACCGCCCCGCCGACCGCGAGGAAGGCCACGAACAGCAGCGGCGTCAGCTTGATCCCGGCCGCGATGCCGATGCCGATGCCGGCGACGATGCCCGCCCCCGCTCCCGCCCCCGCTCTCGCGCCCCGGGCCGGGCCCGCGTCCCGGATCCTCGTGAGGTCCCCCAGGACGAGCACCGCGAGCAGCAGGTTGATCTGCCCGTACCTCGACGTCGTCCAGACCGGCTCGCACCACACCGCGCCCGCCGCGACGCCCAGCGCGGCCGCCGCCGGGGGCAGCCGCCGCGGCAACCCCGCCAGCCGGAGCGACAGGTGGCACAGGACGACCAGCAGGCCCAGGTTGGCCGCGGTCGCCGCGATCCGCGCGGCACCCGGCCCGAGCAGCGTCAGGGACGTGAAGAGCAGGGCCGCGAAGGGCGGATAGGTGTTGGGCAACTGCGCGTGGGTGACCCGCATCGCGTACAGGTCGTCCCCGTTGCGCACCGACCAGCCCTCGGCCCGGTAGACGGTGAGGTCGATCATCGAGACGTGGGCGGCGCGTTGGGCCGCCCAGAACGCCGCGAAGGACACCAGGCACACCAGCGCCGCGACCAGGGTGGCCCGCGGGACCCGGGGGCCGGGCGCCACGGTGTCGGCGATCGGCTGCGTCGCGGTCACTGCGGCCTTCTCCAGGTTCGTCCGGGGAGCGGGTCAGCCGACAGTACCGGGTGCCCTGCCCAGGGGCCAGGAATGGATTTGGCGAACCGGCCCCGGGGCCGTGTAATGTATCCCAGGTCGCCGGGGGAACCCGGAGGAACGGCACCGCGGGGCTATAGCTCAGTTGGTAGAGCGCTTGCATGGCATGCAAGAGGTCCGGGGTTCGAATCCCCGTAGCTCCACTTCCGCAGTGCGATGAGAGCCCGTCCGATCGGACGGGCTCTTCGCGTTGGCCGCCCGTGTGCGGCGGCTCCCCACCGCCTTCGGCGCACGCCGCGTGGCCCCGACGTGACAGGGGCCCGGCACCGAAGAGGTGCCGGGCCCCTGTGCCGTGCGGCCGCGGTCAGCGGCGGCCGCCCTCGTCCATGCGCAGCGCCAGCGCGGGGCAGCGGGCCACCGCGCGCTGCGCCGCCGCGTCCAGGTGCGGCGGTACGGGCGTGCCCGCGATGTCGGGGTAGCCGTCCCGGTCCAGCCGTACGATCTCGGGCAGCACGCCGGCGCACAGGCCGTGGCCCTTGCACAGCGTCCAGTCGACGTTCAGCCGCTTGTTGCTGGTCGCCGCGGCCGCCGAACCCGCGGAGCCGCCGCGCGGCGCGGGCGGGTCGGACTTCAGCAGCGGCAGCACACCCACCGTGGGGCGGCCGCAGCCGCCGCCGAGGACGTGGGCGGCCAGGTCGTCGGTGAAGGCGTTGATGGTGGACATCACGAAGCGCATCGAGCCGTCGGGGTGCTTGCACACCCCGCGTCCCTTCACCGCGACCGCGGTCTGCCGCAGTTGCTCCAGCGCGGCCTGCCCGCCGCCGTTGAGCACGTCCTGCAGCAGCCCGGCCATCCGGGGCAGCCCGAGGCGGCACGGCCCGCACTGCCCGGCCGTCTCCGCGGCCAGCCACTGCGCGACCCGCAGCGACTCGCCCAGCGGGCACAGGCCGGGGTCGAGGGGGAGCAGGGCACCCGCGCCGAGGGTGGCCTTGTGGGCCTCCAGGCTCTCGCGGGCGATGGTCACCATCGAGGCGACGCTGGGGTCGATCCAGTTGCCGTGGTAGCCGCCGACGAGCACGCCCTGCCCGGGGTTCCCGCCGCACATCTGCAGGATGTACGACATCGGCACGCCCGTCGGGGTCTCCACGACGGTCTGCCGGGGCACCGAGCCGGAGACGGTCAGCATGGCGGTGCCGGGCTCGCCCGGGGCGCCCGCGGAGCCGAAGCGGATCGCTCCCATGCGGGCGCCGATGGCCAGTTGGGTGAAGGTCTCGGTGTTCGAGAAGAGCGTCGGCATCCCGCCGAGGCCGGACTCGCTCGCGCTCACCTTCTTGCCGGGCGGCAGGGGCAGCCCGCCGTTGGCCGCCGAGATGATGCCCGAGGACTCGCCCGACACGAAGCGCTCCGGCATTCGCACGATCCGGGCCCTGAGCTGGCGGCCGCGCTTGCTGCCGAGGCCGCGCTCGGCCAGGGCGTCGCGCACGGACTGCTCGTTGGTGTCGCGGGTGACGCTGATGACCAGTTCGCGGGCGCCGAGGACCTCGGCGCACAGCAGGGCCCCGTCCAGCATCAGGTGCGGGGCGCGGCGCAGGATGACCGCGTCCTTGCGGCAGGCCGGTTCGCCCTCGCAGCCGTTGACCATCACGGCGGTCGGGGTGCCGCGGCGGCGCGCCGCCTCACCGACGGCCTTGAGCTTCTTGTAGAAGGGGAAGCCCGCGCCGCCCCGGCCGCGCAGGCCCATCAGCTCGGCGAGGTCGAGCAGTTCGCCCTCGGTCATGGTCGGCATGGAGCCGTGCACGTTCAGGTGGGTCACCCGGTCCAGGCGCTCCACCTCGTCGAAACCCGCGGTGATCCGGGGCAGCCCGACGGTCCGTACGTCGGGCAGCACATCACCCGCCCCCGAGCGAGGGGCGGGTGACCGGTCCGGTATGGCGGGAACGCTCATCGTTGTCCTTCATAGGGTCCGGGCGTGGACTGCTGCCAGGCGATCGGCTGGAGCCGGTCGGCCCCGAGCGGGTCCGCGTCCTGTGCGCCGCCCGGCATCGGCGTGCCCCATGCGGGGGTGCCGTCCCAGCCGGTCTGCTGGGGTTGCTGCTGGTACGGCACCTGGGGTTGCTGCGGGTACGTCGCCTGGGGTTGGGCGGGTACCTGCGGCATCTGCATCGTGGCGGCCGCGGGATCCATGCCGAGGGTACGGTCCGGGGCCGGGGGAGGGACAGCCGTGTACTGCTGGGCGGTGGGGAAGTTGGGCAGCGGCGGCAGCGGTTCGCTGTAGGCGCTCGCCAGGCTGGGCCCGGTCTCCTCGCGCGGCACGGCACGCCGGCGGCCGCCCGAGCCGCCCCGGGACGCGGCCCGTTCGCCGCCGAGCTTGCGGAAGGAGGCGGAGCGCTCACGGGTCTCGGGGAAGAGCGCCTCGCCGCGCGTCCTGCGGAGCCGGTAGATGAGGCCGATGGCGACGCCCACCAGGCAGATCCCGTAGGCCACGACGATCCACGACTTGGCGGAACGGCCGGACTGCAGGCCGTGGATGAGCGCCATGCACCACGACGCGTACGCGGTGCTGTGCAGGATGCGCCACCGCACCGGGTGCCGGTTGGCGGCGAAGACGCTGCGCATGGCGCCCGTGGCGGCGGCGAGGATCATCAGGTAGGCGGCGAGCACGCCGAGGGCGATCAGCCCGTCCCGGCCGGTCACGCCGAGGGGGAGGAAGGCGCCGGCGGTGGTGACCCGTACCTCGACGACCTTCGTCGTCACGTGCAGGATCAGGAACCCGATCGCGGCGACGCCGAGACCGCGGTGGATGCCCTGGGTGAGCAGGCGTTCGCGGGGCCCGAGGAAGAAGGTGTCGGTGGACACCAGGCCCCAGATGACGGTGCAGCTCAGGGAGACGAGGGTGAGGACGCCGGCGCCGAAGTCCAGGAACGCCCGCAGGTACGGACCCGCGGTGACGGCGAGGACGAGCAGGGCGGCGGCGGTGCCGGCGATCGCCCAGGCGCGGGGCGACCGTGCGGCGCGAAGGGCCCCGGACAGGATGTCGCTCGCCGGTATCGGGGGGGTCCGGCGACCGTCCGGGGACTGTCGGTTGGTGCGCATGCGGCAGACGCTAACCCGTACGGGTGGCCGGAACGATCGTCTTTCGACAACCCGGGATGAGGATCATTACGAACTGCTAACGTTGGTTTGTTCGGGCTCCGTTCGGCAAGGATGATCGGTCCTTCACCGGAGTGTCCGGTCCGCGGCGCCGAATGTCCGGATTCCGGAGCGATTTTCCGTCCCAATTGCCCTTTCGTGGGCCTTCCTTGGGATCTTCTTGGCGAACGCATGTCCCTGGCATGAGCTGTTCACGTGAAGAGTGGCGTGGCGGTCCACGCGCGTCGCGGTTCCGGCGCGCCGCCGTTCCGCGAGAACTTCACACAGCAGGGGGTCACATGAGTTCCACCCGCTCGAGAAGGCGGGCCGGCCTGGCCCTGGCGGCGACACTGCCGCTGGTCGCCGGTGCGCTGGCGATGGGCATACCCAGCGCCCAGGCCGACGCCCCGCACGGACGGCACGGCCTCGCCGGCAGCAAGCCGGCCTGGGCCACCGCCAAGGCCGACAAGGGCGCGACGGCGGACTCGGCCTCGGTCACCCTCCGGGTCTACCTCGCCGGCCGCGACGCCCAGGGCCTGGCGGCCTACGCCAAGGCGGTGTCCGACCCCGGTTCCGCCTCGTACGGCGAATACCTCTCGGCGCAGCAGGCCAAGGCCCGTTTCGGCGCCACCGCGCAGCAGGTCGCCCAGACCCGGCAGTGGCTCGAGTCCTCCGGCCTGAAGGTCACCGGTGCCAACGACCGCTACCTGACCGTCACCGGTGACGTCGCCGACGCGGAGAAGGCGTTCGGCACCCAGCTCCACAACTACGCGAAGGGCGCCAGGACTTACCACGCCCCGACCGGGACCGCCTCCGTCCCCGCCGCCCTGGGCGGCGCGGTCCTCACCGTCACCGGCCTGGACAACTCCCCGCGGCGCGCGCGGCACCAGGACACGCTGCCGCCGCCCGGCGCCGTCTTCAAGAACGCCGGCCCCTTCTCCACGTACTACGGGTCGAACACCGACAAGAAGCTGCCGGTCGCCTACGGCACGCACGCCCCGTACGCCGTCAAGGGCTACACGGGCAAGCAGCTGCGCGCCGCCTACGGCGCGGGCTCGTACAACGGCAAGGGCGTCACCGTCGCCATCACCGACGCCTTCGCCTCCCCGACGATCGTCGCCGACGCCAAGAAGTACGCGGCACGCAACGGCGACGCGGCGTACAAGCGCGGCCAGCTCTCCCAGGTGCTGCCGCGCGACTACCGCTACACCAGCCCCGAGGAGTGCGACGCCTCCGGCTGGTACGGCGAGGAGACCCTGGACGTCGAGGCGGTGCACGCGGTCGCCCCGGCCGCCGACATCACCTACGTCGGCGCCTCCTCCTGCACGGACGACGACCTGCTCGACGCCCTCGCCAAGATCGTCGACCACCGGCTCGCCGACATCGTCTCCAACTCGTGGGGCGACCTCGAGTCCAACGAGACGCCGGACATCGCCGCCGCCTACGACCAGATCTTCCAGACCGGCGCGGTCGAGGGCATCGGCTTCTACTTCTCCTCCGGCGACGCGGGCGACAACGTCGCGAACCCGCTGGGCACCGGTGCCAAGCAGGTCGACACCCCGGCGAACTCCCCCTGGGTCACCTCCGTCGGCGGCACCTCGCTCGCCGTCGGCAAGGGCGACAAGTACCAGTGGGAGACCGGCTGGGGCACCCTGAAGGCCTCCCTCTCCGCGGACGGCTCCGCCTGGACGGCCTTCCCCGGCGCCTACACCTCCGGCGCGGGCGGCGGCACCAGCAAGCTCTACGCGCAGCCCTTCTACCAGCGCGGCGTCGTCCCCAACGCGCTCGCCCTGGCCAACGGCGGCACGGTCAAGCAGCGCGTCGAGCCGGACATCTCGGCCGTCGCCGACCCGAACACCGGGTTCCTGGTCGGCCAGACCCAGGCCTTCCCGGACGGGTCCTTCCAGTACAGCGAGTACCGGATCGGCGGCACCTCGCTCGCCGCGCCGGTCATCGCGGGCGTCCAGGCGCTGGCGCAGCAGGCCCGGCACGGCGTGCCGATCGGCTTCGCCAACCCGCTGATCTACGACCGCTACGGCACCGGCGCGTACCACGACGTGACCGACCACCCGCTGGGCCGCGGCAAGGACCTCGCGGTGGTCCGCGTGGACTACGCCAACGGCTTCGACGCGGCGGACGGCCTGCTCACCTCGCTCCGCAGCCTCGGCAAGGACAGCTCGCTGTCCGCGGTCGTCGGCTACGACGACGTGACCGGCGTCGGTACCCCGGCGCGCGGCTACCTCGACTCGTACCAGCCGCACCACCGCTGAGCACGGCCGGGAACGGCACGGAAGGGCCCGCACCGGGGGGAACCTCGGTGCGGGCCCTTCCCGCTCTGGGGTACCCTGACCGCATGCGTGCCGTACGCCTTCTGCTTAGTAAGCCGTGCTGACCAGGTTCGATGTCAGCGCGGCGCCCCTCCTGTGCGAGGGGCTTTTTCGTTTCCGCAGTTCCGCGGTTCCGCAGGCAGATGTCCGTACGGCGGCCGGGCCGCAGGCCGTCATGACAGCGATGGAGTACGAAGGACGATGAGCGAGACCACCCCCGCCGCGGAGGCGGCTGCGCCCCACCGCTACACGGCCGCCCTGGCCGCCGACATCGAGGGCCGCTGGCAGGACTTCTGGGACGAGCACCAGACCTTCGCGGCCCCGAACCCCACCGGTGACCTGGCCGGGGACGGCGAGCTGGCCAGGCCCAAGAAGTTCATCATGGACATGTTCCCGTACCCCTCGGGCGCGGGGCTGCACGTCGGCCACCCCCTGGGCTACATCGCCACCGACGTCTTCGCCCGCTTCCAGCGGATGACCGGCCACAACGTGCTGCACACCCTGGGCTTCGACGCCTTCGGCCTGCCCGCCGAGCAGCACGCCGTGCAGACCGGCGAGCACCCCCGGGTCACCACCGAGGCGGCCATGAACAACATGAAGTCCCAGCTGCGCCGGCTGGGCCTGGGCCACGACAAGCGCCGGTCGTTCGCCACGATCGACCCGGATTACTACAAGTGGACCCAGTGGATCTTCCTGCAGATCTTCAACTCCTGGTACGACCCCCAGGCCGACCGCGCCCGCCCGATCGCGGAGCTGGTCGAGCAGTTCGAGAAGGGCGAGCGCGCCGTGCCTGGGGGCACCTCCCAGGCCGGAGGCTCTGGGGGAGGCCGCGCCTGGGCGGAGCTGACCCCCGCCGAGCGCGACACCGTCCTGGGTGAGTACCGCCTGGCCTACGCCTCGGAGTCCCCGGTCAACTGGTGCCCCGGCCTGGGCACCGTGCTGGCCAACGAGGAGGTCACCGCCGACGGCCGCTCCGAGCGCGGGAACTTCCCCGTCTTCAAGGCCAAGCTGCGCCAGTGGATGATGCGCATCACCTCCTACGCGGACCGCCTGCTGTCCGACCTGGACGCGCTGGACTGGCCCGAGGCGATCAAGCTGCAGCAGCGCAACTGGATCGGCCGCTCCGAGGGCGCCAAGGTCGACTTCGCCGTCGACGGCCACGCCGGTACCCCGGTCACCGTCTTCACCACCCGCCCGGACACCCTGTTCGGCGCCACCTACATGGTGCTGGCCCCCGAGCACCCGCTGGTCGACACCGTGGTGCCGGCCGCCTGGCCGGAGGGCACCAAGGACGCCTGGACCGGCGGCGCGGCCACCCCGGCCGAGGCCGTCGCGGAGTACCGCAGGCAGGCCCAGGCCAAGTCGGACGTCGAGCGGCAGACCGAGGGCAAGAACAAGACCGGCGTCTTCAGCGGCGCCTACGCCGTGAACCCGCTGACCGGCGCCCGCATCCCCGTCTTCGTCGCCGACTACGTCCTGATGGGCTACGGCACCGGCGCGATCATGGCCGTCCCCGGTCAGGACGAGCGCGACTGGGAGTTCGCCACCGTCTTCGACCTGCCGATCGTCCGCACCGTCCGGCCGCCCGAGGGCTGGGAGGGCGAGGCGTACACCGGCCAGGGCCCGGCGATCAACTCCGCCAACGACGAGATCGACCTGAACGGCCTGGAGGTCGCCGACGCCAAGCGCAAGGTCATCGCGTACCTGGAGCAGCGCGGCATCGGCGAGGGCACCATCAACTTCCGCCTGCGCGACTGGCTGTTCAGCCGCCAGCGGTACTGGGGCGAGCCCTTCCCGATCGTCTACGACGAGGACGGCGTGGCCCACGCGCTGCCCGAGTCGATGCTGCCGCTGGAACTGCCGGAGGTCGAGGACTACTCGCCGCGCACCTTCGAGCCGGACGACGCGGACACCGAGCCCGAGACCCCGCTGTCCCGCAACGCGGAGTGGGTCCACGTCGAGCTGGACCTGGGCGACGGCCGCGGCGTGCGCCCGTACCGCCGCGAGACCAACACCATGCCCAACTGGGCCGGTTCCTGCTGGTACGAGCTGCGCTACCTGGACCCGCACAACGACCGCGCGCTGGTCGACCCCGAGATCGAGCGGTACTGGATGGGCCCGCGCGAGGGGCAGCCGCACGGCGGCGTCGACCTGTACGTCGGCGGCGCCGAGCACGCGGTGCTGCACCTGCTGTACGCCCGCTTCTGGTCCAAGGTGCTGTTCGACCTGGGCCACGTGTCGTCGGTGGAGCCGTTCCACAAGCTGTTCAACCAGGGCATGATCCAGGCCTACGTCTACCGCGACGGCCGCGGCTTCCCCGTCCCGGCTGCCGAGGTCGAGGAGCGCGACGGCGGCTGGTGGTACGGCGGCGAGCAGGTCAAGCGCGAGCTGGGCAAGATGGGCAAGTCCCTGAAGAACGCCGTCACCCCGGACGAGATCGCCGCCGAGTACGGCGCGGACACCCTGCGCCTGTACGAGATGGCGATGGGCCCGCTGGACGTCTCCCGCCCCTGGGACACCCGCGCCGTCGTCGGCCAGTACCGGCTGCTGCAGCGGCTGTGGCGCAACGTCGTGGACGAGGCGACGGGCGAGGTGACGGTCACGGACGCCGAGCCGGACGAGGACACCCTGCGCGCCCTGCACAAGGCGATCGACGGCGTCCGCCAGGACCTGGAGGGCCTGCGCTTCAACACCGCCATCGCCAAGATCACCGAGCTGAACAACCACCTGACCAAGGCGGGCGGCCCCGTGCCCCGCTCGGTGGCCGAGCCCCTGGTGCTGCTGATCGCGCCGCTGGCCCCGCACATCGCCGAGGAGCTGTGGCGGCGGCTGGGGCACGACGGGTCCCTGGCGCACGAGGACCTGCCGGTGGCCGACCCGGCGTACGTGGTGGACGAGTCCGTCACCTGCGTCGTCCAGATCAAGGGCAAGATCAAGGCCCGTCTGGAGGTGCCGCCGACGATCTCCGACGCCGACCTGGAGGCCCAGGCCCTGGCCGACCCGGCGGTCGTCGCCGCGCTGGACGGCGCGGGGGTCCGCAAGGTGATCGTGCGGGCGCCGAAGCTGGTGAACATCGTTCCGGCGTGACGCGTGACGCGTGACGGTGTGACGGCTGGGGTCGTCGGCGTGATGCCGGGCTGATCGTTCGGCCGGTTGGCAGGTTGGCCGGTTGGCAGGTTGGCCGGTTGGGCGGTCGGCTGATAGGCCCAGGTCGGTGTAAGGGGCGGGTAAGGGTTCTCCCGGAACCCTCGCCCGCCCCCGTCCGTTTACGGTGGACGAACAGCCGACCGAGCAGACCGGGCCGGTCAGACGACCGGGCCGACCGGGCAGAGGAGCCGCCGTGGATGTCGCCATCGCCCTGATCCTGCTGCTCTTCGCCTCCTTCGTGGTGCTCGGCGTCGTCGCCACGGTCAAGACCGCGCGGGCGGTCAAGCGCGGGGTGGAGCGCACCGGCATCGAGGCCCGCCGGGTGGTCGAGGAGACCGGCCTGAAGGCCCGCCGCTACAGCCGGCCCGGGCCCGCCGGGAAACTCGCCGAGCTGCGCCTGGCGCTGCGCACGTCCGTCACGAGCACGGGGGAGGCCCTGGAGGGACAGGCCGCCGCCGACCCGTCGCTGAGCGAGGCCGTCGCCCTGCTCGGCCGGCTGCGCTCCCACGCCCAGGAGCTCGACGCGGAGCTGAGGCTGCTGGAGCGCGAACCCGACCGCTCCCGCATCGCCGCCCGGATCGGCGAGCTCGAGGAGCGCACGCGGCGTATCACCCACTCCGCGGACTCGCTGCGCTGGGCCGCCCAGGACCGCGCCCGGCGCTTCGCCGACGACGACCTCGCGGCGCTGGGCCGCGACATCGACCTGGAGGCCGGGGCGTTGCGCCACTGGGCGCCCGCGGCGCTCCCGGAGCCGGAGCCGGGACCGGGGTCGGAACCGGGACCGGGGTCGAAACCGCACATTCAGCCGGGGACGCGGCGCGAGCGGGCGTCCGAACCCGGCGCCGGGCAGCCGCCCAAGGCGCTGTGACGGGTCCGGTGCGGCCGGGACGGGAACCGGGGACGTTCACCCGGGTTCACCTCGGCGGAGCCGTACTGTCGCCGGGCCTTCCGCGCGGGTAACCTCCCGCACATGTCGTCCCATGTCGCTATCGTCACCGATTCCACGGCCTACCTGCCGCAGGAGGCCCTGACCCGGCACCGGATCACCGTGGTGCCGCTGGCGGTGGTGATCGGCGACGAAGCGCTGGAAGAGGGCACCGAGGTGTCGGCGCCCGCGGTCGCCCGCGCACTGCAGCGGCGCAAGCCCGTCACCACGTCGCGGCCGAGCCCGGAGGAATTCGCCGCCGCCTACCGCGCGGTGGCGGAGGCGGGCGCGACCGAGATCGTCTCCCTGCACCTGTCGGCCGAGTTCTCCGGCACCTACGACGCGGCGCTGCTCGCGGGGGCGCAGGCTCCGGTGCCGGTGCGCGTGGTGGACACCGCCATGGTCGCGATGGCCCTGGGGTTCCCGGTGCTGAGCGCCGCCGAGGCGGCGGAGGCGGGGGGTTCCGCGGACGAGATCGTGGCGGCCGCGGAGAAGCGGGCCTCGGACACGTCGGCGTACTTCTACGTGGACACCCTGGACTACCTGCGCCGGGGCGGCCGTATCGGCGCGGCGCAGGCGCTGCTCGGGTCGGCGCTCGCCGTGAAGCCGCTCCTGCAGCTGGACGAGGGCCGTATCCAGCTGCTGGAGAAGGTCCGTACGGCCTCCAAGGCCCTCGCGCGGCTCGAGGAGATCGTGGTCGAGCGGGCGGGCACCCGGCAGGTGGACATCGCCGTCCAGCACCTGGCCGCCGCGGACCGCGCGTCCGCCCTGGCGGAGCGGCTGCGGGCGCGGGTCCCCGGGCTCAACAGCCTCGTCCTCAGCGAGGTCGGCGCGGTGATCGGCGCCCACACGGGACCCGGGCTGCTGGGGGCGGTCGTCTCCCCGCTGTGACGTCTTTCGGGTGACGGGGTTATCCACAACTTGTGGATTGTCCACAGGATTTGAGCAAGATCATCTTGTGGGCGGTGTTCCGCCTACCGTCCCTGACATGGGATCGACCACCGCAACTCCTCGCCATCGCAGGCATCCGTCCGCATCCGCGGTCACCGCGGCGTCCGCGGCGACCCCGCATGGGGCCGCGACCGCAGCCGCCCCCACCGCGGTCCTGGAACGGGCCGCCGCGCTCTTCGAGCGTTCTCCCGCACCTGCCGCGCGGCGGGGTGTGCCGGAGCCACGGGAGCGACCGGAGCCACGGGAGCGACCGGAGCCGCGCGAGCGGCTTGAGTCACGGGAGCGGCCGGGGCCGCCAGGGCGTGGGGCCGCGCCGGACCCACCAGGGCGCCGGGTCGGGGGCGCCTGGCGCCTGGCCCTCACCGAACGCCTCCCCACCTGGTTCTCCGTCCGCTGCGGCATCGAGGCCAGGACCGCGGCCGCTCTCGCCGTCGTGCTCCTGGTCGCCATGGCCTTCGCCGTGCACCACTTCTGGACCGGCCGGCCGCGTACCGTCGCGGTGCCCCCGGTCGCGGCGGCGCTGCCCGCCGCCGCCGAGGCCCCCGTCGCCGCCCGGCCGTCCGCCGCGGCCGGGCCACGGGCGCCGGATCCCACGCCGGGGGCGAAACCGGTGCTGGTCGTGGACGTCGCCGGCAAGGTCAGGGCGCCGGGGCTGCGGCGGCTGCCCGCGGGTTCCCGTGTGGCGGACGCCGTGGCGGCCGCCGGGGGAGCGCTGCGCGGCACGGACACCAGCGCCCTGAACCTGGCCCGCCTGCTGGCCGACGGGGAGCAGATCGTCGTCGGCCGCCCCGCCCCGCCGCCCGGGGCCGCCGCTCCCGGGGTGGCCGCCGCGAGCGGTCCCGTCAGCCTCAACACCGCCACCGCCGAGCAGTTGGACGCCCTGCCCGGGGTGGGCCCCGTGCTCGCCCGGCACATCATCGACTACCGCGGTCAGCACGGCGGCTTCACCTCCGTCGAGCAACTGCGCGACGTCAACGGCATCGGCGACCGCCGGTTCTCCGACCTCAAGCCGCTGGTCACCCCATGAGCGCGCCCGCGTCCCGCCCTGCGGTGCACGCGGCGGCCGCCTCACCGCGCGGCGCGTCGAACCCGCGTCAGGAGGGCCCGGCGGACCTGCGTCTGGTGATGCCGGCCCTCGCCGCCTGGCTCGCCGCGGGCCTCGCCCTCGCCGTTCCGGGGCGAGCCGTGGTGGGGGCGTGCGCGGTGGCCGTCCTGGCGGCGTCGGCGTCCCTCGTCCGCCGGTGGACGACGGCGGCCACCGTGGTGCTCTGCGCGGCGGTGTCCGCGGCCGTGGCGGGGCTGCACGCCGCGGACCTGCACCGCGGCCCGCTGCCCGCCCTGGCGGCCGAACACGCGCACGCCAGGGTCGAGTTACGGCTGACCTCGGATCCCCGGCTGGTCCGCCCGCAGGTGCGCGGGGCCGTCCGGGCCCCGGACGCGGTGGTGGTGGAGGCCGAGGCCGTGCGTGTGGTGGCCCGGGGCGCGACGACGGCCGTCCGCACACCGGTCCTGCTGATCGCCCGGCAACCGGCCCGCACATGGCTGACGTTGCTGCCGGGGACACGCGTCGACGCGCAGGCCCGGCTCGCCCCGGCGGCCGGCCCGGGCGACCGGGTCGCCGCGGTGCTGTCGGTCCGCGGGCCGCCCCGCGTCGTCGAACCGCCGGGCCGTGCGCAACGGGTGGCCGGCGGACTCCGGGCGGGGCTGCGCGAGGCCACCGAGTCACTGCCGCCCGACGCGCGGGCCCTGCTTCCCGGGCTGGTCGTCGGGGACACGTCCCGAATCCCGGTGGAGTTGCACGAGGCGTTCGAGGACACCGACCTGACCCATCTGACCGCGGTCAGCGGTTCCAACCTCTCCCTGGTGCTGATCCTGCTGATCGGTCCGCCCGGCCTCGCCCTGCGCGCCGAGCGCGGCGGCCTGGCGCCCCGGCTGGCCCTCCCGCTCCGTGTGACGGCCGTGCTCGGGGGCGCCCTCACCGCGGCCTTCGTCGTCGTGTGCCGGCCGGACCCGAGCGTGCTGCGTGCCGCCGCCTGCGGACTGATCACGCTGCTGGCCATCGGCACGGGCCGTCGCCGCAGCCTGCTGCCCGCGCTGTGCGGAGCCGCCCTGCTCCTGCTCCTCCTCGACCCCTGGCTCGCCCGCTCCTACGGCTTCGCGCTGTCCGTGCTGGCCACCGGTGCGCTCCTGCTCCTCGCGCCGCGCTGGAGCGCCGCCCTGCGGCGGAGGCGGGTGCCGCCGCGCCTCGCGGAGGTCCTGGCCGCTTCGGCGGCGGCGCAGGCGGTGTGCGCGCCCGTGGTGGCGGTGCTGGCCGCCCACGTCAGCCTGGTCGCCGTGCCGTGCAACCTGCTGGCCGAACTCGCGGTGGGCCCGGCCACCGTCCTCGGTTTCGCCGCCCTCGCGGCGGCGCCGTTCGCCATGCCCGTCGCCAAGGCCCTCGCCTGGGTCGCGGGCTGGCCGGCCGGCTGGATCGCGGCGGTGGCCCGGCACGGTGCCGCCCTGCCCGGGGCGACGGTCGACTGGCCCGGGACCTGGGCGGGCGCCCTGCTGCTGGCCGCCGTCACCGTCGTGGTGGTCGCGGCCGGGCGCCGGCTCCTGCGCCGCCCCTGGCTGTGCACCGCCGCCGCGCTGCTGCTCGTGGCCGCCCTCGTGCGCCCGGTGCCGCTGCCCCGCTCGGTGACGGGCTGGCCGCCGCCGGCCTGGCGGCTGGTGGCCTGCGACGTCGGACAGGGCGACGCGTTGGTGCTCTCGGCAGGGGACGGCACCGCCGTCGTGGTCGACACCGGCCCGGAGCCCCGGCTCGTCGACCGCTGTCTGCGCTCCCTCGGGGTCACCGCCGTCCCGCTGCTCGTCCTCACCCACTTCCACGCCGACCACGTCGCCGGCCTGCCCGGGGTCCTGCGGGGTCGCTCCGTGGGCGCCATCGAGACCACCACCCTCGACGAACCGGCCGACCAGGCCGCCTTCGTCCGCCGCCAGGCGGCCGCCGCCCGGGTCCCCGTGCTGCGCGCGGCGCCAGGGGAGCGCCGCCGCCTGGGCCCCCTGGACTGGCGTGTGCTGTGGCCGGCCGCGCCCGCCCTCCCCGCGGCCGCCGACGGCACCGCCGACGACGCCAACCCCAACGACGCCAGCGTCACCCTGCTGGTCCGCACGGCGGGACTCAGCGTGCTCCTCCTCGGCGACCTGGAACCCGCCGCCCAGCGCGCGCTTCTGAGTGCCGTCCCCGACCTCCCGCCCGTCGACGTCCTCAAGGTCGCCCACCACGGCTCCGCCTACCAGGACCCGGCGCTCCTGGCCCGGCTCCGGCCCCGTCTGGCCCTGGTGAGCTGCGGCGCCGGCAACCCGTACGGGCATCCGTCCCCCCGCACCCTCGCCGCGCTGCGCGCCCAGGGCACCACCGTCCTGCGCACCGACCGGGACGGCCCGGTCGCCGTCCTGGGCGACCGGGAGGACCTGCGGGCGGCCGCGGGCGGTCCGTCGCCCGGCGCAGAGCGGGCCGTCCGGGGACGGCGAAGGGCCCGCACCGGTGTGCGACCGGTACGGGCCCCAGGGGTGCCGGGGACGGGCGGCGGCTCAGACGTTCCCGAGGCCCATCTCCTCCTCGGGCACGGAGATCACCCACCGGGTGCTCTGCCGCGGCCGGAGGTAGCAGAGCCAGTAGGCGAGGGAGGCGGCGACGATCACCCCGGTGATCACCAGGTCCTTGGTGGTCTGCTGGGTCAGCACGTACGCCAGCACGACGACCAGCAGCAGCGGCACCGCGGGCCACAGGGGCATGCGCCAGGCCGCGCGCTTCCCGTGCCCGCCGCGGCGCGAACCGAGGGCCGCGAGGGCGACGACGACGTACATCGCGGCGACCGCGACACCGGTGACGCCGCTCAGCGTCTCCACCGGCACGAAGCACAGCACCGCACCGGGCACGCCCACCGCGAGCGTCGCGATCCACGGGGCGCCGAACCGCTTGCTCAGCGTGCCGAAGGCCCTGTTGACCGGGGCCGGCCAGGCGCGGTCCCGCGCGGAGGCGTAGAGCACCCGGGAGTTCTGGATGACCATCACGATGCCCGCGTTGACGATGGCCAGCGCGATGCAGAGGCTGATGAAGGTGCCGACCGCCGAGTTGCTCCAGCCCTGCACGAGGGCGGAAAGGTCCCCGGCCGTCAGGGAGTTCATGTCCGGCGCGCCCAGCGTGATCGCGATGGTCGGCACGATCACCACCAGCGCGCCGATGCCGAGCGTCCAGAGCACCGTCCGCGAGACCGTGCGCCGCGGGTTCTCCATCTCCTCGGACAGGTACACGGCGGTGCTGAAGCCCTGCAGCACGAAGAGCGCGATCGCCAGCCCCGCGATGATCGTGCCCGCCGTGACGGCCGTGCTCACCCCGTGCCCGGCCTCCGTCACCGGGTGGACCAGCACCGAGGCCGGCCGGGAGGTGTGGGAGAAGCCGAGGAAGGCCACGACCCCCGCCGCGACGACCTCCAGCACCAGGAAGATGCCCGTGATCCAGGCGTTGGCCCGCAGGTCCAGCAGGCCCATGACGGTGGCGAGCAGCATGACGGCGGCGCCCGCGATCTTCGGGTCGATCTGCATGATCGGCGCGAGGTACTCGCCCGTGCCGAGCGCGATGATCGGCGGCACGATCATCACGACGATCAGGGAGAGCACGAACACGATCCATCCGGCCAGCCGGCCGATGAGCGTGCCGACCATCGCGTACTCGCCGCCCGCGCTCGGTATCAGCGTGCCGAGTTCCGAATAGCAGAAGGCCACCGCGATGCAGAGGACGGCCGCGACCACGATCGTCAGCGCCGTCCCGGTTCCCAGGTCGGCGAAGAGCGGGGGCACGATGACGAACAGCGAGGAGGCCGGGGTCAGGCACGACAGCGTCAGAAGCGTTCCGCCGACCACACCGATCGACCGCTTGAGCGACTTCGGGGCCTCGATGGGCGGGGCGAGCGGCGAGTGCGGGGCCGTCGGCGGGTGGAGCGTGTCGGTCATGCGCGCATCCGATCGGGTCGGGCTTGAGGGGGCTACCGCCTCCGGTCCAGGGAAACACGAAGCGGAATGTTCATTTCCGCTTCCGAGGATGAAACCGCGCCCGTCAAGCCCGCGTCAAGAGTCTCCGGGCAACGAAATCCGAAGATCAACTACCCCATGTCCGACGCAAAACCGGCAACTTCAGATCCAACGCTGTGGATATCGACGCTCGGAGATCAGAATAGCCACACCCCTTCCTTCATCAGGTCCCGGTCCCGCATCTCGGTCGCCGTCCCCCAGGCCTGCACCCATTGCGGCCGGATCGCGTAGAACGCGTACGAAGGCCCGTCACCTCGGGGATCCCACGCGGCCTTCGCCGCGAAGGCGTCGCCGACGCCCTCCGGCAGCCCCGCGAACTCCACGACCCGGGCCGTGCCGTCGACGAGCACCAGATCCCGGGTCTGTCCCAGGCTCAGCCGCACCCGCCCGGAGTCCGCCAGGTTCCGCCCGGTGGGATTCGTCCTCCGGGTGGCGAGCCACAGCTCCGTCCCGTCCCACCAGAAGGACAGCGGCACCAGGCACGGCACCCCCTGCCCGTCCGCCGTCGCCACCCACACGTCCTCGTCGTCCCTGAGCCGGGCCATCGCCCCGGCGTGCCGCTCGCGCAGTGTTCGAGTCATGCGGGCGAAGCTATCCGGGTCTGGCGCGGCCGTCGCGGATTCCCCAAGACTGCCGCCATGGACGCTTCCCAGGTCGACGCCTACCTCCGTCGCATCGGCGCCGCGCGCCCCCGGCGCCCCGACGCGGCGGCCCTCCACGAGTTGCAGGTGCGCCATCTCGTCGCCGTCCCCTTCGAGAACCTCTCCGTCCATCGGGGCGAGGGCGTCACCCTGGACCCCAAGGCCCTCTACGACAAGCTCGTGACCGCCCGCCGGGGCGGCTTCTGCTACGAGGTCAACGGCGCCTTCGGAGCCCTCCTCACCGCCCTCGGCTACGAGGTCACGCCTTATGCCGCCCGCACTTTCGACGGCCGGCGCCTCGGCATCCCCTTCGACCACATGGCGCTGCACGTCCGCACCTGCGACGGCGCCACCCTCCTCGCGGACGTCGGCTTCGGCCGCCACGCCCACCACCCGCTCACCCTCACCCCCGACGTCGAACAGACCGACCCCGGCGGCGTCTTCCGCTTCACCGGCGCCGCCCACGGCGACCTCGACCTCCACCACGACGGCGAACCGGTCTTCCGCCTCGAGACCCGGCCGCGCGAGCTCGCCGATTTCGAGGTCGGCTCCTGGTACCAGCAGACCTCCCCGCACTCCCACTTCACACGGTCCCTGACCTGCTCCCGCCTCACCGAGGACGGCGGCCGGCTGACCCTCTCCGGCCGTACGCTCATCACCACGGCCCCCGACGGCACCCGCCGGGAGGAGGCCCTCGGCACCGACGCCGCCGTCCTCGCCGCCTACCGCGACCGCTTCGGCCTCGCCCTGGACGAGGTCCCCGAGGTCCGCGCACGGCCCGCGTGAACCGCCCGCCGCGGCTCAGGGCACCACCGCCGTGGCGGTGACCTCCACCAACTGGCCGGTGTACCCGAGGCAGCCGACCCCGAGCAGCGTCGACGTGTGGGGCCCCTCGCTCAGCCCCGAGTCCCGCACGACCTCCCAGACCCGCGACAGTTCGGCGGGGTCGGTGCCCACCACGTACACCGTGCTGGCGACGACGTGCCGCAGGGCGCTCCCCACGGCGCGCAGGGCCTCGTCGAGGTTGGCGACGACCTGACGCGCCTGGGCGACGGGATCGCCGGGGCCCACCAGGGCGCCCTGCGCGTCGAGCGGTACGGAACCGGCCATGAAGGCGAGCCGCTGTCCGGCCTCGACGACCGCGGCGTGCGCGTACCCGGGCGGCGGGAACAGGGTCGGGACGATCGTGCGCTGCACCACGGGGGCCTCCTGGCTCGTACCGGCTGACCCCGCGATCCTGCAGAGCCACCGGCGCGGACGCCACCGGGTTTCCGCCGCCCGCGCCCCGCGCCCCGCGCCCCGCGCCCCGCGCCGCCCGCTGCCGCGGGGCCGGGAGCCCGCCGTGAAGTGCAACCACCGTGTCACGGCTTGTCCATGGCTCCGTCTCGGCACGCATGAAGGGCCGGGGGCCGTGGCAGGTTGACGGCATGACCATCATCGGCTGGATCGTACTGGGCCTGATCGCGGGCGCCATCGCGAAGATACTGCTCCCCGGGAAGGACCCGGGCGGCGTGGTCGGGACGACGCTGATCGGCATCGCGGGCGCGGTGGTCGGTGGCTGGCTCTCGGCGAAGTTCCTCGACCACCCCATCACCAAGGACTTCTACGACCTGCCCACGTGGGGTGCGGCCATAGGGGGCGCGCTCGTCCTCCTGATCATCTACCGCATCCTGTTCGGCGACTCCCGCCGCTGACCGCGGACGCAGCGGACGCGGCCGACGCGGGCAGCAGTTGCACGTCCTCCCGGCGCACGGACAGGGCCTGCGAGCGGCGCGGGTCCCACAGCCAGATCCAGTCCCCGGAGGCCCCGAAGGACAGCACGGGGTGGTCGGCCGGCACCGGGCCGTTCTCCACCGGAAGGGGACCGTCACCGACGGGCACCACGCACATCAGGGTGCCGCGCACCCCGAAGTACGCCACCGGTGCGTGCCCCCGCCGCGCGGCGGAGGCCGCCTCCCCGGCGGCGCGGTCCGCGTCGCGGGCCCCGGCGAGGAGCGCGACGGCCGCGAAGGACGCCGAGAGCAGCACCGTGACGGCGACCAGGGCGAGGCGGTTGTCGCCCTTGGCGATGTGCACGTGCCGGAGCCAGCCCGCGACCGTGGTGAAGATCAGCACGAACCCCAGCGCGAGGCCCAGCGGTTCCGCGGCGGCCGCGTACGGCCACAGGTCCCCGGCGGAGCGCACGGAACCCGAGGGGACGCCGAACCGGTCGAGGTAGGACGCCTGCATCAGCCGGCCGAGCCAGGTCGTCATCGACCACCCCACGGGCAGGGCGAGCGGCACCAGCCAGACCGCGTTGCGCGAGAACCACGAGTCGCGCACGGCGAAGTACACCCCCGGCGCGCAGAAGGGGGCCACCACCGCGGGCCACCACAGCGGTCCCGCACCCGCCTCGGCGGCCGCCCAGCCCAGCAGCGCCGCCGCCGCGACGGCGACGGCCGCACGAGGCACCGCCCGTGACGCGCCACGGCCCGCCCGCGCGGCCGCACCGGCCACCGCCCTGGCCGCCGCCTCCTCCGTCTCGGGCGGCGCCGGCCGCAGTTCGAAGGACTCGGTGGTGAAGGCGGCGCCGCCCAGGGGCCGTTCGGCGACCTCCCGCTCGACCGCCTCGCGGGTCAGCCCGGCCGGCAGCCGCAGCAGCCGGTGCGCGCCGCGCCCGCCGAGGGCGGCCCGCCACCGGACCAGCCGGTCACGCGGTCCGGTGCCCGTCCCGGGACGGCGGACGACGCGGTACTCGGTCCGCGGGTCGTCGGGCCGGAGCAGCAACGCCACGTCCCGGACCCACAGTCCGAGCTGATGGGTCCTCGCCAGCCGCTCCACGGCCCCGCACGCGGCCCTCTCGGCCCTCCAGCGGGAGCCGCCCAGCCGTACCTCGACGACGAGCGCGACCCGGCCGCCGCCCGCCGTGGCCGGGGCGTCCTCACGGGCGGGCCGGCGTACCGTCCAGCCCCGCGCCTCCATCAGCCCCTGCGCGAGGGTGAGCTCGTCGGGATGGTCGACGGCCTCGACCAGGAGGCGTACCCGCTGGTTGAACGGGACGGCCGGGAGCGACCCGGCCGTCCCGGGGGGCTCCGCCCCCGGCTCCTGTGAGCGGCGGCGCTGGGCGGGGACGCGCAGCGGCACGGCCTAGTCCTCCTCCTCGAGCCAGCCCTCGAACTCCTCCGCCAGGTCGTTCAGGGCGGCGGGGTCCAGTTCCTCGTCCTCGTCGTTGATGACGACGAGCCACTGGGCGTCCTCGGCGTCGTCCTCGCCGGCGAGCGCGTCGCGGACGAGTTGGGGACGGTGGGGCAGGTCGAAGCGCTCGCTGGCTTCGTCGGCGGCCTCCTCCGCGGCATCGCGGTCGGGGAGGACGAGCACATGTCTGACGTCGGTCACCGGGACATTGTGTCGGACCCGCGTGGGATGCTGGACCGCGATGGCCAGGAACAGTACGACAGACAGCCCGCTCGCCCCCGTGACGCTCGCGGTGGGGCAGGAGGACCTGCTCCTCGACCGCGCCGTACGGGAGGTCGTGCAGGCGGCGCGGGCCGCCGACGCCGACACCGATGTGCGCGACCTCACCCCGGACGCGCTCCAGCCGGGCACCCTGGCGGAGCTCACCAGCCCCTCGCTCTTCTCCGAGCGCAAGGTCGTGGTCGTACGGAACGCGCAGGACCTGTCCGCGGACACCGTCAAGGACGTCAAGGCCTACCTGGAGGCCCCGGCCGAGGAGATCACCCTCGTCCTGCTGCACGCGGGCGGCGCCAAGGGCAAGGCCCTGCTGGACGCGGCGCGCAAGGCCGGTGCGCGCGAGGTGGCCTGCCCGAAGATGACCAAGCCGGCCGACCGGCTGGCCTTCGCCCGGCAGGAGTTCCGCACCCTGGGCCGGTCCGCGACCCCCGAGGCGTGCCAGTCACTGGTGGACGCCATCGGCAGCGACCTGCGGGAGCTGGCGAGCGCCTGCGCCCAGCTCGCCGCCGACGTGGAGGGCGCGATCGACGCGGCGGTGGTCGCCCGTTACTACACCGGCCGGGCCGAGGCGACCGGCTTCGAGGTCGCCGACCTCGCGGTGACCGGCCGCGCCGCCGAGGCGCTGGAGCGGCTGCGGTGGGCGATCGCGGTCGGGCAGCCGCTGCCCGGCATCACCTTCGCGCTCGCGTCGGGCGTCCGGGCCATCGGCAAGCTGGCCTCCGCCCCGCGCGGCGCCCGCCCCGGGGACCTGGCCCGCGAACTGGGGATGCCGCCGTGGAAGATCGACCGGGTCCGCCAGCAGATGCGCGGCTGGTCCGGTGACGGCGTCTCCGCCGCCCTGCGCGCGGTCGCCGAGGCCGACGCCGCGGTCAAGGGCGGCGGCGCGGACCCGGCCTACGCCCTGGAGAAGGCGGTCGTCGCCGTCGCGCGGGCCGCACGGTCCCGCTGAGCTCCACCCGGCCGCGCACGCCCATGCCGAAGGGCCCCGTACCGGGGAGGTACGGGGCCCTTCGGAGGCCGCACCCGCGTGGCGAACGCAGGCCGCGTGCGGCCGGTGGATCGGGGGTGCCGGTGGAGGAGCGGGTGAGAGGGACCGCTGTGTCCTCGCCGGCGGGTACTGCTACGGGAAGGTTCAGCCCTGGAGGGCCGCCACCTTGAGGGCCAGCGCCGACTTCTTGTTGGCGGCCTGGTTCTTGTGGATGACGCCCTTGCTCACGGCCTTGTCGAGCTTCTTGGAGGCGAGGCGCGCGGCCTCGGTCGCCTTCTCGACGTCGCCGGTGGCCACGGCCTCACGGGTGCGACGGATGGCGGTCTTGAGCTCCGACTTGACGGCCTTGTTGCGCAGGCGCGCCTTCTCGTTGGTCTTGTTGCGCTTGATCTGGGACTTGATGTTCGCCACGAAAGAGCCTTCTCAGGTGTGATCTGATGGGGTTCGCGCCTCGGGTAGAGGGCACGAGACGCGACTGCCCAGGTTAGCAGTCGGCCGCCGCGCCGCCCAAACCGGTGGCCGGCGGCGGGTCCCGCGGCCCTTCCCGCACCGCCCGGCACGGCCGTGGGCCCCGGCCATGGGACTATGGGAGCCATACGTATCGATCCGACCAGAGGCGACAGGCGCCTCAAGAGACAGGACCCTGCGTGCCCGCGACCCCTTCGAACGTGCCGGAGCCGAGCCGTACCGACCCGGCGCTGATCCGCAATTTCTGCATCATCGCGCACATCGACCACGGCAAGTCGACCCTTGCCGACCGGATGCTCCAGCTGACCGGTGTGGTGGATCAGCGGCAGATGCGCGCCCAATACCTCGACCGGATGGACATCGAGCGCGAGCGCGGCATCACGATCAAGTCCCAGGCCGTCCGTCTGCCCTGGGCGCCCACCGAGGGCGCCGGTCAGGGGAGGACGCACATCCTGAACATGATCGACACCCCGGGGCACGTGGACTTCACCTACGAGGTCTCCCGGTCGCTCGCGGCCTGTGAGGGCACGGTCCTGCTGGTCGACGCCGCCCAGGGCATCGAGGCGCAGACGCTGGCCAACCTCTACCTGGCGATGGAGAACGACCTCACCATCGTCCCGGTGCTGAACAAGATCGACCTGCCGGCCGCGCAGCCCGAGAAGTTCTCCGAGGAACTGGCCAACCTCATCGGCTGCGACCCCTCCGACGTGCTGAAGGTCTCGGCCAAGACCGGCCTCGGCGTCGAGGCGTTGCTGGACCGCGTGGTGGAGACCGTTCCGGCCCCGGTCGGCGTCGCCGACGCGCCCGCCCGCGCGATGATCTTCGACTCGGTCTACGACTCCTACCGCGGTGTCGTCACCTATGTCCGGGTCGTCGACGGTCAGCTCAGCAAGCGCGAGCGCATCAGGATGATGTCTACCGGCGCGACCCACGAGCTGCTGGAGATCGGCACCAACTCGCCCGAGATGTTGCCGGCCGACGGCCTCGGCGTGGGCGAGGTGGGCTACCTGATCACCGGTGTGAAGGACGTCCGCCAGTCCAAGGTGGGTGACACGATCACCCAGCAGAACAAGGGCGCCACCGAGGCCCTGGGCGGCTACAAGGACCCCAAGCCGATGGTGTTCTCGGGCCTCTACCCGCTGGACGGCTCCGACTACCCGGAGTTGCGCGACGCGCTGGACAAGCTCCAGCTCAACGACGCCGCCCTGGTGTACGAGCCGGAGACCTCCGCGGCCCTCGGCTTCGGTTTCCGCGTCGGCTTCCTCGGGCTGCTCCACCTGGACGTGATCCGCGAGCGGCTGGAGCGCGAGTTCGGCCTCGACCTGATCGCGACGGCTCCCAACGTGGTCTACCGCGTGGTGATGGAGGACGGCGCCGAGCACGTCGTCACCAACCCCAGCGAGTTCCCCGAGGGCAAGATCTCCGAGGTGTACGAGCCGGTGGTGCGGGCCACGATCTTGGCGCCCACCGAGTTCATCGGCGCGATCATGGAGCTCTGCCAGACCCGGCGCGGCTCGCTGCTCGGCATGGACTACCTCTCCGAGGACCGGGTGGAGATCCGCTACACCCTGCCGCTCGCCGAGATCGTCTTCGACTTCTTCGATCAGCTGAAGTCCAAGACCCGCGGGTACGCCTCCTTGGACTACGAGCCCACCGGCGAGCAGACCTCCAGCCTGGTCAAGGTCGACATCCTGCTGCACGGCGACAAGGTGGACGCCTTCTCGGCGATCACGCACAAGGACGCGGCGTACGCCTACGGCGTGCGGCTCGTCGCCAAGCTGCGCGAGCTTATCCCGCGGCAGGCCTTCGAGGTGCCCATCCAGGCGGCCATCGGCTCCCGGGTCATCGCCCGCGAGACCATCCGCGCCATCCGCAAGGACGTCCTCGCCAAGTGCTACGGCGGTGACATCTCGCGCAAGCGGAAGCTGCTGGAGAAGCAGAAGGAGGGCAAGAAGCGGATGAAGATGGTCGGTTCCGTGGAGGTGCCGCAGGAGGCCTTCATCGCGGTGCTCTCCAGCGACGAGAGCGCGGCCAAGAAGAAGTAGCCGGCGCGAGCCGGCCGGCGCGGCCCAACCGGGCGCACAGGAAGGGCGCTTGTCCGATTACCGGGCAGGCGCCCTTTCGTATGAGCGGTCCGGCATTCGGGTGATTGGCAAAAACCCCGGCCCGCGCGGTTTCTGCCGGGAGTCCCCGACGTTACTCATCGTGACAGGGGCGAAAGGCGTCGCTGTGGAAGGGGAATGTGAAGTGAAGTACTCGAAGGCCGCGGCCGTCGTCGCCGGTTCCGTGATCGCGCTGGGCGCCGCCGGTGCCGCCGCGTCCCCCGCCTTCGCCGGGGAGGCCCTCCCGCTCGGCAACGGGCCGATGAAGATCCTGGACGCCAAGGACGAGGTCGCCAAGACCGGTCTGAAGGCGGTCACCGGCAAGACGGGCGAGCTGCTCGGCGGCGCGGGCAAGACCGGGGGCACCAAGGGCATGATCGGCGGTCTGCCCATCGGCGGCTGAGCGCCGCGTTCCCCGCGGTGCCGCCGGTGGGTGGCCGGAGCGGTGGCCGGAAGGCGGGCTCCCCGGATTCCGGGAGGGCCCGCCGTTATGTGTACGTGCCATCCACTGGTCGTCACGGTTGCATCGCGGTGGCCGCGGCCTCTTACCAAGCGGGCGCCGATTCCCTACTCTGATCACCACTCGGTAGTTACTCACGAGTCACCCAGCTAAGAGGCGGGCCCCCGGAGGTTGTCGTGACCGACACGCAGACTTTGATCGAGAACCGGCCGCCCTCCGTGGCGAACCTGTTCCTGGAGCGCGTCGAGGCGACGCCGGACGCCGAGGCCTACCGCTTCCCGGTGGCGTCGGACGGCGGTGCCGAGTCGTGGAGGTCGCTCACCTGGAAGCAGGCCGCGGACCGCGTCCACGCCGTCGCCGCGGGCCTGATGGACCTGGGTGTCCGCCCCGAGGAACGGGTGGCCATCGCCTCCGCCACCCGGGTCGAGTGGATCCTGGCCGACCTCGGCGTGCTCTGCGCCGGCGCGGCTACCACCACCGTCTACCCGACCACCAACGCCGACGAGACGGCCTTCATCC
The DNA here is from genome assembly GCF_055635295.1 of Streptomyces sp. NPDC111520. NCBI lineage: Bacteria > Bacillati > Actinomycetota > Actinomycetes > Kitasatosporales > Streptomycetaceae > Streptomyces > Streptomyces sp. NPDC111520. Next base: position 512,050 of record NZ_JBVKBW010000001.1, on the reverse strand, counting down.
TGGCCGACTCCGGCAGCCGGGTGCTGATCGCCGAGAACGCCGTGCAGCTGGCCAAGGCCGTCGGGCGCCGCGCCGAGCTGCCGGAGCTCGCGCACGTCGTGGTGGTCGACGCCGAGGGCGCCGACCTCGGGGACGACGGATGGGCGCTGTCGCTGACGGAGCTGGAGCAGCGCGGCAAGGTCTACCTGGAGAAGAACCCCGAGGCCGTCCGCAAGACCGTGGGCGAGATCACCAAGGACCAGCTGGCCACCCTCATCTACACCTCCGGCACGACCGGCCGCCCCAAGGGCGTACGGCTGCCGCACGACTGCTGGGCGTACATGGCCCGCGCGATCCAGGCGAACGGGCTGCTGGAGGCGGACGACGTCCAGTACCTCTGGCTGCCGCTGGCGCACGTCTTCGGCAAGGTGCTCACCGCCGGGCACATCACCATCGGCCACGTGACCGCCGTCGACGGCCGGGTCGACAAGATCATCGAGAACCTGCCGGTGGTGCAGCCCACCTACATGGCGGCCGTCCCGCGCATCTTCGAGAAGGTCTACAACGGCGTCGCCGCCAAGGCCCGGGCCGGCGGCGCGGCCAAGTACCGGATCTTCAAGTGGGCCGCCGAGGTCGCCCGCGAGTACGCCAAGGCCACCCAGGACAACCGCCGCCGCACCGGCAACGCGAGCGCCCCCTTCGGCCTCGCCGCCAAGCACGCCGTCGCCGACCGCCTGGTGTATGCCAAGCTCCGCGACGCCTTCGGCGGCAAGCTGCGCGCCTGCGTCTCCGGCTCCGCCGCCCTCTCCCCGGAGATCGGCTACTTCTTCTCCGGCGCCGGCATCCACATCCTGGAGGGCTACGGGCTGACCGAGTCCAGTGCCGCCAGCTTCGTCAACCCCGGCGAGGCCTACCGGACCGGCACGGTCGGCAAGCCGCTGCCCGGCACCGAGGTCCGCATCGCCGAGGACGGCGAGATCCTGCTGCGCGGCCCCGGCATCATGCAGGGCTACCACGGGCTGCCCGAGAAGACGGCCGAAGTGCTGGAGTCGGACGGCTGGTTCCACACCGGTGACATCGGGGAGCTCTCCGCGGACGGGTACCTCACCATCACCGACCGCAAGAAGGACATCATCAAGAACTCGAACGGCAAGTACATCGCGCCGGCCGCGGTGGAGGGCCAGTTCAAGGCGGCCTGCCCGTTCATCAGCAACATCCTGGTGATCGGCGCCGACCGCAACTTCTGCACCGCCCTGTTCGCCCTGGACGAGCCCACCATCCTCGGCTGGGCGAAGGAGAACGGGCTGGAGGGCAGGGGCTACGCGGAGGTCGTCGGCTCCGAGCAGGTGCGGGCCCTGATGGACGGCTACGTGCGGCGGGTCAACGAGGAGCTGCAGCGCTGGCAGCAGATCAAGACCTTCCGCATCCTGCCGCGCGACCTGGACGTCGAGCACGGCGACCTCACGCCGAGCCTGAAGCTCAAGCGGCCTGTCGTGGAGCGGGAGTTCAAGGACCTGATCGACGACATGTACGCCGGCACGCGGGAGGACTGAGCGGGAGGACTGAGCGGGCCGACCGGCGGGCGGCAGGACCCGGGCGGCCCCGCCCCCTCAGTCGCCCGTCCGGGGGCCCGGCAGGTCCACGCCGTGCAGCGCGCGTTCCAGCCGGGCCACGCGCCGGGCCAGCGCGGCGACGTCCGGGCGGCCGTCGGCGGCGAGTTGCCGTTCGACGGCCGCGAGGCGCTGCTCGATCGCCTCCAGCCGGTCCCGGTCGCGCGCCAGCAGTGCCCGCAACTGGCGGGTCTTGTGGTGCAGTTCGAGGAAGACGGTCACCTTCGCCCGCAGCACCCACGGGTCGAAGGGCTTGGTCAGGTAGTCCGCCGCGCCGGTGGCGTAGCCGCGGAAGGCGAAGGTGGTGTCCAGGTCGTTCCCGGTCAGGAAGATGATCGGGATGTCCTTGGTCTGGTCGAGGCGCTTGATGTTCGCCGCGGTCTCGAAGCCGTCCATGCCGGGCATCAGGACGTCCAGCAGCACCACCGCGAACTCCTGGCGGAGCAGCGCCTTCATCGCCTCCTCCCCGGAACGGGCCCGGACCAGCGGCTGGTCCAGGATGCCGAGGACGGCCTCCAGGGCGACCAGGTTGTCCTCCATGTCGTCGACGAGGAGGATGCCCGCCTTCCCCGTGACCGTGCCCGTGCGGCCCGTCGTCACGACGCGGGCCTCGCGGGGTCGTCGGAGCCGCCCGGACCGCCGGGACCGGGGCTGAGGCGCTTCCAGGTGCCGTACACGCGCTCCACCCGGGCCTGGCCGCCCAGTTGGCCCGCGGTGCCGACCCGGGTCACCTCGTCCGCGAAGGCCGAGAGCTGGTCCACCATGGTGTTCACGGTGAGCTTGAGCTCCAGCAGCTCACCGGTCGCCTCGACCGTCACCTGGCGGGTCAGGTCGCCCCGCGCCACCGCCGTCGTCACCAGCGCGATGTCGCGCACCTGGGGCTGGTCCACCATGCGGTTGACCGCCCGGCCGAGCCTGCGCAGGTCCCCGCGCAGCGGCCGGTTGCCGTCGTGCAGGTCCACCCGCTGGGTCAAGTCGCCGCCCGCCACGGCGTCCAGCACGCGGGTGGTGTTCGCTGCCTGCACGCTCACCGCCCACGAGCCCTGCCCCGGGCTCTCCGCGAGCCGCTCGCCCAGCCTGCCCCGGCGTACGACCTCCCGCTTGACCCGGCCCGGTTCGGCCGTGACGTGCTGCTCCCGGGCGACGATCCGGTTGAACGTTCCGGCGAGTTCCGGCGGCACCCCCTCCGCCCCGTCGCACAGCGAGCGCATCACCGTGAGCAGCGGCCGCAGTTCCGCCGCGCGTATCCACTCACCGTCCGGCGGCGGGTCGACGACACGCGGACGCGCGGGAGCCGTGGTTTTCGGGGCGGGAACAGCCGATTTAAGAGCCATGACGGCCTTCTTCGGTGACTCGGCGCTTATGAGCGCGCTCAGTCTGTCACGCTGTCCGTGCCGTTAAGGGCGCAATGCCGGATCTGCTCGGGAGCCGCACAGTGGGGCCAGAGTCCATGCCACGGAAGTTCGTCTCCCGTACCAGCCTGCCCGGCAACCAACTGGCGGCCTCCGCGGCACGGAGGTTCGTCCGCGCCGCGCTGGCCGAGTGGACCGCGGAGGAACCCTGGCCGGCCGAGAGCGTCGGGGACGACCTCGTGGACGACGCGGTGCTGCTCGTGAGCGAGCTCGTCACGAACGCGGTCATCCACGCCGGCACCACCGTCGAGCTGCTCTGCCGGCTGGAGGGCGCGGCGTCCGGCGGCCGCGAGGAGGACGGCCTCGTCGTCGAGGTCTCCGACCACCACCCCGCCCGGGTCGTCCGCGACCGCGCGGAACTCGCCCGCGAGGGCCGCGACGGCGGGCGCGGGCTGCAGCTCGTCTCCGCGCTCTCCGAGGAGTGGGGCATCACCTACCGGCGCGACCTCAAGACCATCTGGTGCCGCCTGGCCGCCCGTGAGCCCGGGGAGGCGGTGCCGCCGGCCCCCGAGGCCGACCGCGGCCTGCTGCACGGACTGCGCGCCACCGACGTCCTCGCGGCGACGGCCCCCCGCCTGCCGCGGCGGCACGACAGCGAGTGGATCAACCGCGGCTCGCTCTCCTTCCTCGCCGAGGCCTCCGACCTGCTCGCCGGGCAGCTCGACGAGGACATGGTCGCCTCGCTCGCCGGGCAGCTGCTCGTGCCCCGGCTCGCCGACTGGTGCGCCGTCTGGCTCTCCGGGGACGGGCCCGAGGGCGCCGAGCCGCGCCTGGCGCGCGTCTGGCACGCGGCGGAGAGCCGCATCGACGGACTGCGCATGGTGCTGGAGAAGGAACCCCCACCGCCCGGCGGTCGCGCCGGCGCCGTGCCCTGGCCGTGGCCCGCCACCGGCCAGGGCACGGACGCGTTCGGCGCGGCGCTGGCGTGCCCCCTGGTCACCGGCGGCCGCAGCCACGGCACGCTGCTGCTCGGGCGCGCCGGGCTGACGCGCTTCCCCGACGAGGTCGTCGGCCTCGTCGAGGACTTCGCGCGCCGCGTCGCGCTCGCGGTGGGCACCGCCCGCCAGTACGCGCGGCAGGCCATGATCAGCCGGGTCCTGCAGCGCGGCCTGCTGCCCGCGGGGCTGGGCGCGGTGCCGGGCGTCGACACGGCCGTCGTCTACGAGCCCACGCGTGCGGACGTCGTCGGCGGCGACTTCTACGACCTCTTCCCGGCGGGCGGCGGCCGCTGGTGCTTCGCCCTCGGCGACGTCCAGGGCAACGGCCCCGAGGCGGCAGCGGTCACCGGGCTCGCCCGGCCCGTCATGCGGCTCCTCGCACGCGAGGGCTACGGCGTCGCGGAGGTCCTCGACCGGCTCAACCGGGCCCTCGCGGACGAGGCCGCGGCGGCCACGCTCGGCGACGCGCTCGGGCCGGGATGGGACGTGGGGCCGCGCTTCCTGTCCCTGCTGTACGGGGAGATCGTGCCGGAGGGGGCCGGACCGGGGGCGGGCGGTCCGAGTGGCCCGGGTGGTGCCCTGTGCACGCTGGCCAGCGCCGGGCACCCCCTTCCGCTGCTCCTCACCGGCGGCGGCGCGGTACGGCCCGCGGCGGTGCCGCAGATACTGCTGGGGATCACGGACGACGCGCGGTACCGCAGCGAATCGTTCCGGCTGGCTCCCGGGGACACGCTGCTGTGCGTCACGGACGGGGTGACCGAGCGGCGCAACGGGAGCCGGCAGTTCGACGACGACGACGGGCTCGCGGCCGTGCTGGCGGCTTGCGCCGGGCTCGGGGCGGCGGGGGTGGCTGAGCGGATCCGGCGGGCGGTGCACGAGTACGATGTGGCGCCGCCGGACGACGATCTTGCGGTGCTCGTGCTTCAGGCCCAGTGAGGGGCGCTACGCGGTGCCGGGTCGTTGGCTACGGCCTGTTGTCGTGTGCGGGTCGTTTGTGGCTGAGGTTGAGGATTTTTCCCCGCCCTCCCTCCCGATTGCCCGGCGCGATTGGTGCGGGCCTGCGCTCTGTGGGTTGGTGGGCCGGGGGCGGGGCCTCCGGGGTGGGCATTCTGTACCGCATATTTATGTGCATGGCGGGGATCACTTGTTCTTGCCGTCTGTGCCGCACATCAAATACACGTCAGCGTCCAGAACGCCCACCCCTACGACCCCACCCCCTCCGTATCCGTGGCGACCAACGGCCGGTGGGGGGTCAGAAGGCAGTCCGGGGGCACCGCACCTGTCCCACGCACCCCCAACGGGACACCCTGCGCCCGCACAAGGGGAAGGGGGTGTGGCGGGGTGCTTCCCCTGGCCGAAGGCTGGGGGGAGGCGGTTGGCAGACCCGGTGCCCAACGATGCGGGCCTGAACCACGGGGCCGCGGGGTCAGTGAGCGGTTCGGGGCGCCCCGGATTGCCTTCTGACACCCCGACCGGCCGTTGTGCGCCGATACGGCGGGAGGGGGTGTGTCGGGGTGCGCCCGGAAACGACGAGCGGTTAAGTGCGGTGCCGAATGATGTAGTCGTAAACCGCGAGCGTTGAGGACGTGCGCCGGCGCGGCGCCGACCCCACAACGACGTGCGAGACCCGCACCAACCGCGCCGGGCAATCGGGCGGGAGGGCGGGAGACAGCCCGCCGCAGGCGCACACAGCGTGCACGCAAGCAACCAGGTGGCGCGGCGCAGCCGCCCGCAGGCGCAACGGACCCGCACATACCCACCGAGCAGCGCGGCGCAGCCGCCGGCAGGCGCACACAACGTGCACGCGAACATCCAGGTGGCCCGGCGCAGCCGCCCGCAGGCGCACACAACGTGCACGCAAACGACCAGGTGGCCCGGCGCAGCCGCCCGCAGGCGCCCGCACGAGGGGACCGGAACCGCACCCGGAGGGGATGGCGGACAATGGGGGGCATGCCATCCGTACTGCCCGACGGGGAGCCGATGCCCGAGGACGGCGCGCTCCCGCCGACCGCCCTGCGCGACGCGCAGTCCCGCCCGCTGGGGTTCTACCTGCACGTCCCGTACTGCGCCACCCGCTGCGGCTACTGCGACTTCAACACGTACACCGCCGCCGAGCTGCGCGGCACCGGCGGCGTGCTCGCCTCCCGGGAGAACTACGCCGACACCTTGGTCGACGAGATCCGCTTGGCCCGCAAGGTGCTGGGCGACGACCCCCGGCGCGTGGAGACCGTGTTCGTCGGCGGCGGGACGCCGACGCTCCTGCCGGCGGCGGACCTGGCGCGGATGCTGGGGGTGATCCGGGACGAGTTCGGCCTGGCGGAGGGCGCGGAGGTCACGACGGAGGCGAACCCGGAGTCCGTGGACCCGGCGTACCTGGAGGAGCTGCGGGCCGGGGGGTACACGCGGGTCTCGTTCGGGATGCAGAGCGCCCGGCCGCACGTGCTGCAGGTGCTGGACCGGCGGCACACGCCGGGCCGCCCGGAGGAGTGCGTGGCGGAGGCGCGGGCGGCCGGGTTCGAGCACGTCAACCTGGACCTGATCTACGGCACGCCCGGGGAGTCGGACGACGACTGGCGGGCGTCGCTGGACGCCGCGATCGCCGCGGGGCCGGACCATGTGTCGGCGTACGCGCTGATCGTGGAGGAGGGCACGCAGCTGGCGCGCAGGATCCGGCGCGGCGAGGTGCCGATGACGGACGACGACGTGCACGCGGACCGCTACCTGATCGCGGAGGAGCGCCTGGCGGCGGCCGGGTACGGCTGGTACGAGGTGTCGAACTGGGCGACCTCGCCGGAGGCCCGGTGCCGTCACAACGAGTTGTACTGGACCGGCGCGGACTGGTGGGGTGCCGGGCCGGGGGCGCACAGCCACGTGGGAGGGGTGCGCTGGTGGAACGTGAAGCACCCGGCGGCGTACGCGGCGGCGCTCGCCGAGGGGCGCAGTCCCGGGGCGGGCCGTGAGGTGCTGGCGGCGGAGGACCGCCGGGTGGAGCGGATCCTGCTGGAGCTGAGGCTGTCCGACGGCTGCCCCCTCGACGTGCTGGCCCCGGCGGGGGCCGGGGCCGCGGAGCGCGCCGTAAGGGACGGTCTCCTTGAGACCGGTCCTTACCGCGAGGGCCGCGCCGTCCTCACGCTGCGCGGCCGGCTGCTGGCCGACGCCGTCGTCAGGGACCTGGTCGACTGACTCACCCCGGGGCCGTGACGAAGTCGATCAGCTCCTCCACGCGGCCCAGCAGTTCCGGCTGCAGGTCCCGGTAGGAGCGGACGGCGCCCAGGATGCGCTGCCAGGCGGCACCGGTGTTCTCGGGCCAGCCCAGGGCGCGGCACACGCCGGTCTTCCAGTCCTGGCCGCGGGGGACGGCCGGCCAGGCGGGGATGCCGAGGGAGGAGGGCTTCACGGCCTCCCAGACGTCGATGTAGGGGTGGCCGACGACCAGGACGTGCTCGCCGGTGACCTGCGCGGCGATGCGGGACTCCTTGCTGCCGGGCACGAGGTGGTCGACGAGCACGCCGAGGCGGGCGTCCGGGCCGGGCTCGAAGGAGGCGACGATGGCGGGGAGGTCGTCGACGCCGTCCAGGTACTCGACGACGACGCCCTCGACGCGGAGGTCGTCGCCCCAGACCCGTTCGACCAGTTCCGCGTCGTGGCGGCCCTCGACGTAGATCCGCCCCGCCCGGGCGATCCGGGCCCGGGCGCCGGGGACGGCGATCGAGCCGGAGGCGGTCAGCCGCGGCCCGGCCGCGGGGGCGGCGGTGGAGGGCCGCACGAGGGTGACCACACGGCCCTCCAGGAGGAAGCCGCGCGGGGCCATCGGGAACACGCGGTGCTTGCCGAAGCGGTCCTCGAGGGTGACCGTGGGGCCCTCGGCGGTCTTCTCGCAGCGCACGACCGCGCCGCAGAAGCCGGTGGACACCTCCTCCACCACCAGGTCGCGCTCGGCCGCGACCTCGGGCGCGGGTGTCGCGGGCCGTTTCCACGGCGGGGTGAGGTCGGGGTCGTAGCTGCGGCTGCGCATGCCAGGGATCGTATCCGCGCGGTGCGCGGCTCAAGCGGATCCGAACCGGGCGGCGAGCGCGTCCCGTTGGGCGCGGACGAAGCGGGCGTCGACGACGGCGCCGTGGCCCGGCACGTACAGCGCCGTCTCGCCGCCCAGCAGGAGCAGCCGGTCCAGGGCGGCGGGCCAGGCGTGCGGTGCGGCGTCGGGCCCGGCCTGGGGCTCGCCGGACTCCTCGACGAGGTCGCCGCAGAAGACCACGGCCGGTGTGCCCGGTACGACCACCACCAGGTCGTGCGTGGTGTGTCCCTCACCCGGGTGGACCAGCATGACCTGCCGGTCGCCGCCGAGGTCGAGTTCGTACGAGCCGTCCACGAGCCGGCCGGGGCGCACGAGCGCCTCCACTGCCTGCGCGGACTCGGCCTCCGCGGCGCCGTGCCCGACGGCGTCCCGGCCCAGGGAGAAGCGCTCGCGGTCGAGGTAGGTGTCGAGGGTCATCTCGCCGAAGACCTCGGCGCCCTCGAAGGCGGCGGTGCCGAAGACGTGGTCGAAGTGGCCGTGGGTCAGTGCGATGTGCGTCACGTCCCGCCCGGTCAGTTCGCGGACCTCCCGGCGCAGTCCGGCGCCCTCGGGGACGGAGGAACCGGTGTCGACCAGCAGCACGCCCCCGTCGCCGACCACGACCCCGACGGTGACGTCGAGGAACGGCAGCCGCCGCCGCGCGACCCCCGGTGCGAGCTGTTCCCAGCCGCCGGGGGAGCCCGGCGGGGTCGGTGTGGTCTCCACAACGCGACGGTATCCCCGCGACCGGCCCGGCGCCCGCTACGGTGGCCGGTCAAGGACGTCCCGGGGCCGGACCCGTGGACGGGCCCTTGCCGAGGTCTTGCCACCCCGCCGTACACTGACTTGGGGAAAACTGGCACTCAGGGAAGAGGAGTGCCAGGCCACGGGGGCGACACGACCCGCACGGTGACCGAGCGACTGGAGGTGCGCGATGCTCAGTGAACGACGGCTGGAAGTACTGCGTGCCATCGTCCAGGACTACGTGGGCACCGAGGAGCCGGTCGGCTCGAAGGCGCTCACCGAACGGCACGCCCTCGGCGTGTCCCCGGCGACCGTCCGCAACGACATGGCCGTGCTGGAGGAGGAGGGCTACATCCAGCAGCCCCACACCAGCGCCGGCCGCGTGCCGACCGACAAGGGCTACCGGCTCTTCGTCGACCGGCTCACCAGCGTCAAGCCGCTCTCCGGCGCCGAGCGCCGGGCCATCGGGAACTTCCTGGACGGCGCCGTCGACCTCGACGACGTGGTGGCCCGTACGGTGCGGCTGCTGGCGCAGCTGACCCGGCAGGTCGCGATCGTCCAGTACCCGTCGCTCACCCGCTCGACGGTGCGCCACGTGGAGCTGCTCGCGCTCGCCCCGGCCCGGATCATGCTGGTGCTGATCACGGACACCGGACGGGTGGAGCAGCGGCTGGTGGACGTCCCCGCACCGGTCGGCGAGACCGTGCTGGCCGACCTGCGCGCCCGGCTGAACAGCCGGGTGGTGGGGCGCCGGTTCAGCGACGTCCCGCCGTTGGTGCAGGAACTCCCCGAGGGCTTCGAGCCCGACGAACGGCCCTCCGTCCAGGTGGTCCTCGCCACACTCCTGGAGACCCTGGTCGAGGAGACCGAGGAGCGGATCATGCTCGGCGGCACGGCCAACCTGACCCGCTTCGGGCACGACTTCCCGCTGACGATCCGCCCGGTGCTGGAGGCGCTCGAGGAGCAGGTGGTGCTCCTCAAGCTGCTGGGCGAGGCCAAGGACTCGGGCGTGACGGTGAGAATCGGTCACGAGAACTTCCATGAGGGCCTGAACTCCACATCGGTCGTCTCCGTCGGCTACGGTTCGGGCGACGAGGCGGTGGCGAAACTCGGCGTGGTCGGACCGACCCGCATGGACTACCCCGGAACGATGGGAGCGGTACGCGCAGTGGCACGTTACGTCGGACAGATCCTGGCGGAGTCGTAGTGGCCACGGACTATTACGCCGTGCTCGGCGTGCGCCGCGACGCAGGCCCGGACGAGATCAAGAAGGCATTCCGCCGTCTCGCGCGAGAGCTGCACCCGGACGTCAATCCGGACCCGAAGACCCAGGAGCGGTTCAAGGAGATCAACGCCGCCTACGAGGTGCTCTCGGACCCGCAGAAGAAGCAGGTCTACGACCTCGGCGGCGACCCGCTGTCCGCCAACGGCGGCGGTGCGGGTGCGGGTGCGGGCTTCGGCCAGGGCTTCGGCAACTTCAGCGACATCATGGACGCCTTCTTCGGCACGGCGTCGCAGCGCGGCCCGCGCTCGCGCACCCGGCGGGGCCAGGACGCCATGATCCGGCTGGAGATCGAGCTGGACGAGGCGGCCTTCGGCACGACCAAGGACATCCAGGTCGACACGGCCGTGGTCTGCAACACCTGCCACGGCGAGGGCGCCGCCCCGGGTACGACCGCGCAGACCTGTGACATGTGCCGCGGCCGCGGCGAGGTCTCGCAGGTCACGCGGTCCTTCCTCGGCCAGGTCATGACCTCCCGGCCGTGCCCGCAGTGCCAGGGCTTCGGCACCGTCGTGCCGACCCCGTGCCCGGAGTGCGCCGGCGACGGCCGGATCCGGTCGCGGCGCACGCTGACGGTCAAGATCCCGGCCGGTGTCGACAACGGCACCCGCATCCAGCTGGCGGGCGAGGGCGAGGTCGGCCCCGGCGGCGGCCCCGCCGGCGACCTGTACGTCGAGATCCGCGAGTTGCCGCACGCGGTGTTCCAGCGGCGCGGCGACGACCTGCACTGCACCGTCACGATCCCGATGACGGCCGCGGCGCTGGGCACCAAGGTCCCGCTGGAGACCCTGGACGGGATGGAGGAGATCGACATCCGGCCGGGTACGCAGTCCGGCCAGTCGATCCCGCTCCACCAGCGCGGCATCACGCACCTGCGGGGCGGCGGCCGGGGCGACCTCATCGTGCACGTCGAGGTCCAGACCCCGGGCAAGCTCGACCCGGAGCAGGAGGAACTGCTGCGCCGCCTGGCGAAGCTGCGCGGCGAGGAGCGCCCCCTGGGGCAGTTCCAGCCGGGCCAGCAGGGGCTGTTCTCCCGCCTGAAGGACGCGTTCAACGGGCGCTGACCGCCCAGCGGCCCGCGGTCCGGGGTGTCGTCCACCCCGGACCGCGGGCCGTCGTCCGCCGTGGCACGATGGGCGCATGGCCGCCCTGACCCACCGCTCCCCGAGGACCGCCGCGTGACCGCACCCGTCTTCGTCGTCGAACCCGGCGTGCTGGACCTGGCCCGCATCACGCTCTCCGGCCCCGAGGGACGGCACGCGGTCTCCGTGCGCCGGCTGCGGGCCGGGGAGGAGATCGTGCTCACCGACGGCCTGGGACGCGGCGCGTACGGCACGGTGGCGGCCGTCGACGGCAAGGACACGCTCGAGGTCGCCGTCGCCGAGGTCCGCGAGGAGGCCCCGCCCCGCCCGCGGATCACGGTCGTCCAGGCGCTGCCCAAGGGCGACCGCGGTGAACTCGCCGTCGAGACCATGACCGAGGTCGGGGTGGACGCCGTCGTGCCGTGGGCCGCGGCGCGCTGCATCACCCAGTGGAAGGGCGAGCGCGGCGCCAAGTCGCTGGCCAAGTGGCGTTCCACCGCCCGTGAGGCGGCCAAGCAGGCCCGGCGGCTGCGGTTCCCCGAGGTCCCCGACCTGCTGACGACCCGTCAGCTCCTTGAGTTGCTGTCCGGCGCCGCGTTCGCCGCGGTCCTCCACGAGGAGGGCTCCGAGCCTCTCGCCACCGCCCCGTTGCCGCCCGAGGGCGACATCGTGCTCGTCGTGGGGCCCGAGGGCGGGGTGTCCCCCGAGGAGCTCGACGCCTTCGCCGCGGCCGGGGCCGAGCCGTACCGCCTCGGTGCGAGCGTGCTGCGCACCTCCACCGCCGGCGTCGCCGCGACGGCCCTCCTGCTGGGCCGCACCGGCCGCTGGGGCTGAGGCGGCCGCCGGGGCCGAACGCCCCTGGCGGGCAATGAGATCGAAAACCCCCGACCAGCGTGGCCCCGGGTGGTTAGTGTGACGACGTGACGCAGCAGCCTTCGCACCCCGCGTACCTCCGCTTCCCGCACCTGCACGGTGACCTGGTCACCTTCACCGCCGAGGACGACGTCTGGGCCGCCCCGCTGGACGGCACCGGCCGGGCCTGGCGGGTCAGCGCCGACAACATGCCCGTCAACCACCCGCGGTTCTCGCCCGACGGGACGCTCATCGCGTGGACCTCGACCCGGGACGGCGCACCCGAGGTGCACGTCGCGCCGGCCGACGGCGGGCCGTCGAAGCGGCTCACGTACTGGGGCAGCGGCCGCACCTCGGTGCGGGGCTGGACGCCCGGCGGCGACGTGCTGGCCATCAGCACCTACGGTCAGGCCTCGCTGCGCCGCAGTTGGGCGCGGGCGATCCCGGTCGACGGCGGTCCTGCCACGACGCTGCCGTACGGACCGGTCGGGGCCGTCGCCCACGGCCCGGACGGGGCCGTGCTGCTGCTGTCGGCCACCATGGGCCGCGAGGCGGCGGCCTGGAAGCGCTACCGGGGCGGCACCGCGGGCAAGTTGTGGATCGACCGCACCGGCGACGGGGAGTTCGAGCGCGTCCACGCCGACCTGGACGGCAACCTGGAGTACCCGATGTGGGTGGGTGGGGTCCCCCATGCCGAAGGCCAGGGGAGGATCGCCTTCCTCTCCGACCACGAGGGCGTCGGCGCCCTCTACTCCAGCCTTCCCGACGGCGGCGACCTGCGCCGCCACACCGCCGTCGAGGACGGCGGCTTCTACGCGCGCCAGGCCGCCACCGACGGCACCCGCGTCGTCTGGACCAGCACCGGACGGCTGTTCCTGCTGGACGACCTCGACGGCGCGCAGGCCCGCCCGGTCGAGGTGCGCCTCGGCGGCCAGCGCGCCGACCTGCAGCCGCACCCGGTCCACGCGGCCCACCACCTCGGCGACGCGCGGCCCGACCACACCGGCCGCGGCAGCGCGGTGGAGATCCGCGGCACCACGCACTGGGTCACCCACCGGGGCGGCCCCGCACGGGCGTTGGCCGCCGAGCCGGGGGTGCGCACACGGCTTCCGCGGGTGTTCGGCGGCGAGGGCGACCAGCAGGTCGTCTGGGTCACCGACGCCGAGGGCGAGGACGCGCTGGAGATCGCCCCCGCGGCGGGCACCGGCCCTGCCGCGCCCCGCCGGCTGGCCGCCGGGCGGCTCGGCCGGGTGCTGGCGATGACCGTCTCCCCGGACGGCCACCGGATCGCCGTCGCCTCGCACGACGGCCGGGTGCTGCTCGTCGAGGCCCAGACCGGCGAGGTCCGCACCGTCGTGGAGGGCGAGCACGGCCACGCCACCGGCCTCGCCTTCTCGCCCGACTCGGCCTGGCTCGCCTGGTCGCACGCCGGACCCGACCCGCTGCGCCAGCTCAAGCTGGCCTCGACCGCCGACCTCACCGTCGTCGACGCGACCCCGCTGCGCTTCCGGGACTCCTCGCCCGCCTTCACCGCCGACGGCAAGCACCTGGCTTTCCTCTCCGAGCGCTCCTTCGACCCGGTCTACGACGACCACGTCTTCGACATGGCCTTCCTCGGCGCCTGCCGCCCCCACCTGATCACCCTCGCCGCCACCACCCCCTCGCCCTTCGGCCCGCAGCGCCACGGGCGCCCGGTCGACTCCTCCGCCGAGGACAAGGACGGCGACGACCGCGCCCAGGACGACGGCAAGAAGGACTCCCGCACGGAGGACGGCGAGGACCGGCCCCGTACCCCCGTCACCAAGGTGGACGCCGAGGGCCTGGCCGACCGCATCGTGCCCTTCCCGGTCGAGGCGGCCCGCTACTCCACGCTGCGCGCGGCCAAGGACGGCGTCCTGTGGCTGCGGCACCCCGTGCGCGGGGTCCTGGGCGCGAGCCTGGCCTCGCCCGAGGCCGAGCCGCCGTCCACCGCGCTGGAGCGCTACGACCTCAAGCAGCTGCGCGTGGAGGACATCGCCGACGACGCCGACGACTTCACCGTCAGCGGCGACGGCAACAAGGTCCTGGTGACGTCCGGTCACCGGCTGCGGGTGGCCTCGGCCGACCACAAGTCGGCCCCGTCCGACGACGAGACCGACAGCAACGTCACCGTCGACCTCTCCCGGGTCCGCGTCACCGTGGACCCGCAGGCCGAGTGGCGCCAGATGTACGACGAGTCGCACCGCCTGATGCGGGACAACTTCTGGCGCGCCGACATGGGCGGCGTCGACTGGGACGGCGTACGCGAGCGCTACCGGCCCGTCCTGGACCGGGTCGCCACCCATGACGACCTCGTCGACCTGCTCTGGGAGGTGGCCGGCGAGCTCGGCACCTCGCACGCCTACGTCATGCCGCCCGGCGGCCGCGGCGACGGGTTGCACCGCCAGGGCCTGCTGGGCGCGGACCTCGCCCGCGACGCGGACGGCGTGTGGCGCGTGGAGCGGGTGCTGCCCTCGGAGACCTCCGACCCGCTGGCCGGCTCCCCGCTGGCCGCGCCGGGCGTCGCGGTCCGGGCCGGCGACGCGATCCTCGCGGTCGACGGACGGCCCGTGGACCCGCTGACCGGCCCCGGCCCGCTGCTGCTCGGCACCGTGCGCAAGCCGGTCGAGCTCACCGTCGGCCCGGCCGACGGCGGGGCGGCGCGCCACGTTGTCGTCGTGCCCATCGCGGACGAGGAGCCGCTGCGCTACCACGACTGGGTCGCCGGACGCCGGGCGTACGTGCGCGAGCTGTCCGCCGGCCGGCTGGGGTACCTGCACGTCCCCGACATGGTCGGCTCCGGCTGGGCCCAGCTCCACCGCGACCTGCGCGTGGAGGTCGTCCGGGAGGGACTGGTCGTGGACGTGCGGGAGAACCGCGGCGGCCACACCTCGCAACTGGTCGTGGAGAAGCTGGCGCGGCGCATCGTCGGCTGGGACCTGCCGCGCGGGCTGCCGGCCTTCAGCTACCCGCTGGACGCGCCGCGCGGGCCCGTCGTGGCCGTCGCCAACGAGTTCTCCGGCTCGGACGGCGACATCGTCAACGCGGCGATCAAGGCGCTGGGGATCGGGCCCGTGGTGGGCACCAGGACGTGGGGCGGCGTCATCGGCATCGACTCCCGCTACCACCTGGTCGACGGGACGCTGGTCACCCAGCCGAAGTACGCCACGTGGCTGGAGGGCGTGGGCTGGGACGTGGAGAACCACGGCGTCGACCCGGACGTCGAGGTCGTCCACACCCCGCAGGACCACGCCGCCGGGCGCGACCCGCAGCTCGACGAGGCCGTCCGCCTCGCCCTGGAGGCGCTGGAGGCCGACCCGGCGCGCACCGCGCCGCCGTTGCCGTAGCGGCGGGGCGCGGGGCCCGGCGCGACCCGGGCCCCGTGGCGGCGCGCCGCCACGGGGGGCACCGGTAGCATGCGGGACGTACTGGTCAACCCCTGGACGGAGGCGTCAGGTGGCGGGAGAGCCGCAGGCGGACTGCCTGTTCTGCAAGATCGTCGCGGGGAGCGTCCCCGCGACCGTCGTGCGGGAGACCGCGACGACCGTCGCGTTCCGCGACATAAACCCCCAGGCGCCCACGCACGTCCTGGTCATCCCCAAGGCGCACTACCCGGACGCCGCCTCGCTGGCCGCCCAGGCGCCCCAGCTCGCCGCGGACGTGCTGCGGGAGGCGGGCGAGGTCGCCACCGAGGACAAGGTGGACGGCAGCGGCTACCGGATCGTCTTCAACACCGGCGCGGGGGCGGGCCAGACCGTCTTCCACGCGCACGCCCACGTGCTGGGCGGCCGTGGCCTCGAGTGGCCGCCCGGGTAACCGACGGTGTCCGCACGTGAATTGGTCGTGCTCGGCACGGCCAGCCAGGTCCCGACCCGGCACCGCAACCACAACGGCTACTTCCTGCGCTGGGACGCCGAAGGCATCCTCTTCGACCCGGGGGAGGGCACGCAGCGCCAGATGCTGCGGGCCGGGGTGGCGGCGCACGACCTGACCAGGCTGTGCGTGACCCACTTCCACGGGGACCACAGCCTGGGCCTGGCCGGGGTGATCCAGCGGATCAACCTCGACCGGGTGCCGCACCCCGTCACGGCCCACTACCCCGAGTCCGGCCGCCGCTTCTTCGACCGGCTGCGGTACGCCACCGCCTACCGCGAGACCGTGCGGCTGCGCGAGGAACCGGTGGCCGGCGAGGCGGCCGTGCTGGTCGACTCCGACGCGTTCCGGCTGGAGGCGCGCCGGCTGTCGCACCCGGTGGAGGCCTACGGCTACCGGCTGGTGGAGCCCGACGGGCGCCGCATGCTGCGCGAGCGGCTCGCGGCGCACGGCGTCACCGGCCCCGCGGTGGGCCGGCTGCAGCGCGAGGGCGAGGTGGACGGGGTGACCCTCGCCGACGTGAGCGAGCCGCGCCCCGGGCAGCGCTTCGCCTTCGTGATGGACACCCGGCTCTGCGACGCGGTGTACGCCCTCGCCGACGGCTGCGACATGCTGGTCATCGAGTCGACCTTCCTGGACGAGGACGCCGCGCTCGCGGAGGAGCACGGGCACCTGACGGCAGGTCAGTCCGCCCGGGTGGCGGCGGAGTCCGGCGTCCGGCACCTGGTGCTCACCCACTTCTCGCAGCGCTACACCGACCCCGCGCAGTTCGAGCGCCAGGCGCGGGACGCGGGCTTCGACGGCGAGCTGACCGTCGCCCAGGACCTCGGCCGGGTCACGGTCCCGAAGCGCCGCCAGGACTGACTTCCGACCTCGAACTCCCCCTTCCCGGCGTCCTCTTCCGCGTCGGCGTGGGCGCGCCCGCCCGCGGCATCCGCGTTGCGGGGTGGCGGTGCCGGGGGCGGGGTGCGCGTCACGGTGACCGTGCCGGGGGACTTCCGGCGGAGCGGGGGACCTTCAGGACCCGCCTTCGGGGAGCCGTTGAGGCGCCGCTCCGCCCGCCCGGGGTCTCCGAAGGGACTTCTGGCGGAGCAGGGGATCTTCAGGACCCGCCTTCCGGGCGGTCGTTGAAGCGCCGGGCCGCCGTGCGCCGCGCCGTCCGCCCCCTCACGGTGTCCTCTTCCGCGCCGGCATGGGCACGCTCGCCGGGGTATCCGCGTTGCGGGGTGGCGGTGCTGGGGGTGGGGTGCGCGCCACCGTGCCGCGGCGGGACACTCCCGGCGGCAGTCGAGGCGCCGCTCCGCCCGCCCCGGGCATCCGCGTTGCGCGGCGGCCGTGCCGGGGGATGATCCGCCGCAGCGCTCCGGGCGGGCGGAGCCGTCCGTATGCCCCTGACCTGTACGGTTGCCGGGTGAGCATTCCGAAGGCCGAACTGCACCTGCACATCGAGGGCACCCTCGAACCCGAACTCGCCTTCGCCCTGGCCGAGCGCAACGGGGTCGACCTGCCGTACGCCTCGGCCGAGGAGCTGCGGCAGGCGTACTCCTTCAGCGACCTGCAGTCCTTCCTGGACCTGTACTACGCGCTCATGGCGGTGCTCCGCACCGAGCAGGACTTCACCGACCTCGCCGACGCCTACCTGGCCCGCGCCGCCTCGCAGGGCGTGCGGCACGCCGAGGTCTTCTTCGACCCGCAGGCCCACACCGCGCGCGGCGTCCCGCTCGGCACGGTGGTGGAGGGCCTGGCGAGGGCGCTGGACCGCGCCCCGGAGCGGCACGGCGTCAGCACCCGGCTGATCATGTGCTTCCTGCGGGACGAGTCCGCCCAGTCCGCGCTGGAGACTTTCGAGGCCGCGAGGCCCCACCTGCACCGGATCAGCGCCGTCGGCCTGGACTCCGCCGAGGTCGGCCACCCGCCGTCGAAGTTCCGCGCGGTGTACGAGGCGGCCGCGGCGGCGGGTCTGCGCCGGGTCGCGCACGCGGGCGAGGAGGGCCCGCCGGAGTACGTGCGGGAGGCGCTGGACGTGCTCGGCGTCGACCGGATCGACCACGGCATCCGCAGCATGGAGGACCCGGACCTGGTGGCCCGGCTGGTCCGCGACCAGGTGCCGTTGACCGTCTGCCCGCTGTCCAACGTGCGGCTGCGCTGCGTGGACACCCTCGCCGACCACCCGCTGCCCGCCATGCTCGACGCGGGGCTGCTGGTCACCCTGAACTCGGACGACCCCGCCTACTTCGGCGGCTACGCGGGCGACACCTTCGACGCCGTGGCCGGCGCGCTCCCGCTCGGCGAGGACGACCTGCGCAGGCTCGCCCGCAACTCCTTCCTGGCCGCCTTCCTCGACGACGAGGAGGAGTTGCGGGCCCGGTACCTCGCCGAGGTGGACGCCCACACGTTCTGAGTGCGGCCGCGCGCCCCGTCTGAGTACGCGCACTCATGCGGGCCGTGCCGCACGGGCGGAGCATGGAGGCATGCGAAAGCACCTGATACGGACCGCGGCGGCCGCCGCTCTGATCGTGACCGCGCCCGTCGCCACCTGGGGGCTCATGGGCCGGCAGGACGCCGCGGGCTTCGAGCCCTCCGAACTGGACTACATGGTCCGGCCCTTCGGCATCCCGGAAGGCGCGGAGACCGCGATCGGCGCGGCCGCGGCCGTGCTGGCCACCGCCGCGGCGGTGCTGCTGGGCCGCGCCTCCCGCCCCGGGCCCGACCGTTTCGACGGCCGGTGGTGGGCGGTGATAGGGCCGTTGGCCGCGGCCGGGGTGCTGACCGGGGCGATCTGGCGGACGGTGACGGCCGGGGTCATCGGCGCCAACATCGGGGCGGGGCTGGCGATCCTGCTGGGCGGGCCCGTCGTCGCCGGGCTGGTCCTGTGGTCCCTGGGCCGGGGCCTGTGGCTGGCCCGTTCGCACCGGCGCGGCCCGCGCCCGCCGCGCGGGGGGACCGGCACCGCGGGCTGGCGGCCCGCCGCCGGACAGGGCACGTAGGACGCCGGGCCGGGAGCCCGGACGGCGCGTGGGCGTGACCGCCCTCAGATCGCTTGCCGTACCCCGGCGTCGGGCACGGCGCCGGTTCAGTGGCGGTGCCGGCCGGGGCGCCGCCGTCGCGGCGCGGCGCTCCTCCCGCGCGCGTGCCGGGACAGGGCCGCGCCGCCCGCGCAGAGCACGGCGCCCGCCGCGAACGCGGTGAAGCCCAGCGGTGCCTTCGGCACCCCCCACAGGGTCTCAGTGAAGGGGTCCGGCGGGGTCTGTGCGCTGCCGGCGCCGCCCAGCAGGCTGAGGATCAGGGACACCCACAGGGCGAACCCTGCCAGCGCCACCAGTACCCCCGCGGCCATGAGCACCCGACCCGGCCCCGGCACCCGGAACAGCCCGGTCCAGGCGTCCTCGGCGGCTCCGGGGTCCGCCTCGGGCACCTCGTCGCCGCCCCCGTAGCGCCGGCGCCCGGCGAGGTACTGGGCGCGCCCCGACGGGTGCCGGTGGGTGCGGCCCGGCCCGGACGGGGCGCGGGTGTCCCCGAGGTCGTGCAGGACGGTCAGCGGCGGGGGAGCGCCGCCCGCGACCTCCCCGGCCTCCCCGGCCCCCGCGGCCTCCCCGGCCCCCGCCTCGTCACCGGTGTCCACGGGACCGACCGGGTCTGCGGGGTCCGCCCGCCGCTGCCGCGCCGACTCCACCGACAGCCGCAGTTCGACGTGGCCGATGCGCAGCAGGTCCCCGTCGTGGAGGGGCCGCGGGGCGACGAGCAGGGCCCCGTTGAGGTAGGTGCCGTTGGTCGAGCCGAGGTCGCTGAGCACGACGTGGCTGCCGGCGCGGTTCATCGCCGCGTGCCGCCGGCTCACGCCCTCCTCTTCCAGCCGGATCCCGCTGCCGGGGAGCCTGCCGATCTCCGAGTAGCCGGCCGGCACGGGGTAGGCGCGTCCGGAGTCGGGCCCCGTGGTCACGATCAGTTGTGGCGGTGCGGCCGAGTGTCCGGGCATCTCCAGCCCCTGGGGGTCATCCGCTTTCCCTCAGCATCCGTCCGCGTCCCCGCGCGGACAAACGCTGGTCACGGCCCCGGGCGCGCGTACGATCGGTCGGAACGACACCAGGTCGGGAGGAGCCCGGGTGGAAGACCAGCCCGTCCTCGACCCGCTCGCGGCGGTGCGCGGGCCGGACGACCCGGAGACCGATGTGTACCTGACCGGCACGGTCTTCCTGGACATCATCTTCACCGGTCTCGACAGCGCGCCCGTGCGCGGCACCGAGTCCTGGGCGCGCGGCATGGGGTCGAGCCCCGGCGGGGTGGCCAACATGGCCACCGCCCTCGCCCGGCTGGGGCTGCGCACCTCGCTCGCGGCGGCCTTCGGCGACGACGTGTACGGCGAGTACTGCTGGGACTCCCTCGCCGAGGGTGAGGGCATCGAGCTGGGGCTGTCCCGCAAGATCCCCGGCTGGCACTCCCCGGTCACGGTCTCCATGGCGTACGAGGGCGAGCGCACCATGGTCAGCCACGGCCACGAGGCCCCGCCGCCCGAGGAGCCCGCGCCGCCGTGCCCGCCGCCGAGCCGGGCGTGCGTGGCCTCCCTGGTGCCCGGGGTCCCGCAGCAGGAGTGGATCGGCACCGCCGCGGACCGGGGCAGCCGGATCTTCGCCGACGTCGGCTGGGACGACAGCGGCCGCTGGGACAGCGCCGACCTCGCCGACCTCGCGCACTGCGAGGCCTTCCTGCCGAACGCCGCCGAGGCCATGCGCTACACCCGCACCGACTGCCCCCGGGCCGCCGCCCGCAAGCTGGCCGAGCTGGTCCCGCTGGCCGTGGTGACGCTCGGTCCCGAGGGCGCGTACGCGGTCGACTCCGCCGGCAGCCGGGCCGCCGAGGTCCCGGCGCTCTCCGTGGAGGCACTGGACCCCACCGGCGCCGGGGACGTCTTCGTCGCGGGCTTCATGACCGGCACGCTGGCCGGCTGGCCGCTCCCCGACCGGCTGGCCTTCGCGTGCCTGACGGCCGCGCTGTCGGTGCAGGAGTTCGGCGGTTCGCTGTCGGCGCCCGGCTGGATCGAGATCGCGGCCTGGTGGCAGCACGCGAAGGCCTACGACGACCAGGACCGCTCCGCACTGCGCCGCTACGCCTTCCTGGACGACCTGCTGCCCACCGGCACCCGCCGCTGGCCCCTGCGCCGCGCCGTACCGACGATCGGTTTCCGCCCGCCACCGATGCGCTGACGCGGTGGGCGGGCCGTGGCGGGTCAGGCGTCAGGCGATCACGTCGACGGGGCAGCGGGCCGCCTTGGCGCGCTCGATCCGGGCGTCCCCCGCCGGCTGCTCACGCGTCGACGACGATCACCCGCGGCGCCCCTCGTCGATGGGTCCCAGCAGGTCCTCGACGGTGTGGCCGGCAGCCGCGGACTTCCGGGCGACGCGGGCCAGGATGTCGTCGACCGTCGGTGTTCTCGCCTGCTCGATCAGCCTCCGGCGCAGGTAGTCGTCCAGGGACTGGTGTGCCGCGATCGCGCGGCGCTCGAGGGTGCGGTGCACGTCGTCGGGGACGTCCTCGATCCGGATGTTCGCCATGTCGTCACGCTGGCATGCGAAACGCGTGCACGCATGCCTTTCGCGGGCGCATCACACCCGGCGCTCCAGGATCTGGCCCGGCCAGGGGTCGTCCTCGGCCCGGGAGACGGCGAAGGGCTGGGCGCGGGTGAAGCCCAGGGCCTCGTACTGCCGGACGAGCCGGCCCTCGCCGCCCGCGTAGCAGTCGACCCGCAGCAGCCCGAAGCCGCGCCGCCGCGTCTCGGCGACGGCGTCCTCCACCAGGGCGGCGCCGATGCCGCTGCCGGACAGCGACCGGTCGGTGACCAGCAGCCGCAGGTACAGCTCGGGCTCGTCCACGGGCGGGGCGTAGTCGGGCCGCTCCTCGGCCAGCACGCACACGCCGACCACCCGGCCGTCCACCTCGGCGGCGCGCAGCAGGTACTCCTCGGCGTAGCGGGTCACCCGTTCGACCGCCGGGGGCCGGGAGGACCAGGGGCGGGTGCCCCACTGGCCGCCGCGGCCGTGCGCGGTCAGCCACGCGATCGCCCCGTCCAGCAGGGCGAGCGTCGCGGGCAGGTCCTCGGGTCCTCCGGTGCGGATCTCCATTCCGTGCTCCTACCCGTCGCGTGACGCAGCGTAAAACCTCTCGGCACCCCAGCCGTACCGACGTACCCTTGAACCCCAAGCCCAGTGGCATGTCGAACAGCAGAAGGCGGGATGAGCAGGCCGTCGAGCCTGGCCCATGACTCAGACACCGACAACGCAGCAACCGCAGGCGAGCGCCCACTTCGTCGTACCGGCCAAGCACCCCATGGTGACGGTCCTGGGGTCCGGTGACTCGCTCCTGCGCGTGATAGAGCAGGCGTTCCCGGCCGTCGACATCCATGTACGAGGCAATGAGGTCAGCGCGAGCGGTGAGTCCGCGGACGTCGCGCTGGTCCAGCGCCTCTTCGACGAGATGATGCTGGTACTGCGCACAGGCCAGCCGATGACGGAGGACGCAGTGGAGCGGTCGATCGCCATGCTCCGCAAGGACAGCGGAGCCGACGGCCTGGAGGAGACCCCCTCCCAGGTGCTCACCCAGAACATCCTGTCCAGCCGGGGCCGCACGATCCGCCCCAAGACCCTCAACCAGAAGCGCTACGTCGACGCGATCGACAAGCACACGATCGTCTTCGGCATCGGCCCGGCCGGTACCGGCAAGACGTACCTGGCCATGGCCAAGGCCGTCCAGGCCCTGCAGTCCAAGCAGGTCAACCGGATCATCCTGACCCGTCCCGCCGTCGAGGCCGGCGAGCGGCTCGGCTTCCTGCCGGGCACGCTGTACGAGAAGATCGACCCGTACCTGCGCCCGCTGTACGACGCGCTGCACGACATGATCGACCCCGACTCGATCCCGCGCCTCATGGCGAGCGGGACGATCGAGGTCGCTCCTCTGGCGTACATGCGCGGACGCACGCTCAACGACGCGTTCATCATCCTCGACGAGGCGCAGAACACCAGCGCCGAGCAGATGAAGATGTTCCTCACCCGGCTCGGCTTCGACTCCAAGATCGTCATCACCGGCGACGTCACGCAGGTCGACCTGCCCGGTGGCACGAAGAGCGGACTGCGCCAGGTCGTGGACATCCTGGACGGCGTCGAGGACGTGCACTTCTCGCGGCTGACGAGCACGGATGTCGTACGCCATAAGCTGGTGGGGCGCATCGTGGACGCCTACGAGCGCTACGACGACCTCAACGGCAACCGAAAGTAGCCACCGAAGCACTATGGCGATCGACGTCAACAACGAATCCGGCTGGGACTTCGACGAGGCGGCGGTACTCGACATCAGCCGCTACGCCCTGCAGCACATGCGCATCCACCCACTGTCCGAGCTCTCCGTCATCGCGGTCGACGCCGACGCCATGGAGCAGCTCCACATCCAGTGGATGGACGAACCGGGCCCCACCGACGTCATGTCCTTCCCGATGGACGAGCTGCGTCCCGGGAAGGACGACGAGGAGCCCCCGCAGGGCCTGCTCGGGGACATCGTGCTCTGCCCCGAGGTGGCCAAGAAGCAGGGCGACGCGGCCGTGACCAAGCACTCCATGGACGAGGAGCTGCAGCTGCTCACCGTCCACGGGGTGCTGCACCTGCTCGGTTACGACCACGAGGAGACCGACGAGAAGGCCGAGATGTTCGGCCTGCAGAAGGCCATCCTCGACGGCTGGCGCGCCGAGCGCGGCATCCAGGGGCCGTCGCCGGCCCCGACGACCACCCACTGATCGCGATGGTGGTCTTCGCCGTCCTGCTGGTGGTCGTCGCCTGGCTGGCCGCCTGCGCCGAGGCCGGTCTCGCCCGCACCTCCCGCTTCCGCGCGGAGGCAGCGGTGCGGGCCGGCCGGCGGGGCGCGGACAAGCTGCTGGCGGTCTCCTCTGACCCGACCCGCTACCTCAACGTCGCTTTGCTGGTCCGGGTGGCCTGCGAGATGGCGGCGGCGGTGCTGGTGACCGTGGTGTGCGTCCGGCACTTCGAACGGACCTGGCAGGCCGTCCTGGTGGCGGTCGCCGTCATGATCGTCGTCTCGTACGTCGCGGTGGGCGTCTCGCCGCGCACCATCGGCCGCCAGCACCCGATGAACACCGCCACCGCGGCGGCGTACGTGCTGCTGCCGCTGGCCCGGGTCATGGGCCCGGTCCCGGCGCTGCTGATCCTCCTCGGCAACGCCCTCACCCCCGGCAAGGGCTTCCGGCAGGGCCCGTTCGCCTCCGAGGCGGAGCTGCGGGCGCTGGTGGACCTCGCCGAGAGCGAGTCCCTCATCGAGGACGAGGAGCGCCGCATGGTGCACTCCGTCTTCGAGCTCGGCGACACCCTTGTGCGCGAGGTGATGGTGCCGCGCACCGAGCTGGTCGCCATCGAGCGCTTCAAGACGATCCGTCAGGCGATGACCCTCGCCCTGCGCAGCGGCTTCTCGCGCATCCCGGTCACGGGCGAGAGCGAGGACGACATCGTCGGCATCGTCTACCTCAAGGACCTCGCCCGCCGGGTGCACATCAACCGGGACGCCGAGACCGACCCGGTCTCCTCGCTGATGCGCCCGGCCTTCTTCGTCCCCGACACCAAGAACGCCGGCGACCTGCTGCGCGAGATGCAGCGCGAGCGCAACCACGTCGCCGTCGTCATCGACGAGTACGGCGGCACGGCCGGCATCGTCACGATCGAGGACATCCTGGAGGAGATCGTCGGCGAGATCACCGACGAGTACGACCGGGAGCTGCCGCCCGTCGTGGAGCTCGGCGGGGGACGCTACCGCGTCACCTCCCGCCTCGACCTCGGCGACCTGGGCGAGCTCTACGGAGTGGACCTGGACGACGAGGACGTCGAGACCGTCGGCGGCCTGCTCGCCAAGACGCTCGGCCGGGTGCCGATCCCCGGTGCCTCCGCCGTCGTGGCGCTCCCCGAGACCGCCTCGGCACCGCAGGCGCCGGCCGCGCTGCGGCTCACCGCGGAGGCCCCGTCGGGCCGCCGCAACCGCATCGGCGCGGTCCTCGTCGAGCCGGTCGCGGCCGTCGTGGACGAGGACCCGGCGGGCCCGGAGCCGGACGGGGCGATGCACGGCGGGTAGCGCCCCTCCGGCCGCGGCCGCAGGCGGCGGGGGCCGCGGGGGCGGGACGGCTACGCTGACCGCCATGAGTGACGAGCTGCACCCGGAAGACCGCAAGATCATCACCCTGGCCCGCTCGGCCCGGGCGCGCAACGGCGTCGCCGAGGGCGCGGCGGTCCGCGACGAGACGGGCCGCACCTACGTGGCGGGCACCGTCGCCCTGGAGTCGCTGTCGCTCAGCGCGCTGCGGACCGCGGTCGCCATGGCCGTGGCGAGCGGCGCCACGTCGCTGGAGGCGGCGGCCGTGGTGTCCGAGGCGGACGCGGTGCCGGAGGCGGACCGTGCGGCCGTGCGCGACCTCGGCGGAGCCGGCACCCCCGTGCTGCTGGCCGGGCCCGACGGCGCCGTCCGGGCGACGGTCACCGCGGGCTGACCCGGCCGCGGCAGACCGGGTCGGGCCGGCGGTCAGCGCGGGGCCGGCCCCGCCGAGCGGGCCGTCTGCAGGGCGTGCGCCCATTCGCCGACCAGGGCGCGCGCGGCGGGCAGCAGTGCCGCGCCCTGCGCGGTGAGCGCGACGCCGCGCGGCCCGCGGTCGAAGAGGCTGAAGCCGAGTTGCCGTTCCAGGGCCCGGATCTGCTTGGAGAGCGCCGGCTGGGAGATGCGGAGCCGCTCGGCGGCGCGCGTGAAGTGCAGCTCGTCCGCGACCGCGGCGAAGTAGCGGAGGTCACGCAGGTGGACGTCCATAGCCATCGGTCATAGCAGCGCTTCCTGGACGGTTCCGTGCCCGCGGCGGAACACCGGTCGACGGCCGGGGAAACGCCGTCCGAGCGCCGCGACCCGGCCGGAACGCACAGGTCAGCGGGGAGGACGCGGCCCCGAGGACCGTGCCTGCGCGCGGCGGGCGGCCCCCGTACCGGGCACGCGGGGCCCGGGCCGCGGCCCGAGGGCGGCAGCCGGGCCCGGTGGATCAGGGACAATGGTCGCCATGAGCGTTCGCACCGAGACGACCCCCGCCCCCGCCCACCGGGCCGGCTTCGCCTGCTTCGTGGGCCGCCCCAACGCGGGCAAGTCCACCCTGACCAACGCTCTGGTCGGCACGAAGGTGGCCATCACCTCCAACCGGCCGCAGACCACCCGGCACACCGTGCGGGGCATCGTGCACCGTCCGGACGCGCAGCTGGTCCTCGTCGACACGCCCGGTCTGCACAAGCCGCGCACCCTGCTCGGCGAGCGGCTCAACGACGTCGTCCGCACCACCTGGGCCGAGGTCGACGTGATCGGCTTCTGCCTGCCCGCCGACCAGAAGCTCGGCCCCGGCGACCGCTACATCGCCAAGGAGCTGGCCGAGGTCCGCAAGACCCCCAAGGTGGCCATCGTCACCAAGACCGACCTGGTGGACTCCAAGCGGCTCGCCGAGCAGCTGCTGGACGTCAGCCGGCTCGGCGCCGAACTGGGCATCGAGTGGGCCGAGATCGTCCCGGTCTCCGCGGTCGGCGACCGGCAGGTCTCCCTCCTCGCCGACCTCCTCGTCCCGCTGCTGCCGGAGGGCCCGGCCCTCTACCCGGAGGGCGACCTCACCGACGAGCCGGAGCAGGTGATGGTGGCCGAGCTGATCCGCGAGGCCGCGCTCGAGGGCGTGCGGGACGAGCTGCCGCACTCCATCGCCGTCGTGGTGGAGGAGATGCTGCCGCGCGAGGACCGCCCGGCGGAGAAGCCGCTGCTGGACGTGCACGCCAACATCTACATCGAGCGCCCCAGCCAGAAGGGCATCATCATCGGCCCCAAGGGCGCCCGGCTGAAGGAGGTCGGGACCAAGTCCCGCCGCCACATCGAGGCGCTGCTCGGGACCCCGGTCTTCCTCGACCTGCACGTGAAGGTCGCCAAGGACTGGCAGCGCGACCCCAAGCAGCTGCGCAAGCTCGGCTTCTAGGCCGTGCCGGCGGGGGCACCTCCGGCGGCTTCCGTGCCGCTGAAGACCCCGTGGAAGCCGAAGGGCACCGCGTGCGGGACCTCGGCGCGGGCCAGTTCGCGGAACGAGGCGGCGTCCAGCACCAGCAGGAAGGACGAGCCGGCCGCGGCGTCGAGGACGACGGAGAGCACCACGCCCTCGCCCTCGCTCTCCGCCGGGGCCTGCGGGTCCGCGACGAAGACCGGCTCCCCGGGGTGGCAGTCCTCCTCCCACCAGGTGAGCGTGCCGCCGTCGGCCGTGTCGAGCCGCACCAGCTGGTCGGCGAAGTTCCCGCCCCGCCCGTCGCGGCTGCCGACGCCGTACGCGAAGCGGTAGGGGCGGCCGTTGCACCGCCCGTAGTCGATCCGGGGGAGCTCCATCGGCTCCTCGCCGAGCCGTTCGGCGGTCACCGCGCCGTCCGCGCCGATCCGGTACCGCGTCGGACGGGCCTGGGGGACGCCGCCGCCCTCGCGCAGCCGGTCGAGGTAGAGGGCGTCGATGACGGACGGGTCCTCGTAGGCGCACAGGTCCAGCACCAGCGCGTCGCCGTCCTCGAAGGCGTTGACGTGGTGGAAGGCGAAGAAGGCCGGGCCCTTGGCGACCCGGCGGACGGTGCCGTCCCGGCGGTCCATGACGATGAAGCGGGTGCCGCGCTCCGGGCGCCAGCGGTAGTTCTCGATGAAGGGCCGGCCGCTGAGCAGCAGCGCCGGCGGGTTGACGACGAGCGGGAACTCCACCAGCACCACGTGGCGGTCGGTGATCGCGAAGCTGTGCATGTAGCCGGGCCGGGACACGGGCAGGCTGCCCAGCAGCCTGCGGCGGGCCGTGCCGTCGGAGGCTTGGCGGTAGACGCGGTACTCGCTGCGCCGCGCGAAGTGCGCCACGAAGTTGACCAGTTCGCCGGTGACCGGGTCCTGGTGCGGGTGGGCGGTGGTCCACTGCCCGGCGAGCGCGTCCTCGTAGCCGACGACGCCGACCGTCTCCAGCGTCCTCGGGTCGAACTCCACGGGCAGCGGGGTCTCGGTCAGCGCGACGAAGCGCTCGCCGAAGCGGGCGACGCTGACGTTGGCGTTCCCGGACGGCCTGCGCAGGAAGGGGGTGAAGACCCGGGCGAAGAGCGAGCGGCAGGGGTCGGTGGCGAACTCCTGGTAGGCGATGCGGCCCTCGTGCCGGGCGGTTCGGCTGCTCGGGACGTCCAGGAAGCGGTTGGCGTAGGAGACCCGGCCGTCCTCGATCGCGAACCGGTGGAGCATCGCCTGGCCGTCGAACCAGTGCCGGTAGCGGTGTCCGCCGGCCTCGAAGAGGGCGGGTCCGTTGCGCAGCAGGACCCCCTCCAGCCACCGCGGCAGCCGTCCGCGTACCGGCAGCGAGGGGACGGTCACCTCGTCGGTCAGGCTGCGCAGCCCGGTCGGGTACCCGCTCATCGGTTACGCGCCCTCCTTCAGCACCAGCCGGACCAGTTCGCGCTGTTCCTCCGTCAGCCACGGGTCGGCGCACCGCACCGTGCGGCCGTCGAGCGTGATCTCGTAGCGGAAGCCGTCCGGCACGCCCTGCGGAGGCTCGTCCGGGGCCGCGGCGAGGACGTCGCGGGCCAGGGCGTGCAGGCGGAAGGCGTCGGGCCGGCCGGCGGTGTCCAGCACGGCCCGGCGCTCGATCCCCGCGAAACCGCCGGAGCGGATCACCTGTATGCGCATGGCGGACGTCTACCCCTGCGCGGGCGGTCGCGCACCTTCCGGGACGGGGGACTGCCGCGGCACGTCGCTGCCGTTGACGGCGGCCGGGACGCCGACCTCCGACCACGCCTTCACCACCGCCGTGTGCTCCTCGCCCTCGCCGAAGCGCCCGGCGGCCGCGGCGACCGTCGCCTGGGCGAACTCGGCGAACGTCGCCCGCGGCGACAGGGCGCCACCGGTGAGCACGTCGTACCAGACCAGCCCGGCCCGCTCCCAGGCGTTGCCGCCCAGGGTGGTGGCGCACAGGTGGAACGCCCGGTTGGGGATGCCGGAGTTGATGTGCACGCCGCCGTTGTCCCGCGAGGTGCGGACGTAGGCGTCCATGTGACCGGGCTGCGGGTCCTTGCCGAGGACGTCGTCGTCGTACGCCGTGCCGGGGGCCTTCATGGAGCGCAGCGCCACCCCCGTGACACGCGGGGCGAGCAGCCCGGCGCCGATCAGCCAGTCGGCCTCGTCGGCGGTCTGGCCGAGCGCGTACTGCTTGATGAGGGAGCCGAACACGTCGGACATCGACTCGTTGAGGGCGCCGGACTGGCCGAAGTAGTCGAGGTTGGCGGTGTACTGGGTGACGCCGTGGGTGAGTTCGTGGCCGATGACGTCGAGGGGGAGGGTGAAGTCGAGGAAGAGCTCCCCGTCGCCGTCCCCGAAGACCATCTGCTCGCCGTTCCAGAAGGCGTTGTTGTAGTCGCGGTCGTAGTGGACGGTGGCGTCCAGCGGTAGCCCGGCGTCGTCGATGGAGTGGCGGCCGTACGCCGTCAGGTAGAGCTCGAACGTCGCCCCCAGCCCGTCGTAGGCCCGGTTGACGGTGTCGTCGGCGAGAGCCGGGTCGCCCTCGCCGCGGACCGCGCGGCCCGGCAGGTCCGTGCCGTGCTCCGCGTCGCCGATCGTGCGGCGCGGCCGGTCCGAGGGCTCCGCCCCGGTCACCGGGAGGGCGCCGATGACGGTGGTCAGCCGGCGGCGGGTGC
Source organism: Streptomyces sp. NPDC111520 (assembly GCF_055635295.1). Taxonomy (NCBI): domain Bacteria; kingdom Bacillati; phylum Actinomycetota; class Actinomycetes; order Kitasatosporales; family Streptomycetaceae; genus Streptomyces; species Streptomyces sp. NPDC111520. Next base: position 482,464 of record NZ_JBVKBW010000001.1, on the reverse strand, counting down.
GCTCCGCGGCGTCGCGTTCCAGGGTGCGGCGGGCGGGTGCGGCCAGCGCGCGGTCCTCGTTGCGGGCGACCTCGTCGAGGATGTGCGGCGGCACGATCGTGCAGAAAACAGGTGTCTGCTCCATCAGGGCAATGTGGCACGGTGCTCACTGTCTGTCACTAGGTGTCACCATGATCCACGAAAAGGGGGGAAGTTCTGTGTTTTTCCTGCCATCACGGGCGGTCTTGCATACTGAGAAGAACGCCGCAGCGGCTGCAGGGTCCCCGGGGGCTCGGCTATGGTCGATCGCATCATGCGTTTCGGGCTGCTTCTTCTTAGCTGCCGCGGCGAGGGCCTGTAGTCCAGGTCGACTCCCTCCCCGCGGGGTTTGGCGTTGCACCAGCGCCGGTCGGCCGCTTCACAGCCGCAACCGAGGAGCACCCCCGCAGATGTCCACCCCGAACGCCGTCGGCCGCCCCACGCCCATCACCGCCGCGACCGTGCGTCAGCGCCCGACCTCGATGCCGGTGCACAAGTACAAGCCGTACGAGGCCGTGGAGATCCCCGACCGCACCTGGCCCGACAATCGGATCACCAAGGCCCCCCGCTGGCTGTCCACCGACCTGCGCGACGGCAACCAGGCCCTGATCGACCCGATGTCGCCGGCCCGCAAGCGCGCGATGTTCGACCTGCTGGTGTCGATGGGCTACAAGGAGATCGAGGTCGGCTTCCCCGCCTCCGGCGAGACCGACTTCGCCTTCGTGCGCTCCATCATCGAAGAGGGCGCGATCCCCGACGACGTCACGATCTCCGTGCTGACCCAGGCCCGCGAGGAGCTGATCGAGCGGACCGTGGAGTCGCTGCGCGGCGCGGCGCGCGCGACCGTGCACCTGTACAACGCGACCGCCCCGACCTTCCGCCGGGTGGTCTTCCGCGGCTCCAAGGAGCAGATCCGGCAGATCGCCGTGGACGGCACCCGGCTGGTCATGGAGTACGCCGACAAGGTCCTGGGCGACGAGACCGTCTTCGGCTACCAGTACAGCCCGGAGATCTTCACCGACACCGAGCTGGACTTCGCGCTGGAGGTCTGCGAGTCGGTCATGGACGTCTGGCAGCCCGAGGAGGGCCGCGAGATCATCCTGAACCTGCCGGCGACCGTGGAGCGCTCCACGCCCTCCACGCACGCGGACCGCTTCGAGTGGATGTCGCGCAACCTGTCGCGCCGCGAGCACGTGTGCCTGTCGGTCCACCCGCACAACGACCGCGGCACGGCCGTCGCCGCCGCGGAACTGGCGCTGATGGCGGGCGCGGACCGCATCGAGGGCTGCCTGTTCGGCCAGGGCGAGCGCACCGGCAACGTCGACCTGGTCACCCTGGGCATGAACCTGTTCAGCCAGGGCGTGGACCCGATGATCGACTTCTCGCAGATCGACGAGATCCGCCGCACCGCCGAGTACTGCAACCAGATGGAGGTCCACCCGCGCCACCCGTACGTGGGCGACCTGGTCTACACGTCCTTCTCCGGCTCCCACCAGGACGCCATCAAGAAGGGCTTCGACGCCATGGAGGCCGACGCGGCCGCCCAGGGGAAGGCGGTCGACGACATCGAGTGGGCGGTCCCGTACCTGCCGATCGACCCCAAGGACGTCGGCCGCTCCTACGAGGCCGTGATCCGCGTGAACTCGCAGTCCGGCAAGGGCGGCGTCGCGTACGTCCTGAAGAACGACCACAAGCTGGACCTGCCGCGCCGCATGCAGATCGAGTTCTCGAAGATCATCCAGGCGAAGACCGACGCCGAGGGCGGCGAGGTCACGCCGAAGGAGATCTGGGCGATCTTCGAGGACGAGTACCTGCCCACCCCGGCCAACACCTGGGGCCGCATCGTCCTGCGCTCGGCGCAGACCTCGACCAGCAGCGACGGCACCGACACCCTGACCGTCGAGGCGGTCGTGGACGGTGCCGCGACGGCCTTGACCGGTACCGGCAACGGCCCGATCTCGGCGTTCTTCGACGCGCTGGCCTCGGTCGGGGTCGACGCCCGACTGCTGGACTACACCGAGCACACCATGAGCGAGGGCGCCAGCGCCCAGGCCGCCTCGTACATCGAGTGCGCCATCGACGGCAAGGTCCTGTGGGGCATCGGGATCGACGCCAACACCACCCGCGCCTCGCTGAAGGCGGTCGTCTCCGCCGTCAACCGCGCGGCCCGCTAGGCCGTGTCGTCACATGCGCGCCTGCCCCACGGCGCCTGGCACGGCACCTCGCTACGTTGTCGAATCGTCCGAGTAGCCCACTACGAGGACGATCCTCCGCCTTGCGATGCACCGCACCAGACGCCGTGGGGCCCGCCCTGCGGGCGGCCGGCGCTCATCTGACGACACGGCCTGGCCACCGCACGCGGTGAACCGGCCACGGCGCCCGCCCGGGCGCCGTGGCCGATTCTTGTATTCGGCCCTCCCGTGGTACTGACTGCGCGTCGCTCATGTGGCTAACATCACGTCATTGCGGCGCCGTTGCCGGAGCGTTACCCACGCCTACGGCGCGTAATGGGACGAACCGGTGTAATCGGGATGCTGGCCGGAGGGTGCGAAGTGCTCCAGATCAAGGGCTTGTGCATCTTGGGCGTGCGAACGGTCTGGCACACCGAAGGTGACGGGGAGTTCTTCTGCGCGGGCTGCGGCGGCGACCGCGGCTACCGGCGGCGCACCGGGACCCGGCGGCTGACCGTGCTGGGCCTGCCCCTGCTGCCGCGCGGCTCGGCCGGCACGGTCGTGGAGTGCGTGGTGTGCCGTACGCACCACGGCCCTGAGGTCCTGGAACAGCCCACCACCACCGTCTTCTCCGCCATGCTCCGCGACGCCGTCCACACCGTCGCCCTCGCCGTGCTCACCGCCGGCGGCGCGATGGGGCGGGGCGCCCGCGAGGCCGCCGTCGGCGCGGTCCGCTCGGCCGGGTTCACCGACTGCACCGAGGACCAGCTGCTCGGTCTGCTCGCCGCGATCGTCGCCGACGAGGGCCGGTTCCCCGGCGCCTCCGACGCCCTGGACGCCGACGGGCTCGCCGACGCCCTCGACGGCTGCGGCAGCTGGCTGTCCATCGAGCTCCACGAGGCCCTGGAACCCCTCTCCCGCCACCTCGCCCCCCAGGGCCGCGAGCACATCCTGCTCCAGGGCGCCCTCATCGCCCTCGCCGACGGTCCCTACCTGCCCGCCGAGCGCGAGGTCCTCGGCGCCGTCGGCCGCTGCCTGGGCCTCGTCGGCGCGGACACCGAGCGCATCCTGGAAGCCGCGGCCCGCACGCCCTCCTGACCCGCCCGCCCCCGCCCGGCGGTGCCGAACCGCCGCCGGGCGTACTCCCCGGGGAGTAACGGGAGCCGTCCCGCACCCCGGGCAGTAACGCGCGGCTCGCCCTCGGGCCCGACGAAACGGCGCTCCGCGGCCGGGAGTCTGGAAGCGACCAGACCACCGGCCCGGAGGGAGGCCCGAGATGGGGGCCACGAGCACGAGGAGTACGGCGGACGCGCCGGAGCAGGCGCCGGCGCGGCGCGGACGGGACGGAGGGCGCGCGGCACGCCTGGTGCCCTGGGGGGTGCTCGTGCTGTGGCTCGCGGTGCTCGCGTTCGCCGGGCCGATGGCCGGCGGCCTCGCCGGGGACCAGCAGAACCGCGCCGTCGACTACCTCCCGGCGAACGCCGGTTCGACGCGGGTGGCCGAACTGCAGGAGGCGCTGCCCGGCGGCGAGGCCACCGAACTGTTCGTCGTCTACCACCGCGACGGCGGCCTGACCTCCGCCGACCGGGCCACGGCCGCGGAGCAGGTCGCCGCCGTCGCCGCCGCGCACCGGCTCACCGGCCACGGAACGCCGCGCGGCGTTCCCTCCCAGGACGGCAGCACGCTGACGTACCCGGTCGCCAGTACCGAGCCCGGCCGGGACGACGCGGCCGCGGCGGCCTTCGTCGAGGACGTACGCGCGTCGGCGAACGGCGGCGGAGGACTGACCGTCCAGGTCGGCGGGCCCGGCGCGGTCGCCACCGACATGAAGGAGGTCTACTCCTCGCTGGACGGGCCGCTGCTGTACACCACGGTGGCCGTCGTCGCCGTCCTGCTGATCCTCATCTACCGCAGCCCGCTGCTGTGGTTGCTGCCGCTGTTGGTCGCGGGCGTCGCCGACGCCACCGCCATGGCCGCGGTGCACGGCCTCCACGGGGCCCTCGGCATCACCGTCACCGGCCAGAGCCAGGGCGTGATGACCATCCTCGTCTTCGGCGCCGGAACGGACTACGCGCTGCTGCTCGTCTCCCGCTACCGCGAGGAACTGCGGCGCGTACCACGCCCGTACGACGCCATGCGCGCCGCGCTGCGCGGCTGCGGCCCCGCGGTGCTGGCCTCCTCCGCGACGGTGGCCGCGGGCCTGCTGTGCCTGCTCGCGGCCGACCTCAACAGCAGCCGGGGCATGGGCCCGATCGCCGCGGTCGGGGTGCTGTGCGCGCTGGCGGCCATGACGACCCTGCTGCCCGCGCTGCTGGTGCTGCTGGGCCGCCGGGTCTTCTGGCCGCTGGTCCCGGCCTACGGGAGCCGGCCGCCCACGCGGCGCGGGCTGTTCACCGCGATGGGCGGCTCCGCCGCCCGCCGGCCGCTCGCGGTGCTCGCGGGCGGGGCGGTCCTGCTGGGCGCGCTGGCGCTCGGCGCGGTCAACCTGCCCGGGAGCCTCGGGAACGACGACGCCTTCACCAGCGCCCCCGAGTCGGTCGCGGCCATGCGCACCCTCGCCCGCGCGGACGGCGACGGCGGCGCCCAGCCGATCACCGTCATGGCGCCCGCCGGCCGGGCCGGCGAGGTAGCGGCCGCCGCCCGGACGACCGAGGGCGTCACCGCGGTGGAACGCGGCCGCAGCGGCGCCGGCTGGACCGAACTGTCGGTCACCGCACGGGCCCTGCCGGACTCGGCGGCCGAGGCGGCCACCGTCAAGGCGCTGCGCGCGGAGCTGGGCGGCCGTCACGGGGCGTACGTCGGCGGCCCGGGCGCCCAGCAACTGGACCTCGCCGACACCAGTGCGCGGGACCGCCTGCTCGTGGTGCCGCTCGTCCTGCTCTCCGTGCTGCTGGTCCTCGTGGTGCTGCTGCGCAGCCTCGTCGCGCCGCTGCTGCTCGTCGCGGCGGTGGTCGCCGTGTGGGGGGCGGCGCTGGGCATCGGCGGACTGGTCTTCGGCCCGCTCTTCGGCTTCGCCGGGACGGACCCCGGGCTGCCGCTGCTCTCCTTCGTCTTCCTCGTCGCGCTCGGCGTCGACTACGGCATCTTCCTGATGCACCGGATGCGCGAGGAGTCCCGCGCCGGTGCCGATCCCGCCGCCGCGGCCCTCACCGCGCTGCGCACGACGGGCGGGGTCATCGCCTCCGCCGGGCTGGTGCTGGCGGCGACCTTCTCGGTGCTGCTGGCCATGCCCCTGGTGTCGCTGGTCGAACTGGGCTTCGTCATCGCGGTCGGGGTGCTGCTGGACACCTTCCTGGTGCGGACCTACCTCGTCACGTCGGCGAGCCTGCTGCTGGGACGGCGGGTGTGGTGGCCGGGCGGGCTCGGCCGGCCGTCGCAGCACCCTGGGAACGCCTCGACCCCGTGACGGAAGATGGAGCCGTGCCGAAGCAGCCACGTATCGTCCTCGCCTCCCACGGCGACGTCCTCCTGGCCGTCGCCGTGCTGGCGGCGCAGTGCGCGCTCGCCCTGTTCTTCCCCGACCGCAACGGGCACCGGCCGGACGCGCTGGGGTGGACGCTCCTCGTCGCCGGCGCGCTGGTGCTGACGGCGCGGCGGCGGGTGCCGATGGCCGTGATGACCGCGACCGTCCTGATCGTCGGCCCCTACCACGCCCTGGACAACCTCCACGTGGCCGTCGTGCCGGCGAGCATGGTGGCGGTGTACTCGCTGGCCGTGGCCGGGCCGCCGCTGCGGACCTTCCCGACGGTGACGGTGGTCATCGGGATCATGGCGTCGGTGATGGCGGCGACCCCCAACCGGCACGCCGTCTCCGACATGCTCCGCAGCGGCGGCTGGGTGCTGGCGATGGCCCTGGTCGGCGAGGCGGTGCGGATCCAGCGCAAGTACGTGGCGGCGGTCGTGGAGCGCGCCGAGCGGGCGATCCGCACCCGTGAGGAGGAGGCGGCCCGCCGGGTCGCCGAGGAGCGCCTGCGGATCGCCCGGGACCTGCACGATCTGCTGGCCCACAGCATCACCGTGATCGGCGTGCAGACCTCGGTCGCCGCCCATGTGCTGCTCGCCGACCCGGACCGGCTGGACCGCACGGCCGTCGCCGGGGCCCTGGACAACATCGCGGAGACCTGCCGCGACGCCCGTACGGAACTGCGCGCCACGCTGCAGGTGCTGCGCGGCGACGACGAGCGCGGCCCGCTGCCTGGCCTGGCCGGGGTGACCGACCTGGCCCGGTCCGCGGAGGCCGCCGGGGCCCGGGTGGAGCTGGCGGTGGCGCCGGAGGCCGACGGGGTGCCCCCGGCCATCGGTGCGGCGGCGTATCGGATCGTGCAGGAGGCCCTGACCAACGCGGTCCGGCACGCGGGCGGCGGCACCCGGGTGCGGGTGGGCGTCCTCCTGGACGCCGAGGCGGCCGCCCTGCGCGTCGCGGTCACCGACGACGGCCCCGGGTGCGCGGAGGCGGAGGCGTCCGTCCCGCGGCAGCAGGACGGCAAGTGGCGTCCCTGGCGGGCCGTGGTGCCGGCCACGCCGCCGCAGGAGGAACCCGCCCCGGCCGGCTACGGCCTCATCGGCATGCGCGAGCGAGCGCGCAGCGTCGGCGGCACCCTGACGGCCGGTCCCTGCCCGGAGGGCGGCTTCACCGTCGCGGCCGTCCTGCCGCTCGGCGGGGGCGGCGCGCTCGTGGGGGACCCGGCGTGATCCGGGTCCTGCTCGCCGACGACCAGACCCTGGTCCGCGAGGCCTTCGCGATGCTCGTGGACTCCGCACCCGACATGCGGGTCGTCGGGCACGCGGCCACCGGGCGGGAGGCCGTGGCGGCGGCCCGCGCCGGCCGTGCCGACGTGGTGATCATGGACATCAGGATGCCGGACCTCGACGGCATCGAGGCCACCCGGCTGATCGCCGCGGACGAGGACCTGGCCGGTGTCCGGGTGCTGGTGCTCACCACGTACGACACCGACGACCACGTCCTGCCCGCCCTGCGCGCCGGCGCCAGCGGCTTCCTCGTCAAGGACACCCGCCCCGCCGACCTCCTCGACGCCATCCGCACGGTGGCCGCCGGCGAGGCGCTGCTGTCGCCGGGACCGACGGCGCGGCTCATCGCCCGGGTGCTGCGCCTGCCCGAGGGCCCGCCGCCGGGCGGCCCGGCCCCGGAACGGCTCACCGCGCTGTCGGAACGGGAACGGCAGGTGCTCACCCTCGTCGCGCGCGGCCTGAACAACACGGAGGTCGCCGAGGCGCTGGGACTGAGCCCGCTCACCGCCAAGACGCACGTCAGCCGGATCATGGGCAAGCTCGCCGCCCGCGACCGCGCCCAGCTGGTGATCGCGGCCTACGAGTCGGGCCTGGTCGCGCCCGGCGGGACGGCGGGGCCCGGCGGTTGACCGCCCCCGGCGGAGGACCGCGGGTCCCCGTGCCCCCGCTCCGGGCGGTCCGCTCGCACCACGCGCGGGTGACGCCCGTGCGTGACGGAGTGCCTCAGCGGGCCGTCAGCACCAAGGCCAGGGCGACGAGCGCCGGGACGGTCTGCACGAAGAGGATCCGGCGGCTCGCGGTCGCGGCCCCGTACAGCCCGGCGACCGCCACGCAGACGAGGAAGAACACCTTCGCCTGGAAGCCCACCGGGTCGGACGCCACCGCGCCCCACACCAGGCCGGCGGCCAGGAATCCGTTGTAGAGCCCCTGGTTGGCGGCGAGCGCCTTGCTCTCCTGCGCGAACTCCTCGGTGGTGCCGAAGGCGGCCCGGGCGCGCGGGGTGGTCCACAGGAACATCTCCAGGACCAGGATGTAGACGTGCAGGGCCGCTATCAGCAGCACGGCGACGGTTGCGGTGATCGACATGGGCCGTAGCGTACGACCCGGGCCGGACCGGTCGCTCCGTACGGGAGAATGGGCGCATGAGTCTGTTCCGCGACGACGGCATCGTGCTGCGCACCCAGAAGCTGGGCGAGGCGGACCGGATCATCACCCTGCTCACGCGCCGGCACGGCCGGGTGCGGGCGGTGGCCCGCGGAGTGCGGCGGACGAAGTCCAAGTTCGGGGCGCGGCTGGAGCCCTTCTCCCACGTGGACGTGCAGTTCTTCGCACGCGGCGGGGAACTCGTCGGCCGGGGCCTGCCGCTGTGCACCCAGGGCGAGACCATCGCCCCCTACGGCAGCCGGATCGTCACCGACTACGCCCGCTACACCGCGGGTACGGCGATGCTGGAGACCGCCGAGCGCTTCACCGACCACGAGGGCGAACCGGCCGTGCAGCAGTACCTGCTGCTGGTCGGCGGACTGCGCACGCTCGCCGACGGTGAGCACGACCCGCGCCTGGTGCTCGACGCCTTCCTGCTGCGCTCGCTGGCGGTCAACGGCTACGCGCCCAGCTTCGGGGACTGCGCGAAGTGCGGGATGCCCGGCCCGAACCGGTTCTTTTCGGTCGCCGCGGGAGGAGTCGTATGCGGCGAGTGCCGCCCGGCCGGAAGCGTCGTACCCTCACTGGAGTCACTGGAACTCCTCGGCGCGTTGCTCGGAGGGGACTGGGAGACCGCCGACGCGTGCGAACCGCGCCACTGCCGGGAGGGCAGCGGACTGGTCGCCGCGTATCTGCAGTGGCACCTGGAGCGCGGCCTGCGCAGTCTGCGTTTCATCGAGAAGTAGCGGTACCCGGCGGCCCCGGCAGCACCAAGTCGTGAGGCACAGGAAGTGGAGAGCAAGGTCATGGCAGTACGCGGGATTCTGAGCCGTCCCCGGCGCGAGTACCGGGCTCCCGACCCGCACCCGTCCGGCGCGCAGCCCCCCAAGATCCCAGGCGAGCTGGTCCCCCAGCACGTGGCCATCGTGATGGACGGCAACGGCCGCTGGGCCAAGGAGCGCGGTCTGCCCCGCACCGAGGGGCACAAGGTCGGCGAGTCCGTCGTGCTGGACGTCCTGAAGGGCTGCCTGGAGCTGGGGGTCAAGAACCTCTCGCTGTACGCCTTCTCGACCGAGAACTGGAAGCGTTCGCCCGACGAGGTCCGCTTCCTGATGAACTTCAACCGGGACGTCATCCACCGCCGCCGCGACGAGATGCACGAGATGGGCATCCGCATCCGCTGGGCGGGCCGCATGCCCCGGCTGTGGAAGTCGGTCGTCAAGGAGCTCCAGGTCGCGGAGGAGATGACCCGCGACAACGACGCGATGACGCTGTACATGTGCGTCAACTATGGTGGCCGCGCGGAGATCGCCGACGCGGCGGCGCGCCTGGGCGAGGACATAAAGGCGGGTCGTCTCGACCCCTCCAAGGTCAACGAGAAGACCCTCGCCAAGTACATGTACCACCCGGACATGCCGGACGTGGACCTGTTCGTCCGCCCCTCCGGCGAGCAGCGCACCTCCAACTTCCTGATCTGGCAGTCCGCCTACGCCGAGATGGTCTTCCAGGACGTCCTCTGGCCGGACTTCGACCGCCGCGACCTGTGGCGCGCGTGCCTGGAGTACGCCTCCCGCGACCGCCGCTTCGGCGGCGCGATCCCCAACGAGCAGCAGCCGGGCGAGGAGAGCGGCGCGGACGGCGCGTAGTCGCCCCGCGGTCGCCCACCGGGCGACCGCGGTCACGGGGGACGGCGCCGCGCGCGTGCAGCAGCGCGGCGGCGCCGGGGCTCAGACCTCCGCGGGGCGGCCGCAGCCGGCGCAGTCGGCGCAGGTGCCGAAGATCTCCACGGTGTGGGCGACGTCGACGAAGCCGTGCTCCTCGGCGATGGTGTCGGCCCACTTCTCGACCGCCGGGCCCTCGACCTCGACGGCCTTGCCGCAGACCCGGCAGACCAGGTGGTGGTGGTGACCGCTGCTGCAGCGCCGGTAGACGGACTCGCCGTCCCCGGTGCGGAGCACGTCGATCTCGCCGGCGTCGGCGAGGGACTGCAGCGTGCGGTAGACCGTGGTGAGGCCGACCGAGTCGCCCCGGTGCTTCAGGAGGTCGTGCAGCTCCTGGGCGCTGCGGAACTCGTCGACCTCGGCGAGGGCCGCGGCGACGGCGGTACGCTGCCGGGTCGATCGTCCGCGGACGGGGGGCTTGGCGGTCGTCACCGGTGGCCTCCTACTCGGTCGGGTTCGGTCGGTCATTCTGCCAGGCCGGGCGCTCATACCCGGACGTCGTCCTCGGTCGGACGCGCCGCGGGTACCTCCAGGGTGCACCGTGTCGTGTCCCCTGCGGCACGGCGTGCACGCTTTTTCGCCAGCGGTACCGCCAGCAGCGTCAGTACGACGAACACGCCGATGGCCAGCAGCACGATGGTCGCCCCGGAGGGCACGTCGGCGTAGTACGAGGTCACCGTCCCGGAGAAGGCGACCACCACGCCGATCACGACCGACAGCGCGAACGCCGTGGCGAAGCTGCGGGCGATCTGCTGCGAGGCGGCGACCGGGATCACCATCAGCGCGCTGACCAGCAGCAGCCCGACGACCCGCATCGCGACCGTGACCGTGACAGCCGCGGTGACGGCGACCAGCAGGTTGAGCAGCCGTACCGGGAGGCCGGTCACCCGGGCGAACTCCTCGTCCTGGGAGACCGCGAACAGCTGCCGCCGCAGGCCCACGGTGACCAGCACCACGAAGCCGGCCAGCAGGCAGATCGTGGTGATGTCCTGCGGGGAGACGGTGGTGATGGAGCCGAACAGGTAGGTGAGGAGGTTGGCGTTGGAGCCGTTCGGCGCGAGCGAGGTGAACATCACGCCGGCCGCCATGCCGCCGTAGAAGAGCATGGCGAGCGCGATGTCGCCGCGCGTCCTGCCGTACCAGCGGATGAGTTCCATGACGACCGCGCCGGCGACCGACACGGCCGTCGCCATCCACACCGGGTTGGCGCTGAGCAGGAAGCCGAGGCCGACGCCGGTGAGGGCGACGTGGCCGATGCCGTCGCCCAGCAGCGCCTGCCGGCGCTGGACGAGGTAGATGCCGATCGCGGGGGCGGTGATGCCGACGAGGACGGCGGCGATCAGCGCCCGCTGCATGAAGGCGTAGGAGAACAGCTCCATCAGAACAGCCCCGTCCGGATCGGTTCGGCCGCGTGGCCCGCGTGCGGGTGGACGTGGTCGTGGCCCGGCAGCGCGTGCTGCCCCTGGGCCTTCGGCGGGGGCCCGTCGTGGACGACGCAGCCGTCGCGCAGCACCACCGCGCGGTCGATCAGCGGCTCCAGCGGTCCGAGTTCGTGCAGCACCAGCAGCACGGTGGTGCCCACCGCGACCTGTTCGCGCAGCGTCCCGGCGAGCACCTCCTGGCTGGCCAGGTCGACGCCGGCCATCGGCTCGTCCATGATCAGCAGTTCGGGCTCGACGGACAGCGCGCGGGCGATCAGCACCCGCTGGTGCTGGCCGCCGGAGAGCGCCTCGACCGGGTCGCCGGCCCGGTCGGCCATCCCGACCAGCTCCAGGGCGTGCTCCACGGCCCTGCGGTCCGCCTTGCGGGGCAGGCCCAGCCTGGTCCGGGCCAGCCGCCCGGCGGAGACGACCTCGCGGACGGTGGCGGGGACGCCGGAGGCCGCGGTGGTGCGCTGCGGCACGTAGCCGATCCGGGCCCAGTCGCGGAAACGGTTCAGCGGGGTGCCGAACAGCTCCAGGGCGCCCGAGGTGAGCGGCACCTGGCCGACCACGGCGCGGATCGCGGTGGACTTGCCCGAGCCGTTGGCGCCGAGCAACGCGACGACCTCGCCGCGCCGCACGGTCAGGTCGACGCCGCGCAGCACCGGCCGTGAGCCGAGCGCGGCGGCCGCACCCCGCATCGATATGACCGTGTCCATTCCAGCCTCCGTACCGGGCTCCGTCATCATGGCCTCACTTCGCGCCCAGCGCCGTGCGCAGGGCCTGGAGGTTGCTCCGCTGGACCTCGAAGTAGTCGCGGCCCGCGGACTTGTCGGTGATGCCCTCGATCGGGTCGAGCACCGCGGTCTTCAGGCCGAGGTCGCCGGCGAGGGTCCTGGCGGTCCGGTCGCTGGCCAGCGTCTCGAAGAATACGGTGCTGACGCCCTTGTCCTCGGCGAGGGTGTGCAGCGTCTTCATCCGGGCCGCGCTGGGCTCGGACTCCGGGTCGATGCCGCCGATCGCCTCCTCGACCAGCCCGTAGCGTTCGGCGAGGTAGCCGAAGGCGGCGTGGGTGGTGATGAAGGTGTCCGAGGTGCGGTCCCTCAGCCCGTCCTCGAACCCGGTGTTCAGCGCGTCCAGCTTCTTCACCAGCGCGGCGGTGTTCTTCCCGTACGTCGCGGCGTGGTCCGGGTCGGCCTCGGCGAGGGCCTTGCCGACGCCCTCGGCGACCTGGGCGTAGCGGACCGGGTCGAGCCAGATGTGCGGGTCGGCGCCCGCGTCCTCGTCCTCGCCCTCGTGTCCGGTGTCGTTGTCCCCGGTGGTGTGGTGGTGGCCGTCGACCTCGGTGCCGTGGTCCTCCAGCGGGGTCAGAGCGGCGGCGTCGACGACGGTCCTCACGCCGGACTGGGCTATCGCGTCGTCGACGGCGGGCTGCAGGCCCTTGAGGTAGACGACGACGTCGGACTCGCCCAGCTCGCCGGTCTGCCGGGGGGTGAGTTCCAGGTCGTGCGGCTCGGTCCCCGGCTTGGTCAGTCCCGTCACGTGGACGTGCCCGCCGCCGATCTGCTCGGCGAGGAACTCCATCGGGTAGAAGGACGCCGTGACCGCCAGCTTGCCGTCCTGCCCGGTCCCGCCCGCGGTGGAGCAGGCGGAGAGGGCGAGCAGCCCGGCGACGGCGGCGAGGGGGACCAGAGCACGACCTATGTTCATGACACCCATTTTCAACAAAACTGGAAACGATTGTCAATTGACTCCGTGGCCGGACCCGGCGGCCCGCCCGACGCTCCCGGACCGTGGAACCGATTTGATACAGGCCCCGCACCCGCCGGTAATCTGAGGTATTCGCCGGACCGCACGCGATCCGGCGGACCTCACCGACCGCTTCGTCGTCTGAAGAGAGCACCGTGGCCGCCGACAAGATCGACACCATCGTCAGCCTGAGCAAGCGCCGTGGCTTCGTTTTCCCCTGCAGCGAGATCTACGGCGGTCAGAAGGCCGCCTGGGACTACGGACCGCTGGGCGTCGAACTGAAGGAGAACATCAAGCGCCAGTGGTGGCGCGCGATGGTCACCTCCCGGGAGGACGTGGTCGGCCTCGACTCCTCGGTGATCCTGGCCCGCGAGGTCTGGGAGGCCTCGGGCCACGTCGCCACGTTCACCGACCCGCTCACCGAGTGCACCTCCTGCCACAAGCGTTACCGCGCCGACCACCTGGAGGAGGCGTACGAGGCCAAGCACGGCCACCTGCCGGCCAACGGCCTCTCCGACCTCAACTGCCCCAACTGCGGCAACAAGGGCACCTTCACCGAGCCCAAGCAGTTCTCGGGCCTGCTCTCCACCCACCTGGGCCCGACCCAGGACTCCGGCGCGGTCGCCTACCTGCGCCCCGAGACCGCGCAGGGCATCTTCACCAACTTCGCCCTGGTGCAGCAGACCTCGCGCCGCAAGCCGCCGTTCGGCATCGCCCAGACCGGCAAGTCCTTCCGCAACGAGATCACCCCCGGCAACTTCATCTTCCGGACCCGCGAGTTCGAGCAGATGGAGATGGAGTTCTTCGTCAAGCCGGGCGAGGACGAGACCTGGCACGAGTACTGGATGCAGCAGCGCTGGGACTGGTACCGGGGCCTCGGCATGCGCGAGGAGAACATGCGCTGGTACGAGCACGCCAAGGAGAAGCTCTCCCACTACTCCAAGCGCACCGTCGACATCGAGTACCGCTTCAACTTCGGCGGCACCGAGTACTCCGAGCTCGAGGGCATCGCCAACCGCACGGACTACGACCTCAAGGCCCACAGCCAGGCCAGCGGCCAGGACCTGTCGTACTTCGACCAGGAGGCCGGCGAGCGTTACTTCCCGTTCGTCATCGAGCCCGCGGCGGGTCTCAACCGCGCCATGCTCGCCTTCATGCTCGACGCGTACAACGAGGACGAGGCCCCCAACGCCAAGGGCGTGATGGAGAAGCGCACCGTCATGCGCCTCGACCCGCGCCTGGCGCCGGTCAAGGTCGCCGTCCTGCCGCTGTCGCGCAACCCGCAGCTCTCGCCGAAGGCCAAGGGCCTCGCGGCCGACCTGCGCCGCCACTGGAACATCGAGTTCGACGACGCCGGCGCCATCGGCCGCCGCTACCGCCGCCAGGACGAGATCGGCACCCCGTTCTGCGTGACCGTCGACTTCGACACCCTCGAGGACAACGCGGTCACCGTGCGCGAGCGCGACACCATGAAGCAGGAGCGCGTCTCGCTGGACCAGGTCGAGGCCTACCTCGGCGGCCGGCTGCTCGGCTGCTAGGAACCGTCCCGGACGCACGCACGAAGGCGCCCGGCCGACCCCGAGAGGGGTGGCCGGGCGCCTTCGTGCGTGAACGGCCCGTACGGGCGGCGCTCAGGGCCGCAGACCGCGCAGGACCAGGTCGATGACCGCGGAGAACGCCGCGTCGATGCCCGGGGCGAACCAGTCGCCGGCGTACGCCGGGTCGTGGAAGCGCACGGTGGCGTCCCACACCGCCTGCGCGGCGGCCTCCGGGTCGCCGGCGGCGAACTCCCCGCCGGCCACGCCGTCCCGGACGATCCGGGTGAGCAGCCCGACCATGATGGCGACGTGCTCGGCGACCACGGAGCTGTGCTCGTCGGTCAGCGCCATGTAGGTGGCGAACAGCTCGGGGTCGCCGCCCGCCTTGCGCTTCTTGGCCGCGAACAGCGCCTCCAGCCAGGCGTGCAGCCGTGCGGGCGCCGGGCGGCCGCCGTCCTCCGCGATCGCCGACAACTGCGCGTGGGCCTGGTCCAGCCACCGCTGGGTGACCGCCTCGCGCAGTGCGGCCTTGGTGCGGAAGTGCCGGTAGACGCTGCCGTGGCTGACCCCGAGGGCGCGGGCCACGTCGACCACGGTCGCCTTCGCGGGACCGTAGCGGCGCAGCACCTCTTCCGTGGTCTCGAGGATGCGTTCGGCGGTCAGCGTCTCGGGTGGCATGCTCGCCATTGTCCCAGTACCGGGCCGGTGCCCGTCAGTGCTGCCGCTCACTGTCCAGGTGCGCCATCTGCGCGTGCGGGTAGCGCTCGCCGGCGGCCGCGCCGGCCGGGACCGCCTCCTCGATCGCCGCCAGGTCGGCGGCGTCCAGGGTGACCTCCAGCGCGCCCAGCGCCTCGGCCAGTCGCTCGCGGGTACGGGCGCCGATCAGCGGCACGATGTCCTCGCCCCGGGACAGCACCCAGGCGATGGCGGTCTGCGCCACGGTGACGCCCCGCTGCTCGGCGATCTTGCGCAGCGCCTCGACGAGCCCGAGGTTGTGCTCCAGGTTCTCGCCCTGGAAGCGGGGGCTCATGGCGCGGAAGTCGTTGCCCGCCAGCTGCCGGTCGCGGGTGAAGTGCCCGCTGATCAGGCCGCGGGAGAGCACGCCGTACGCCGTGACGCCGATGCCCAGTTCGCGGGCGGTGGGCAGGATCTCGTCCTCGATGCCGCGGGAGATCAGCGAGTACTCGATCTGCAGGTCGCTGATCGGCGCCACGGCGGCCGCGCGGCGCAGTGTGGCGGCGCTGACCTCGGACAGGCCGATGTGGCGCACGTAGCCGGCCTCGACGAGCTCGGCGATGGCGCCGACGGTCTCCTCGATCGGGACGGCGGGGTCGACCCGGGCGATCCGGTAGACGTCGATGTGGTCGGTGCCGAGGCGCTGCAGCGAGTACGAGGCGAAGTTCTTCACGGCGGCCGGGCGCCCGTCGTAGCCCAGCCAGGTGCCGGCGGGGTCGCGCAGCGCGCCGAACTTGACGCTGACCAGGGCGTTGTCACGGCGGGCGCCGGCGGAGCGCAGGGCCTCGCCGACGAGCATCTCGTTGTGGCCCATGGCGTAGAAGTCGCCGGTGTCGATCAGGGTGATGCCCGCGTCGAGGGCGGCGTGGACGGTGGCGACCGCCTCGCCGCGGTCGGTCTCGCCGTAGAGGGCGGACATGCCCATGGCGCCGAGGCCGAGGGCGGAGACGGTGGGGCCGGTGGAACCGAGGGTGCGGTTCTGCAAGGGGGCTCCTTGGTGGGGAGGGGGAGGTCGGGTGGGGACGCTGACAACAGTGACACATGCGCTGACAGATTTCAATATCTGTCAGCGCACGTGTCATCCGTCGCATTCCCGCGGGACCGATCCGGGGGCCGGCCCGCGGGTCCCGGTCCCCGCCCCGCGGCCCCTCAGGCCACTTCGCGCGGCAGCCGCAGGCTGGCCAGCGCCGTCACCGCCACCGCCGCCAGTTGCACGAGCAGCACCACGACCAGCGCCTGCCGGGTCCCGTGCGAGGGGGCGAGGGAGAGGAAGAGGGTGCCGAGGGTGGCCACGCCCAGGGCCAGCGCCGACTGCTGGGTGGTCACCATGACGCCGCTGCCGACACCGGCCCGCTCACCCGGTACGTCCGCGAGCACCAGCCGGAACAGCACGGGCAGTTGCAGCCCCTGGCCGAGGCCGGCGACCGCGACACCCGGCAGCAGGGCCCACGCCGTCATCCCGGGCTGCCAGCTGCGGGCCACGGTCAGAGCCAGCACGGCGATGCCGACGCCCTGCAGGACGCCGCCCGCGGTGACCACGCGCCCGCCGTACCGGCCCACCAGGCGCGGCCCGGCCAGCGAGGCCAGGAAGAACGCCACGGCCATCGGCACCAGCGTGGCGCCCGCCTCCACCGGCCCGTACCGCAGGCCCTGCTGCAGCGCGACCGCGATCACGAACATGAAGCCGCCGAAGCCGATGGAGAACGGCACCAGCAGCGGCAGCGCCCGCCGCATCCCGGCGAGCGCGAAGAGGCTCGGCGGCACGAGCGGGATCCGCCCGGCCCGGTCGGCCCGCCGCTCGACCAGGAAGAACGCCAGGGCCGCGAACGGGAAGACGGTCAGCGACACCCACGTCCACACCGGCCAGCCGGCCGCCCGGCCCTCGGTCAGCGGAGCCAGCAGGGTCACCAGGGACACCGCCAGCAGCAGGGTGCCGGGGCGGTCGACCGGAGCGGGCCGGTCGGAACGGGTCTCCGGCACCGAACGCACCGCGAGCAGCAGACCGGCCACCGCGACCGGCACGTTGACCAGGAACACCGCGCGCCAGCCGGTGCCCGCGATGTCCGCGGCGACCAGGATGCCGCCCAGGATCTGGCCCGCCACCATGGACAGGCCCGCGGTCGCGCCGTACAGGCTGAGCGCCTTGGCCCTGCGGTGGCCGGAGGTCGCGGAGTGGATGGTGGCCAGCACCTGGGGCAGCATCAGCGCGGCCGCCGCGCCCTGTGCGACGCGGGCGCCCACCAGCACCCACGCGTTCGGGGCCAGGCCGCAGGCGAGCGAGGTCAGGCCGAAGGCCGCCATGCCGGCGAGGAAGAGCCGGCGGCGGCCGAAGGAGTCGCCGAGCCGGCCGCCGAGCACCAGCAGCACGGCGTACGCCACGCCGTAGCCGGCCACGACCAGCTCCAGGACGGCGGCACCGGCGTGCAGGTCGGTCTCGATGGCGGGCAGTGCGACGTTGACGATGAAGAAGTCGATGAGCGGGAGCGCCGCACCCAGCAGCACGGTGAACAGGCCCAGCGGGCCGAGCGCCGGTGCGGCGTGGCCGGGCGGCGCCTCGGCGGCCGGTGGCGTGGTTCTCGCGGCCGGCGCCGGGCCGGTGGCGCCGACCCGGATGACCCGGGGCCGCACCTGGGCGCGGGAACCGAGGCCGGCGGAGAGGGGGGCTTCGTTGTGATCGGTCACGTATGCCACGATGACCTTGTTCCCAGGGGGGTACCAGAGACCGTTTATCCGGGTATCGCGACCACCTGGAAATGGCCTGGGGAGTCAGGCACCCTGGAGGTATGACGTCTCCCAGCGCCGCCGCGCGGAGCGAGCTCGCTTCCTTCCTCCGCAGCCGCCGTGAACGGATCTCCCCGGAGCAGGTCGGACTCCCGCCCGGCCGCCGACGGCGCACCCCCGGGCTGCGCCGTGAGGAGGTGGCGCAGCTGGCCGCGGTCGGGGTCACCTGGTACACGTGGCTCGAACAGGCCCGCGAGATCCAGATCTCCGCGCAGGTCGCCGACTCCATCGCCCGGGCCCTGATGCTGGACCCGAACGAGCGCACCCACCTCTTCCTGCTCGCCGGGGTCCCGGACCCCAATC
Source organism: Streptomyces sp. NPDC111520 (assembly GCF_055635295.1). NCBI lineage: Bacteria > Bacillati > Actinomycetota > Actinomycetes > Kitasatosporales > Streptomycetaceae > Streptomyces > Streptomyces sp. NPDC111520. The sequence continues at coordinate 464,135 of NZ_JBVKBW010000001.1, read as the reverse complement.
CGCGTGCCCAGTGTCCGGGGATGTCGGACCAGATCCGGGAGATGCTGGCGAAGCTGGAGCCGCTGCCGGCCGCGGTCCTCAACAGCCGCACCGACGTCATCGCCCACAACCGCACCTACGGGCGGCTGGTCGACGACCTCGACCGGCTCCCCTTCGAGGACCGCAACATCATGTGGCTGGCCTTCACCGACCCCGCCTGGCGCGAGGGCCTGCCCGACTGGCACGAGACCAGCCGGCAGCTGGTCGCCAAGTACCGTGCGGCGATGGCCGAGCACCTCGCGGAGCCCGCGTGGAAGTCGCTGGTCAAGCGGCTGGAGCAGGCATCCCCTGAGTTCTGCGAGCTGTGGGAGCGGCACGAGGTGCAGGAACCGGAGAACCGCACCAAGCGCTTCCTCAACCCCCGGGTCGGCCTGCTGACCTTCCACTTCACGCACCTGTGGCTCGGCCCCGGCCAGGGCCCGCGGCTGGTCACCTACTCCCCGGCGGACGCCGCGACCCGCGAACGTCTTGACCGGCTCTACGAGATGGCCGCGTCCGCGCCGAGCGCTATGCCGATGCCGGTGTGAGCAGCCGCTGCCGCGCCTCCATGAGGGCGAAGCCCAGCAGGTTCAGGCCGCGCCACCGCGCTGGGTCGTCGGCGCCGTCCTCGTCGGCCGCCAGGCCGATGCCCCATATGCGGTCCACCGGGCTGGCCTCGACCAGCACGCGCGAGCCGGTGCCCAGCAGGTAGTCGCGCAGCGCCGGGTCCTGGCCGAACTTGGCGAGGTTGCCCTCGACGACCAGTTCCTCGCGGTGCCGTTCCCAGGTCGCGTTGTCGAAGCCGCGCACCTGGCGTCCGAGCTTCTTCGCGGCGTGCGGGTGCGGGGCGGCGAGGATGCGGGCGAGGGTCTGCTCGTCCCCGAAGAGGCGGGCCTTGCCGGCCATCATCCAGTGCTCCGCCGTGGCGTAGCCGACGCCCTCGACGGTGAACTCCGAGGGCCACCACTGGCTCAGGCAGCCCGCGCCCACGCCGCCGTCGCGCTGCGGCTGGTGGCCCCAGAAGAACAGGTACCTGGCCCGGACGCCGCGCGCGGTCAGCTTCGTCAGCGCGGCCCGGGAACGGGCGTCGCGGGGCTCGGTGATCTGCGTCGTCATGTGCGTGACGCTACCGCCGGGCACCGACAACGGCCCCCGGTTTTCCCACGCGAGGCCGCGTGGAAATAAAGGTGCACAATACAGTAAAAGTCCTGGAAGCGGACCGTCGGCGGCAGTACCGTGGAGACCTGCCCGCAACGCAGGTCCCGCGACCGGTTCAGGAGGCAGCCGTATGACAGATCGACTCGACGTCGCGTCGCTGGCCCCCGGCGATCGCGCGGACGCGATCCGCGAATTCTCGTGGTCCGTCAACGGCCGCATAGAGGTAGACCTTCCACCGGACCCGAATCACCTGAGGGCCAATGCGACCACCAGCGCGGTGGGGTCGGTGAAGGTCTCGGAGATCGACTGGAACGTGGCCCGCCTCCGCCGTGCCACTGCCCCGGTGGGCGAGGACATGGTGCCGCACGTCCTCGTCAGTCTGCAGGAAGCGGGGGTCTCCCGGTTCCGCCAGGGGGGCAGGCAGGGTGTGGTGCGGGCGGGAGATCTCGTGGTGCTCCAGAACGCGAAGCCCTATGAGGTCCTCTTCCACGGCACGGTCCAGGCGGTGCTGGTGCGTGTTCCCACCCACATCCTGGGGCTGCGGCCGTCCCTGCTCGACCAAGTCACAGCCGTCCGACTCGGTTCGGAGCGCCCCGTCGTGGGTGCCGCAGCGGCGTTCTTCGCCCGGCTGGCCCATGACCGGGCGGCCGTCGGCGAGGCCGAGACCGCCCTGTTCGCGCAGCCGTGCGTCGACCTGATCAGGGCTGTGGTCACCACGGCCATGGGCCGTGACGACCTGGCCGGACCGCCGCTGAACCGCACGCTTCTTCAGCGTGTTCAGGAATACGTCGGCCTCCATCTGGCGGAACCCGACCTGACTGCCGCACGCATCGCCGCCGAGCACCAGGTTTCGGTACGCCAGCTCTACCTGACCCTGTCCCGAGCCGGAATCACCCTCGGCGAATGGATAAGGACGCAGCGCCTCGAAGAGTGCAGGAGGGAACTGGCCTCGCCGGCACATCAGTTCATGACGATCGAGGCGATCGCGCACCGGTGGGGGTTCGCCAGCGCAGCCCACTTCAGCCGCGTTTTCAAGGCGGCGTACGGCGTGAGCCCCCGCGTGTCGCGGTTGCGGGATTAGGGCCCCCGGTCTTCCCCGGATCACCCCGGTGCGGGCCCCAGCAGCTTGGTCACCACCCGGTCCAGTCCCGCGAGTTCCTCCGGGTCCAGTTCCACCAGGCCGGGCGGGGGAGTGCCCAGGATGCGGTCGGCCTCCCCCGCGGCCGCGGCGCCGGCCGTGGTGACGCTCAGGAGCTTGCGGCGCCGGTCCCGAGGGTGCGGCGTGCGTTCCACCAGACCCCGCCGGGCGAGGTCGTCGACGACGAGCGTGACGTAGGGGCGGTCCGTCATGAGGTCGGCGGCGAGGTCGCCGGGGGTCACGGGGGCCGCCGCGATCCGGCGCAGCGCCTTGACCCGGAAGAAGCTCATCCCGAGGGCGTCGGCGACCTCGCGGCGGCGCTCGTTGCGTTCCAGGACCAGCGTGCGCAGGCCCCGCCACACCCGGGTGGCCGTGGCCTCGTCCGGTCGGGCCCCGTCCAACGGGCGGGCCCCGGTCACCGGGCAGCCACCGGCTGGCGGGCGGCGTCCGCGCTGAGCCGCTCGGCGGCGCGTTCGGCGGTGCCCGCCGCCCAGCGGCCCGAGGTCAGCCACCCCAGCGTCAGGATCGCCACACCGCAGCCGGTGATGATCCACCAGGCCGTGAGGTCGAGCCCGGCGGCGAGCGCGGCGCCCATGACGGCCACGCCCAGGGACTGACCGACCTGCCGGCTGGTCGAGGCGACCGCGGCCGCGACGCCCGCCTGGGTGCGCGGCATGCCGGAGACGGCGGTGTTGGTGATCGGCGCGTTGACGAAGCCGAAGCCGATGCCGAACAGGACGTACGCCGTGAACAGCTTCGCGTCCGAGGCGGTCGCGTCCAGCGCGGCGAACATCACGCCGCTCGCCGTGGTGGCCAAGCCCGCCAGCAGCAGCGGCAGCCGCGGGCCGCGGCTGCCGACGATGCGCCCGGACAGCGGGGCGCAGACCAGGGCCATGGCCGCCATCGGCAGCAGGTGCAGACCGGCGTCCAGGGCGGACAGCCCGCGCACGTCCTGGAGGTACAGGGTGTTGAGGAACAGGAAGCCGGCGAGGGCGGCGAAGGCGCTGACCGCTATCACCGTCGCCCCGCTGAAGGGGGCGCTGCGGAAGAAGCGCGGGTCGATCAGCGGTTCCCTGCGCCGCCGCTCGTAGAGGACCAGGCCCATCGCGGAGCACAGGGCGAGCACGAGGCAGCCGACGATGACCGGGGAGCCCCAGCCCGCCGCGGGCGCCTCGATGATGGCGTACGTCAGCGAGCCGAGCAGCGCGACGACCAGCAACTGGCCGACCGGGTCGATGCGGCGCGGCCGGGGCGCCCGGGACTCGGGCACGTACAGCGCGGTCAGCACCAGGGCCAGCACGCCGATGGGCAGGTTGATCCAGAACACCGAGCGCCAGCCGACCGTCTCCACGAGCGCGCCGCCGATGATCGGTCCGGCGGCCATGCTGATGCCGACGACGCCGCCCCACGCCCCGATCGCCCGCGCGCGTTCGCGCGGGTCGGTGAAGACGTTGGTGATGATCGACATGGCGACGGGGTTGAGCATCGAACCGCCGACCGCCTGCAGCATGCGGAAGACCACCAGCCACTCCAGGCTGGGGGCGATGCTGCACAGCGCGGAGGCCACGGTGAAGATCACCAGGCCGGTGCGGAAGATCCGGCGCCGGCCGATCCGGTCGGCGGTGGAGCCGGAGAGCATGAGCAGCGAGGCCAGCACGAGCGTGTAGGCGTCGATGGTCCACTGCAGTCCGGAGATGGACGTGTGCAGGTCCCGCCGCATGGCGGGCAGCGCGACATTGAGGATGGTGTTGTCGAGGCTGACGATCAGCAGGCTCATGCAGCAGATCGCCAGCACCAGCAGACGTCGGCCCCGGCTCAGCTCGGGCATCGGCTGTTCGGTCTCCCTTGATCCGGATTGATTGTACGTGTGTAACCATTTCACGCTACACCCAGTGTCCCCCCGGCGATACGCGAGAATGGTCCGCATGACTGCTGACGCCACCGCTCCCGCACTCCGCATCGGCCCGCACACCGTGTGGCCGCCGGTGGTGCTGGCGCCGATGGCCGGGATCACCAACGCGCCGTTCCGCACGCTGTGCCGCGGGTTCTCCGGCGGCAAGGGGCTCTTCGTCTCGGAGATGATCACGACCCGGGCCCTCGTCGAGCGCAACGACAAGACCATGCAGCTGATCCACTTCGACGACGGCGAGAAGCCGCGCTCGATCCAGTTGTACGGGGTCGACCCGGTCACCGTCGGCAAGGCGGTCCGGATGATCGTCGACGAGGACCTCGCCGACCACATCGACCTCAACTTCGGCTGCCCGGTCCCCAAGGTGACCCGCAAGGGCGGCGGCTCGGCCCTGCCCTACAAGCGCAACCTGCTCCGCTCGATCCTGCGCGAGGCGGTCGGCAACGCGGGCGACCTGCCGGTCACGATCAAGATGCGCAAGGGCATCGACGACGACCACACCACCTACCTGGACGCCGGCCGGATCGCCGTCGAGGAGGGCGTGACCGCCGTCGCGCTGCACGGCAGGACCGCCGCCCAGCACTACGGCGGCACGGCCGACTGGGAGGCGATCGCCCGCCTCAAGGAGCACGTCCCGGAGATCCCGGTGCTGGGCAACGGGGACGTCTGGAGCGCCGCGGACGCGGTCCGGATGATGCGGGAGACCGGCTGCGACGGCGTCGTCGTCGGCCGCGGCTGCCTCGGCCGCCCCTGGCTCTTCGGCGACCTCGTGGCCGCCTTCGAGGGCGGCGGCGCACCGGCCGCCCCGTCGCTGCGCGAGGTCGCCGGCGTCATGCGGCGCCACGCCGGGCTGCTGGGGGAGTGGCTGGGCGACGAGGAGCGCGGCGTCATCGACTTCCGCAAGCACGTCGCCTGGTACACCAAGGGCTTCTCGGTCGGCTCGGAGATGCGCCGCAAGCTGGCGATGACCTCCTCCCTCGCCGAGCTCGACGCCCACCTCGCCGACCTCGACCTGGACCAGGAATGGCCGGATGGCGCCGAGGGGCCGCGCGGCCGGACGGCGGGGAGCAAGCGCGTGGTGCTCCCGGACGGCTGGCTGGCGGACCCGTACGACTGCTCGGTCGTCGTCGGTGCCGACGCCGAGCTGGACACTTCGGGCGGCTGAGGACGTTCCGCCGGTCCGGGCCGGGGTCCGGACCGGTCCGGACCGGGTCCGGACCGTGGGACGCAGGGCGTACGGGGCGAGTGATTCTCGCCACGCCTGATAGGGGTGTCGCTCAGATGAGCGGGTGGAGTGTCACCACACCTCTCCAATGACTGGCACTGGGTGCCATCGTTGTCGTGGACACATGGTCAAGCCATCCCTCACGTGGAGTGACCGGTTCCGGGTGTGCCGATCACGTGGCGAGAGCATGTGTTCGACGGTTGAACGCACTCCCCGGTCACCCGGAGGGGCGCCATGACTTTCGATCTCTCGGCGGATGGGTGGTTACGACCGTGTGACCTGGTGATTGACGTACTGCGGCGCCTTCGAGATGGGTACGCTCCCCGCCGTCAGGGCATCCCGGCCGCGAGGAGCGAGTCCCGTGTCGGAAGAACAAGTAATCCAGAAGTTCGTCTACGACTTCACTGAGGGCAACAAGGACCTCAAGGACCTGCTCGGCGGCAAGGGCGCGAACCTCGCCGAGATGACCAACCTCGGTCTGCCCGTCCCCCCGGGCTTCACCATCACCACTGAGGCGTGCAAGGTCTACCTGGAGTCGGGCGCAGAACCCGCGGCGCTGCGCGACGAGGTGAGTGCGCACCTCGACGCGCTGGAGCAGCGGATGGGCAAGAGGCTCGGGCAGGCGGACGACCCGCTGCTGGTCTCCGTCCGCTCCGGGGCGAAGTTCAGCATGCCGGGCATGATGGACACGGTCCTCAACATCGGCCTCTCCGACGCCTCCGTCGTGGGCCTGGCCGCGCAGGCCGGCAACGAGCGCTTCGCCTGGGACTCCTACCGGCGCCTCATCCAGATGTTCGGCAAGACCGTGCTGGGCGTCGACGGCGAGCTCTTCGAGGACGCCCTGGAGGACGCCAAACGCGCCAAGGGCACCCACGACGACCTCGACCTGGACGCCGCCGACCTGCGGGCCCTGGTCGACCAGTTCAAGGCCGTCGTCGCCAAGGAGACCGGGCGGGACTTCCCGCAGGACCCGCGCGAGCAGATGGACCTGGCCGTCCGCGCCGTCTTCGACTCGTGGAACGGCGAGCGCGCCAAGCTCTACCGCCGCCAGGAGCGCATCCCCGGCGACCTCGGCACGGCCGTCAACGTCTGCTCCATGGTCTTCGGCAACCTCGGCTCCGACTCCGGCACCGGCGTCGCCTTCACCCGCGACCCCGCCACCGGCCACCAGGGCGTGTACGGCGACTACCTGTGCAACGCGCAGGGCGAGGACGTCGTGGCGGGCATCCGCAACACCGTGCCGCTCGCCGAACTGGAGCAGCTGGACAAGACGTCCTACGACCGGCTGATGCAGATCATGGAGACCCTCGAGACGCACTACAAGGACCTGTGCGACATCGAGTTCACCATCGAGCGCGGCAAGCTGTGGATGTTGCAGACCCGCGTCGGCAAGCGCACCGCGGCCGCGGCCTTCCGCATCGCCACCCAGCTGGTCGACCAGGGCCTGATCGACGAGGCCGAGGCACTGCAGCGGGTCAACGGCGCGCAGCTGGCGCAGCTGATGTTCCCGCGCTTCGACGAGAAGGCCAAGGCCGAGCGGATCGGGTGGGGCATCGCCGCCTCGCCGGGCGCCGCGGTCGGCAAGGCCGTCTTCGACTCGTACACCGCCGTGAAGTGGTCGCGCTCCGGCGAGCAGGTCATCCTCATCCGCCGCGAGACCAACCCCGACGACCTCAACGGCATGATCGCCGCCGAGGGCATCCTCACCTCCCGGGGCGGCAAGACCTCGCACGCCGCCGTCGTCGCCCGCGGCATGGGCAAGACCTGCGTGTGCGGCGCGGAGGAGCTCGAGGTGGACACCAAGCGCCGCCGGATGACGGCCCCGGGCGGGGTCGTCATCGAGGAGGGGGACGTCATCTCCATCGACGGCTCCTCGGGCAAGGTCTACCTCGGCAAGGTGCCGGTCGTGCCGTCCCCGGTCGTGGAGTACTTCGAGGGCCGCATGCACGCCGGCGCCGACGACGCCGACGAGCTGGTGCGGGCCGTGCACCGGATCATGGCGTACGCGGACCGGGTCCGCCGGCTGCGGGTGCGCGCCAACGCCGACAACGCCGAGGACGCCTCGCGTGCCCGGCGCTTCGGCGCCCAGGGCATCGGCCTGTGCCGCACCGAGCACATGTTCCTCGGCGAGCGCCGCGAGCTGGTGGAGCGGCTGATCCTCGCGGACACCGAATCCGAGCGCGACAAGGCGCTCTCCGCGCTGCTGCCGCTGCAGAGGTCCGACTTCGTCGAGCTGTTCGAGGCGATGGACGGGCTGCCGGTCACCGTGCGCCTGCTGGACCCGCCGCTGCACGAGTTCCTGCCCGACATCACCGAGCTGTCGGTGCGCGTGGCCCTCGCCGAGGCGCGCAAGGACGCCAACGAGAACGACCTGCGGCTGCTGCAGGCCGTCCACAAGCTCCACGAGCAGAACCCGATGCTGGGTCTGCGCGGCGTGCGCCTCGGGCTGGTCGTGCCCGGGCTGTTCGCCATGCAGGTGCGGGCCATCGCCGAGGCCGCCGCCGAACGCAGGAACGCCAAGGGCGACCCGCGGGCCGAGATCATGATCCCGCTGGTGGGCACCGTCCAGGAGCTGGAGATCGTCCGCGAGGAGGCCGGGACCGTCATCGCCGAGGTCGAGGCCGCCACGGGCACCGAACTCGGCCTCACCCTCGGCACGATGATCGAGCTGCCCCGCGCCGCCCTGACCGCCGCCCAGATCGCCGAGGCCGCCGAGTTCTTCTCCTTCGGCACCAACGACCTGACGCAGACGGTCTGGGGCTTCAGCCGCGACGACGTCGAGGCGAGCTTCTTCACCGCCTACCTGGAGAAGGGCATCTTCGGCGTCTCCCCGTTCGAGACCATCGACAAGGACGGCGTCGGCTCCCTCGTCCGCTCCGCCGCCGAGGCCGGCCGCGCCACCCGACCCGGCCTCAAGCTCGGCGTGTGCGGCGAGCACGGCGGCGACCCCGAGTCCGTCCACTTCTTCCACGAGGTGGGCCTGGACTACGTCTCCTGCTCCCCGTTCCGCATCCCCGTCGCCCGCCTGGAGGCGGGCCGGGCCGCGGCGCAGGGCAGGCGCGGCGACAGCCGGTAACCCCGGCCCGGAAGACCATCTCCCACCCTCACCGGGGGCGGCACCTTTGTGCGAAGGTGCCGCCCCCGCTTCCGTTCCGCCCGGTCACGACCGGAACGGGCCACGGACCTCGTAGGTGATGCCGCCGGACGAACTGCCGCTCGTGCCGCGCTGGGAGGAGAAGTACAGCCGGGTGCCGTCGGGGGAGAAGGCGGGGCCGGTGATCTCGGAGGCGGACTGGCCGCTGACCCGCAGGAACGGCGAGACGACGTCGGCCGGGGTGATCAGGCAGATCTCCATGGTGCCGCCGTCCTCGGCGACGTAGAGGTCGCCGGAGGAGCTGCCGGTGATGTTGTCCACGCCGGTCAGCGGGGCGGTGCCGGAGACCAGGGAGTCGTCGTACGCCAGCGCGTAGGTGCCGGCGGCCAGGTCGAGCCGCCAGACGCGGTTGTCGCCCTTGGTGGTGAACCAGACGGCGTCGTCGGCGTAGTGGCAGCCCTCGCCGCCGTTGAACCGCTTCGCACCGGAGACCTGACTGCGGGTGGCCGTCGGGGAGCCGTCGGGGTCGGGCACGTTCGCCCAGCCGAAGGAGCCCGACGCGGCGCTGCCGGCCACCAGCACCTGCAGGGTCCCGGCCGACAGGTCGCCCCAGGTGGCCGGGACGAAGCGGTAGAAGCAGCCGTTGGTCTCGTCCTCGGTCAGGTAGACCACCCTGCGCACGGGGTCGGCGGCGGCCGCCTCGTGCTTGAACCGGCCCATGGCGTCGCGGCGGACGGCCGCCTGCACGCCGCGGGGGTCGGTCTCGTAGACGTAACCGAGGCTGACCTCCTCGCAGGACAGCCAGCTGTTCCACGGCGTGCGGCCGCCGGCGCAGTTCTGCCGGGTGCCGGACAGGACGCGGTAGGCGCCCGTGACGTTGCCGGAGGAGTTGAAACGGACCGCGCTCGCACCGCCGTTCGGGTTGACCTCCGAGTTGGACACGTAGATCCAGCCGGTGCCGTCGGCGAAGCACGCGCCGCCGTCGGGCGCACTGTGCCAGGTGTACGAGGTGCCCGCCACGGTCTGGCCGGAGCGGGCGACGACACGACTGGTGAAACCGCTGGGCAGGGCGATGCCGTTGGCGTCGGGCGCCTGCAGCGCGCCGTAGGGGCCGGTGCCGGGCTGGGCGGGCGCGGCGTAGACGGCGCCGCGCATGAGGGTGCCGCCGAAGGCGGCCGCCGAGCTGCCGACCACCGCTCCGCGCAGGAAGGTTCGACGTTCCACGATCACTCCAGGGACGACGGGTGGCCCGCCCGGACCCATCGCCGCGGGCGGGTCGCGCACCGGAAGGCTAGGGCGCGCCCCCTGACGGCGATGCCAACGCAGCGTGAACCCTCCGCCACGGTCTGTCGGATTCACCGTCATGGCAGAGGCACGCGGACGCCCGGCTCACCCCGCCGCGGGCAGCCCGTAGCGGACACCGGTGAGCTGTTCGGAGGCCGCCCACAGCAGTTCGCCGGCCCGGTCGTCGCGGGTCCGCGGGGCGCGCCAGGACGGGGCGGGGGAGCCGCGCCAGCCCTGGAAGCGGGGGCCGGTGAAGGAGTCGGGGCGCACGCCGGGGGCCGTGGCGGCGTACAGCAGCGGGAGCGCTCCGGCGTCCGCGGACTGGGCGACGACCCGGTTCCCGAGTTCCACCACGCGCTCGACGGTCCGGCGGTTCTCCATACGGGCGGCGCGGGTCTGCAACGCCGTGCGCGCGTAACCCGGGTGCGCCGCCGCGGCGACGGTGCCCGCGCCCGCGGCGGCCAGCCGCCGGGACAACTCGTGGACGAAGAGCAGGTTGGCGCTCTTGGAACGGGCGTACGCGATCCAACGGCGGTAGCGACGCTCGCTGTTGAGGTCGCCGGGGTCGATGGTGGCTACCACGTGGACGACGCTGGAGACGGAGACGACCCGGGCGCCCGGGGCGGCCAGCAGGCGCGGCAGCAGCAGCCCGGTGAGGGCGAAGTGGCCGAGGTGGTTCACGCCCATCTGGGTCTCGAAGCCGTCGGCGGTGGTGCCGTACGGCAGCGCCATCACACCGGCGTTGTTGACCAGCAGGTCGAGGGCGGTGCCGTCGTACCCGGCGGCGAAGGCGCGCACCGAGGACAGGTCCCCCAGGTCGAGGTGGCGGTACCCGGCGCGGGCGCCCCGCACTTCGGCCTTCAGGCGGTCGACGGCCTCCTTGCCGCGCGTCTCGCTCCGGCAGGCGAGCAGCACCCGCGCGCCCCTGCGGGCGAGTTCGCGGGCGGTGCAGTAGCCGATGCCGCTGTTCGCTCCGGTGACGACGGCCGTGCGGCCGCTCTGGTCGGGGATGTCCTTCGCGGTCCACACCATGCGGGCCAGCGTAGGGCCGCCGCGCCGCCCTTCACACGGGTGCGCGACGGCCCTTCGGCGTCAGGAGTGCGGGGGACGGTCCTCGCCGGTGCCGCCGGTGCCGAACTCGTCGCCCATCTTGTCCTGAGCGGTGTCGACCTGGCGCTGGTACTTCCCGCCGGTCTTGTCGTCCAGCATGTCGCCGCCCTTGTCGATGCCCTTCTGGGACTGGCTCTCGTGGCCCCTCAGCTTGGCCTTGATCTTGTCGAACATGGACATCGCTGTCCTCCTCGCCGTCAGTGGCACTGCTCTCAGCATCACCGCCCCGACGAAGATCCGCATCCGGAACCCGCGTGGTTGCGAATCCGCAGGTCAGAGGGCCCGCGCCCACCGCGACCGCGGTGGCCGGCTCGTATGGCGGCCGCCCGCCGGACGGTGTACGCGCATCCCGGGGCGCCCCGCGCGGCGGCGTTCCCCTCCACCCGCCCCGCCGGGTCCGGCCGCCGTTGCCGGACCGTCGTCGCGGGTGCCCGAAGGGCGCCCGGCCGCGGCCGCCACGGGCTCGTACCGTGACCCGGCACGACCTGTTCGGCGATCGGCATGTAGCAGGGCGCGCGAGGTGCCGTCGCGGGCGAGGGCGGCCGGCCGGCGGGTCAGGGGGCGGGGACGACCCGGCCGCCGATGTCGACGGTGCCGTCGCGGTGGGGGCGGGTCAGGATCTGGGAGGCGACGCCCTGGCGGACGTCCAGCGGGCGTCCCAGTTCGGCGGTGAGCACCAGCGCGGCGGCCCCCGTCGCCTCGTCCTCGACGATCCCGTCGCCGCGTCGCGGGAAGCCCCGCGCGCGGACCCGCCCGGCGGCCTCGTCCGCCCAGGCCCACGCGTAGAGCCAGCCCTCGCCCGGCGGCGGCGCGGGCAGCGCGTCCACCTCCGCGGGCGAGCCGAACCGCTGGGCGCGGCGCCCGGCCGCCCACTCCGCGCGGCCGCGCACCCAGGTGAAGTCCCCGTCGGCCCAGGCCCTCACCTCGCCGGCCGGCGGCCGGAGCACCTCGGCCCCGAGCAACCACGCCGTGCCCACCGTCGGATGACCCGCGAAGGGCAGCCGCACGCTCGGCGTCCAGATGTCGACGACGCCGCGTGCGGTGTCGTCGACGAAGACGGTCTCGCTGTAACCGAGCTCCGCGGCCAGCCGCTGCCGCGCCTGCGCCCCGGGCACGGACGCGCCGTCCCGCACCACTGCGAGCAGGTTCCCGCCCCGTCCGTCGGGACCCGTGAACACCCGCAGCACCTCGATGTCGGCCATGGGCCGATTCAAGCAGGTGCCGCGCCCGTCACCGCATCCGCACGGGGAAGGCCGGGACCGAGACCGCCTCGTCGTCGAGGCAGCGGCCGCTCTCGAGGTCGAAGCGCTGCTTGAGCAGCGGCGAGGCGACGAAGGCCCGGCCCTCGGCGGTCGAGCCGAGCAGGCCGCGGGACAGGACGTAGGCGCCGGTGAAGGGGTCGCGGTTGTCGATGGCGTACGCACGCCCGTGCCGGTCGGTGAAGAGGGCCGCCTGCCGGCCGTCGGGGAGGAGCGCGGCGACGCCGCGGCCGGGGGTGAGGGCGTCGTGCCCGCAGACGGCGAACCAGTCGGCGGTGCCGGGCAGGAGGACTTCGACGTTCATGCGGTGGTGGTCCCTTCGAGGGTGCGGACGGGGAGCACGGGGCCGGCCAGCAGGCCGAGGTCGGGCCTGACCTGGTCCCGCTCGGGGACGAAGCGGACGGAGGGGTCGGGCACGCCGGGCGCGTTGACGAAGGAGACGAAGCGCCGCAGCCGCTCCGGGTCGTCCAGCGTCTGCGCCCACTCGTCGCGGTAGTTGGCGACGTGGTCGGCCATCTGGCGTTCCAGCTCCGCGCAGATGCCGAGCGAGTCGTGGACGACGACGTCCCGTACGTGGCCGAGCCCGCCCTCGATCCGCTCCAGCCAGGCGGAGGTGCGCTCCAGGCGGTCGGCGGTGCGGATGTAGAACATCAGGAAGCGGTCGACCAGCCGGACGAGTCCGGCGTCGTCCAGGTCCTGGGCGAGCAGGTCCGCGTGGCGCGGGGTGGCACCGCCGTTGCCGCCGACGTAGAGGTTCCAGCCGCCCACTGTGGCGATGACACCGAAGTCCTTGCTCCGCGCCTCCGCGCACTCGCGCTGGCAGCCGGAGACGGCCGACTTGAGCTTGTGCGGGGAGCGCAGGCCCCGGTAGCGCAGCTCCAGGTCGATGGCCATGCGGACGCTGTCCTGCACGCCGTAGCGGCACCAGGTCTGCCCGACGCAGGACTTCACGGTGCGCAGCGCCTTGCCGTAGGCGTGCCCGGACTCGAAGCCGGCGTCCACCAGCCGGGTCCAGATCGCCGGGAGCTGGTCGACCCGGGCGCCGAACAGGTCGATCCGCTGCCCCCCGGTGATCTTGGTGTAGAGGCCGAAGTCGCGGGCCACCTCGCCGATCACGATCAGCTTCTGCGGGGTGATCTCACCGCCGGGGATGCGGGGCACGATCGAGTACGAGCCGTTGCGCTGCAGGTTGGCCAGGAAGTGGTCGTTGGTGTCCTGCAGCGCGGCCTGCTCGCCGTCCAGGACGTAGCCGGAGGCGCCGATCGTCGGGGCGAGCGAGGCGATGATCGAGCCGACGGCCGGCTTGCAGACCTCGCAGCCCTCGCCGCCGCGGGCGCCCTCGCGGCCGTGCCGGTCGAGCAGCTCGCGGAAACCGGTGATCCGCAGCGCCCGCACGATCTCGTAGAGCTCCTGGCGGGTGTGCGCGAAGCAGCCGCACAGCCCCTTGTCGACCTCGACGCCCGAGGCCTCCAGCTCGGCCGTGACCAGTTGGCCCAGCACCTTCACGCAACTGCCGCAGCCGGTCCCGGCCCTGGTGCACTTCTTCACCTCGGGGACGGTGGCGCAGCCGTGTTCGGTGACCGCGCCGCGGATCGTGCCCTTGGTGACGTTGTGGCAGGAGCAGATGACCGCCCCGTCGGGCAGTGCGGACGGGCCCAGCGTCACGGGGGCGCCCGCGCCCGCCGGGAGCACCAGCTGCTCGGCGGGGACCGGGGGCACCGAGCCGGTGAGCGGGCGCAGCATGCCGTACTGCTCGGCGTCGCCGACCAGGATGCCGCCCAGCAGCACACCGTCCGGCGCGACGACCAGCTTCTTGTAGACCCCGGAGCGGGAGTCGGAGTAGACCACGTCGAGGCAGCCCGCGGTCGCGCCGTGCGCGTCGCCGAAGGAGGCCACGTCGACGCCGAGCAGCTTCAGCTTGGTGGAGGTGTCGGCGCCGGTGAAGGAGCCCTCCTCGCCGGCGACGGCCTTCGCCGCGGTCTCCGCCATGTCGTAGCCCGGCGCGACCAGGCCGTACACCCGGCCGTCCGAGGCGAGGGCGCACTCGCCGATCGCGTAGACGTGCGGGTCCTCGGTGCGGCAGGTCGCGTCGACGACGATGCCGCCGCGCTCGCCGACCGGCAGCCCGCAGTCCCGGGCGAGCTGGTCGCGCGGCCGTACGCCCGCCGAGAAGACCACCAGGTCGGCGTCGAGCGACGAGCCGTCCGACAGCGCCATGCCCCGGACCGAGCCGTCGCCCGCCGTGAGGATCTCCTGCGTGCCCACCCCCGTGTGGACGGTCACGCCCATGTCCTCGACGGTGCGCCGCAGCGCCTCGCCGCCGCCCTCGTCGACCTGCACCGGCATCAGCCGGGGCGCGAACTCCACGACGTGCGTGTCCAGTCCGAGGCCCTTGAGGGCGCCCGCCGCCTCCAGCCCGAGGAGTCCGCCGCCGACCACCGCGCCGGTGCGGGAGGTCATCGCGTACTCCTCGATGGCCAGCAGGTCCTCGATGGTGCGGTAGACGAAGCAGCCGCCCGCGTCCTTGCCGGGGACCGGCGGCACGAAGGGGTAGGAGCCGGTGGCGAGCACCAGGGTGTCGTAGCCGACGGTGCGGCCGGAGCGGGAGGTGACGGTCCGGGCCTCCCGGTCGACGGCCACCGCCGGGTCGCCCAGGTGCAGTTCGATGCCGTGCTCCGCCATGAAGCCGGCCTCCACCAGGGAGAGCGCCTCCGGGCCGGTGCCGGCGAAGTACGAGCTGAGGTGGACGCGGTCGTACGCCGGGCGGGGCTCCTCGCAGAGCACCACCACCCGGGCGCGGGAGGTCAGGCCCCGGTCGGCCAGCGCCTCCAGGAACCGCTGTCCGACCATCCCGTGGCCGACGAGCACAATGGTGGGCGTGGTCATGTCAGGACCCTCCGTTGTCGGTGAGCAGGTGGAGCGGGGGAGCGGGCAGTGCCTCGTCGCCCTCCCAGGTGCGGGCGAGGGCGCCCACGGTGCTGAGGTCGCCGAGGAGGATGCCGCCGACGAGGCGGTCACCGCGCAGGACGACCTTCCGGTACGCGCCGCGCGTGGCGTCGGCGAGCCGGAGCACGTCGTCGCCCGGTGCGGGGGTGGTCTCGCCGAAGGAGGCGATGTCCAGGGCCGCCGGGCCGTTGAGGGTGAGCCGGGTCAGCGAACGGGTGCCGCCGTACCGTGGCCCGGGGCCGGCCGTCAGGACGTCCGCCAGCGCGTCCGCCTGCTCGGTTGCCGGGCCCGCGAGGCCGTAGACGACGCCGTCGTGCTGGGCGCAGTCGCCGACGGCGTGCACCGACGGGTCCGAGGTGCGCAGCGCGTCGTCCACCACCACCCCCTGGGCGACGGCCAGCCCCGCCGCCCGGGCCAGCCCGACCCGGGGCCGCACGCCGCAGGCCAGCACGACCAGGTCGGTGCCGAGGCGGTAGCCGTCGGCGAGTTCGACCGCGGTGACGACGCCGGGCGCCGCCGTCCGCGTCCGCCGTGGGGGCCGCGCGCCCCCGTCCGCGTCGCGGGTCAGCAGACCGCGTACCCGGCACTGGGTGTGCACCTCGACGCCCAGCCCCTCCAAATGCACGCGCAGCAACTCCGATGCAGCGCTGTCGAGATGGCGTTCCATCAGGTGCTCGCCCTGGGTGGCGACCACCACCTGCGCCCCGCGCGCCGCCAGCGCCCGCGCCGCCGACACCCCGAGCAGCCCGCCGCCGACGACCACCGCCCGCACCCCGGGGTGAGCCGCAGCGGACAGCGCCAGGCAGTCGTCCATCGTCCGGAAGGCGTGCACCCCCTCGGGGAAGGAGCCGCCGTCCTGCGCGAACAGCCCGCGCAGCGGCGGTAGTACGGGGTTGGAGCCGGTCGCCAGCACCAGCCGGTCGTACCGGAGCACCCCGCCGTCGTCGCAGACCACGGCCCGCTCGGCACGGTCGATCCGCACCACCCGGACCCCCCGGCGCTGCACCGCGCCGGGCACCCCGGGCAGCGCGACCGCCTCCGGCGCGTACCGGCCCGCCAGCACCTCCGCGAGCAGCACCCGGTTGTACGGGGCGTGCCGCTCCTCGCCGACCACCGTCACGTCCGCGCCGGAGGGCGCCAGACGCTGCGCGAGGCGCGCCCCCGCCATTCCGCCGCCGACCACCACCATCCTCATGGCACGAGCCTGCGGTGCCGCTGTTACCCGGCCGCATCCCCGTCGTTTCCCCCGGGGAACAGTGCCCTCAGCGCCGGCCCGGACCTGCTGTGAGCCCGAAGCGGCATCCGACTACGGCCGGTCGACCCTGATCATGGCGATCCCGGGCCGGACCTTGGCCACCGACGCGAAGTCCTGGTCGGCGTGGATCAGGGTCAGACCGTGGGCCTCGGCGGTCAGCGCGATGAGGATGTCCATGGGTGACGGTCCGCGGTGGTGCCCGATGGCGATCAGATCACGCTGCACGGCATGGATCCGGCGCCAGGGGTCGTCGAGCGCAGGGCACCAGCCGAAGGTCCGGCGCAGCACGGAGAGGAACGGTTCGTAGTCGCGATCTGCGCGGACCCCGGTCATCAACTCGGCTTCGACCGGCGGGCACATGGCGACCAGCCCCCGGGCCAGATGCGTGGGCCACGGCTCGGGGATCTGTCGCCGCAACAGGCGCCACACCGCCGAGGTGTCGGCGAGGTAGCTCATCGGCCGCCGCGCTCCTGTTCCGCCAGGTAGTCGAAGTCCAGGACGTCCTCGGCGTGCTCCTGGAGCCATGCAAGACCGCGGGCACGGTCGTCCGCGCTTGTCCCGGCCGCTATCGACAGGGCCAGGTTGATCGTCTCGCGCTTCGTCTTGGTGCCGAGCTGCCGCTGGGCGAAGGCGAGCATTGCGTCGTCCAGATCGATGACCGTGCGTGCCATGACAAGCCTCCCGGTTGATATCAGGCAGGATGCCAGTATATCAACAGTGATATCAGACGTCGATGGTCCGCGGCTCTGCCCGCTCGACGCGGACCGCGCACACCTTGAACTCGGGCATGCGGGACGTCGGGTCCAGCGCCGGATTGGTGAGGGTGTTGGCGCGGCCCTCGCCCGCCCAGTGGAAGGGCATGAAGACCGTGTCCGGACGGATCGCGCCGTCCACCCGGGCCGGCGCCACCGCGCGGCCCCGGCGGGAGGTGACGGCGACCGGGTCGCCCTCGGCGACACCGATGCGCTCCGCCAGGCGGGGGTGGAGCTGCACGAAGGGACCGGGCGCGGCGGCGTTCAGCTCCGCCACCCGCCGCGTCTGGGCGCCCGACTGGTACTGCGCCAGCACCCGGCCGGTCGTCAGGTACAGCGGGAACTCCCCGTCCGGCTCCTCGGCCGCCGGCCGGTGCAGCACCGGCACGAACCGGGCCCGGCCGTCCGGCGTCGCGAACCGGTCGAGGAACAGCCGGGGCGTGCCCGGGTGCGCGGCGGCCTCCCCGGCCGGGACGTCCGGGCACGGCCAGAACACCCCGTCCTCCGCCTCGATCCGGCGGTAGGTGATCCCCGAGTAGTCCGCGGGCCCGCCCGCCGACGCGCGGCGCAGCTCGTCGAAGACCTCCTCCGGGTCGGCCGGGAAGCCCTTCTCCGTACCCAGCCGCGCGGCCAGCGCGTTCAGCACGTCCAGGTCGCTGCGCACGCCCTCCGGCGGGTCCACGGCCCTGCGCCGCAGCAGCACCCTGCCCTCCAGGTTCGTCGTGGTGCCCGTCTCCTCGGCCCACTGCGTCACCGGCAGCACCACGTCGGCCATCGCCGCCGTCTCCGAGAGCACCACGTCGCACACGGCGAGGAAGTCCAGCGCCGCGACGCGCTCCGTGACGTGCGCCGCCCGCGGCGCGGAGACCACGGGGTTGGAGCCCATGAGCAGCAGGCCCTTCACGTCCCGGCCCAGCGCGTCCAGCAGTTCGTACGCGCTGCGCCCCGGCCCCGGCAGGTCGTCCGGGTCGACCCCCCACACACCGGCCACGTGGGCGCGCGCCGCCGGGTCGTCGAGCCTGCGGTAGCCCGGGAGCTGGTCGGCCTTCTGGCCGTGCTCCCGGCCGCCCTGGCCGTTGCCCTGCCCCGTGAGGCATCCGTACCCGGACAGCGGGCGCCCCGCGCGGCCCGTCGCCAGGCACAGGTTGATCCACGCGCTCACCGTGTCCGTGCCCTTCGACTGCTGCTCAGGGCCGCGCGCGGTGAGCACCATGGCGTCCGGCACGCCGCAGAACATCTCCACCGCCTCGCGCAGTCGCGGCACCGGCACCCCCGTGATCCGCTCGACCAGCTCGGGCCAGAGCGTCATCGCCGCGGCGCGCGCCTCCGGCCAGCCGGTCGTCCGCTCCGCGACGAAGTCCTTGTCCACGCGGCCCTGCGCGACGATCAGGTGCAGCAGGCCCAGCGCGAGGGCGAGGTCGGTGCCCGGACGCGGCTGCAGGTGCAGGTCGGCGTGCTCGGCGGTGCGCGTCCGGCGCGGGTCCACGACGATCAGCCGGCCGCCGTTCTCCCTCAGCTCCGTGAAGTACCGCAGCGCCGGCGGCATCGTCTCGGCGAGGTTCGAGCCGACCAGGATCACGCAGCCGGTCCGCGGGACGTCCGCCAGCGGGAACGGCAGGCCCCGGTCCAGCCCGAAGGCCCTGGAGTGGGCGGCCGCGGCGGAGGACATGCAGAAGCGGCCGTTGTAGTCGATCTGGGAGGTCCGCAGCACCACGCGGGCGAACTTGCCCAGGGCGTACGCCTTCTCGTTCGTCAGCCCCCCGCCGCCGAACACACCGACGGCGTCGGGGCCGTGGGCGGCCCGCACCCGGCGCAGGCCTTCCGCGACCCGGTCCAGGGCGTCCTCCCACGAGGCGGGCTCCAGCCCCCCGGAGGCGGGGTCCCTGACCAGGGGGCCGGTCAGCCGGGCGGACGGGGCCAGCACGGCGGGCGCGGTGCGGCCCTTTCCGCACAGGGCGCCCCTGTTCACGGGGAAGTCCCGCTCCACGACGTCCGGGACGCCCCCGGCGGCGGGGCGGAGGCCCATTCCGCACTGCAGGGCGCAGTAGGGGCAGTGGGTGTCGACGGTTCCGCCGGGGCTCACGCTCATAGCGTCCACGATGCGGCGCCGGTGTTTCGCGTCGCGCCCGTGGGGGTTACGGGGGCCGCACGGGCGGCTCCCCGCGGGGCTGCACCGGTTGTGAGGGTGCGGCGCCGTCGTTGTGTGCGGGTTCGTTGCGCCTGCGGCGGGCTGTCCGCCGCCCGCCCGCCCTCCCCCAGCCTTCGGCCTGGGGGACCCCATCGGCCCACCCCGGCACACCCCCTCCCGCCGATATGGGCGCACAACGGCCGGTGGGGGACATGGAGGCAGTCCGGGGTTGCCCCGAACCGCGCTCTGACCCCGCGGCCCCGTGGTTCAGGCCCGCATCATTCGGCACCGGGTCTGCCAACCGCTGCTCACTCGCGCAAGGCGCGGGAGACCCTTCGGGCCGCCGCGCGAACGGCGGGAGCGAGCGTCTGGGGGGATTGACTGCCCGCCCTGAAGGCGATCGACAGGGCCGCAACGACCGAGCCGCCCGTACCGTGGATCGGCGCTCCGACGCAGTGGACGTCCGGCCCCACCATCCTGTCGCTGCTGGCGTACCCCTGCCTGCGTACGTCGGCCAGCAGGGAGCGGAGCCGGGCGGGAGAGGTGACCGTGTAACCGGTGTACCGACGCGGCGGGGTGCTCAGGTACTCCTCACGGACGTCGTCGGGTGCGTGGGCGAGCAGGACGAGTCCCGCTCCCGTGGCGAAGGCTCCGAAGCGGCCTCCCACCCGGCTGTCGGCCTGCGGGGCGCCCGGCGCGCTCAGCCGCTCCAGGAAGACGACGTCCAGGTGGTCCCGCACGGTGAGGTGGATGTGTTGCTCCTTCGTGACGTCGTACAGGTCGTGCAGGATCGGCAGGGCCACATCGCGCAGCGGGAGGCCGCGGGGCGCGAGGGCGGCCACCTCCCACAGGCGCAGGCCCACCCGGTAGCGCCGGTCCGGTCCGCGCTCCAGGGCTCCCCAGGCGACGAGTTCGGCGGCACGACGATGGACCGTCGGCAACGACAGGCCCGTTCGCGTGGACAACTCGGTGAGGGTGAGGGCGGGGTCCTCGTGGGTGAAGGCCCCGAGCAACGCCAGGACCTTGCCGGTCACCGACATACCGTGTTCGTCGGGCATGTTCATGCCCCTTCCTTCGTGTGCGGGACGGTCTCCGCGCCGTTCGCCGGACGTGCCGGCCGGGGCCCCTCCCCGCACGACGGCCTGCGCCGTCGTGCGGGGAGCGGCGGGCCGCCGGGCGATGCCGGGGCCCGCCTGCCGTCAGTGGACGGTTGCGGCGGCCTTCTTGATGAGGTCGGTGACGATGCCGGGGTTGGTGACCTGGGCGGCGTGGGGCGTGTTGGCCTCGACGGTGTGGGCGTGGGCGCGGTCGGCCATGAAGCGCTCGGTGGCCGGCGGGATCACGTGGTCGTCCTTGGAGACGAGGTACCAGGACGGGACGGTCTTCCAGGCGGGGTCGCCGGGGGAGCCCTCGGCGAGCGCCTCGGGGGCGGCGGGGCTCTGGGTGGCGGCGAGTTCGGCGGCGGTCCTGGCGCTGACGCGGTTGCTGAGGAAGAGGTTGCGGTACTGGTCGGCCTTGGCGTAGAGATCGACCCCGGTGGTGCCGTCGGCCTTGGGGAAGGCGAAGGGGGTCAGGGCGGTGGGGATCTGGGCGTCGGGGTCGTTGGTGATCTGGGAGCCGGGGAACTTCTTCGTCAGGGTCGTGACGTCCTCGTACTTGTCCGGTGCGAAGGCGGAGATGTAGACGAGCGCCTTGACGTTCTTGTTCCCGGTGGCGGCGTTGGTGATGACCATGCCGCCGTAGGACTGGCCGACCAGGACGACGGGGCCCTGGATGGTCTTGAGGTACGAGGCCAGGTAGGAGGAGTCGGCGGTCACACCGCGCAGACCGGTGGGCGGCGCGACCACCGGGTAGCCGTCGCCCTGGAGGCGCTTGACGACGCCGCTCCAGCCGGCGGCGTCCGACCAGGCCCCGTTGACCAGGACGACGGTCGGCTTGGGAGCCGCCGGGGTGCGGTGGGCGGGCGAGGCCGACGCGAACGTGGTCACACCGCCGGCGAGGGCGACCCCGGTCGCAGCGAGTACGGCGACACGGAACGTACGACGGCGAAGCATGGATGTCTCCTAGTGCGATGGGGTTGTCGGCGCGGGCACACACGCCCGGCCGGTGGGGAGCGCGACGATCGCGTCCCCTGGAGAGCCCCCGTGAGCGGCGGGGGTGGCGCGCGGACCGTCGGTGCCGGACGCCGCGTTCATGAGGTCAGGGGCCGGCGGTCTCCGGGCCCCGCGGCCGGTGCCCCCGCGGACCGCGGTCACGCGTGGGCGGGCGCGTGGCCCGCGGCCCAGTCCAGCGCGAAGTCGGCGACTTCCTGCCAGCCGTCCTGGCCGATGATGAAGTGCGAGCGGCCGGGGAACTCCCGGTACTCCGTCACGGCCGGCGACTTGCGGTAGAGCTTCCAGTTCGCCTTGTTGACCTTGGCCGGGACGATGTGGTCGACCTCTCCCGCGATGAACAGGAGCGGGGACCGGCGGCCGTTCCGGAAGTCGATCCGGGTGACGGCCCGGGGGTTGAAGTTGGCGAACGCCCCCTGGAAGAGGACGCGGGCCGAGCCGGGGACGGCGTACCGCTCGTAGCGGGCAGCCGATTCGCCCTCGCTCAACGTGTTGGTGATGGCGTAGTGGAACTGCCGCGCCGTCAGCGAGACCGCCTTGTTCTTGTTGGCAGGGCTCTTCAGGACCGGCCAGGCCGATCTGAGGGTGGACAGCGGAAGGGGCAGCACACCCTTGACGGCCGCGGAGTCGATGGCGACCCCGGCACTGCCCAGGCCCCGGTCGAGCAGGATCTGCACGACGGTGCCGCCGAAGGAGTGGCCCATCAGGATGGGCGGACGGGACAGGTCACGGATGACCCTCTCGTAGTGGTCGACCACCTCGCCCAGGCCGATCCCGGCGATGCCCGAGGGGTCCCTCCGCAACTCCTCCACCTCGCGGTCGAGCCCGGGCCAGGCGGGAGCGATGACCCGGTACCCCCGCGCCTCGTAGTGCTTCTTCCATCCCTCCCAGCTGCGCGGGTTCACCCACAGGCCGTGGATGAGCACGATCGTGCCCGCCTCATTGGCGTGGGGCTCACTCATACGGACCTCCACAATGAATAGAACGTTCTGTTCACTAAAGCTAGTCGAGCGGTTGCCCGCGGGCAACCGGTGACGCGGAAGGCAGGGGCGGACCTGGACGTGGCCCGCGCACACGGGTGCGCACCGGGCACATGGCGAGCCCGCATCGACCCGTGTCGAGCACGAGCCGGCAGCGTGAGCCGGCCTCCCGCGGCGCTCCACAGACTGTCGCCGCAGGCCCGGGGCCCACATCCGTCGAACATCTGCGGGAAAACCGGCATCGGCCCGCGCCGGGCAGTCGTTTCGACAGCGGGCCAGGTGCCCGGCCGGTCGCCGACGGACGGAGCGGGCGCCGCGGATCGCGTGAAACCCGGATTCCTCGGGGGGAAAGGCGCAGGCGTCGCGTCCCGGAGCCGGGGCGGGCCCTTCCGGCCACCGAGCGGACCGGGACCAGCCGTGAGCCCCAGTCGCCGGCACTGTCGGATGACCTATGCGGGCCGCTCCCACCGGCACCGATACTGAGCGGGTGCCCGGCGGTCACGCGCCGGTGCCGGTTCCGTCGTGGCCCGTCGCCGGCCAGGACTGTGGCCGCCTCACCGCTCCCACCATGCGCCGAGGAGCATGATGTCGAAGATCATCCTTGTCACCGGGGCGTCCAGCGGCCTCGGAGCAGCGACTGCCCAGGCCCTGGCCGAAGCCGGTCACATCGCCTACGCAGGCATGGGCGCGGCCTCGGGCCGCCCACCGATCGCCCCCGAAGCGGACGGGGACGCAGGCCGTCGGGGCGCCCGGCCGCGTCCGTTCACCCTCGACGTCGCCGACCAACGCTCGGTCAGCGCCGCGGTCACCGGCATCACGGCGGAAGCCGGGCGGATCGACTGCGTGGTCCACACCATGGGACCTGTACCACGGGGCCCCGTCGAGTCCTTCACCCCTTACCAGTTGGCGCAGATCTACGACGCGAACGTGCTGTCCACGCAGCGGGTGAACCGTGCCGTGCTGCCGCAGATGCGCGAGCGGCAGGACGGTCTGCTGGTCTGGGTGGTGTCCCACGGCGACCCCGCGGACGAGGCCCCCTATCTCGCCCTGCACGCCGAAAGCGTCGCGGTGATCGACCACCTCGCGGCGAGCTACGCGAAGGAGCTGGCCGGCTTCGGGGTGGACGTCACGGTCGTCGTGGCCGGCCTGACCGTGCCCGAAACCGGCCGGCGGCTGCGGCTGGTGCTTCCGGACGACCTCGGCACGGCGCAGGAGTACGAGGGCCGGTATCCCGGTCTGGTCGACCGGGTCGACGCCCACCTTGCCGGTCAGGCCGTCACCGCGGTACGTCTCGCCCGCACGGCGCGGGCCGTCGCAGCCGTGGTGGACAGCCCGAAGGGCGCTCGCCCGCCACGGGTCACCGCCGAGGACCGGTGACCGCGGCCGGGCCGGACCCGGGCGGACGCGGAAGGGGTCGGTCAGGGCGCGGAAGCGGGGAGGTCCCCGGGTGCGTGTCTCACTCCTCCAAGGCTTCGAGCGCGTCCCGGAGCGCCGCCCGGGAGGTGATCCCGAGCTTGGGGAAGAGCTGGTACAGGTGCGCTCCGACCGTCCGGTGCGAGAGGTAGAGCCGTTCGGCGATCTGCTTGTTGCTCAGCCCCGATGCCGCGAGGTCCGCGATCTCCCGCTCCTGCGGTGTGAGCACCTTCCCGCCCGCCTCGGTCCTCGGCGCGACCCGTCCGGTGGCCCGCAGTTGCTTGGCCGCACGAGCCATCCAGGGGCGGGCGCGGAGCTCGGCGAAGGCGTCGTGGGCCAGCGTCAGCTGCCCTCTGGCCTCCGCGTTCGCCCGGGCTCGCCGCAGCCGTTCGCCGTGGGCCAGCCGCACCCGGGCCAGGTCGAACGGCCATTGCTCGACGTCCGGCAGGGCCAGTGCCTCGCCGAACAAGCGCGCCGACTCCTCGACGTCCGTCGCGCACAGAGCGGCCGAAGCGCCGGCGAGGAGCGCGAGCCGCGGGGAGAGCGCGGCGATGTCGTCGTCTCGGATCGCGCGCACATGAGCGGCCGCTTCGGCCGGGCGGTCGGTGCGGACCGCGGCCTCGACGAGATCCATCATCACCCACAGGGCGTGCGGCACATGGGAGGCGAAGGCGCCCGCGGGGCTGATCGCCGTCGCGTGCCGGTAGGCGCCGGTGAAGTCGCCGCGTCCGAGATCGGCCACGGTGCGTATGTGCCGGGCGTAGTGCAGTGCCGTCCCGACGCCCCGCGGTGCGGCCCATCGTTCGATGCGGCCGGTGAGGAGGCCGACCGTCGCGTCCTCCCCGCGGGGGGCGGCGACGACGGCGCGGCAGTACCAGAAGTACCAGGTGAAGAACCGGTATCCGGAGTCCTCGCAGAGCTGGACTCCTTCCTCGGCCAGTTCGACGCACTCGTCCCACCTGCCGGTCAGGTAGTCGTCCAGGCACAGGTGCATCAGGGCGCCGAGGTGCCGGCGTACCGGGCCGCCGTCCCGTCCCTGGCGGACGACCTTCCACGAGGGCTCGCGGAGGGCGGGCAGCCGGTCGAGGTAGAGCGCCGCGGTACCGACCCTGACGATGCGGCCGGGGTCGGTCTCCTCGGGCAGTCCGCCGAGGATGCCCTCCAGCTCGTCCAGCGCGGCCGCTCCCGAACGCGCCGGGTCGGAGAAGGTCCTGCCGGCCACGGACAGCAGTGCGGGCGGCTCCGGGCGCAACCGGGAGAGCGCGGTGTAGAAGGGTTCCCACAACTCCGCCCGCCCGCTGAAGAAGCACAGGAGCAGCAGCAGGTGCACGGCGTCGACGACGGCGTTGTCCTCGGCGTCGTACTGGTGGGTGCCGGACTCGATGGCGCCCACCAGCAGGCGGTGAGCCGTGTCGATGTCCCCGTCGCCGTTGATGACCAGGTAGACGGCGGCAGCGGCGGAGCGCAGGGACCCGGCCAGGTCCGGGTCGGCGCGTCGGGCGTCTTCGAGCAGCTCCGAGACACCACGCAGTTCCCCCGTCGCGTCGGCGCCGATGTAGGCGGCCTCGGCCAGGCGGCGAGCCCGGTCCGACCCGTGGGGACTCAGGTCGGCCGCCCGTATCAGCGCGGCGACCGCCCCCAGGGCGTCGCCGCGCGCCGTGATGCGTTGGGCGGTCCGCTCCAGCAGGGCGGCGACCTGCTCGTCCGGTTCGACGGACGCCTCTCCGAGATGCCAGGCCCGGCGCTCGGGCTGATGCGCCAGAGCCTGGGCCAGGGCCCGGTGCGCCGCTCGGCGCTCGGCGCTGGAGCAGGCGTCGACGACGGCCGAACGGATCAGGGGGTGGCGGAAGACCAGCCGCCGGGCGCCCTCGTCGACGGTGACCAACTGGTCCTGCTCGGCCGGGGCGAGGTCTTCGAGGTCGGCGCCGCAGCCGGTCCGCCGCGCCGCCGCGTGCAGGACCCCGAGATCGCCCGTCCCGTCCATCGTGGCGAGCAGCAGCAGACGGCGGGTGGCAGCCGGGAGGCCGGAGACCCGGGAGAGGAACAGCGCCTGGAGCCGCTGGCTCAGCGGCAGGACCGCGGGAAGGTTCTCCAGCGCCATGCGCTGCTGCCCGCTCAGCACCGTGGGCAGTTCGAGCAGGGCCAGCGGGTTCCCTTCGGCCGCGGACAGCAGCCGGCGACGTACGCGTTCGGCGAGGCCCGGGAACCGCGCGTCGAGCAGCGCCCGCGACGAGGTCTCGTCCAGCGGCGGCACCTCGTACTCGGGCAGTCCACCGCGGTTGAAGAAGGTCTCGCTCCCCTGGCGCACGGCGCCGAGGAAGCCGACCCGGCTGCCGCCGAGCCTGCGGGCGACGAAGCCGAACACGGCGGCGCTGGCGCGGTCCACCCACTGCAGGTCGTCTATGACGAGCAGCAGGGAGTCGGTCGCCGCCACCTGGCGAAGCAGCATGAGGGTCGCGCTGGACACGACGAGCCGGTTCGGCGACGCACCGCTGCCGAAGCCCAGCGCGACACGCAGGGCGTCCTGGTGGGTGCTGTCCAGATCACCGAAGGTCTGGGAGAGGGGGAAGAGGAGTTGGTTCAGGCCGGAGTAGCTGACGTCGGCCTCGAACTCGACGCCGGCCGCTCGCAGGACCCGCGTCCCGGTCGCTGAGGCCGTCTCCGCGACGGCGTTCAGTAGAACCGTCTTGCCCACCCCGGCCTGTCCCGACAGCAGGAGCGCCCTGCCGCGGTCGGTGGCGCCGAGGAAGTCGCGTATACGACCCAGTTCCTCGGCGCGCCCCACCAGAGCGGCGGCGGCTCCGTCGTCAAAGGGGTCGCCGTAGCCCACCCGTCCACGCTCCCGTCAGCCGTCCACGTCCGCCCGGGTTGCATTCGGGCGGGCATTCTTCGAATTCATTGACAAGGGGAGCTTCATGCTACCGCGCGAACCTTCGGCATCATGTTGCCGAGCCGTATTTCCACGCAATCCTTCGACACGTCCGAAAAACGCGGGAGAAAATTCTTTCACTGGGTGAAAGCCGGAATCCGGCGAGCGTCCGCGGGGAGTAGTATGCCGTTCGGGCGCGGGTTCCGTCGACGGGAACCCGCCTCACCCCGCGGGTCCCACGCAGGTGGGCGGCCGTCAGACGCCCGTCCGGCGGCAGGGGCGCGACGGCGCGGGGGATTCCGGAACGCGCGTGACGCGGGGATCGGAAAAGGCGCCTCGCCGGCCCGCCGGCGTCCCGCTTCCATTCCGGCGGGGAAAGCCGTCGGTCTCCCGGGGGTATTTCCCGCCCTCCTGCCGTAGAACGGCCGGTACCGCCGGCCCGCATATTGGCCCCACATCCTTTCCGTGGCCCCCTCCCGGCGGGAATGCCGGACGGCACTTCGGGGCATTGCGGGCGGTCGCGCGGCGGGCCCGCCGTCATGCCCCCGGCCCAGGCGCTGACCATCGCCCCCAGATTGTGGAAGGAACGTTCTATATAATGTCCCCATGACCGAGACGAAGAGCGGGCCTGCCACGACCGGCCGCAAGTCGGCGGCCCGGGAGCGGCTGCTGACCACGGCGAGCAGGCTCTTCTACACCGAAGGGATTCGCGCTGTCGGCGTGGACCGGGTGATGGCCGAGGCCGACATCGCGCGCGGCACCTTCTACCGGCACTTCGAGGGCAAGGACGACCTGGTGCGCGGCTACCTGGACGCCACCGATCAGGACATCCGGGCCCGGGTGGCCCTGGCGGCGGAGAAGACGGGGGGCGGCGCGGCCTTGCTCGACGTCGTCGCGCACAGCATCGGCGAGGAGATCTGCGGTCCGGGGTTCCGGGGGTGCCCCTTCATCAACGCGGCCGCGGAGTACCCGGATCGGAAGTGCCCGATCCACCAGGTCGTACTGAGGCACCGCGAGTGGTTCCGCCACGTGCTGGAGGACACCCTCGCGACCATGGGCGTCGCGGACCCCCGGCGGTCCGCCGACCTGGTGGTCGCCCTGCGCGACGGAGCGATGGTCGCGGGTTACCTCGGCGACTCCGGGTCCGCGGCGCGCACCCTGGTGCAGGGCGTCGGCCTGGTCGTCGCTGCGGGCTGAACGCGGGGAACGGGCCCGCGGCGGGCGCGACGGACCCGCACACGACGACGCACCGCGACCACGGACCCCGGGTCACCCCAGGGCGCGCTGGACGCCCCCCTCACGGGGCCCGAGGAAACGCGGGTCCGGGGTGAACGCCGCGTCGAAGGCGGCCTTCACCGCTCCCGCGACCTCACGGGTGCCCCCGTAGTACCAGGTCGCGTCGTGCCGCTCGTCGACCCCGATCCCGTACGCCTCGATCCCGGCGGCCCCGCACAACGCCAGCGCCCGCCGTATGTGGAAGCCCTGGCTCACCAGCAGCGCCCGGTCGACGCCGAAGACGCGCCGGGCCCGGGTGCAGGAGTCCCACGTGTCGAATCCGGCGTAGTCGAGCACGACCTTGTCGCGGGGCACCCCGTGCGCCGCCAGGTAGTCCCGCATCGCGGTGGGCTCGTCGTAGTCGGTGCGGCTGTTGTCGCCCGTGACGAGGACCGCCCGCACCTTGCCCGCCGTCCACAGTTCGGCGGCCGCGTCGAGGCGGTGCGCCAGGTACGGGGAGGGCTCGCCGTTCCACAGGCCCGCGCCGAAGACGACGGCGACGGGCTCCGCGGGGGCGTCCGCCACCGTACGGACCCGGTCGCCCGCCGTGACCTGGAGCCACGTCGCGGGCAGCAGCGCGAGCACGCCCAGGGCCACGGCGGCCCACAGCAGGCGCCGCCGCCCCCGCCGGGACCGGGGCGGACGCGCGAGCCGCCGCAGCCGCGACAGGACGGCCTTCGCACGCGCCCCGGGGGCCTTCCGGTTTCCACTTGCTTCCACGTCCGAGTCGACGTCCCGCACCTCCCTGCGGTTCCATGATGATGATGCGTGACGACCATTCCCGCCTCCCGTTCTTCGTGTACGGGACCCTGCGGCCCGGCGAGATCAACCACTCCTGGCTGCTGCGCGGCCGGACGACGTCCGAGACGCCCGCGGTGCTGCACGGCGCGCTGCTCTTCGACGGCCCGGGCTACCCGTACGCCGTGGCCGACGAGCGCGGGCGTGTGCACGGTGACGTGATCCATCCGGTCGAGGACCTGTACCAGGAGGTGCTCGCGGACCTCGACCGCCTGGAGGAGTACAGCCCGGGCGCGTCCGGGAACCTGTACGAGCGCGTCGTGCGCGACGTGCGCACCTACTCCGGGCAGACGCTGCCCGCCTGGGTGTACCTGGCGGCCCCGGACCACGAGCGGGAGCTGCGCGAGAAGGGCCGCCCCATCGACGGGGGCGACTGGAAGCGCCGCTGACCGGCGCCCGCCGCCCCTCACAGCGGGGCGCGCGGGCTGTGATGCGGCGGAAACCGGTCGTCACGCCGGTGCAACGGCCCGGCAACGCCGCCCGGCGACACTCGGTCCATGACGGCCGAGGAACCCGCGCCGCAGGGCGCGCCAGGAGCGGACCACTTCGACAGCACGGCGCAGCTCATGTCCCGGATCACCGAACAGCTCAGCAGCCGGCTGTCCCGGGTGACGCTGCGTGCCGCGCCGCCGCGGCCCCCGGTCCTGGTGGTCGTCGCGCACGGCAGCCGGGACCCGCGGGCGCTGCGCACCGCGCACGCCCTGCTGCACCGGATACGGGAGCTGCGCCCGGGCCTGTGCGTGCGGCTGGGGCACATCGAGATCGACGAGCCGCCGCTGGACGGGGTGCTGGCGGCGCTGCGCGGCGAGGTGGTCCTGGTGCCGCTGATGCTGACCCGCGGCCACCACGCCAAGCGGGACGTCCCCGAGGCGCTGGCGCGTGCCCCGCACCTGCGGGGGCGCGTCGCGGCGCCGCTAGGGCCGCATCCGCTGCTCGCGGAGGCGCTGCACGGCCGCCTGGCCGAGGCGGGCTGGCGTCCGGGCTCCCCGTGGGCCGCCCGGCGCGCCGGGGTGGTGCTGGCCGCCGCCGGGTCCCGGGACCCGGATTCCGCCAGGGACACCGAGGCGACGGCGGCCCTGCTGCGGGCCCGGCTGGGCGGGACCGTCCCGGTGGTGCCCGCGTACGCGTCCGGGGGGCCGGACGTCGCGGCCGCGGTACGGCGGCTGGCGGCCGACGGCCGGGACCGGGTCGCGCTGGCGTCCTGCTTCGCCGCGCCGGGCCGCTTCGCCACGGCGACGTCCGCCGCGGCCCCGGGCATCGCCGCCGCCCCGCTCGGCGCGCATCCGGCGATGGCGGAGCTGGTGCTGCACCGCTACGACCGGGCGCGGGCCGGCGCGGCCGGGGGCGCCGCCGCGGCGCAGCGGGCCACGGCGTAGCCGCCGGTACCCGGTCGTGACCGCTACCGTCGCGGTATGGACGCGAACCACCCCGCGGCGGCCGACCACGCCCCCTACAGCGAAGCCGACACCGAACGCTACGTACCCGAGCCCGACAAGCGGCCCGGCCGCACCTCGTTCCAGCGGGACCGGGCCCGCATGCTGCACTCCGCGGGGCTGCGCAGGCTGGCCGGGAAGACGCAGGTGGTGGACCCGGTCGACGACGCCCGGGCGATCAACAGCAGCCCGCGGACGCGTCTGACGCACAGCCTGGAGTGCGCCCAGGTCGGCCGGGAGCTCGGGGCGGCCCTCGGTTGCGACCCGGACCTGGTCGAGACCGCCTGCCTGGCCCACGACATCGGCCATCCGCCCTTCGGCCACAACGGCGAGATGGTGCTCGCCGAGGTGGCGGCCGGCTGCGGCGGCTTCGAGGGCAACGCCCAGAGCCTGCGCATCCTGACCCGGCTGGAGCCGAAGCGTTTCGCCCACGCCGAGGACGGCGCCCTGGTCAGCGTGGGTCTCAACCTGACCCGGGCGGCGCTGGACGCGGCGACGAAGTACCCGTGGCCCCGCGGCGGGCACCCCACCGACCCCGCCAGCCCGAAGTTCGGCGTGTACGAGGACGACCTGCCGGTCTTCGAGTGGCTGCGCCGCACGGCCCCCGCCGGCCGCCCGCTCGGGCAGTGCTTCGAGGCGCAGGTCATGGACTGGGCCGACGACGTGGCGTACTCCGTCCACGACGTCGAGGACGGGCTGCACGCCGGCCACCTGGACCCGGCGGTGCTGCTCGCCGAGCCCGAGCGCCGCGAGATCTTCGCCGTCGCCGCGGCCCGCTACGCCCCCGGCGCGGCCGTGGACGAGCTCGCCGAGGCGCTGGACCGGCTGCTGGACATGGAGTGGTGGCCGCACGGCTACGACGGCTCCGCCATCGCCCAGGCCCGGCTCAAGGACGCCACCTCGCAGCTGATCGGCCGTTTCTGCCTGGCCGCCGAGCGCGCCACCCGGGACGCCTACGGCACCGGCCGGCTCACCCGGCACCGCGCGCAGCTGGTCGTCCCGCGCGACCAGCGGCTGGAGTGCGCCGTGCTGAAGGCGGTCGCCGACCGGTACGTCATGCAGCGCGAGGCGCAGGAGCGGCGGCGCGCCCAGCAGCGGGTGGTCATCGGGGAACTCGCCGAGGCCCTGCTGGCCCGGGCGCCGGAGGGGCTGGACCCGCAGTTCCGCGGCATCTTCGACGCGGCCAAGGACGACCGGGCCCGGCAGCGGGCCGTCGTCGACCAGATCGCCTCGCTCACCGACGCCGCGGCCACCGCCCTGCACGCCCGGCTCACCGCCCCCCGCTGAGCCCCCTCGCCGAGCCCCCCGCCGAGCCCCCGACCGCCCCCGCGCGCCGCGCCGCCCCCGTTCCCGGTCGGCGCGGCGCTCTTCACGTCGGCCCTGCCGTGCGGGACGCTCACATGACTGGCAATTGCCAGAGGGAGGGCCGCCGGGCACCCGAGGACACCAGGGAGGCGCACAGTGGTGGACGCAGACCACACATTCGTCATCGTCGGGGCGGGGCTCGCGGGGGCGAAAGCGGCGGAGACGCTGCGCTCCGAGGGTTTCACCGGCCGCGTGATACTGATCGGGGACGAACGCGACCACCCCTACGAACGACCCGCGCTCTCCAAGGGCTTCCTGCTGGGCAACGAGGAGCGCGACTCGGTCTTCGTCCATCCCGCCGCCTGGTACGCCGAGCACGACGTCGAACTCCACCTGGGCCAGCCGGTCACCGGCCTGGACCGGGATGCCCGGCGGATCACCCTGGGCGACGGCACCTCCATCCCGTACGACAGGCTGCTGCTGACCACCGGCGCCGAGCCGCGCCGGCTGGACATCCCCGGCACCGACCTGGCCGGGGTGCACCACCTGCGCCGCCTCGCGCACGCCGAGCGGCTGAAGAACGTGCTGACCTCGCTCGGCCGCGAGAACGGCCACCTGGTCATCGCCGGGGCGGGCTGGATCGGCCTGGAGGTGGCGGCGGCCGCCCGCGGCTACGGGGTCGAGGTGACGGTCGTCGAGCCGCAGCCGTGCCCGCTGCACTCCGTCCTCGGCCCCGAACTCGGCGAGGTCTTCGCGGACCTGCACCGCGAGCACGGGGTGCGCTTCCACTTCGGCGCGCGGCTGACCGAGATCACCGGCCAGGACGGCATGGTGATGTCGGTGCTCACCGACGACGGCGAGGAGCACCCCGCCCACCACGTGCTCGCCGCGATCGGCGCCGCCCCGCGCACCGCGCTCGCCGAGGCCGCCGGGCTCGCCCTCGCCGAACGGTCCGCCGGCGGCGGCATCGCCGTGGACGCCTCGCTGCGCACCTCCGACCCCGACGTCTTCGCCGCCGGTGACGTCGCCAACGCCGAACACCCACTGCTGGGCGGCCGGTTGCGGGTCGAGCACTGGGCGAACGCGCTCAACAGCGGGCCGGTGGCGGCGCGTGCCATGCTCGGCAGGGACGTCGTCTACGACCGGGTCCCGTACTTCTTCACCGACCAGTACGACCTGGGCATGGAGTTCTCCGGGCACGCCGCCCCCGGTACCTACGACCAGGTGCTGGCCCGGGGCGACATGGGCAAGCGGCAGTTCATCGCCTTCTGGCTGCGCGAGGGCCGGGTGCTGGCCGGGATGAACGTCAACGTGTGGGACGTGACGGACACCGTCCAGAAGCTGATCCGTTCCGGCCGCCGGGTCGACACCGACGCGCTGGCCGACCCCACGGTGCCGCTGGCCTCCCTCCTGGAGTGACCGCGAGGGCGACCGCCTAGCATGGCTGCCATGGAGCCCAGGACCGCCGTCGTACCCGTCGAGGAGATATTCGATCTGCGCTGGAGGGTCCTGCGGCCGGGGCTCCCGCGGGAGTCGGCGATCTTCCTGGAGGACGGGCACCCGCTCGCCTTCCACATGGCGGCCTACGGCGGCTACGGCGGCGACGAGGCCGTGGCGTGCGTCACGCTCTTCCCGGAGCGGCTGCCCGGCGACCTCGCGGTCGCGTACCGGATCCGCGGCATGGCGAGCGCCCCCGAGGTCCGCGGCCGCGGTTACGGGGCGGCGCTGCTGCACGCCGCGCTGGAGCAGGCCCGGGAGCGCGGGGCCGAGCTGGTGTGGTGCAACGGCCGCACCTCGGCCCGCGGCTTCTGGGAGGGGCAGGGCTTCACGGCGGTGGGGGAGGAGTTCGTCCTGGAGCCGGCCGGGCCGCACTACCTCTTCGTCGCCAAGCCGGTCTGACCTTCCGCGGACCGCGCCGTAGAATCCTTCCGTGGCTGGGCGGATCAGGGACGAGGACGTCAAGGCGGTGCGGGACGCGGTCCCGATCGACGCCGTCGTCTCCGAGTACCTGCAGCTCAGGAACGCGGGCGGCGGCAACCTGAAGGGCCTGTGCCCCTTCCACGACGAGAAGTCCCCGTCCTTCCACGTGAGCCCGAGCAAGGGGCTCTACCACTGCTTCGGCTGCCAGGAGGGCGGCGACACCCTCGACTTCGTGATGAAGGTCGACCACCTGTCCTTCTCCGAGGCCGTCGAGCGGCTGGCCGCCGTGGCGGGCATCACCCTGCGGTACGAGGAGGGCGGCTACACCCCGGGCCGCCAGCAGGGCGAGCGGATCCGGCTGATCGAGGCGCACAAGGCGGCCGCGCAGTTCTACGTCGAGCAGCTGGGCGGCGCCGAGGCCGAGATCGGCCGGAAGTTCCTCGCCGAGCGCGGCTTCGACCAGGCCGCCGCCGAGCACTTCGGCGTCGGCTACGCCCCGGCGGGCTGGGACCACCTCGTCCGCTTCCTGCGCGGCAAGGGCTTCACCGACCGCGAGCTGATCGTCTCCGGGCTGGCCAGCGAGAGCCGCCGCGGCGGCGCCATCGACCGCTTCCGCGGCCGGCTGATCTGGCCGATCCGGGACATCACCGGCGAGGTCATCGGCTTCGGCGCGCGCAAGCTGCGCGAGGACGACCAGGGCCCGAAGTACCTCAACACCCCCGAGACGCCGATCTACAAGAAGTCGCAGGTGCTGTACGGCATCGACCTGGCCAAGAAGGAGATCGCGCGCAGCAGCCGGGCCGTCGTCGTCGAGGGCTACACCGACGTCATGGCGTGCCACCTGGCGGGTGTCACCACGGCCATCGCGACCTGTGGCACCGCCTTCGGCGGCGATCACATCAAGATCCTCCGCCGGCTGCTGATGGACAACTCCAACGCCGAGGTCGTCTTCACCTTCGACGGCGACGAGGCCGGTCAGAAGGCCGCCCTGCGCGCCTTCGAGGACGACCAGAAGTTCGCCGCCGAGACCTCCATCGCCATCACCCCCGGCGGCATGGACCCGTGCGACCTGCGTTTGGCCGAGGGCGACGCGGCCGTGGAGCGGCTGGTCGACTCCCGTACGCCGCTGTTCGCGTTCGCGCTGCGGTCGGCGGTGGCGCGCTACAACCTGGAGACCGCCGAGGGCCGGGCCTCCGCGCTGGAGGCGGGCGCGCCCATCGTCGCCGGCATCAAGAACTCCGCGATCCAGCACGAGTACGCCGTGCAGCTCGCCGGCATGCTGGGCATCCTCGACACCCAGTTCGTCGTGCGCCGGGTGGGCCAACTCGCCCGCTGGCAGCGCGAACGCCGCCAGTCCGGCGGCCCGCCGGGCCCCGGCGGCAGCCGCGGCGGCCCGCCGCAGGCGCAGCAGGCGGCCCCCGCGGGACCCGCCGCGCCGCGCGGTCCCCGGCTGGACCTGCGCAGCCCGGCGCACCGGGTCGAGCGCGAACTGCTCAAGCTGGCCCTGCAGCACCCGGGGCTGGTCTCCCCGGCCTTCGACGCCTACGGGGAGGACGAGTTCACCGCCCCGCCCTACACCGCCGTGCGCCGTGCCATCGCCGAGGCGGGCGGCGCGGAGTCCGCGGACGACGGCTACCTGGCCCGCGTGCGGGACGTCGCGCCGGACGACACGGTCCGCAGCATGGTGACGGAACTCGCTGTCGAGGCCGTGATGCACAAGACCCCCGACATCTACGCCGGCGAGGTCCTGGTCCGGGTCCGCCTGCTCGCGGTGGACCGCCGCGTCGCCGAGGTCCGGGCCTCCCTCGCCCGGCTCGGCCCCCGCGCGGACGAGGCCCAGCTCTCCGCCGTCCAGGGCGAGTTGTGGGCGCTCCAGCAGTACGGCCAGCGGCTGCGCGTCCAGGGCGCCGCCGCCCTGTGAACCGGGGCGCGGACGGCCGTCCGGCCCCGGAACGGACGGGGACGCGGGCGTGACGAGGGGGTTGCCCTCCGTCACAAAAAAGCGGCGCACGACCCTCGTGGGCACGGTGTGCCGTACGCCACACTGGGGGCGGTGCAAGAGTCCTCGGAGCGCGGACTGCCGAGCGGTGTCGACGGTGACACCACCGGAGTACCGCTGACGGCGAACTCACGGACGGGCCGCGGCGAGGGCGTCGCGACCGTTCCGCCGGTGCGCGTCTCCGAGTCCGTGGCTGCGCTCACCGTGGAGGTCGCTCCCGTGCACATCCAGACCCTGACGCCCCCGGCGGCCCCGGCCGACGACCTGCTGGAGCGCGTGCCGGAGCAGAACCACGCCGCCGTGCACCCCGAGGAACCGGCCGGCGAACCCGACGAGGCGGAGGCGCAGGCGCAGGCCCGGGCCGAGGCCGCGGCCGAGGCGGGCTCCGACCCGGACCCCGGGTCCGATCCCGACCCCGGCCCGGTACGACGGCGTTCCGCCGAGGAGGTCTCCGGCCCGTCCGCCGACCTGTTCCGCCAGTACCTGCGCGAGATCGGCCGGATACCCCTGCTCACCGCCGAGGAGGAGGTCGAGCTCGCCCGCCGGGTCGAGGCCGGCCTCTTCGCCGAGGAGAAGCTGAACAGCACCCTGGACCCCGACTCGCGGCTGGCCGTCGACCTCGACCGGCTGGTCGTCCTCGGCCGGATGGCCAAGCGCCGCCTGATCGAGGCCAACCTGCGCCTGGTCGTCTCCGTCGCCAAGCGGTACGTGGGCCGCGGCCTGACCATGCTCGACCTGGTGCAGGAGGGCAACCTCGGGCTGATCCGCGCCGTGGAGAAGTTCGACTACGCCCGCGGCTACAAGTTCTCCACCTACGCGACCTGGTGGATCCGCCAGGCCATGAGCCGCGCCCTGGCCGACCAGGCCCGCACCATCCGGGTCCCGGTCCACGTCGTGGAGCTGATCAACCGCGTCGTCCGCGTCCAGCGCCGCCTGCTGCAGGAACGCGGCTACGAGCCCAGCACCGAGGAGGTCGGCGCCCACCTGGAGATCCCCCCGGAGCGGGTGAGCGAGGTGCTGCGCCTGGCGCAGGAACCGGTGAGCCTGCACGCCCCGGTGGGCGAGGAGGAGGACGTCGCCCTCGGTGACCTCATCGAGGACGGCGACGCCGCCTCGCCCGTGGAGTCCGCCTCCTTCCTGCTGCTGCGCGAGCACCTGGAGGCGGTGCTGTCCACCCTCGGCGAGCGCGAGCGCAAGGTCGTCCAGCTGCGCTACGGCCTGGTCGACGGCCGCCCACGCACCCTGGAGGAGATCGGCCGGATCTTCGGCGTCACCCGCGAGCGCATCCGGCAGATCGAGTCCAAGACCCTCAACAAGCTGCGCGACCACGCCTTCGCCGACCAGCTGCGCGGCTACCTGGACTGAGGACGCGCGAGCCCCCGCCGGCCGGGCCGGCGGGGGCTCCCGTCAGGGCGCGCGGACGGTCAGTCGACCTCCGCCACCGCCTGCGCGAACTGCGCCGCGTACAGCCGGGCGTAGGCACCGTCCTTGGCCAGCAGCTCCTCGTGGGTGCCCTGTTCGACGATGTCGCCGCTCTCCATCACCAGGATGACGTCCGCGTCGCGGATCGTGGACAGCCGGTGCGCGATGACGAAGCTGGTCCGCCCGTGGCTGAGCTGCGCCATGGCCCG
Organism: Streptomyces sp. NPDC111520; assembly: GCF_055635295.1. Classification (NCBI taxonomy): domain Bacteria; kingdom Bacillati; phylum Actinomycetota; class Actinomycetes; order Kitasatosporales; family Streptomycetaceae; genus Streptomyces; species Streptomyces sp. NPDC111520. The sequence continues at coordinate 427,125 of NZ_JBVKBW010000001.1, read as the reverse complement.
CTGGATCAGCACCTCGGTGCGGGTGTCGACCGAGCTGGTGGCCTCGTCGAGGACGAGGATCACCGGGTCGGACAGGAACGCCCGCGCGATGGTGATCAGCTGCTTCTCGCCGGCGCTGACGCCCGTGCCCTCGTCGTCGATGACGGTGTCGTACCCGTCCGGGAGGGTGCGGATGAAGCGGTCCGCGTGCGCGGCGCGCGCGGCCTCCTCGATCTGCTCGCGGCCGGCTCCCTCGGTGCCGTACGCGATGTTCTCCGCGATGGTGCCGCCGAACAGCCAGGTGTCCTGCAGCACCATGCCGATGCCGGAGCGCAGTTCCTCGCGCGGGACGGACGCGATGTCCGTCCCGTCGAGGGTGATCCGCCCGCCGGTGACCTCGTAGAAGCGCATGAGCAGGTTGACCAGGGTGGTCTTGCCCGCGCCCGTGGGGCCGACGATGGCCACCGTGTGGCCCGGTTCGACGGTCAGCGACAGGTCCTCGATGAGCGGCTTCTCCGGCTCGTAGCGGAACGCCACGTCCTCGAAGCGGACCTCGCCGCGCTGCTCCTTGCGCAGCCCGAGCGACTTCGGCTCAGGGCTCTGCTCCTCCGCGTCGAGCAGCTCGAAGACCCGCTCGGCGGAGGCGACCCCGGACTGCACCAGGTTGGACATGCTGGCCACCTGGGTCAGCGGCTGGCTGAACTGCCGGCTGTACTGGATGAAGGCCTGGACGTCGCCGATGGACAGCGCGCCGCTCGCCACCCGCAGACCGCCCACGACGGCGACCAGGATGTAGTTGACGTTCCCGATGAACATCATCGCGGGCTGGATGACGCCCGAGATGAACTGCGCCCGGAAACCCGACCGGTAGAGCGCCTCGTTCTGCTCGCGGAAGGCCTCCGCGGACTCCTCCTGGCGGCCGAAGACCTTCACCAGGGTGTGCCCGGTGTACATCTCCTCGATGTGGGCGTTGAGCTTGCCCGTGGTCCGCCACTGCTGCACGAACTGCGGCTGGGCCCGCTTGCCGACCGCCGTGGCGACGAACACCGACAGTGGCACGGTCACCAGCGCCACCAGCGCCAGCAGCCAGGAGATCGAGAACATCATCACCAGCACGCCCACGATCGACAGCAGCGCGAAGATGATCTGGCCCATCGTCTGCTGCAGCGTCTGGCCGATGTTGTCGATGTCGTTGGTGGCCCGGCTCAGCACCTCGCCGCGTGCCTGCCGGTCGAAGTACGACAACGGCAGCCGGGCCAGTTTCGCCTCGACGTCCTGGCGCAGCCGGAACACCGTGCGCTGGATGACCGTGGTCGCCAGCCGGCCCTGGACGATCGCGAAGACCGCGGCCACCACGTAGATCGCGAGGGCGGTCAGCAGGACGTGGCCCACGGCGTCGAAGTCGATCCCGGCGCCGGGGGTGAAGTCGGCGGACTGCAGCAGGTCGGCGAGGGTGTCGTTGCCCTGCTGCCGCAGGTGCTCGATGGCCCCCGCCTTGTCGGTGCCGGCGGGCAGCGAACGGCCCAGGACCCCGGCGAAGATCAGGTCGGTGGCCTTGCCCAGGATCCGCGGGCCGATGACGTTGAGGGCCACCCCCAGCGTCGTGCAGGCCAGCATGGCGACGACCAGGGCGCGTTCCGGACGCATCAGCCCCAGCAGCCGCTTCCCGGAGCCCTTGAAGTCCATGGACCGCTCGGTGGGCTGGCCGCTCATGAACCGCATCGGTCCCGCCGCGGGTGCGGGCCCCCTGCGGGGCGCGGGGACGCTCATGCCGCCTCCTGCTCGGTGAGCTGGGAGAGCACGATCTCCCGGTACGTGGGATTGCCGTCCATCAGTTCGTGGTGCGTGCCGGTGCCCACCACGCGGCCCTCGTCGAGGACCACGATCCGGTCCGCGTCGCGGATGGTGCTGACCCGCTGCGCGACAATCACGACCGTCGCTTCCGCCGTCTCCCGGGCCAGTGCCCGGCGCAGCGCGGCGTCGGTGGCGTAGTCCAGCGCGGAGAAGGAGTCGTCGAAGAGGTAGACGACGGGCTTGCGGACCAGGGCCCGCGCGATGGCGAGGCGCTGGCGCTGGCCGCCGGAGACGTTGGTGCCGCCCTGGGCGATCGGGGCGTCGAGCCCGGAGCGGCCGTCCTCCTCCGCGAGCCGTTCCACGAAGTCCTTGGCCTGCGCGATCTCCAGGGCGTGCCAGAGTTCCTCGTCGGTGGCCTCGGGGTTGCCGTAGCGCAGGTTGGAGGCGACCGTCCCGGAGAACAGGTACGGCTTCTGCGGGACCAGGGCGACCGTCTCGGCCAGGTGCACCGGGTCCAGTTCACGGACGTCGGTGCCGTCGATCAGCACCTGGCCGCCGGTGGCGTCGAACAGCCGCGGCACCAGCCCCAGCAGGGTCGTCTTGCCGCTGCCGGTGGAGCCGATCACCGCCGTGGTCTCGCCGGGCCGGGCGATCAGGTCGACGCCCCGCAGCACCTCGGCCTCGGCGCCCGGGTACGCGAAGTCCGCGGCCCGCAGTTCCAGCTCGCCGCGCCGGGACGGCAGCCGCACCGGCTCCGCGGGCGGGACGACGCTCGGGTCGGTGCCCAGCACCTCCTCGATGCGCTCGGCGCAGACCTCGGCGCGCGGCACCATCATCACCATGAAGGTGGCCATCATGATCGACATCAGGATCTGCATCAGGTAGCTGATGAACGCCGTCAGCGCGCCGATCTGCATGCCGCCGCTGTCGATCCGGTGGGCGCCGAACCACAGCACGGCCACGCTCGTGATGTTCACGACGGCCATCGCGACCGGGAACATCAGCGTCATCGTCCGCCCGGCGCGCAGCGCGACGTCGGTGAGGTCGTCGTTGGCCTTGCGGAAGCGGTTCTGCTCGAAGTCGTCCTTGACGAAGGCGCGGATGACCCGGATGCCGGTGATCTGCTCGCGCAGCACCCGGTTCACCGTGTCCAGCCGCTCCTGCATGGACCGGAACAGCGGACGCAGCGTGCGCACCAGCAGCAGCACCAGCACGCCCAGCACCGGCACCACCGCCAGCAGCAGCGAGGACAGCGGCACGTCCTGGCCGAGCGCCATGATGATGCCGCCGAAGCACATGATCGGCGCCGAGACCATCAGCGTGAAGGTCATCAGCACCAGCATCTGGACCTGCTGGACGTCGTTGGTCGTCCGGGTGATCAGCGAGGGGGCGCCGAACTGCCCGACCTCGCGCGAGGAGAAGCGCTGCACCCGGTCGAAGACCGAGGCGCGGATGTCCCGGCCGACGGCCATCGAGGTGCGGGCCCCGTGGTAGGTGGCGCCCACCGAGCAGGCGAGCTGGACGAGGGTCACGGCGAGCATGACGCCGCCGATGCGGAGGATGTAGCCGGTGTCCCCCTTCACGACGCCTTCGTCGATGATGTCGGCGTTCAGGGTGGGGAGGTAGAGCATGGCGAGGGTCGCCACGAGCTGCAGTACGACGAGCACGGAGACGGCGCGCCGGTAGGGCAGGAGATGGGACCGGAGGAGACGGATCAGCACGACGGATGACCCTATAGTCCGATGGTTGCCGCAGGCACTCGGTTTACCGGCTCATGGCCGACCCCGTGATCAACCCGGGAAGGCCCCCGGATGCGTCTGCTCACGCACCGCGACGTACTGCTGCCGCACCGAGTGCCCGACCGGCCCGTCGTCCGGGCCCGCTTCCACCACGGTGTAGTCCGCCGGGTGCCAGTACGGGGGCTGCTCCGGCGAGGCCGTGCCGTTCACCACACCCAGCGACCATGCCGCCTGCCGCGCCGCGCCCAGTGCCGCGTACTCGCCCGGCGGCGGCACCACGATCTGCGCGCCCAGCAGCGCCGGGGCCATCGACCGTACGGCGGGCAGGTCGCCCGCCGGGCCCAGCAGGAAGATCCGGCGCACCTCCACCCCGCGCGCCCGCAGCACGTCCAGCGCGTCCGCCAGCCCGCACAGCATCCCCTCGAACGCCGCCCGCGCCAGGTGCTCCGGCTTCATGCTCTCGCGCCGCAGCCCGTGCAGCGTCCCCGCGGTGTGCGGCAGGTCCGGGGTGCGCTCGCCCTCCAGGTACGGCAGCAGCACCAGGCCGTACGAACCCGGCGTGGAGCGCATCGCCAGCTCCGACAGCCCGGCCAGGTCGGTGCCGAGCAACTCGGCCGTACCGCGCAGCACCCGTACCGCGTTGCGGGTGTGCACCACCGGCAGGTGGCGGCCGGTCGCGTCGGCGAAGGAGGTGATCATGCCGGACGGGTCGCTCAGCGCGTGGTGGTGCACCGCGAAGACCGTCCCCGCCGCGCCCAGCGACACCACCGCGTCCCCGGGGCCGACGCCGAGGCCCAGGGCGGCCGCCATGTTGTCCCCGGTGCCGGCCGAGATCAGCAGCCCCTCCGGGGTCCGGCCGGCCGGTTCGGCGGGGGCCAGCACATCGGGCAGCTGCACGGGATGGCCGAGCGCGAGTTCCACGAGGTCCGTGCGCCACCGGCCGGTCGCCGCCGACCAGTAGCCCGTGCCCGAGGCGTCGCCGCGGTCCGTCGTACGTCGTTGGGGGCGGCCCATGAGCTGCCACACCAGCCAGTCGTGCGGCAGCAGCACCTGCGCGGTGCGCTGCGCCGAGGCCGGTTCGTGCCGGGCCAGCCAGCGCAGCTTCGCCACCGGGTACGCGGCCTGCGGCACCGCCCCGACCGCCTCCGCCCAGGCGCCGGGACCGCCCAGCTCCTCGGTCAGGTCGGCGGCCTGGATCTGCGCCCGCTTGTCGTTCCACAGCAGTGCGGGCCGCACCAGCGCCCCGCCGGTGTCCAGCGCCAGCATCCCGTGCTGCTGCCCGGAGACCCCGATGGCCTCCACGCCCTCGAGCATCCCGCCCTTGGCGGCCTCGCCCAGCGACAGCAGCCACGCCTCGGGGTCGACCTCGGTCGGCGTCGCGCCGCCCTCGCCGCCCGGCAGGGGGTGCGGGGCGTGCGTCTGACGGAGCACGGCCCCGCTCCCGGTGTCGCACACGACCACCGTCGTGCCGGTGCCCGAGCTGTCGATCCCCGCCACAATCCCCATGCGGGCATCATGCCGCACGCGGCACGTACGGCGGAAAACCGGTCACCCGGACCCGTGCCCTCACCCCCGCCGGTGCGGCCGGGTCGTCAGGTGTTGCTGGTGCCCCAGTCGTCCTCGACGCCCGAGCCGTTGCCGCGCACCCGGCGCAGCCGCTCCGCGACCGCCGGCGGCAGCCGGTCCCCGACCTTGGCGGTCACCACGTCCACGGCCTTCACGGCCGCCCCGCGCCCCGCCTGTCCCGCGGACTCCACGGTGTTCCGCACCGCCGGGTTGTGCGCGATGCGCTGGGCGCCCTTGCGCAGCTGCTCGTACCGGTCGCGGCCGGCCCGCGCCCCGAGCACGTACCCGACGGCGACCCCGCTGATGAACGTCAGCCGGTAGCGCATGGCTCCACCCTCTCCTCGTCTCGGGGCTGTGCTTGGCGCCTACCCTTCGTGGCCTGCGGACAACCACGGAGATACCGGTTGGCGGAGCACCCCCCACCTTGCGCTAATGTATGTGTCGCAGCGAGCGCACGCCGTCCGGGATGCCGGAAACGGGTGCATTCGGTGCAAGCGGAGCGATCCCCTGTAGCTCAATTGGCAGAGCAGCCGGCTGTTAACCGGCAGGTTACTGGTTCGAGTCCAGTCGGGGGAGCTCGCGCTCCTCTATCCCCTGTAGCTCAATTGGCAGAGCAGCCGGCTGTTAACCGGCAGGTTACTGGTTCGAGTCCAGTCGGGGGAGCAGCGGCCAAGGACCCCCTCGGGGGTCCTTTTTCGTACCCCCGGGAACCGATCGTACGGTGATCGCAGTCCACCAGGTGGTGCGTCTGTGACCCGCGAGGGCGACAGATCGTATGAGCAGCTATGCTGCGGCAGACGGCGTGCACGGGATGGTGACGGCGCGCCGTACGGGGCGGTAGCTCAGCCGGTTAGAGCAGCGGACTCATAATCCGTCGGTCGTGGGTTCGAGTCCCACCCGCCCCACCAAGGGCCGTGGGCCCGCAGGTTCAGGACCTGCAGCGGGATAACGAACGAAGCCCCTCCGGGTCACCCGGAGGGGCTTCATCGCTCGTCAGCCGGCCTGCTCCCGGGCCGAGTTGCCGGCCGTTCCGCCCGACGGGCCGTCACCCCATTCGGCCGCCCGGCGACATGCGGCGGTCAGCGGGGGCCGGTGTGGAGCGGGGCGGGCGCGCGCCGGACGCACGCCTCGGCGTCGGCGCAGAGGACGAGGATGCCGCCCGGGCCCGAACCGGTCTCGACGAGGTGGGAGACGCCGTCCTCGGTGTACGTCCGGCAGCGCGCGCAGGTGCCGGTGACCCGGTCGCCGGTGGTGCTCATCGCGGGCCCTCCCGGTGGCAGGAGCAGCGGCAGCGCGGCGTGACGAGGATGCCCGGGTGCCCGGGCAGCGGGTGGTCGTCCAGTCGCCTGCACTGGCGGTGCAGCTCCTCGTGCTCCGGGCGCTTCGCCAGTTCGCAGTGCTCGGACAGGCGGGCCGCGGCGGCCTCCGCCCCTCGTGCGCGCAGGTGGACACCGTCGTCCATGTCGACCCCTTCCGGCCGGCCGTGCCCCGTCGTCAGCGGGCGCGAGGCTTTCCGCGGCCGACGATACTCCTAGTGCGGGGTAGTACACCACCGTATTGCGCGGATCGCGGGCGAGTGGGGCGCATGTCTACGGTGCACTCATGATCGACGAGTGGGCCGAGGACCGACCCAAGTGGGAGCAGATCGCCGACGTGATCCGAGCGCGGATCGCCGACGGGACCTACCCGCCGCGGTCCCGGGTGCCGTCGGTGCAGCAGCTCGTCGCCGACACCGGCGTCGCCGTCGACACCGCGCAGAAGGTCCTGGCGAACCTGCGCGAGGAGGGCGTGATCTACACCGTCCGCGGCCTGGGCTCCTTCGTCGCGGAGCCGGACGAGGGCTGAACCCGGCTGTTCGGACTCCCTTCCCGTCCGCGCGAAGGCGCCCCCGGCCCGGCCGGGGACCGGCGGGCAGGGGGCGCGTCGCGGGGGAGGCGTCGGCGGACGGGGCGTCAGACCGAGGAGAGGCCGATCGCGCGGTCGGCGTCCGCGGGGCGCAGGACGCGGAGGATGCCCTCCAGGAGGTAGTAGTCGGCGTAGGGGACGGAGACCTCGACGCCGTCCTCGGCCGGGCGGTTGCGGGTGCAGCGGGCGACGACGGCCTGGGCGCGGGTCGAGCGGGTCGTCAGGCAGGTGCGGGAGAGGGCGAGGAGCAGGCGCAGGGCGCTGTCGCGGTAGCGCGCCGTGCCGGTGGCCGCGGCCAGGTCGAGCAGGCCGCAGGCCAGGACCGCGCCGGCCGAGGCGTCCTTGACGTCGTTCGGCTGCTGCGGGGCGAGGTAGTCCCAGACCGGTACGTGATCGGGCGTCAGCGCGCCGAGCGAGAAGTCGGCGAGCCTGCGGGCGGTGGCGAGGAAGGTGGGGTCGCCGGTCCGGCGGAACATCGTGGTGAAGCCGTAGACGCCCCAGGCCTGACCGCGGGACCAGCAGGAGGAGGGGCTGTAGCCCTGCACGGTGTTCGGGCCGAGCGGGGCGCCGGTGGCCGGGTCGAAGTCGAAGACGTGCGGGGACGAGCCGTCGGGGCGGAGGAAGTGGCGCTGGGTCGTGCGCGCGTGCGCGACGGCGACGTCGAGGTAGGCCGGGTCCCCGGTCTGCCGCGCGGCGAAGGCCAGCAGGTCCAGGTTCATCATCGTGTCCATGATCACCCGGCCCGCGTTGTTCGCGCTGCCGAGCGCGCCCCAGGCCCGGATGAAGCGGCCCGCCGTGTTGTACCGCTTGCTCAGGCTGGAGGCCGCCTGTAGCGCGCCGTCGCGCCACTTGGGGTCGCCGGTGAGCCGCCAGGCGGTCACCCAGGACGGGTAGAAGAGGAAGCCGAGGTCGTGCGTGCCGGTGTCGGTGCGCCGGGGGGCGAGCCGGTCGGCGGCGGCGAGGGCGAGGGAGCGGAACTGCGCGTCGCCGCTGTGCAGCCACGCCATCCACAGCGTGCCGGGCCAGAAGCCGCCGACCCAGTCGCCGCCCGCGGAGTAGGTCCACTTCTCGAACTTCGTGATGACGGGGAACGAGGTCACGCCGGGTGCGACGGCGCGCAGCTTCGCCACGGCGTAGTCCGCCGCCTCCCGTAGTGCGCGGAGCGTCGCGGCCGGGTCGTCGGCGTGGGCGGCCGACGTGCCGGCCGCGGCCTGTGCCGGGGGTGTGAGCGCGGTGGTCGCCGCGGCGGCGCCGGCGGCGGAGGTCAGCAGGTGACGCCGGGAGATGCCCATGGGTGCCAGCCCTTCGGAGTGGGGGGCGGTTCACGAGGAGGCCACGGGTCAGCGTGGCATGCCTGTGACATGCCTGTACACCTACGTGGTGTCAGTTCCTGTACATGAACACCGAGTCGGCCACTTTGGCCGGAGGGGCGCTCTTGACGCCCTTCCGGTGCCGCCCTAGGTTCCGGTGGCGCGTTCATGGAGTTGTGCTCTGTTCATGTACACAGACGCAAGGAGAAGAGACATGCGCACCCCCTCAGGCCGGTCCCGGCGCCGCCGCGCAGGCGTCGCCGCCGTCCTCGCGGCCCTCCTCGTCCCGCTGGTCTGCGCCGCGCCCGCCGCGGCCCGGCCGGACGGTCACCACGGCGCGGCCGGCGGGCCCACCGCGGCGCCGCGGACGGTCGTCCTCGACGGGCAGGACCTCGTACGGGCGAAGGCCCGGCTCCGGGACGGTGACCCGCGGGCCCGCCGCGCCCTGCGGGACCTCGTCGGCCAGGCCGACGCGTGGCTGGGGCAGGGTCCGTGGACGGTCGTCGACAAGGACCGCGTCCCGCCCAGCGGCGACCCGCACGACTACTTCAGCCAGGCCCCCTACTGGTGGCCCGGCGCGCCCAGGACCCCGGACAACCCGCAGGGTTGCCCGTACGTGCAGCGCGACGGGGAGCGCAACCCCGAGGTCGACGAACTCACCGACCACGACGAACGGGGCAAGGTCTTCGAGTCGGCCTACGAACTCTCCCTGGCCTGGTATTACACCGGCCGGCGCGCGTACGCGGAGCACGCGGCCCGCATCCTGCGCACCTGGTTCGTCGACCCGGCGACGCGGATGAACCCGAACCTGGGCAACGCCCAGGCGATCCCCTGCCGTTACGACGGACGGGCGATCGGCATCATCGACTTCTCCCAGGGCTTCACCAGCCTCCTCGACGCCACCGCCGTCCTGGACCTGGGCGCCCCCGGCTGGTCGGCGGGCGACCGCGAGGGCATGCGGGCCTGGGAGGACGGCTTCCTCGACTGGCTGCTGGACAGCGACTTCGGCCGGCAGGAGGGCGCCGCCGCCAACAACCACGGCACCTTCCACCACATGCAGGTCGCCGCGCTCGCCGCCGCCACCGGCCGCACCGCGCTCGCCCGGCGGACCGTCAGCGACGCGGGAACCGGGTTGATCGACCCTCAGATCGCCTCTGACGGCGCCCAGCCGCAGGAGCTCGCGCGCACCCGCAGCTGGCACTACTCCACCTTCAACCTGGTGGCCTTCACCCGGCTGGCCGCCGTCGGCGAGCACGTCGGCGTCGACCTGTGGCAGCGCACCGGCCCGGGCGGCGCGTCACTGCGGCAGGCCGTCGGCTTCCTGCTGCCGGCCGCCACCGGCGCCGAACCGTGGCCCCACCCGGAGCTGGACTTTCACGCCTACGCCGCCTCCGACCTGGTGCACGCCGCCGCCGACCACGGCGACCGGCGGGCGCGCGCGGCGCTCGCGGACCTGGAGGCGCCCCCGGGCGGCGACCTGTGGACGCTGCGGCCCGCCCCGGAGCAACTGGACGGCATCACGGGCTGAACGGGGACCGGCCGGGGCCCGGAGGTCCTCCGGATGCGCCATCCGGGTGACTGTGATGTGCTGGGTCTGTCGATGACGGCCCGGCACCGTGATGCGGTGCCCCGGGCCCCGGCTATCCCGCCCCTCTCCAGGGGGCCGGTGATCCGCGCTCCCTCGCAGGCACCGTCGTGTGCCCGGTGCCTCGGGAGCGCCGGCACCGGCAGATCCGAACCACCCGACCCCCGAGGTGGACCCCATGGCTCTCACGAAGAAGCTCGCCACCGCCACGGCCGCCGCGCTCGCGGCGGGGGCCCTGGCCCTCGGCGGTGCCGGCACGGCCGTCGCCGAGGACGGCTGCCACGGTCAGGACGGGCAGGGCGGTTCCGCCTCGCACTGCGCGCCGGACGTCTCGGAGTGGTCCACGGCGGACGTCCAGGAGGCCCTGCAGTCCTTCCTGCAGGCGCACCCGGACATCGCGGCCGATCCCCATGTGCAGGCCTTCGCCGCCCTCGCGACGCAGTGGCTGCAGGCGCATCCCGGGATGACGGCCGACCAGTTGACGGCGGCGCTCGGGCCGGTCGTCTCCTGCCTGACGGCGGGCGGCGCGCCGCAGTCCTGTGTGACGTCGCAGTCCTGACGGCCCCGGCGGAGCGGTCCGATGTCGCCCGAGGGCCCGATGATCCTCGTGACCGGCGCGGCCGGCAGTGTGGGAGGGGTCGGTCGCACGACCGTCGAGTTGCTGAGGGAACGCGGCTTCCCCGTCCGCGCCTTCGTCCACCGGGAGGACGAGCGGGCGGAGCGGCTGCGGGCCACCGGGGCCGAGGTGTCCGCCGGCGACCTGACCCGGACAGCGGACGTCGCGCGGGCCGCGGAGGGGTGCGGCCGGATGTACTTCGGGATGGGCGTGTCGGCGCAGTACCTGCAGGCCGCCGCGACGACGGCGGCCGTGGCCCGCGCCCACGGGGGTCTGGACGTGCTCGTGAACATGTCGCAGATGACGGTCTCCCAGATGGACCTCACCAGTACGACCGAGTCGAAGCAGCAGTGGCAGCAGTGGCTGGCCGAGCAGGTCATGAACTGGTCCGGGGTGCCGGTGTGCCACATCCGGCCGACGGTCTTCATGGAGAACCCGCTCTTCCTCGGGCTCGGCTTCCGCTCGATCACCCGGGACGGCACGATCCGGCTGCCCTTCGGCGACGGGCGGACCTCACCCGTCGCGGCCCGTGACGTGGCCGAGGTGGTCACGGCGGTGCTGACGGACCCGGCGCAGCACGTCGGCCGGGTCCACGAGCTGACCGGTGCGGAGTCCCGCGACATGACCGCGATCGCGGCCGAGTTCACCGAGGTGCTGGGCCGGAAGGTCGGCTACGTCGACGTGCCGTACGAGGAGTGGCTCCCGGAACTGGACGCCCTGGGGCTTCCCGACCACGTGCGGCAGCACATCGCCACCATGGCCCGCCTGCACGCGGCGAACCGCTACGACCGCGCCACCGACGACATCGCGCGGATCCTGGGCAGACCGGCCCACGGCGTCGCGGAGCTGGTCCGGGAGCACCCCGAGGTGTTCGGCTGACGCCGCCGCCGTCAGTGGTCCGCGCAGCAGGGCGTCGGGTTGGGCACCTCGAACGGGGCGAGCCGTCCGCCGACCGCGGGGACCAGCGGCAGGACCAGCTCACCCGCGCGCCACTCGGGGCGGACGTGTCCGCTGGTGAGGATCTCCGCGGACGGCGCGGGCCGCTCGTCCGTGGGGGAGCCGAGCACGACGAGCCGGGTGATCGGGGTGCGGTCCAGCAGTTCGGCCACGGTGACCGTGCCCGTGAGGCCGTCGACACCCGGGTACACCACCGCCCGGCCCGCGGTGCGTGCCCGCGGCCTCGGCCAGGGCGGCCGGGCCGTGGCTGCGGCCGGCCAGGAAGACGCCGAGGCCGGCCGGGGCCCTCCCCGGCGCCGGTCCCGTCCGCGCCTGTCCTCTCCGCCTCCGTGAGCAGGCGCCATGCCGCCTCCGCGACGGCGTGATCCGCCGTCGCCGGCGAGACCGCCGTGTGCGGATCACCGTCGCGTACCAGGTGCCTGCACGCGATGGTGCCGGCGGGGAGGCCGAGCCGGTCCACCGGGTGGTGGACCAGGTGGTCGGCCTCCCTCAGGCCCGGGGAACCGGCGTCGACGCCGAGGACCGTGGGGGCCGTCGTCACGCGGGCAGCACCCCGACCGGGTTGGAGCAGAACCACAAATCCTTCCAGGGGCCGGCGTCGCCCAGGACGTCGATCGCGGACCCGCCGGGTCCACCGCGGCACCGTTGATGCCGACCGCGCCGCGGTTGCCGTCCGTACCGCGCAGGCGGACGTAGAGCGGCTTGTCGACGCGACCCAGGGAGTACGTCAGCCGCACCGCGCCCGTCGAGCGGTCGACCTCGAAGGACTTCACGACCCTGGTGTCCGGGGTGGCGAAGGTGTCCTTGTCGGAGACCCGGCCGGTGACCGCGCCGCGGATCACGTCCACGCGGGCCGGATTCGGCACGAACTGGGCCCGGTTGGGGCCGTTCGCCAGGTCGATGTCGACGACGAGGTCGACCTTGTCGCCGCGGCGCACCCGCAGCATGCCGCCGAGCGTCTCCTCGCGCCCGCCGGAGCGCAGCCCCGCGTCGAGACCGCTGATCAGCCCGCCGTGGTCGACCCAGACGCGGCCCTCGCAGATGCCGTCCATGACCGCGCGGTACGAGAAGCCGTCCGCCCCGACGTGGGTGCGGCTGTACTGGCCGGGCCAGAAGTCGCCGTCGGTCAGGCTGAGGCCGCCGCCGTAGACCGCCGCCGCTCTCCTTTCCGCGGCGCTCGGTCAGGGGCCCGTCGAGGCGGCCGCAGGGGCGGACGAAGCGCCACGAGCCGCCTCTTAAGGTGGGGACATGGCCTCCTCCACTTCGCCGAACGCCGTGCCGGACGCCGTTCCGGACGCCGTTCCGGACACAACGCCGCCCGGGCAGGCTCCCGTCGGCCCCGCCGAGCTGATCGCCGACCCCTACGGGGCGTACGGCAGGCTCCGCGAGGCCGGTCCCGTCCATCGCGTCACCGGCACCGACGGACGTCCCGCCTGGGTGGTCACCCGGTACGAGGACGTGCGCCAGGCGCTCGGCGACCCGCTGCTGTCCCTGGACAAGCGCAACGCCCTGCCCGGCAACTACTCCGGGTTCGCGCTGCCGCCCGCGCTCGACGCCAACCTGCTGAACATGGACCCGCCCGACCACACCCGCATCCGGCGCCTGGTCGCGCAGGCGTTCACCCCGCGCCGCGTCGCGGACCTGCGCGAGCCCGTCCGCCGGACCGCCGTCGAGCTCCTGGACGCCGTCGCACCCGAGGGCCGCGCGGAGCTGATCGCCGCCTACGCCGCGCCGCTGCCGATCCGCGTGATCTGCGACCTGTTGGGCGTCGCCCCCGGCGACCGCCGCGACTTCCGGGGCTGGACGGACGCCCTGGTGGCGCCGGACCCGTCGCGCCCCGCCGCGGCGAAGGAGGCGGTCGCCGCGATGCTCGGGTACTTCGCGCAGCTCATCGCGCGCAAGCGCGCGCACCCCGAGGACGACCTGCTCTCGGCGATGATCGCGGCCCGCGACGACGGCGACCGGCTCAGCGAGGACGAGCTGATGTCGCTGACCTTCCTCGTCCTGTTCGCCGGGTACGAGAACACCGTGCAGCTCATCGGCAACGCCGTCCTGGCGCTGCTGACGCACCCCGCACAGCTGGCGGCCCTGCGGGCCGAGCCGGGCAGGACCGCGGCGGCGGTCGAGGAGCTGACCCGCTGGGACGGGCCGGCGCCGCTGGCCATCCGGCGCTTCCCGCTGGAGGACGTACGCCTCGGCGGCGTCACGATCCCCGCGGGCGAGACGGTGCTGCTGTCACTGGCCGCGGCCAACCGCGACCCCGCCCGTTTCGCCGAGCCCGACCTGCTCGACCTCGACCGCACCGACACCGCGCACCTCGGCCTCGGGCACGGCATCCACTACTGCCTCGGCGCGCCCCTGGCCCGTCTGGAGACCGAGATCGCGCTCACCGAACTGCTGGCCAGGTTCCCCGGGCTCGCCCTCGACGCGGACCCCGCGGAGCTGCGGTGGCGCCCCTCCCTGCGCACCCGGGGCCTGATCGCCCTCCCGGTCCGCTTCTGACCCGCGGTACGGGGCCGGGGTCACCGGCGGGCGGCGACGGTGGCCGCCCCCGCCACCACCAGCGCGCACCCGGTGGCAGCGCCGAGCGCGGCGGGCGGTGAGACCAGGAGCACCATCAGGCCCCCGGTGAGCGCGCCGACCACCAGGGCGGCGACGCTCAGCGCCTGGCGCACGGCCACCCGCCGGTCGTGCGCCGCGGCGCCGGTGTCGCCCAGCAGCCCGACCAGGGTGCGGGTCATCACGGTCGTGGTCAGCCCCGCGATGCCGACGCGTCCCGCCATGGCGTTCTGCACGCCCAACGCCACCGCGCAGACCACCACGAGCACCCGCCGCGGCCCGTCCAGCGCGTGCAGCGCCGTGGCCGAGGCGAGCAGCGCGGTCTCGCACAGGGCGGCCGCGCTCATCAGCGCGACCGGCCGGCCCAGCCGGTACAGCGCCGCCCGGCAGAAGAGGATGCCGACGGCGAAGCCGCCGAGCGCCACCAGCGAGGTGACGACGGAGAACCCGGGTGCCCCGGCCAGGCCCAGGCTGACGAAGACCAGGTTGCCCGTCATGTTCGCCACGAAGACGTGGCCCAGGCTGAGGATGCTCACGGCGTCGACCAGCCCGCTGAGCACGGTGAGCACCAGCAGCAGCACGGTCAGCAGGCGCCGCCCTTCCCCTTCCGGGCCACCGCTCATGTCCAGCCGCCTTCCGCACGGGTTCGGTGCCGCTCCTGGTCAGGATGCACCGGACCGGGGCCCGGAGCAGACTTGTGCGTGTCCGCCCGGACCAGGGCGCGCCCCGACACGAAGGAGCGTGGTGATGGCGCAGCCGCTGCCGCAGCCGGTGCTCAGCCCTCTCACCACGTCCGCGATCTTCCTGGTTGTGACGGTCGACCCCGGCGGCGAGAGCGCCGTCCGGGATCTGCTGGAGGACCTGTCCGGGCTGCAGCGTTCGGTCGGCTTCGGGACCCCGGACGGGCGGCTCAGCTGCGTGGCGGGGGTGGGCTCGAGCGTGTGGGGCCGGCTCTTCTCGGGACCGCGCCCCGCCGAACTGCACCCGTTCACCGAGCTGACCGGGGCCCGCCACCAGGCGCCCGCCACCCCGGGCGACCTGCTGTTCCACATCCGGGCCGCCCGGCTGGACCTGTGCTTCGCCCTGGCCTCCCTGGTGATGGACCGGCTGCGCGGCCACGTCACGGTCCGTGACGAGGTGCATGGCTTCAAGTACCTCGACATCCGCGACCTGCTGGGCTTCGTCGACGGCACCGAGAACCCGGTCGGCCCCGAGGCGACCGAGGCGGTGCTGACCGGCGACGAGGACCCGGACTTCGCGGGCGGCAGCTACGTGGTCGTGCAGAAGTACGTGCACGACCTCGACGCCTGGAACGCCCTGCCCGTCGAGGCGCAGGAGCGGGTGATCGGCCGCAGCAAGCTCGGGAACGTCGAGATGGACGACGACGTGAAGCCGGCCGACTCCCACGTCGCCCTGACCACGATCGTCGAACCGGACGGCACCGAACGGCAGATCCTCCGCGACAACATGCCCTTCGGCCGGGTGGGCACCGCCGAGTTCGGCACGTACTTCATCGGCTACGCCCGGACCCCCGAGGTCACCGAGCGGATGCTGCGCAACATGTTCCTCGGCGAGGGGCAGGCGAGCCACGACCGGATCCTGGACTTCTCCCGGGCCGTGACCGGCACGCTGTTCTTCGCGCCCTCCGCCGACTTCCTGGACGACCTTCCCGATCCCCCTGCCGTCGCGGCCGTCCCGGTCGCGAAGTCGCTGGGGATCGGCGACCTGAGGAAGACCGTCACGCCATGAACAACCTGCACCGGGAACTCGCCCCGATCTCCGAAGCCGCCTGGGACGACCTGGAGGAGGAGGCGCGGCGCACCTTCAAGCGCCATGTCGCCGCCCGCCGGATCGTCGACGTGCCCGAGGCCGCCGGCCCCGGGTTCGCCGGGGTGAACACCGGCCGGCTCGACCCGGTCGAGGCGCCGCACGAGGACGTCGTCGCCCGGGTGCGCCGCGCGCAGCCGGTCGTCGAACTGCGCGTGCCCTTCACGGTCGACCGCGCCGAGGTCGACATCGTGGAGCGCGGCGCCGAGGACGCGGACTGGCAGCCCGTGAAGGACGCGGCCCGGCGCATCGCGTTCACCGAGGACCGGGCGGTCTTCGAGGGGTACGCGGCGGCCGGCATCGCCGGCATCCGCGCGAGCGCGTCCAGCCCACCGCTGAGCCTCCCCGGGGACGTGCGCGACTACCCCGACGCCGTCAGCCAGGCCATCTCGGCGCTGCGCCTCGCGGGCGTCGGCGGCCCGTACACGCTCGCGCTGAGCGCCGACGCGTACACCGCCGTCAACGAGACCTCCCACTACGGCTACCCGGTCCACGCGCACCTGGCCCGGCTCCTGGACGGGGAGATCGTGTGGGCGCCCGCCATCGACGGGGCGTTCCTGCTCTCGACCCGGGGCGGCGACTTCGAACTGCGCATCGGTGAGGACGTGTCCATCGGCTACCTGTCGCACGACGACACGAGCGTGCGGCTGTACTTCCAGGAGTCCCTGACCTTCCTGGTGCACACGGCGGAGGCGGCGGTCGCCCTCACGGCCGCGTGAGGACCGCCGGGTGCGGGTATTCGACCGTTATGACCGGAAAGCACAGGAAGGCATCGCTCTGGCCGCACCGCTCCCGGGTCAGGACCGGCGGTCCCGCCCGCCACGCGGCCCCGCACGGTGTGGACGCCCGCGGCCACGGGAGCGTCCCCGACGAGCTGCCGCCCGCCCACGCCCCAGTGGTGCCCGGTACCCACGTGGACGGCACGGAGGCCCCCCACCACCGCGCGTGAGCGGCCGTGCCGTGCCCGAGCTGCCGGACGTGGAGGCTTTCCGC
The DNA here is from genome assembly GCF_055635295.1 of Streptomyces sp. NPDC111520. NCBI lineage: Bacteria > Bacillati > Actinomycetota > Actinomycetes > Kitasatosporales > Streptomycetaceae > Streptomyces > Streptomyces sp. NPDC111520. The sequence continues at coordinate 410,295 of NZ_JBVKBW010000001.1, read as the reverse complement.
GGCGTCCTGTCCTCGTACGGAGGCGGGCGGCGCATCGAGCACGTCGAGGTCGCCGATCCGTCGGTGCTGCGCGGAGTGGGGGCGACCCGGTTGCGCCGGGCGCTGGAGGGGCGCCGGTTCGGCACGCCGAGGCGGCACGGCAAGTGGCTGATCGCCCCCACCCGCGAGGGCCCCGTGCTGCTGATCCACTTCGGCATGACCGGTCTCCTGATGCGCTGTTCCCCGAGCCGGCCGCGGCACCCGCACGATCGTCTCCTGCTCACCCTCTCCGGCGGACGCGGACTGCGCTATCGCGACCAGCGCAAACTGCAGGGCCTGCGCCTCGTCGACACGGAGGAGGCCGTCGCCGACGCCTTGGCGGGCCAGGGGCCCGACGCCCTGGAGGTCGACCGCCGCCGGTTCGCCGAACTGCTCGCGGGGCGGCGGGGCCGCATCAAGGCCGTGCTGATCGACCAGTCCGTCGTCGCCGGCCTCGGCAACCTGCTCGCCGACGAGATCCTGTGGCGGACGCGAACGCCGCCCACGCGCCCCGCCGCCTCGCTCGACGAGCAGGAGTGCGACCGGCTGCGCACCGCGATGCGGCGCGTCCTGCGCTCCGCCGTCGGCGCGGGGTGCGTGCCGGCCCGCCGCTCCTGGCTCACCGGCCATCGGGACGGCCCCGCCCCGGGCTGCCCGCGCTGCGGGGGCCGGCTGCGCCGGGACCGGATCGCCGGACGGACGACCGTCTGGTGCCCCCTCTGCCAGCAGGCCTGACGACGTGTCCGGGTGCCGTGGCGCCGGTGCCGGAGCGCCCGCTGACGGGGCCTCACGAAGTGTGCCCCCGTCCGGGTGGAGCGCACCGGGAGGGCGTGACACGTTCCGTCACCGCGGGGACCGATTGTGTGATTATTCGGCCCGCTCGGTTGGAGGTAGTCCCCCCATGAAACCAGTGACGGAACGTCAGTCCGGCCACCGCGCCGCGGAGGTGCGCACCCGATGACGATGCACACCGAGAACGAGATCGTCATCGACGCACCCCTGCGGTACGTGTGGCTGCGGACCAACGACGTCGCCGGCTGGCCCGGCCTCTTCAGCGAGTACGCCGAGGCCGAGATCATCTCCCGGGAGGGCGACACCACCCGCTTCCGCCTCACCATGCACCCCGACGAGAAGGGCCGCGTCTGGTCCTGGGTGTCCGAGCGCACCGCCGACCCCGCCACCCGCACCGTGCGGGCGCGGCGGCTGGAGACCGGCCCGTTCGAGTTCATGAACATCTACTGGCAGTACGAGGAGCTCGGCCCGGAGAGCACCCGCATGCGCTGGCTGCAGGACTTCCGGATGAAGGTGGACGCGCCCGTCGACGACGAGGGCATGCGGCAGCGCATCAACAGCAACTCCCGCGTCCAGATGCAGCTCATCAAGGACCGCCTGGAGTCCCGCCGCATCCGGCCGCTCGGCACCCTGGACACGCACGCCGACACCCGCCGCGGCGGCGACATCCGCACCCTGCTGACCACCGCCTCGGTCGGCACCACGGACGGGTTCTGCGGCATGGTCACCGTCGGCCCCGGCGAGGCCGTCGCCGAGCACTACCACCCGTACTCGCAGGAGCAACTGGTCGTCGTCGAGGGCGAGGTGCGGGTCGACCTCGACGGTTCGCCGCGCAGCGTCGCCGCCAACGAGGCGCTGCTCGTGCCGCGCGGGGTCCGCCACCGGCTGGTGAACACCTCGGGCGCCGTGGCCCGCGCCGTGTTCTTCCTGGCGCCGCTGGCTCCGCGCCCCGACCTCGGGCACGTCGACACCGAGACCCGCGAGGAGGCCGCCGCCATCGCGCGCGCCGCCGCCGCGACGGGACCCGCGACGGAGGGCCCGCCGCCGGGCCGCGAACTGGTCGACCGGTGACCGCGGGCCGTACCGCGCGCAGGGTGGTGGTGACGGGCGTCGGAGCCGTCGCCGCCGGCGGCGTCGGGCGGGAGGCGTTCTGGGAGCGGATCGTCGGGGGCAGGCCGGCGATCCGCCGGATCACCCGCTTCGACCCCTCGCGGTACCGCTCGCGGATCGCCGCCGAGGCCGACTTCGACCCCCTGGCGGCCGGGCTCACCCCGCGGGAGATACGCCGCAACGGCCGCTTCGCCCAGTTCGCGCTCGCCGCCGCCGCCGAGGCGCTCGCCGACAGCGGACTGCGCACGGAGGACGAGGACACCGACCGCGCCGGGGTCTGCCTCGGCACCGCCGTCGGCGCCACCGTCACCCTGGAGGACGAGTACGTCGTCGCCAGCGACGGCGGCCGGCACTGGGAGGTCAGCCCCGACCACGGCATGCCCTTCCTGCACCGGGCGATGCACCCCTCCTCGGCCGCCGCCGAACTCTCCCTCCGGTACGGCCTGCACGGCCCGTCCTCGGTCGTCTCCACCGGCTGCACCTCCGGCGTCGACGCGATCGGCTGCGCCTTCCGCACGCTCAGCGACGGCGAGGCCGACATCATGCTGGCGGGCGCGGGGGAGGCGCCCATCTCCCCGGTCACGGTGGCCTGCTTCGACGCCATCGGCGCCACCACCGCCTTCGCCGGCGACCCCGAGTCGGCACCGGCGCCCTTCGACGCCCGCCGCGACGGCTTCGTGCTCGGCGAGGGCGGCGCCGTGCTCGTCCTGGAGGAACTGGGGCACGCCGTCGCCCGGGGCGCGTCCGTGTACTGCGAGGTCCGAGGCTGGGAACACCGCACCGGCGCCTACCACATGACCGGTCTGCGCCCCGACGGCTACGACCTGAGCGAGGCGATCATCTCCGCCATGTCGGAGGCCGGCATCGCCCCGTGGCAGCTCGACTGGATCAGCGCGCACGGCTCCGGCACGGTGCAGAGCGACCGTTACGAGACCGCCGCCTACAAGCGCGCCCTCGGCGAGTACGCGCCCAAGGTGCCGGTCAGCTCCGTCAAGTCCGTCATCGGGCACTGCCTCGGCGCGGCGGGGGCCCTGGAGATGGCCGCCTGTGCCCTCGCCGTGCGGCGGGGGGTGATCCCGCCGACCGCCAACCTGCTGCGGCCCGACCCGCAGTGCGACCTCGACTACACGCCGGTCCTCGCCCGCGAACGGCGGGTGCGGCACGCGCTGTCGGTGGCCTGCGGCCTCGGCGGTTTCCAGTCGGCGATGGTCTTCTCGGCCCTGGGGCCGGACGCGGAACGGGAGGCGGAGGCATGACCACACGCGCGGTCCTCAGCGGGCTCGGGGTCGTCGCCCCCACCGGTGTGGGCGCCCGGCCCTACTGGCGGGCCACCGTCGCCGGGCGCAACGGCATCCGTCCGATCGGCAGGCCCGACGCGAGCCGCTCCCCGGTGGTGCTGGCCGGGGAGGTCACGGGGTTCGACACCACCCGCTGGATCGACGACCGGCTCCGCGCCGAGACCGACCGCTGGACCTGGTTCGCGCTGGCCGCAGCCGAGATGGCGCTGGCCGACGCGGCGCTGCGGCCCGCCGACCACCCCCCGTTCCACCTGTCGGTGGTCACCTCCAGCGGCTCCGGCGGCAACGAGTCCGGCCAGCGGGAGACCCACGCGCTGTGGGCGTCGCGGCAGCCCGGCGAGGCCGACGCCCACCAGTCCATCGCCTGGTTCCACGCGGCCGGTGCCGCCCAGATCTCCATCCGGCACGGGCTGACCGGCGGCTGCGGCGTCGTCGCCGCGGACGGCGCGGGCGGTCTGGACGCGCTCAAGCACGCCTGGCGGCTGCTGCGGCGCGGCGGCAAGGCCGTGATCGTCGGCGGCACCGAGGCGCCGCTGTCGCCCTACGCCCTGGCCTGCCAGTCCACCCTGCCCACCGTGCACCGCGGCACCGACCCCGAACGGGCCTACCTGCCCTTCAGCCCGCACGCCTCGGGGTTCGTCCCTGGGGAGGGCGGCGCCCTGATGGTCCTGGAGGAGAAGGCGCACGCCGCCGAACGCGGGGTGCGCGGCTACGCCGAACTGCTCGGCCACGCCGCCACGCACGACGCCCACCACCACACGGCCCCCGCGGCCGACGGCGTCCAGTTGGCCCGGGCCGTCACCACGGCACTGGAGCAGGCCGGCCGCGGCCCCGGGGACGTGGACGTGGTCTTCGCCGACGGCGCCGGCGACCCCGCCGGGGACGCGGCCGAGGCGGCGGCGCTGCGGCGGGTGTTCGGCGACCGGCTGGCGGAGGTCCCGGTCACGGTGCCCAAGGCGGGCGTCGGCCGGCTCACCTCGGGCGCGGGCGCCCTGGACGCGGTCACCGCCGCCCTCGCCCTGCGCACCGGGGTCGTCCCGCCCACCCGCGGCGGCGACGCGCGGGCCGCCCGGGAGCGGTATGGCATCCGCCTGGTGACCCGCTGGACGCGGCCGGAGCGGCTGACGACGGCCGTGGTCCTCGCCCGGGGGACCGGCGGATTCAACAGCACCGTCGTCCTGGGGTCGTTGGACGCGGACTCCTCGTATTAGCGGCGCGGCCTACGGCCTGGGAGTGAATGAGGGAAAACCTGGAGCAATGCCCGTCACGTCCGCACGGCGGGGGGCGTTGCTCCTGATGTCGGCGTCCGGAGGACGTCGTTGAACTCCCAGAGGAGAAACTCCCCATGCTGAAGAAGGCTCTCGCCTGCGCTTCCCTCGCCGTCGCGGCCACCGGTGCCGTGGTTCCCGCCGCCGTGGCCTCCGACACCTCGGGCGGGAACTACTCGCAGAACGTCAACCTGATCCCCCACCCCTGCCTGGACGTGAAGCGCATCAACGTGCTCAACCCGGTGGCGGTCGACCTGCTGACCGAGACCAGCGGCCAGCAGTGCAACGAGAAGTCGAAGGTCGTCGACGGACACAAGTCCGCGCTGTCGGACCTGATCGACGCCGGCGCCTACCAGAACTGACGGACCGGGCGCACCGAGGGCCCGGCCCCACGGATCTCCGTGGGGCCGGGCCCTTCTCCGTTCTTCGTTCTCCGGCGTCCGGCGCCCGCCCCCGTCCTGCGCGCGCACGAACGGTGGCCGCCCCCGTGTGCCGGGGACGGCCACCGTGGATCCCGCCCGGAATCAGTTCTGGTACGCGCCGACGTCGGCGAGGTCGGACAGCGCGGACTTGTGCGCGTCCACCACGCTGGACTTCTCGTTGCACTGCTGGCCGCTGGTCTCGGTCAGCGCGTCGAGCGCGACGGGGTTGAGGGCGTTGACGCGCTTCACGTCCAGGCACAGGTGCGGCAGGACGTTGACGTTCTGCGAGTAGTTCCCGCCGTGGACGTCGGAGGCCTGTGCGGTCGGCGCGAGGGCCGCGGCGCTGCCGGTGGCGGCCACTGCGAGGGTGGCGCAGGCGAGTGCCTTCTTCAGCATGTTGCGGAGCTCCAGATGGGGTGCGGACGGATGGCCGGGCGCCCGGGGGCGGGCGCTGCCGTCAGGAGTTGATGCAGACGTTGCCGGCCGTGAAGTTCAGCAGCGCGCCGGCGTTGATGCCGTTGCCGCAGATGTTGACCGGGATGTTGACCGGGACCTGGATGACGTTGCCGCTGAGGACACCGGGGGAGCCGACGGCCGCACCCTCGGCCGAGGCGCCGCCGCGGTCGTAGTGGCGGTCCTTGCCGCCGTCGCTTGCGAGCGCGCCGCCCGCACTGCCCATCACCGCGACACCGGCCGCGACGGTCAGCACGGCGGCCTTCGAAAGACGCTTCACGGGTTCTTCCTTTCCTTGGTCACTCACGTGCGGACTGGTCAACGACGCGCGACACGGGGCGGATGCGGAGCGTCACCCGAACAGCGGCCGGAACCGGGCGTCCGGGATGCCGAGCTGATAACCAGAAACCTGGGGGGCCGTCAGATCCCGATACCGGTCAAGGAGCTCCGCAGATGCGAAAGTCCTTGTGGCGGACGGCCTCCGCCGCCCTGACAACCGCCCTCCCCGCCCTCGCCCTCGCGGCCCCCCACCCGAGCGCGGCGGAACCGCTGCCCCGCACCCCCGGGGCGATCCCGGACCAGTACGTCGTGACGCTGGACCCCGGCACCGCACCGCACACCGTCCTCGAAGGGCTGGGCGTCCAGCCGCTCTTCACCTACCGGCACGCGCTGACCGGCTTCACCGCCCGGCTCACCCCGGACCAGGTGCAGCGGGTCCGCGCCGCGTCCGGGGTGGACGAGGTGGAGCAGGACGCGGTGGTCGCCATCCCGCTCGGGGAGGACGCCCCCGCCGACAGCGACCTGGAACCCCCCTACCCCGGCGGCCTCCCGGGCGAGCCGGCCGGCCCCGTCGACTTCCCCCAGGACACCGGCGCACCCGGGGCGGCCCTTCCGGCGGGCCCGGGTGCCGGGCCGCTCCCCGTGCCGTACGAGCAGCCGCCGGAACAGTCCCCCGAGCAGGCGGTGCCGGAACTGTCCGGCCCGGACCCGGCGGCTCCGTACGGGACCTCCCCGGATCTGACGGTGCCGTTCCAGGTGGTGCCGGAGCCGGCCGGGCCGGGGCAGGAGCCGCCCGGGCAGGAGCCGCCCGGGCAGTCCTCGCCGGTTCCCGCGGCGCCGGGGACGTCCGTCGCCCCGGGGCCCGGGACCGAGCCGGTCCTGGTCCCGCAGGCCGTACCCGGTCCGGTCACGCCCTCGGCCCCGGTGCCCGACTCCTCCGGGCCCCGCTCCAGGGGGCTGCGCGGCCTGGGCGGTTTCACGCCCTGGGGCCTGACCCGGATCAACAACCGGGCCCTCGGCGGCACCGGCTTCGAGGTGCGGGCCACCGGCGCCAAGGTCACCTCGTACATCGTCGACAGCGGCATCGAGTTCTCCCACCCGGACTTCGGCGGCCGTGCGGTGCCCGGGTACGACGCGATCGGCGACGGCCTGGACGGCGGGGACTGCAACGGCCACGGCACCCATGTGGCGGGCGTGGTCGGCGGCAGCTACACCGGTGTCGCGCGCAAGACGACGCTGGTGTCGGTGCGGGTCTTCCCGTGCGCCGGGCGCACCTCCACCTCCGCGGTGATCGCGGGCATCGACTGGGTCGCCGGTCACGCGAAGAAGCCCGCCGTGGCGAACCTGTCGCTCTCCGGGCGCTGGTCCCTGGCGGCCAACCGGGCCGTCGAGGGCCTGGCCGCGGCCGGGGTGTTCCCCGTCGCCGCGGCCGGGAACGACAACCTCAACGCGTGCTTCGTCTCGCCGGCGAGTTCGCGGACGGCCTTCACGGTCGGGGCGATCGACCAGGAGGACCGCCGCGCCTGGTTCAGCAACTGGGGCACCTGCGTCGACATCCACGCGCCGGGCATGGGCATCCTGTCGGCGTACCTCAACGGGAGCTTCCGCGACATGGACGGCACCTCGATGGCCGCCCCGCACGTCACCGGGATCGCGGCCCTGTACAAGGACACCCACGGCGACACGTCCTTCACGGCGCTCAGCGCGTGGCTGACCGGGCACGCCGTCCGCAACGTGCCCATCGACGGCGGCTTCGGCACCGCGCGGCTGTCGGCCTTCACCAACGACCTGTGACGTGGCGGGGCCGCCGGAGGACGGTGTCCTCCGGCGGCCCCGGGTGGTGCGGCGGTGTGCGTCAGCCGTTGATGCAGACGTTGCCCGCGGTGGGGTTGAGCAGGCCGACCGCGTTCAGGCCGTTGCCGCAGACGTTGATCGGGATGTTGATCGGTACCTGGATGACGTTGCCGCTCAGGATGCCGGGGGAGCCGACGGCGATGGCACGGGCGTTGGCGCCGCTGCGGCGGTTGCCGTAGCCGTAGCCGTCGAAGCCGTAGCCCTTGCCGTAACCCTTGCCGTAGCCGTGGCCACCGCCCTTGCCGCCGCCGTCGTAGCCGCCGGCGAGGGCGGTGGTGGCGGAACCGAGGACGAGGGCACCGGTGGCGACAGTCAGCGCGACAGCCTTGGAGAAACGCTTCACTTCTGTTCCTTTCGGACTGGAGGGGACCAAAGGTCGTGATCTGATCAACGACCCGATTTGTCCATGGATGCGCATGATCACCCGAATAGTCGTACCGGATTCGGATACGGCATGACGACTCGTCAGTTATTCGGGTTCCCGGCGGCCGTTCGGCGCACCGGGGGCGGCCGGGCCGGGCGGGCGATGTGACGGGAGGTCATGTGCCTCTCGCCGCGATCGCACGTGCGCGACGGCCCAGCCTCCGCACCGTCCGCGCCGCGGTCCCGCCCCGGCTCCGGTGGCCGCCCCGGTGCGGTCGGCCGCCCCGCCTCCGGTGGCCGTCACCCCGCGTCCCCCGCGGGGGATGACGGCGGGGCGGAACGACGGAGAAGCGGGAAGGGGACGGCCACCCGTACCGGGTGGCCGTCCCCTTCCCGCTTCTCAGCCCCTCCTTCAGCGGCGCACCAGGTGCTGCCGCACCGCCGCCATCCGGATGGCGGGACGCTGCCTGGGTGCGCGGTGCCGCCCCTTGGCCGTGCGCCGGGACCGCCGCGCGGCCAGGGCGCCCGCCACCCGGCGCCGCAGCACACTGCACCGCCAGACCACGAGCGGTACCAGGGCGGTCAGCAGTGCGATCGCCGCCCAGGTGCGCATCGCCGCGTGGCCGTGGCCGAGGAGGACCGAGGCGAGCAGCGAACCGGCGAACACGGCCGCCCACAGCAGGTGGACACCGAAGGCGGCGAGCCGGTCCGGGCGGCCCGGGTCGGCCTCGGCCGCGGTGACCGGGCGCGGCCTGCGCCGGAGCGGGGTCGTCACGAGGGCGGGCACGCAGACCGGGCCGGCGACCGCGGCCATCACCGCGCCCGCGACGCCGGAGGAGCCCTTGGGCCGGTGCGGGCTGACGTTGCGTCCGCGGTTGCCGAGGCAGAGGGCGAGCCGCGCCGCGACGGCGGTGCCGTGGAGGGCCAGCCACACCGCGGGGTCGATGGGGGCGACGGAGGCGCCGGGTCCGAGGAAGAGGACGCAGGCGAGCGCGGTGAGGAGCCAGCCGAGGCCGGTCAGGGGGTAGTGGGCGGCCGTCAGCGTGTAGGTGAGCAGGCTGCCGGGGCGCAGCTTCCACGGGGCCTTCCAGAACTGGCGCAGGAGGGACTCGCAGACGCCGCGGCTCCGGCGCCGCTCCCGGCCGAGGAACCCGGCCCAGGTGGACGGTCCGCCGCCGACGGCCACCACGTCAGGGGTGTGCACCGAGCGCCACTTGCGGCCGGTGGCCGGGTTGCGTCGGCTGTGGATCTCCAGCCCGGTGGCCAGGTCGGCGGCGGCGCAGTCGTACACCCCGCCGGCCTGCCGCAGCGCCGAGACGCGGACGACGTCGGCGGCGCCGGTGAACAGGGCGGAGCCGTAGCGGTTGCCGGCCCGCTGGGCGGACGCGTCGACCAGCAGCCGGTGGCTCTCGGCGGCCCTGGCCACGACCGTTCCGTGGTTGCCGGGGACCAGCGGGGCGACGACGAAGGCGACGTCCTGGTCGTGGAAGTAGCCGAGCGTCCGCTCCAGGTAGGTGGGGAGCGGTACCTGGCCGGTGCCGAGGCGGGCGGTGAACTCGTAGGCGTCGCCGTGGGCCTCGAGCCAGGCGTTGTGGGCGCCGTGGCGGGCGCCGGTACGGAAGGCGCCCTTGGGCCGGTTCCAGCGTTCGACGCCCTTGCGGGTGAAGTGCCGTACGCCCAGGGACTCGCAGAGCCGCCGGACCTCCGGGTCGTCGTCCTCGTCCAGCAGCCACACGTCGAGAGGGCCGTCGTGCCGGACGCGCACGGCGCCCTCCAGGGTGGCCCGCACCCGGACCAGGGACTCGTCCCCCGGGTCGGAGGAGGCCAGCAGCGCCACCCGGGTGCCCGGTGCCGGGGCGACCGGGACCGGGTCGCGGGCGACCAGGGTGGCGTGGGCGTGCGAGACGGCGGAGACCAGCCGGAGGAGTTCGACGAGTCCGAGGCAGACCAGCATCGCGATGCCCGCGATGTGCGCCCACTGCGGTACGGCCTCGCGGGCCGCCCAGTGGCGCGGCTGCACGAGCCAGGCCAGCACGCCCAGCGAGGCCAGGGGTGCGGCCGTGAGCAGCAGCCAGGTGCGGACCCGGTGTCCCTCGCGCGCCATCAGGCTGCGGTACCTGACCCGGTACAGCACCCCTGGACGCGGGGGGTCGTTGAGGGGGCCGGCGAGTTTGGCGTGGCGTGCGTAGTCGTGGCGGCGGGGAGCGCCGGCCTCGGGCGCCGGCCGGTCGCCGTCGCCGGTGGCCGGGGAGGGGACGAGCCCGCCTTTCCTGGCGGGCGTCTTGCGCATGCTGCTGGGCGTGATCGTCACGGCGACCCCGTAGGAGGAGAGGGAGTGGTGAAGGAATCACCGGAAAGTCGGAAAGTGGGGCAAAGCCCCTGATGGGCACTGAGAAAGTAGCAAACGGCCCTAGAGTTATCTGACAAGCCGACAATCGGCGTGGCGTGGCGCGCGCCCATTGCCCGCTGCGACCTGGCACGGATACGCTGCGTTCGCGATACCGATCGTTATACGGAATCTCGAACAGGCGCCGGAGAGAGCGAGCAGAGATGGGACGTCTCGTACCCGCCGTGACCAGAGCCCTGGACATCCTGGAGCTCTTCCTCGAAGGCGACGGCACGATGTCCGCGCCCGAGATCACCCGCAGGCTGGATCTGCCGCGCACCACCGTGCACGAGCTGGTGACCACCCTCGCCGCGCGCAACTACCTGGTGCCGCAGCCGGGCCAGACCGGCCGCTACCGGCTGGGCGTGCGCACGTACCAGCTCGGCAGCCGCTACGCCGAGCAGCTGGACCTCGCCGCCGAGGGCCAGCAGGTGGCCCGCTCGGTCGCGGAGACCTGCGACGAGACGGTGCACGTGGCGATCCTGGAGGGCACCGACGTCATCTACATCGCCAAGGTGGACAGCACCCACGCGGTGCGGATGGTGTCGGCGGCCGGACGCCGGCTGCCCGCGCACTGCACCTCCGTCGGCAAGATGCTGCTGGCCTCGCTGCCGCCGGACGACCTCGACCGGCGGATGCCCGTGGACGGGCCGCTGCCCGCGATGACCGAGCACAGCATCACCACGGCCGGTGAACTGCGGCGCCAGCTCGACGCGGTGCGCGAGCGGGGCGTCGCCGTCGAACGGCGCGAGTCCAACCCCGACGTCTCCTGCGTCGCCGCCCCGGTCCGCAACTCGGCGGGGCGGGTGGTGGCCGCGCTCAGCATCTCGGTGCCGATGATCCGCTGGAGCGAGGAACGCCGGGCCGAACTGGAGGAACTGGCCGTCAAGGGCGCCGCCGAGCTGTCCGAGCGCCTCGGCCACCGGGGCGGTGCGCGGTGAACGGGGTCGAACTCGCCCTGAAGGCCGGGGCACGGCTCGGCGAGGGACCCACCTGGGACCCGGTCGGCGCGCGGCTGCTGTGGGTGGATATCCTCGCCTCCCGGGTGCACTGGTACGACCCGGCGGGCGGCGGCGGGACCGTGATGGCGACCGGGCAGCACGTCGGCGCGGCCAAGCCGCGCACGGCCGGCGGCGTGGTCGTCAACCTGCGCGACGGCGTGGGGCTGTACGACGCGGACGGCGCCTTCCGCTGGCTGCACCGCGACCCCGTACCCGGCCGGCGGGCCAACGACGCCGCCGTCGACACCGCGGGCACCCTGTGGGCCGGCACCATGCGCTACGACGAGGCGCCCGGCGGCGGCACCCTGCGCCGGGTGGCGCCGGACGGCACGGTCGTACCGGTGCTGGACGACGTCACCGTCAGCAACGGCACCGACTGGAGCCCCGACGGCACCCTGATGTACTACGTGGACAGCCCGACCCGGCGCGTGGACGTGTTCGACGTCGACCCGGACACCGGACTCGTGCGCGGACGGCGGCCGTTCGCGGTCGTCGAGGAGGAAGCGGGTCTCCCCGACGGGCTGACCGTGGACGCCGAGGGCTGCGTCTGGGTGGCCCTGTGGGACGGGGCGGCCGTCCGCCGCTACACCCCGCGGGGCGAGCTGGACCGGGTCGTGGAGGTGCCGGTGCGGCGTCCCACGGCGTGCGCCTTCGGCGGCCCGGCCCTGACGGATCTCTACATCACCTCCGCGAGCACGGGTCTTGACGCCCGGGAGCTGGCGGAACGGCCCCTGTCGGGATCGCTGCTGGTGGTGCCGGGAGCCGGGCAGGGGATGCCCGATGTGCCGTTCGGTGGTTGATTCCGTGGTGGTTCGGGGTTGATTCGGGGCTGTTCGGCGCCCTAAACCCGCATGTCCCGGGTTTCACAGAGGTTTCACGGGATCGACGGGCAACTCATATGTACGTCGTATCGGTGCGTCCCATACGCTGCCGGGGCGATGGACTACTGCGCAGCCTGCCGACGGCACATCAACGGCGCCCTTTCTTGCCCGGGGTGCGGAACGCCCGCCCACCAGCTCGGTGCGCAGGGGCCTGCCGACGCGCCCGCGCGGGAGCCCGCCGACGGCGAGACCGCCGCGTCCGCCGAGGGCGGTCGTGCGGAACGCCGCAAGACCGCCGGGCGTGGCCCGGAGCAGGGCGCCGCGCGCCGCTCCGGCAGCCGGGCCCGCACCCGCCGCGTCCGTACCCGCCGCCGTTCGCGGCTGCTGGTCGGCACCCTGGTGGGCGCCGCCATCGTGCTCGTCGGCTGGAGCGTGGCGGAACTCCCGCTCGCCGGCTACGTGACGGGCGCGAACTCGGCCGCCTCCGACCACGCGCCGAGCGGCGGCTCCTCCCCGAGTGCGACCTCCTCGCCAGGTGGCGACGCCTCCGAGGACCCGGCCGAGCCCGGCTCCGAGGCCTCGGCGTCCGCGAGTGCGAGCACCTCCGCGTCGCCCAGCGTCTCCGAGAGCGCCAAGAAGTCGGCGTCGCCCAAGGTCTCCGCCTCCGCCACGGTCAGTCGTTCACCCGCCGGCTCCGGGGGCACGGCCCCCGCCGGCGGCGGCTCCACCGCCTCGGCCCCGCCGAACTCCGCCCCGGCCTCGTCGCCCGCCACGCACACGCCGAAGCCGACGCCCTCCTGCACGCGTTTCCTGTGGTGGTGCACCTGACGGGCACCGTTCCCGTCCTCCCCGCCCCTCCCGTCGATCCTCAGCGCCGGCCGGTTCCCCCGGCCGGCGCTCCGGTGTGCGACGGGACACGCCCGTGCCGATTTATTTGACTTCCTCAAACATCCAGGCTCATGGTTAGTTAAGAACCTAAAGCTTTGGAGGCTTCCCCCCATGCCGAAGAGCCGTGAATGGCACCTGGTCGCCCGCCCCCACGGGTGGCCCAAGCCCGAGGACTTCGCCCTGCGCGAGACCGAGGTCCCCGAGCCCGGACCCGGTGAGATCCTCGTCCGCAACCTCTACGTGTCGGTCGACCCCTACATGCGCGGCCGCATGAACGACGCCAAGTCGTACGCGGAGCCGTACCGGCTGGACCAGCCGATGCACGGCGGAGCGGTCGGCCGGGTCGTCGCCTCGGGCGCGGAGGGCCTCGCCCCCGGCGACCACGTGCTGCACCCCCTCGGCTGGCGCGAGTACGCCCTGGTCAAGGCCGAGAGCGTGGTCAGGGTCGACCCCGACCTCGCCCCGCTCAGCACCTACCTGGGCGTGCTCGGGATGACCGGCCTCACCGCCTACGCGGGCCTGCTGCGCGTCGCGGACCTCAAGGAGGGCGACACGGTCTTCGTCTCCGGCGCGGCGGGGGCGGTCGGCAGCCAGGCCGGCCAGATCGCCAGGCTCAAGGGCGCCTCCCGGGTGATCGGCAGCGCCGGCTCGGACGAGAAGGTCAAGCTCCTGGTCGAGGAGTACGGCTTCGATGCGGCCTTCAACTACAAGAACGGCCCCGTGGCCGGGCAACTGGCGGCGGCCGCCCCCGACGGCATCGACGTCTACTTCGACAACGTGGGCGGCGAGCACCTCGAGGCGGCCATCGGCGCCCTCAACCTGCGCGGCCGGGTGGCCGTCTGCGGCATGATCGCCCTCTACAACGCCACCGAGCCCGCGCCCGGCCCCCGCAACCTGTCCCGGCTCATCCAGAACCGGCTGCGCATCGAGGGCTTCCTCGTCGGCGACCACTACGACCTGCAGCCGCAGTTCGTCCAGGAGGTCGGCGGCTGGATCCGCGAGGGCAGGCTGCGCTACCGCGAGACGGTCGTCGACGGGATCGAGAACAACCTGGAGGCCTTCCTCGGCGTCCTGCGCGGCGACAACACCGGGAAGATGCTGGTGCGCCTGCCCGAGTGACGGCGGCGGCCGGAGCCGGCGACCGGAGCCGGCGACCGGAGCCGGGACGAGGGGTGCGCCCGGCCGGGCGCACCCCTCACGCGTCGCCCGCTGCGCCGTCGTCGCGGCCCGGGTCGAGCAGGGCGACGAAGTGCCGGAAGACCGCCGCCATGTCCACCGCGCCGGGGTCGTGCAGCCACTGCAGTTGCAGCCCGTCCATGACGGCCACCAGCAGCGGGGCGGCCTGCTCGGGCGTGAGGCCGCCGGGCAGCGTGTCGCCGTACTCGGCGCGCAGGGAGTCGGCGGCCCAGCCGCGCACCCGTGCGTAGCGGTCCCTGAAGTACCCGCGCGCGGGGTGGCCCTCGGTGACGCTGTCGCCGGCGAGGACGGTGAAGACCTGGACGACGCCCGGCCGGGTGGCGTTGTACTCGACCAGACCGGCCACCATCTCCATCGGCCAGGCCGTGCCGTGCAGCGCCGCCGAGGCCATGTCCCACCGGTCGCGGACCTCCAGCACCGCGACGAGCAGGGCCTCCTTGCCCGGGAAGTGGTGGAGCAGCCCCTGCTGGGTGAGCCCGGCCCGTTCCGCGACGGCGGCCAGCGTGGCGCCCCGGTAGCCGCGTTCGGCGATCACTTCGAGGGCGGCCCGGACGATCTCCGCCCTGCGGTCCTCGTTGCGGACCGCGCGGCCGAGTCCCCGGCCGCGGTCGTTGGCAGTCACGGGGGCGAGCCTAGGGCGTGCCGCGCGGGCCGCCGGAATGTAACGAAGAGGTGACGACGCCTACCGATCAGCAGGGCGCGGGCCGGAGGATGGCGACGGTCCGTCAGGCACGGGCGGGCGACGGGTTGTCACGTCCTCACGAAGGAGTCCGCCCCATGACCGACACCTCCGGAACCCCGCTCGACGACGCGGTCGAACGCGCGCTGGGCAAGCTCGACCTCGACGCGAAGGCGCGGCTGCTGGCCGGGCAGGACATGTGGTCGCTGCCCGCGCTGCCCGAGATCGGACTGGGCCCGCTCGTCATGTCGGACGGGCCCATCGGGGTGCGCGGCGTGCGCTGGACCGCCGACGACCCCTCCATCGCGCTGCCCAGCCCCACGGCGCTCGCCGCCACCTGGGACCCCGCCCTCGCCCGCCGCACCGGGCGGCTGCTCGCCCAGGAGGCCCGCCGCAAGGGCGTGCACGTCCTGCTCGCGCCGACCGTCAACCTGCACCGCTCGCCGCTGGGCGGGCGGCACTTCGAGGCGTACTCCGAGGACCCGTACCTCACCGGTGAGATCGGCACCGGCTACGTCGCGGGCGTCCAGGACGGCGGGGTCGGCACCACCGTCAAGCACTTCGTCGCCAACGACGCCGAGACCGAGCGCTTCACCGTCGACAACGTGATCGGCGAGCGCGCGCTGCGCGAGCTCTACCTCGCGCCCTTCGAGGCCATCGTCAGGAACGCCCGCCCCTGGGGCGTCATGGCCGCCTACAACTCCGTCAACGGCACCACCATGACCGAGCACCACCACCTGCAGAACGAGGTGCTGCGCCAGGAGTGGGGCTTCGACGGCTTCGTCGTCTCCGACTGGGCGGCCGCCCGGGACACCGCCGCCGCCCTCGCCGGCGGCCTCGACGTGGCGATGCCCGGACCGCGCACCGTCTACGGGGAGGCGCTGGCCCGCGCCGTGCGCGAGGGCCGCGTCGAGGAGTCCGCCGTGGACACCGCGGTGCGCAACGTGCTGCGGCTGGCCGGCCGGGTGGGCCTGCTGGCGGACACCCCCGCGGCGGTGCCCGCCGGGCGGATCCCCGCCCCGGTCGACGGACCCGCGCTGGCCCGCGAGATCGCCCGCCGCTCCTTCGTCCTGGTACGCAACGAACCGCGCGGCGAGCGTCCCGTCCTCCCTGTGGACCCCACCGCCGTGCGCCGCATCGCGCTCATCGGCGCCGCCGCGCGCGACGCCAGGGTGCTGGGCGGCGGATCCGCGCAGGTCTTCCCCAGCCGTGTCGTCTCGCCCCTGGACGGCCTGCGGGCGGCGCTGCCGGAGGCCACCGCCCTGACCTTCGCCGTGGGCGCCGACCCCAACGGGGAACTCGCGCCCGCCGGGCCCGGGTTCGCGCTGCGCGCGGTCTGCCGGGACGTCGCGGGCGAGGTCCTCGGCGGCTGCACCCTGCCCGGTGGCCACGTGCAGTGGATGGGCGGCGACCTGCCCGACGGCGTGACCCACGACGCCCTGCACTCCGTGGAGGTGACCGGCACCTTCACCCCGCGCGAGAGCGGCGCCCACCACTTCGGCACCCGCGGACTGGGCGGCTTCCGGCTCGTCGTGGACGGCGCGGAGGTCTTCGACGGCACCCAGGTCGCCGGCCCCGAGTCCGGCCCCTTCGAGGGGATGTTCGGCGCGCCCGTCGAGCGCGGGCGGGTCGAACTGACCGCGGGGGTGCCCGTCGCGGTCTCGCTGACCCACGTCGTCCCGAAGGACGGCCGGGGACCGGTCCGCGCGGTCGTCTTCTCGCTCGTCCACGGCGAACCGCGGCGGGACGGGGACGAGTCGATCGCGGAGGCGGTCGCCGCGGCGCGGGACGCGGAGGTGGCGGTGGTCGTCGTCGCGACCACCGAGCGGGTCGAGAGCGAGGGCTTCGACCGCGCCGACCTGCGACTGCCGGGCCGGCAGGACGAACTCGTCCACGCGGTGGCCGCGGTGAACCCGCGGACGGTGATCGTGGTGAACGCAGGCTCGCCGGTGGAGATGCCGTGGCGCGAGGAGGTCGCCGCGGTGCTGATCGGCTGGTTCCCCGGGCAGGAGGCCGGCGCGGCACTCGCCGACGTGCTCCTCGGCGCGGCCGAGCCCGGCGGCAGGCTGCCCACCACCTGGCCGGCCCGGCTGGCCGACGCCCCGGTCGTGGACGTCGTCCCCCTGGACGGGGTGCTCCGCTACGACGAGGGCGTCTTCGTCGGCTACCGCGCCTGGGAACGGGCCGGGACGGCACCCGCGTACCCCTTCGGCCACGGGTTCGGCTACACCGACTGGGCCTACGAGGACGCCTCCTTCACGCCCGCGCAGGGCCCGGCCGCGGACGGCGGGCCGGACCTCCTCGGCACGCTCACCGTACGGCTGCGCAACACCGGCGAACGGCCCGGGCGCGAGGTCGTGCAGGTCTACCTGGCGCCGCCCGCGGACGAGGACCCGGCGGTCGGCCGTCCGGCCCGCGTCCTGGCCGGATTCCTCGCCGTCGAACTCCCCGCGGGCGCCGCGACGCAGGCCCGCGTCGCGCTCACCCGCCGCGCCGCGCAGATCTGGGACCCCTCGGAGGGTGACTGGCGCCTTCTCGCGGGTACGTACACAGCCGAGGTCGCGCGCAGCGTCGCCGACCGCCGTCTCACGGTGCCGGTGGCCGTGGACGGCTGACCCACCACCCCGGGGAGGTCCCTGACACCCTCCCCGGGGTGCGGGGCCGTCGCCCCTCGCGTCGTGCGTTGCCGCGGGACGGACCGGTGCCGGACCGGTGGCGGACCGGTGCCGGGCGGGCGTACGGCGGCGCGGTCGTGTGGTGACGGTGCGTCAGAGACCCGCGCCGGCAGGGTCCCCCGGGCGGACCCCGCCCGATTGCGGGCCGCGTGCCGTGCCGTGACGCTCGTGCCGAACGCGCCCACCCCGGGCGTCCACCCGAGGAGCAGCGATGACGGCACGTACGCGCACCCGTCCGGTCCTGGTCGGCGCGGCACTCGCCCTGGCCGGCGCGTCCGTGCTGCTGACCGGGTCCGCGCGGGCCGGCGAACCGCCCGCGCCCGCCGTCTGCACGGTGAACGGCCGGCCGGTCACCGGCGGCGTCGTCGCCGGCACCGAGGGCTTCGACGAGATCGACTGCGCGTACGGCGTCCCCGCCGGCGTGGTGGTCGCCGGGGGCGGCGGCGTCGACGTGATCACCGTCCACGGTGGCAACGCGGGCACCGTCGACGGCGGCGACGGGGCCGACATGATCGAGGTCGACGGCGGGAACACCGGGCTGGTCGCCGGCGGCACCGGCGACGATCTGGTCGACCTGCTCGGCGACGCCGAGGCCAACTCCGGCACCGTCAGCGGCGGGCCCGGCGACGACGTGCTCTTCCTGAAGGCCGAGGACATCGCGGGGACCGGCGTCGTCAGCGGCGACACGGGCTCCGACGTCTGCCTCTTCGACCCCGACCCCGCGGGCCCCCGGGACTGCGAGGTCATGGTCTGAGCCGTCCCGGCCGGGCGGGGGTTCGCATACCCTGTCGCGCATGCGAGATCTTGCCTCCGGGATACGGCTCTTCGTGGACGGCCAGCGCTGGGTGCTCCGGCACGGCCGCTGGTTCGGCTTCGGGCTGCTGCCCGCGCTGATCACACTCGTCGGCTACGCGGCGGCACTGGTCGCCCTCGCCTTCTGGGCCGACGACGCGACCGCCTGGGCCACGCCCTTCGCCGACGACTGGGACTCGCCGTGGCGCGGCCTGTTCCGCGGGCTGCTCACCGCGGTCGCCTTCGGCGGCGGCCTGCTGCTGGCGGTGATCTCCTTCACCGCGGTGACGCTCCTGGTGGGCCAGCCCTTCTACGAGTCCCTGGCCGAGCGGGTCGACGTCTCCGAGGGCGGCGCCCCGGACGCGCCCGACGTCCCGCTGTGGCGGGAACTGCTGCAGTCCGCGCGGGACAGCCTGCGCGTGCTGGTCCGGGTCGCGGCCTGGGGCGTCCTGCTCTTCGCCGCCGGCTTCATCCCCGTCGTCGGCCAGACCGTCGTCCCCGCGATCGGCTTCTGCGTCTCCGGCTACTTCCTCGCCCTCGAACTCACCGGCGTGGCCTTCCAGCGCCGGCAGGTGCCGCTGCGGGAGCGGATGCGCCTGCTGCGCGGCCGGATGACGCTCACCCTCGGGTTCGGGGTGCCGCTGATCCTGTGCTTCCTGGTGCCGCTGGTTTCCGTCCTGCTCATGCCCGGCGCGGTCGCCGGCGCCACGCTCCTGGCGCGGTCCCTGATGCCGCCGCCGCAGGAGGAGCCGGAGCCGCGGGCGGAGCCCGGAGTGCCGGCGGGGCCGCCGGACCTCCGCAAGCCGTAGCGCCGGGAGCGAAGCGGAGGGAACCATAGTCCGCACCTGCCGCGTGACGTATGTCGGGAGGACGAGCACGCGAGGGGGAGGCGCGCCATGGCGCAGCGCACCAACCAGTACGACGACAACCCGCAGAGCTACCGCAGCTACTGGGTGGGCCGCGGCTACGAACACGCCGCGGAGGTGGCCGCGTTGCGCCGGCTGCTCGCGGGCCGGCACTTCGGCCACGCGGCGGACGTCGGCGGCGGCTACGGCCGGCTCGTGCCCGTGCTGCGCGAGTTCGCCGACCGGGTCACGCTGGTGGACGCCAGCCGCAAGCAGCTCAACGACGCGGAGGAGTACCTCAAGGGGCTCGCCGGGGTGAGCATGCGGCTGATGAGCGCGGGAGGCCTGGGCCTGCACTCCGAGAGCGTGGACCTGGTCACCCTGATCCGCGTCATGCACCACCTGCCCGACCCGCGGGCCGCCCTGACCGAGATGACCCGGGTGCTGCGCCCGGGCGGCACCGCCGTCGTCGAGACCGCCAACCTCGCGCACGCCGCCAACCGCCTCCGCTACGCGGCCCACCGGCGGCGGGTGCCGCTGTCCCCGGTGGACATCCGCTCCGCGGAGAACCGGGAGCGCGACAGCATCCCGTTCGTCAACCACCACCCGCGCACGGTCGCCGAGCAACTGGAGGCGGCGGGGCTGCGCGTGGAGCGCCGGCTGTCGGTGTCCAACCTGCGCAGCGCACGGCTCAAGCGGGTGGTCCCGCACTCGGCACTGGTACGCGCCGAGGGCGCCCTGCAGTCCCCGCTGGCCCGCGTGGGCTTCGGGCCGAGCATCTTCTTCCTCGTCCGCAAACCGGGCCGGGCCCTGTCGTCCTAGGCCCGACGGACACCCACGACGGTGGCGTGGGACACCCTCCGGGCCCACGAGGTGACGCGCCCCGTCGTGTGCGCCGCCCGAACGCTCCGGCGGCGCGGCCTCCCGCCACGCCGCGCGGGACGCCCCTCCGGGAGGGGCGCCGGGGGCGTTTGCGGTGCCTTTCCGGGGCGGGAGGGCCGGTAGCCAGCCCTGGGGGCCCGGCCCGGGGACCGGTCAGCGGTGGGTGCGGCGTCGGGCTTTGTCCTGATTGCGGTTGGGCGCAGCCCTCCGGGTGGGTGCCGGGTGCGCTTGGGGGCGTTCTCGCGGTGGAGGGGCGGTGGCTGTGGGTCCGCCTGGGGGACGGTCAGCGAGCGGTCCGGGGGTTGAGGTGGGCCGGGCTTCCGGGAGGGGTGCCGGTGTCTCTGGGGCACGTTCTCGGGGCGGGAGGGCCGGTAGCCGTGGGGGCCCGGCCCGGGGGACCGGTCAGCGGAGGGTGCGTCCCTGGCGGGGTACCGGGCGCCCGGGGCGCGTCCTCCGGGCGGAGGGGCGGTGGATGTGGGGGCCCCGGCCTGGGGGCCCGGTCAGCGGTGGGCGGGGCGGCTGGCCCAGGTCTCCCGTACGGCTTCGTGCCGCATGGCCGCGGCGGCGGCCCCGGGCCGGGCCGGGCCGCCTTGGCGGGGGGGGCCTGGCGGGGTGGGGGGACGGTGGGGCATGCTCCGGTCGGCCGACCCGTACCCGACCGTCCGGAGGTTTCCCGCGATGCGGTTGCCGCTCCACCCCGGTGTGCCCGCCGACGTCCCGCCGCCCACGGCCGAGGAACTGCGCCTGGAGGGCGAGGTGCCGCGCGAGATCCTGCGCCGCGGCGGCTTCGACGCCGCGGCCCCGCGGTTCGCCCGGGCGCTGGCGGAGGCCCGCGACCCGGCCGCGGCGGCGCGGACGGTACGGCGGCACGGGCGCGCCCTGTGGCGGGCCGCGGTGGACCGGGCCCAGGGCCGCGGGCCGGTGGAGGGCGACCTGAGCCACGACGACGACCGGCCGCTGTACTGGGCCCGGCTCGCCCTCGGCGCGGAACTGCGGCGCTGGGAGCCGGCGTTCCCACTCCCCGCCGCCGTCCGCGCGGCGCTGCGGGCCCGCCTGGAGGGTGCCACACGGGGACAGGACGCCCTCCGCCCGCCGCCCGCGGAGGGCGTCCTGCGCGTCCTGCTGACCGGCTTCGACCCCTTCCGGCTGGACGCCGACGTACGCCGCAGCAACCCCTCCGGGGCCGCGGCGCTCGCCCTGGACGGCGTCACGCTGGAGACCGCCGCGGGCCCGGCCCGCGTCGAGACCGTCGTCTTCCCGGTGCGCTGGGGCGACTTCACCGACGGCGCGGTCGAGCGGGTGCTGCGCCCCCGGTTCCGGCCCGGACCGCGCCGGGTCGACCTCTTCGTCACCGTCAGCCAGGGCCGGGACGGGCGTTTCGACCTCGAACGCTTCAACGGCGCCTGGCGCGGCGGCCACCCCGACAACGCCGGCCTGTCCGTCACCGGCCCGGTCCCGGTCGCCGTCCCCGGTCCGCAGCCGCAGTGGACGGCGTCCACGCTCCCGTACGCGGCGATGGCCGCCGCCTGCACCGGCGCCTTCCCGGTGCACGACCGCACGGCGGTCACGGAGGTCCCGGCCGGGGCGGGCGCCCCCGTCGCCCGTGACGGCGGCCCGACGGCCGGCTCCGCCGCCCGCGCCGGGGGCGGCGGCGACTACCTCTCCAACGAGATCGCCTACCGGGCGACCCTGCTCCGGGACACGCTCGCGCTGCCCGCCCCGGGCGGCCACGTCCACACCCCGGTGCTGCACTTCGGCCCCGGCAACACCGACCCGGCCGGCGGCACGGTCACCGACCCCGCCCTCGTCGCCCAGCGGCTCGCGGTCACCGCGCAGATCCGCGCCCTCCTCGTCGCGGCCACGGACACGCTGAACGCAGGCGCGACCGGGCCCGTATGAGACGCGGGAAGGCCGCAAGACAGCCGAACCGTGCACCACTTGTCCCATGAACAACCCATGTGCGCCAGATGCGAGGGTTGTGCGACACGGTGGTGCGGGCAAGGGGAAGCGGGCCGCCGCGGCGCGGCCCCCGTGATCGAGGGAGGTCCTGCCGTGACCGTCGCTGTCGGCGTCACCGGTAATGCCACCGAGTTGTTCCGCGCCAACACCGCGCACAGTCCCTCGTACTTCGCGCTGCGCCGCGCCGCCGGCGGCGCGGCGTCCTCGGGCCAGGGACGGGACATCGTCGACTTCTGCATCCCGTGCAACCCGTACTTCCCGAGCCCGGCCATGTACGACAAGCTCCAGGAGTCGATGCGGGACATCCTCACCTACTACCCGAGCAGCACCGACGTGATCACCAACGAGCTGTGCTCGCTGCTCGGCCTCAACCCGCAGACCGTGGCCATGGGCAACGGCTCCACCGAGCTGATCACCTGGATTGACCACCTGCTGGTCCGCGAGAGCCTGGCCGTCCCGATACCGACCTTCGGCCGCTGGACCGACCAGCCGATGGAGACCGGCAAGCGCGTCGACATGTTCCTCCTCCCGGAGGCCGCCGGGTTCGCCCTCGATCCGGCAGCCTTCGTCGCGTTCGTCCGCGCCCGCGGCTCCCGTACGGCCGTGATCTGCAACCCCAACAACCCCGACGGCGGCTTCCTCCCCAAGCACGCCGTCGTGGCGCTGATGGACGCCCTGTCCGACCTCGACCTCGTCGTGATCGACGAGTCCTTCCTCGACTTCAGCGACGCCGAGGCGTGGCCGAGCGTCGCCGACGAGGCCGTCCTGCGGCCCAACGTGGTCGTGCTGCGCAGCCTCGGCAAGAACTTCGGCCTGCACGGCATCCGCTTCGGCTACCTCGTCGCCAACCCGGCGCTGGCCGGGAAGGTCCGCCGCATGCTGCCGAAGTGGAACCTCAACTCCTTCGCCGAGGCGGTGGTCTTCATGCTCAAGGACCACCGCGAGGAGTACGCGCAGAGCCTGCGCATGGTCTCCCGCGACCGCCAGGAGATGACCTGGCAGCTCGCGGCGCTGCCGGGGCTGACGGTCTACCCGTCGCAGGGCAACTTCGTCTTCGTCAAGCTCCCCGACGGCGTCGACGGGGCGGTGCTGCGCGACCGGCTGCTGGCCGAGCACGGGGTGCTGGTCCGCGAGTGCGGCAACAAGCTGGGCAGCAGCAGCCGTTTCATGCGGCTGGTGGTCCGCCCCCAGGCCGACGTCCAGCGGCTGCTCACCGGGCTGAGCACGGTGCTCTACGGCAGCACCTGGTACGCGGCTCCCGCGCCCGCGCCCGCGGCCGCCGCACCCGTCCAGGAGCAGCCCCCGCAGCCCGTGCCGCAGCAACTGCCGCAGATCCAGGCCGCCCCGCCGGTGCAGGCCGCCGTACCGCCCGTGCAGTCGTTCCCGCAGATCCAGCAGGCCCCGCCGCCCCAGCCGCTGTACGAGCAGCCCTTCGCGCCGCCCCCGGGGCCGCCCCAGCCGGTCTACGAGGTCAGACCCGAACCGCAGCCCCAGCCACCATCCCCGCCGCAATTTCAGGTTCCGCCCCAGGTCCAGCCCCAGGTCCAGCCGCAACCGCAGCGGCAGCCCCAGCCGCCGCAGCCGCGGCCCGAGGCGCCCGCCACGGAGATGTACCCGGCGCCGGCCGCCGAGGTCCCGCCGGCCTTCGCCTCGGTGCCGCCCGGCACTCCGCGGCCCGCGCTGTACTGGCAGGACGCCTCCTGACGCACCACGCCCGCGCGGGCCGGTCGCTCACCGGCCGACGCGGGCGCCGGGTCACCTGGCCGAGCGGAACGAGCGGCTCTCCAGGGTCTTCCACGCCTCGCACGAGCTCTGCTTGCCGCTCGTCTCGTTGACGGTGCAGTGCGTCTCGACCACCCTGCCGTCCCGGGTGATTGCCTTGACCCACACACCGGAGCCGACGGAGGTCACCGTGGCGCCGCAGACACCGCGCGGGTAGCCCCGGTTGTTGCTGAGCGAGTGCCAGACGAAACGCCCGCTGGGAAGGGTGCGGCCGCCGATGTAGAGGCGGCCCTCGAACACGGCGACGGAGATCTCCTGGTCGCCCCTGCGGAGGGTGGAGTCGATGCTGACGCAGGCGCCGTCGCGGGAACCGTCGTCGCGGTTCCCGCCCTGGTCGTCGCGGCGCTGCTGCTGCGGCCCGTCCCCGCGCTGGTTCCCGCCCTGCTCACCCCGCTGGTTCCCGCCCTGGCCGCCGTCCTCGCCCTGATCGCGCTGTCCGCCCTGGCCGCCCTGGTCACCGCGGTCGTCCCGGCCGTTCCCGCCGTTCCCGCCGTTCCCGCCGTTCCCGTCCTCGCCGCTGTCGCCCCGGTCGGTCTCCCGGCCGCCCCGCTGGTCCGAGCGCTCCCCGCCGTCCCCGGAGTCCTCGCGGCCGCCCCCGTCGCGGGCGTCCTCCTCGCCGCCGTCCCCGCCGTCCTCGTCGTCGTCCGCGGCGACGCCGCGGGTGGCGGGCGGCCTGGGGTCGTGGGCGGCCGTCCTCGCGCCGGCCGCGGTGGTGACGGTGCCGGGGGTCGTGGCGAGCACGGGCGCCGACACCGCGGCCGCGGCGACGGCGAGCGGCACGACCACGCCGGTCATCCGTCCGTACCGCCGGAACCTGCGCGGCGAAGGCGACCTGCCGTCAGGACTCATGGGGGACTCCTCGTCGAATGCGAAAGCCGCAGGGCTCGATCGACGGGATCCGTACCCCCCGGCGCGCGCACTGCCCGCCGCTGTCATTCCGGTGGCCCAGAACATTCCCGTACGGCCGAAGGGGCGTTCACCGGGTGCCGGTACCGAAGTCGACAGGCGGGGGCGCCCGGGAGAGAATCCCGGCCGCCCCCGCCCGCGGGGAGGAGTGGCGCCGCTCAGTGGGTGCCGAAGGAGTGCACCGTGGTGGAACGGTAGGTCTGCCCCGGCCGCAGGACCGTCGACGGGAACGCGGGCTGGTTGGGGGAGTCCGGGAAGTGCTGGGTCTCCAGGCAGAAGCCGTCGCCCTGCCGGTAGACCCGGCCCGAGGAGCCGGCGAACGCCCCGGTCAGGAAGTTGCCCGTGTAGAACTGCACACCGGGCTCGGTGGTGGCGATCCGCATGACCCGCCCGGAGACGGGCTCGGTGACCGTCACGATGTGCTCGGGTGCGGCCGTGCGGCCCTTGTCGAGCACGAAGTTGTGGTCGATGCCCTGCCCGTACAGGATCTGCTGGTGGGCGGAGCGGATGTCGCGGCCGATCGTCTTCGGGGAGCGGAAGTCGAACGGGGTGCCGGCGACGGGCGCCAGCTCACCGGTCGGGATCAGGGTGGAGCCGACCGGGGTGTAGCGACGGGCGGCGATCTGGACCTCGTGGTCGTAGATGCCGCCGTCGCCCTCGCCGCGCAGGTTGAAGTACGTGTGGTTGGTGAGGTTGACGACCGTCGCCTTGTCGGTGGTGGCGGTGTAGTCGATCCGCCACCGGGCGTCGGCGGTCAGGGTGTAGACGACCTTGACCTTGAGCGTGCCCGGGTAGCCCATCTCGCCGTCCGCGCTGGTGTAGCGCAGCACGAGACCGGCGTCCGAGCCCGCCGTGAAGCCCTCGACCGCCCAGACCCGCTTGTCGAAGCCCCGGTCGCCGCCGTGGAGGCTGTTCGGGCCGTCGTTGACGGGCAGCTGGTAGGTGTGGCCGTCCAGGGTGAACTTCCCGCCCGCGATGCGGTTGCCGTAGCGGCCGATCAGGGCGCCGAAGTACGGGCTGTTCGCCACGTAGCCGGCCAGGTCGTCGAATCCGAGGGACACGTTGACGCGGCGGCCGCGCCGGTCGGGCAGCTCCAGGGTCTGGACGACGCCGCCGTACGAGAGCACCTTGAGGGTGATCCCGCCGTTGCTGACCGTCCAGATGTCGACCTTGGTGCCGTCGTCGAGGGTCCCGAAGTGTTCCTTGCTCACCTTGCTCCTGCCCGCGGGCCTGTGCCTGGCGTCGGCGGTCTGCCGCGCCGTGGCGGCCCTGCCGGCCGCCCAGGCGTTCGTCCCGCCGATCGCGGGCGCGACCGCCCCGAGCGCCGCGCCCGCGATCAATGTACGTCTGTTCACTTGCGGCTCCTTCGATAGGTAGCTGCTTTACGAACCGACCTTGCGCTTGTTCCAGACGTCGAAGCCGACCGCGGCCAGGAGCACCAGACCCTTGATGACCTGCTGGTAGTCCGTGCCGATGCCGACCAGCGACATCCCGTTGTTGAGCACCCCGAGCACCAGGCCGCCGATGATGGCGCCCAGCACCGTGCCGACGCCGCCGGTGGCGGAGGCACCGCCGATGAAGGCGGCCGCGATGGCCTCGAGCTCGAAGTTGATGCCGGCCTGCGGCACGCCGGCGTTCAGCCGCGCCGCGTAGACCAGTCCGGCGAGGGCGGCGAGCACGCCCATGTTCACGAAGACCAGGAAGACGACCCGCTTGTCCTTGACGCCCGAGAGCTTGGCCGCCGCCTGGTTGCCGCCGAGCGCGTACACGTGGCGGCCGACCACGGCGTTGCGCATCACGAAGCCGAAGACGATGAGCAGTCCGGCGAGGATGAGCAGCACGATCGGCACGCCGTGGTAGCTGGCGAGGGTCATGGTGAAGGCGACGACGCAGGCGACGATGGCGAGCAGCTTCAGCAGGAAGAAGTTGCGCGGCAGCACGTCCAGGTCGTACGCGAGCTGCTGGCGGCGGTCACGGATCTCCTGGACGACGGTGATGGCGATCACCACGAGACCGATGAGCAGCGTCAGGTTGTGGTAGTTGGTGTGCGGCCCGACCTCGGGCAGGAAGCCGTTGCCGATCTTCTGGAAGCCCTGCGGGAAGGGCGAGATGGACTGGCCCTCCAGGAAGATCTGCGTGCCGCCGCGGAAGAGCAGCATGCCGGCCAGGGTCACGATGAACGACGGGATCCCGACGTACGCGATGAAGTAGCCCTGCCAGGCACCCGCGACCGCGCCGATGAGCAGGCAGGCGACCAGGGCCAGCGGCCACGACACGTGGTGGTGGATGATCATCACCGCGGCGGCCGCGCTGACGAAGGCCGCGAGCGAGCCGACGGACAGGTCGATGTGGCCGGCGATGATCACGACCATCATGCCGATGGCCAGGATCAGGATGTAGCTGTTCTGGCCGATGAGGTTGGTGACGTTCTGCGGTTTGAGCAGGATGCCGCCGGACCATATCTGGAACAGCGCCGCGATCAGCACCAGCGCGATGATCATGCCGTACTGGCGCATGTTGCGCCGTGCCGCCTGCAGCAGGAGGCCGGCGGCCCCGCCTCCCGTGCCGCCGCCCCCGGCGGTCGCGGCCGCGCCCCCGGCGGGCGGCGGAGGAGTCTTGTCGGTCTTCACCGGGCTGCCCATCTCAGTTACCTCGGTCCATGGTCATGTGGCGCATCAGCACTTCCTGCGTCGCGCTCTCGCGCGGGATCTCCCCGGTCAGCCGCCCCGCCGACATCGTGTAGATGCGGTCGCACATGCCGAGCAGCTCCGGCAGTTCGGAGGAGATGAAGACGACGGCCTTGCCCTGGGCCGCCAGGTCGTTGATGACCGTGTAGATCTCGTACTTGGCGCCGACGTCGATGCCCCGGGTGGGCTCGTCGAGGATGAGGACCTCGGGTCCGGCGAAGATCCACTTGCTGAGGACGACCTTCTGCTGGTTGCCGCCGCTCAGCTTGCCCGTGGTCTCGAAGACCGTCGGGGTCTTGATGTTCATCGTCGAGCGGAAGGACTCGGCGACGCGGGCCTCCTCGTGCTGGTTGACGACACCGCGCCGGGCGACCTTGGACAGGGCGCTGAGCGAGATGTTGCGGCTGATGTCGTCGATGAGGTTCAGCCCGTAGTGCTTGCGGTCCTCGGTGACGTAGGCGATGCCGTGGCCCACCGCCTCCGGGACGGTGCGGGTCCGGATCTCCTCGCCGTGCAGGTAGACCCGGCCGCTGATGCCGCGGCCGTAGGAGCGGCCGAAGACGCTCATGGCCAGTTCGGTGCGGCCGGCCCCCATCAGTCCGGCGATGCCCACGATCTCGCCGCGCCGGACGTTGAGGGAGACCCCGTCGACGACCTTGCGCTGCTGGTCGATCGGGTGGTGCACGGTCCAGTCCTCTACGGCGAAGGCCACCTCGCCGATCTCCGGCTCCCGCTCGGGGAAGCGGTGGTCGAGGTCGCGGCCGACCATGCCGCGGATGATCCGCTCCTCGGTGACGGTGCTCTTGCCGTCCGCGTCGGTGGCCTTCATGTCGAGCGTCTCGATGGTCCGCCCGTCCCGCAGGATGGTGATGGAGTCGGCGACCCTGGCGATCTCGTTGAGCTTGTGCGAGATGATGATGCAGGAGATGCCGTGCTCCTTGAACTCCAGGATGAGGTCCAGGAGCTTGCGGCTGTCCTCGTCGTTCAGGGCCGCGGTCGGCTCGTCCAGGATGAGGAGCTTGACCTCCTTGGACAGCGCCTTGGCGATCTCGACGAGCTGCTGCTTGCCGACGCCGATGTCCGCCACGCGGGTGGACGGGGCGTCGGCCAGCCCGACCCGCTTCAGCAGCCGGGCCGCGTGCAGCATCGTCTCGTTCCAGCTGATGACACCACGGGTGGAGTGCTCGTTGCCGAGGAAGATGTTCTCGGCGATGGACAGGTAGGGCACCAGGGCGAGTTCCTGGTGGATGATCACGATGCCGCGCTGCTCGCTCGCGCGGATGTCGCGGAACTCGCAGGTCTCACCGCGGAAGAGGATCTCCCCTTCGTAACTGCCGTGCGGATAGACCCCGCTGAGCACCTTCATCAGGGTCGACTTGCCCGCACCGTTCTCACCGCAGATGGCGTGGACCTCGCCCTCGGCGACAGTCAGGGTGACGTCGGAGAGCGCCTTGACCCCTGGGAAGGTCTTGGTGATGGAGCGCATTTCGAGGACGGGTCCGGCCATTCCTGCTTTCCGTTCTCCTCGGGTGGTGGGAGGGGGGATCGTCGGTCGTGCTCCGGGCTCCGGGACTACTGGAGCTCGGACTCCTTGATGTAGCCGGAGTCGACCACGGTCTCCTTGTAGTTCGACTTGTCGACGCTGACCGGCGGCAGCAGGTAGGTCGGGACGACCTTCTTGCCGTTGTCGTAGGTCTTGGTGTCGTTGGTCTCCGGCTTGCCGCCGGTCAGCACCGCGTTGCCCATCTGGACGGCGACCTTGGCCAGTTCGCGGGTGTCCTTGTAGACGGTCTGGGCCTGCTCGCCCGCGATGATCGACTTGATCGAGGCGACCTCGGCGTCCTGGCCGGTGACGATCGGCAGCGGCTTCTGGGCGGTGCCGTAGCTCACGCTCTTCAGCGCCGAGATGATGCCGCGGGAGATGCCGTCGTACGGGGACAGGACCGCGTCCACCTCGTCGGAGGTGTACGACTTGCTGAGCAGGTCGTCCATGCGGGCCTGGGCGGTGGCGCCGTCCCAGCGCAGGGTGGTGACCTGGGTCATCTCGGTCTGGCCGCTCTTGACCACCAGCTGCTTCTTGTCGATGTACGGCTTGAGGACGTCCATCGCGCCGTTGAAGAAGTACTTGGTGTTGTTGTCGTCGGGCGAGCCGGCGAACAGCTCGATGTTGAAGGGGCCCTTCTTGCTGCCGTCCTTCAGGCCCAGCTTCTCGACGATGTAACCGGCCTGGAGCTGGCCGACCTTGAAGTTGTCGAAGGTCGCGTAGTAGTCGACGTTCTCCGAGCCCAGGATGAGGCGGTCGTAGGAGATGACCTTGATGCCCGCGTCGTGGGCCTGCTGCAGCACGTCGCTGAGGGCCGAGCCGTCGATGGCGGCGATCACCAGCAGCTTGTCGCCCTTGGTGATCATGTTCTGGATCTGGGCGACCTGGTTCTCGACCTTGTCGTCGCCGTACTGCAGGTCGGTCTTGTAGCCCTGGGCCTTGAACTGCTTGACCATGTTGTCGCCGTCGGCGATCCAGCGCTCCGACGACTTGGTGGGCATGGCGATGCCGATGGTGCCGCCCTTCCCCCCGTCCTTGTCGCCGCCGCCGGTGTTGTCGCTCTGCCCGCAGGCGGTCGCGGTGGCCCCGAGGGCGAGGGTTGCTATCAGCGCGGCTGTGGTGCGCAGGTGTGCGGCTCTGGCGATGCGCATGGCTGATCAGATCCTTTCGGCGGCCAGGCGGGGGTCGGTCGCCTGGTCCGGGTCGGTCGCGATGTCCTGGGGGAAGCGGTGGAGCGGGCCCGGCAGTCGCGCGCCCAGCGGGGAGTGCCCGCCGTCCGCGCCCAGCCGGGAGAGCAGGTCGAGCACAAGGCGGCCGCGCCGGACCCGCTCGCGGGCGGTCGACAGGGCGACCTCCCGCAGCTGACGTCCGTACGGGTAGATGCCGGGGGCCTTGCTCAGCCCGAACTTGAGGTAGATCGGCGCACCGCGGCGGATCAGCTCCGCCGCATCGTAGAGGCGTACGAAGCCGCCGAGGTCGTCGGGGGCCTCGATGTAGAAGTCCATCGGCGCCCGGCTGACCCGGCGGATCTCGGTGATCTGCTGGAGGGTCAGGTCGGAGGGGATGTTGATGGAGTCGGCGCCGAGGCGCTCCCACACCGCGTAGGCCGCCGGGTTGACCGGGCCGACCAGCGCCGAGACCTTGAAGGTGGTGTCGGCCGGCAGCAGCCCCTGCTCGCGCAGCTGGTGCAGCAGCCACAGCACGCCCTCGTCCGCGACGAGCAGGCAGCGCACGCCGAGGGCGGCCGCCCGCAGCGCGTCCTCGACGCAGCCGGCCACCTGGTCGTGACCGCGGGCGCGCAGTCCCCCGCCGCGGGAGTCGGTACGGGTCGCGGCGCCGATGTCCCACGTGCCGCGGGGGCCGGTGAACAGGCAGAGCTCGACGTCGCGTTCGGCGCAGGCGGTGACCATCTCGGTGATCTCCGCGTCCGTCAGCATCCAGATGCCGCTGCCCTGGCTGATGCGGTGGACCGGCACCTCCAGCCGCTCGCTCTCCTCCAGCACGGTGGCGAGCGCCTCCGGGCCCTCCACGGAGGGGATCTCGGTGCGCCAGGTGCCGCCGTCGGGGAAGGAGTGCGGGGAGGCGTCGGCCGGGTCGTCCGCCGGCGCGCCGTGACCGAGGAGGGCGAGCGCGTACTGGCCCGGGCGGCGGGCGCCTGAGGCGGCGCCGGCCGTGCCGGGGCTCGGGGTGGGTGCGTCGGTCACGGTGCTCCTTCGTTCTCGTCGTTCGACATGTCGGACGACGTTCGGTTCATTGGGTATGGGAGGGCACGGAAGGGACATCGTGTGCCCGCTGTGCACGGAGCGGTCACGGACGCAGCAGCACCTTCCCCACCTTGGGGTCCCGGCTCCCCAGCAGCTCCAGGGCGTCGGCGTACTCCTCCAGGGGGAGGTCGTGCGTGATCAGCGGAGCGGGGTCCAGGATCCCGGCGTCGAAGGCCCGGACGGTGTGCGCCCAGGCGGCGGGCGGCGCGCCGAAGACCGTGTGCACGGTCAGCTGGCGCACCACCAGGTCGGTCGGGTCGAGTCCGAGCGCCCCCGGCGCGGGGATGCCGGTCAGCGCCAGCCGGCCGCCGCGGCGCAGCAGCCCCGCCGAGACGCGGGCCGCGGAGGCGGACCCGGCGGCCTCGACCACCAGGTCGTACGTCCCCTCCTCCGCGCCCAGTTCGGCGGCGGTGCGGAACCGCGTGGCACCGAACGAGGCGGCCAGCTCCTCCCGGACCCGGCCCGTGCCCACCACCAGCAGTTCCGCCGGGGACACCGCGGCCAGGAACTGCACCGCCAGCATGCCGAGCGTGCCGGTGCCGACGACCGCCACCCGGTCGCCGGGCGCGGCCGGGGCCTTCAGCAGCGCCGCCGCCACGCACGCGGCCGGCTCCAGGAGCACGGCGGTGCGCAGGTCGGCGGCGTCGTCCAGGACGTGCAGCAGCCGGGCGGGCAGCGTCAGGGTGTCCGCCATGGCGCCGGGCTGCGTGAAGCCCGTCTCCTCGTACGGGGCGCTGCACAGCGTGGTCTCCCCGGCGTGGCAGCGCTCGCAGACCTGGCAGTTGCGGAAGCCCTCGCCGACGACCTTCCGGCCCACCAGGCCCGCGGTCACCCCGGCACCGACCGCCTCCACCGTGCCCGACCACTCGTGGCCGGGGGTGACGGGGTAACGGACGTACCCCTCGGGGCGGGTGCCGGCGTACATCTCACGGTCGCTGCCGCAGATGCCCGCCGCGTGCACGCGGACCAGCGCCTCGCCCGGACCGGGCGGCACCGGTCCGGCCGGCGCGACCCGGTGCCGGCCGGGCCCGTCGAGCACGACGGCGCGGGGGGTGTGGACGGTCACTTCGCGCCCTTCGGCTTGCGGCGCTCCCAGCCCTCGGCCCACAGGTCGAAACGGGCCTGCTGCTGCGGGAACTCGGCGGCGGCGTCGACGTCGAGCTCGACACCGAGGCCCGGCGCGTCCGAGAGGGTGAAGCAGCCGTCCTCACCCACCACGGGGGCGCCCTTGACGACCTTCTTGATCTCGGAGTCCGCGAAGTCGTTGAAGTGCTCGAGGATCTTGAAGTTGGGGGTGCACCCGGCGAGCTGGAGGCTCGCGGCGGTCAGCACGGAGCCGCCCACGTTGTGCGGGGCGACCAGCACGTAGTGGGTCTCCGCGGTGGCGGCGAGCTTCCGGACCTCGTTGATGCCGCCGATGTGCCCGAGGTCGGGCTGGATGATGTCGGCGGCCTGCAGCTCGAACAGCTCGCGGAACTCGTAGCGGTCGTGGATGCGCTCACCGGTCGCGATCGGCAGGTCGGTGTGGGCGGCCACCTTCGCCAGGGCCTTGAGGTTCTCCGGCGGCACCGGCTCCTCGATCCAGCTGGGCTTGAAGGGCGCCAGTTCGTTCGCGACGCGGATCGCGGTCGCCGGGCTGAACCGCCCGTGCATCTCCACCAGCAGTTCGGCCTCGGGGCCGATCGCGTCGCGCACGGCCTCGATGAGGGATATGGAGTAGGAGGTCGCCGCGTGGTCCAGCTCGAAGTGGCCGGTGCCGAAGGGGTCGATCTTCAGGGCGCGGTAGCCCCGCTCCACCACGGCGCGGGCGGCCTTGTGGTACGCCTCCGGGGTGCGCTCGGTGGTGTACCAGCCGTTGGCGTACGCCTTGACCTTCTCGTTCACCTTGCCGCCGAGCAGCTGCCAGACGGGGACGCCCAGGGCCTTGCCCTTGATGTCCCAGCAGGCCATCTCGATGACGGCGATGCCGGACATGACGATCTCGCCGGCGCGCCCGTAGTCGCCGTACTTCATCCGGCTGACCAGGTCCTCGACCGCGAAGGGGTCGGAGCCGGCGATGTGGTTGACCTCCGCCTCGCGGAGGTAGCCGAGCAACGCGTCGGTGTGGCCGAGCATGCGGGTCTCGCCGACGCCCGTGAGCCCCTCGTCGGTGTGGACGAGTACATAGGTGAGATTCCGCCAGGGAGTGCCGACCACATGGGTGCTGATGCCGGTGATGCGCACGGAAGCCGCCCCTTACAGGGTGTGTCGTTCGAGATTTCGTCACACGTTCGAAATGTTGAAGGGAACGTAGTTACGGGCTCCCGGCGGTGTCAATGGGTGTGCCGGGGAGGTGACGGCGATGTTGCCGAAGTGAGTCCGTCCGCCCGGGCGCGCACCGCGCCGTGTCCGAAACCCCGAACGGGGGAGGCGGGTCCGGCCGCCTAGCGACCGACCGCGCCCGGCCCGAAGGCCGCCGCGTAGACCAGTCCCGCCAGCTTCGCCTGACCCTCGGCGCTCGGGTGGAACCAGTCCCAGGGACTCAGCTCCTTCTGGGTGAACCTGTAGTCGAAGACCGCGCCGTCGTCGTAGCGGCAGCGCTCGAGGCGCGCGCACTCCTGCCGCAGGACGTCGTTGTAGGCCATCACCCGTTCGCGTACGGTCTGCCGGCGGTCTTGGGCGGCTGTGGTCATCGACTGCGCGTCGGAGAGCATCGACGGGCACAGGCCCAGCTTCCAGATCTGCCGCCCCAGCGCGTTCTGCCGGCCGACGTCCCACAGGCGCATCAGGTCGGGCACGCTCGCGACGAAGACCTGGGCCTTCGGCAGTTCGCGGTCGAGGGTCCTGAGGGCCGCGGAGAAATCCTTGCGGTATTCGGCCACCGGGGTCATGCGGTCGGTGCTGCGCGCGCACGCGTCGTTGGCCCCCATCAGGATCGTCACCTGCTGCGGCCGCAGTTCGACCGCCTTCTTCGCCTGGGCCGGCAGGTCGTGCATCTTGGCGCCGCTGGCCGCCAGGTTCCAGCTCTCGGTGGCGGGCTTGTCCAGCACCCGGGAGGCCACGCTCTCCACGGACTTGCGGCTGCCGGTCGCCCAGGACAGGTCCGGACAGTCCGTCAGGATCCCGCAGGCGTCGAAGGCGCGGGTGATGGAGTCCCCGAGCGCGGCCAGCGAGTTCGGGGTGGTGTCCCACACCCGCGTGGGGCGCTTCTCCGCGCCCGCCCGCCCCGCGGCGGCGGCCTCGGTGCTGTTCGGGCCCTGACCGGCCGAGCAGCCGGCCGCGAGTGCCGTCGTGAGCAGGGTGACCAGCACGATCAGGGCGCCGCTGGCCCCGCGCGGGAGCGACTGGCGCATCCGTTCTCCCTCGGACGAGTGGGTGACTTCTCGCTGATCCCGACAGTACGTCACTCCTCGCCTGACGCCGCGCGGTAGCTTTTTCCCTGACAGGTGGTGCGAAAGAGGTGATCAGAGGTCAGATCTTGTCTCATTCGTTATGATTAGTGCAGAATGTCCACTGCTGTCCCGGATGGCTCGGTTATGGGCATGAGGCCGCTGGGGAAGGCGTACCTCGTCCCACACTGGAGGTCCCGGTGACGACACGTGGAGTTCTGTACGTGCACTCCGCGCCACGCGCGCTGTGCCCGCACGTCGAGTGGGCAGTGGCGGGCGTCCTCGGCGTGCGCGTGAACCTGGACTGGATCCGCCAGCCCGCCTCTCCGGGCACCTGGCGGGCCGAGTTCTCCTGGCAGGCGGAAGCCGGCACCGCCTCCAAACTGGCGTCCGCGCTGCGCGGCTGGCACCTGCTGCGCTTCGAGGTGACGGCGGAGCCGTCGGCCGGCTCCGAGGGGGAGCGCTACAGCAGCACCCCCGAACTCGGCATCTTCCACGCCGTCACCGGCATCCACGGGGACATCCTCATCCCCGAGGACCGGCTGCGCGCCGCGCTCGCCCGCGCCCGCAAGGGCGAGGCCGACCTGGAGACGGAAGTCGCCAAGCTGCTCGGCAAGCCGTGGGACGACGAGTTGGAGCCCTTCCGCTACGCGGGTGAGGGCGCCCCCGTGCGCTGGCTGCATCAGGTCGTCTGACGTTCCGCCACCCGCGGCGGTGCCGTGGTGCCTTCCGGCGCCGGCGGACCGTCGCCGGCGCGTGCCGCGGCGCCGGGCCACCACACCGTGGGGCCGATGTCCCGTACCAGCGCGGGCAGCAGGAACGAGCGCACCAGCAGGGTGTCCAGGAGCACCCCGAAGGCGACGATGAAGGCGATCTGCACCAGGAAGGCCAGCGGGATCACCCCGAGCGCCGCGAAGGTGGCCGCGAGCACGACGCCCGCCGAGGTGATCACCCCTCCGGTGGCGGTCAGCCCGCGCAGGACGCCCCGCCGCGTGCCGTGGGCCAGCGTCTCCTCGCGGACCCGGGTCATCAGGAAGATGTTGTAGTCCACGCCGAGGGCCACCAGGAAGACGAAGCCGTACAGCGGCACCGAGGCGTCCGTCGCCGAGAAGCCGAACACGTGGCGGAAGACCAGCGCCGACACCCCCAGGGTGGCCGCGAAGTTGAGGGCCACCGTGGCGACCATCAGCAGCGGCAGCAGCAGGCTGCGCAGCAGTGCCCCGAGGATCACCAGGATGATCGCGAGGACGACGGGGACGACCAGGGTCCGGTCGCGCTCCGCGGTCCGCTGGGTGTCCAGCTGCTGGGCGGTGTATCCGCCGACCACCGCCTCCGCGCCGGGCACCGCGTGCACGGCCGTGCGCAGCCGCTGCACCGTGGCCTTGGCGGCGTCGCTGTCGGCGGCGTCGTCCAGCGTCACCTCCAGCAGGACCCGGCCGCCGGCGACGAGCGGCTCGCCCCCACCGGGGCGGCCCGAGGCGGTGCGCGGGGCGACGGAGTCGACCCCGGCGGTGCCGGCCGCGGCCCGGGTGACCTGGTCGAGCCGGTCCGCCTCCGCGATGACCACCGCGGGGTTCCCCGATCCGCCGGGGAAGTGCTCGCCGAGGACGCGCTGGGCGGTCACCGAGGGGGCCTGGTGGACGAAGATCTCGTCCAGCGGCACCCCGCGGGCGGTCAGCGCGGGGGAGAAGGCGGCGCAGCCCACAAGGACCAGCAGGCTCACGGCCCAGACCCGGCGCGGCGCGCGGTCCACCAGGGCCGCGATCCGCCGCCACACGCCCTCGCCCTCCGGGCGCCGCTCCCGCGGCCGGGCGGGCCAGTAGGCGGCGCGGCCGAGCAGCAGCAGCGCCGCGGGCAGGAAGGTCAGGCTGCTCGCGACGGCGCAGACGATCCCGACGGCGCCGACCGGGCCGAGGGCGCGGTTGTTGGTGAGGTCGCTGGCGAGCAGCGCGAGCAGGCCGAGGGCCACGGTGGCGGCGCTCGCCACGATCGCCCCGGCGGAGCGGCGCAGCGCGGCCCGCATCGCCGCGAACCGGTCGCCGCGGGCCGCGAGTTCCTCGCGGAAGCGGGCGGCCAGCAGCAGCGCGTAGTCGGTGGCCGCGCCGATGACGAGGATCGACAGGATGCCCTGGACCTGGCCGTCGACCCGGACGAGGCCGTGGTCGGCCAGGACGTAGACCACCCCGCAGGCCAGGCCGAGCGAGAAGACCGAGCCGGCGATGATGACCAGGGGCAGCAGCAGGGCGCGGTAGACCAGCAGCAGGATCGCCAGCACCACGCCGAGCGCGGTGAACAGCAGCAGCCCGTCGATGCCCGCGAAGGCGTCGCCCAGGTCGGCCTGCGAGGCCGCGGGTCCGGCGACGTGGGCGGTGGTCCCCTCGACGCCGACCGCGGTGTCCTGGATCCGGCCGACGGCGTCCCCGACGTCCCGGCCGAGGTCGGGGCGCAGCTGCACGACGCCCTGCAGGGCCCGGCCGTCCTCGGAGCGCACCGCGGGGGAGGGGCGCCCGGCCACACCCTGCGTACCGGACAGCGAGGCCAGGGCGGCCGTGGCGGCCTGCTGCTGGGCGTCCGTCACCGGGCCGCGGTCGGCGGTCCAGACGACGATCGCCGGCACCGTCCCGTTCCGGGTGAAGGCCGTCCGTTCGGTGACGGCCTTCGTGGACTCGGCGCTGCGCGGCAGGAAGGCCGCCTGGTCATTGGTGGAGACCTCGCCCAGCTTGCCCGCGTACGGGCCGAGGTTGCCCCCGATGCCCAGCCAGGCGACCAGCACCAGCACGGGCAGCAGCCAGCGGACGGCGCGCGGCAGGGATGTCATCGCTCTCTCCCGTGGGACGTGGAACCGGGGGATTCTCCCCCGCGAGGAAGGGTATATCTCAGCGATTGAGTATCTTGATAATCGAGATTATTTACGATGGGGGGGTGCCCGACAACCTCCAGGACGAGTCCCCGACCGGGCTGCAGGCCTTCGCCGTGCAGCTGCGCCGGATGAACGGCGAGTTCAACCGCATCGCGCAGGACTTCGCGCAGAGCCAGAAGCTGCACCACACCGACGTGCAGGCGCTGGTCGCGATCCTCGACGGCGACGGCCGGGGCGGCGCCATGACCCCCGGTCTGCTCCGCGAACGCCTCAACCTGACCTCCGGTGCCGTCACCGCCTGCCTCGACCGGCTCGAACGCGCCGGCCACATCCGCCGCACCCGCGACGCCGCCGACCGCCGC
The DNA here is from genome assembly GCF_055635295.1 of Streptomyces sp. NPDC111520. Taxonomy (NCBI): domain Bacteria; kingdom Bacillati; phylum Actinomycetota; class Actinomycetes; order Kitasatosporales; family Streptomycetaceae; genus Streptomyces; species Streptomyces sp. NPDC111520. The sequence goes on along the minus strand of NZ_JBVKBW010000001.1, from coordinate 372,541 downwards.
GTGGTCCATCTGGAGTACGCCCCGCGGGGCATGGCGGTGGCCCGGGAGTTCTTCCGCCCGCTCGCCCACGGCACCGACGCGGCACGCGCCCGCTTCACCGAGGACGAACTCGCAGTCGTGATGCGCTTCCTCGCCGCGATGAACGACGAGCTGACGGCCCTGCGCGCCCCCGTCCAGGACTGAGCGGCCGCCGTCAGGGCCCCGCCGCGCCCTCCCGGGCCGCCGCGGCTATGTTGCGCGCCATGCCGCCGAACACCACCGAGTGGAACGGCGACACGCTCCACCAGTACGCGTGGCCCGCCAGCCCGCGCGGGTGGAACAGCGCCCGCTGCCCGTAGACGGTGCGCCCGGCGCCGTCCCGGCCGGCCGTCAGCTCCAGCCAGGCCATGCCCGGCAGCCGCATCTCGGCGCGCAGCCGCAGCAGCCGGCCCGGCTCGATCTCCTCCACCCGCCAGAAGTCCAGCGAGTCGCCCGCCCGCAGGTGCGCCGCGTCCCGCCGCCCCCGGCGCAGCCCGACCCCGCCCACGAAGCGGTCGAGCCAGCCGCGCACGGCCCAGGCCAGCGGGAAGGAGTACCAGCCGTTGTCGCCGCCGATGCCCTCGATGACCCGCCACAGCGCCTCGGGGGACGCGTCCACCACCCGCGTCCGGCGGTCGGCGTAGAGGGAGCCGCCCGCCCAGTCCGGGTCCGTCGGCAGCGGGTCGCTCGGCGCGCCGGGCACCGCGGCCGACGACCAGCGGGTGACCACGTTCGCCTCCCGGATGCGCTGCAGCGCCAGGCGCAGCGCCTGCTCGACGCCGATCATCCCCTCGGGCGGGTCCGGCACCCACCGTGCGATGTCGTGGTCGCGGCAGACCACCTCGTACCGCAGCGACTCCGTCAGCGGTCGCGCGATGCCGGCGGGCACCGGGGTGACCAGGCCGACCCAGTGGCTCGACAGTCCCGGTGTCAGCACCGGCACCGGCACGATCAGCCGCTGCGGCAGCCCCGCCACCTCGGCGTACTTCAGCATCATGGCGCGGTACGTGAGCACGTCCGGGCCGCCGATGTCGAAGGCGCGGCTCACCTCGGGCGGCAGCGTCGCGCAGTCCACCAGGTAGCGCAGCACGTCCCGTACGGCGATCGGCTGGATCCGGGTGCCCACCCAGCGCGGGGTGACCATCACCGGCAGCCGTTCGGTGAGGTAGCGCAGCATCTCGAAGGAGGCCGAGCCGGAGCCGATGATCACCGCGGCCCGCAGGGCCGCCGTCGGCACGCCGGAGGCGAGCAGCACCCGGCCCACCTCGGCGCGGGAGCGCAGGTGCGGCGACAGTTCGCGCTCGGGCACCGCGGCGGGGGTCAGCCCGCCCAGGTAGACGATCCGCCGGACGCCCGCGGCCCGCGCGCGGGACCCGAAGACCTCCGCGGCCCTCCGGTCGGTCCGCTCGAAGTCCCGCCCGCTGCCCAGGGCGTGCACCAGGTAGTACGCGACGTCCACGCCCTCCAGCGCCGCCGCCACCGACCCGGGGTCCGTGACGTCGCCCTTGACGACCTCCACCTCGCCCGCCCAGGGGTGGTCGCGCAGCTTGCCGGGCGTACGGGCCAGGCAGCGCACCCGGTGCCCGGCCTCCAGCAGTTCCGGGACGAGGCGGCCGCCGATGTAGCCGGTGGCGCCCGTCACGAGGCAGGTGAGGCTCATCGCGGACTCCCCGCGTCACGGGCGTACGGGCCGGCCGCCGGCTCCGGCGGCAGCAGGGCGCGCAGCACGGTCGCCAGGGCCGCCAGCGCGGGCAGGGCCACCGTGAGCAGGAGCGGGACCAGTGGGACCAGCGCGGCCCGGGCGTGGTGTGCGGTCGGCGCGGTGCCCGTCGGGCCGGGGGCCGGGCGGGCGGCCGTTCGCAGACGCGGGCTCATCGCGCTCCTTCCGTTCCCGGGGCGGTCAGCGCGCCCGCCACCTCGGGCGGCAGCGGACGCAGCCGCAGCAGGCCGGCCACCAGGCGGGTCGTCAGGGCGTGCCAGGTCCCGGCGCCGCGCAGCATCGCGTGGTCGCCGCCCGGCACCACCAGGTGGCAGGCCCGGGCGCCCGCCTCCCGTGCCCGCCGCGTCAGGGTCAGTGAGCCCGCGGGGTCGGTGACCCGGTCCCGGTCGCCGTGCAGCAGCACCAGCCGGCGTCCGGCCAGGTGCCCCACCGGCTCGCCCTCCGGGCACCACGGCGCCAGCCCCACGACCGAGCCCACCAGCGGGTGCCCGGCCGCCCGCAGCGCCGCCCGGCCGCCCATCGAGTGCCCCACCAGCACCACGGGCACCTCCCCGGCCCGTTGCCGCAGCGCCTCCAGCGCCCGCAGCGCGTCCCGCGCGGCGTCCTCCCGAGCACCGTTCCAGCCGCGGTGCCGGTAGCGGACGCCCGCCAGCGCCACCTCGTGCCCGGCGGTGGCCCGGCCGATCGCGCGGACGAACGGACGCATCCGGGCCGCCGGGAGGTTCCACGGCGGGGGCGGTTCCAGGCCCTCCGCGCGGCCGCCGTGCAGCACCAGGACGGCGGCGCGGGGCCGCCGGGGCAGCACGTACGGGACCAGCGCCGGACGCGGCCCGCCGTCGCCCGCTTCGTCACCGTACGTCATCGGATCCGCCTCTCTCGTGCGCTCTCCGTCATTATCGGCCGCCCTTCGCGGCCCCGCCCGTCACGTGCCTCCACCCATGGATTCGCCGCCGCGGGCACGGTGGATTGCCCTACGGACCAATCCGCCCCGCCGCGGGCTCCGAACCACCCAGCAGGGAGAGGAACGCGACGAAGGGACGGAACGTGACCGACAGAAGGCGAAGGGTGGCCGTCGTGGGCAGCGGGGTCGCCGGGCTCACCGCCGCCTACCTGCTGCAACGGCACTGCGACGTATCGCTGTTGGAGGCCGACGACCGCCTCGGCGGACACGCCCACACCCACGACGTCCCCTCCTGCGACGGCAGGGTGACCGCCGTCGACAGCGGCTTCATCGTCCACAATGAGCGCACCTACCCCCACCTGCTGCGGATCTTCGCGGAACTCGGCGTCCCCACGCAGGAGTCGGAGATGAGCATGTCCGTCCGCTGCGAGGGCTGCGGACTGGAGTACGCCGGCGCCCGCGGCCCGTCGGGGATCTTCGCGCAGCCGCGCAACGCGCTGCGCCCCGCCTACCTGCGTATGCTGGCCGAAGTGCCCCGATTCCACCGCCTGGCCCGGCGGCTGCTCGCGGAGGGCGGTTCCGACGACACCGCCACGCTGGGGGAGTTCCTCGGCGCGGGGGAGTTCTCGGCGTACTTCACGGCCCATTTCATGACCCCCCTGGTGTCCTGCGTCTGGTCCTGCTCGCCGCGGACCGCGGCGCACTACCCGGCGGCACACCTCTTCCGCTTCCTTGACCACCACGGGATGCTCTCGGTCGGCGGCTCACCCACCTGGCGCACCGTCACCGGCGGCTCACGCGTCTACGTCGAGCGCATCGTCAAACGGCTCTCCGCGGTCCACACCGCAACCCCCGTGCGCGCCCTGCGGCGGCACGCCGACGGCGCCGACGTTGTCACCGACGACGGGGAGACCGAGACCTACGACTCGGTGGTCGTCGCCACCCACCCCGACCAGGCGCTGCGGTTGCTCGCCGACCCCACCGCGGACGAGCGCGCGGTGCTCGGCGCCATCCCGTACTCCCGCAACCCGACGCTGCTGCACACCGACACCGCGGTGCTGCCCCGCAACCGCGCCGCCCGCGCCTCCTGGAACCACCTCATGCCGTCCTGCGCCCCCGACACCGGCGGGGTCCGCGTCAGCTACGACATGAACCGCCTCCAGCGGCTGGACACCCCCGAGCGCCACATCGTCACCCTCGGCGACGACGGACGGGTCGACCCCGCCCGGGTCCTCGCCCGCATGGTGTACGAGCACCCCGTCCACACCCCCGGGTCGCTGGCCGCGCGACGGCGGCTGCCCGCCCTCGCCACCCCCGTCACCGTCTACGCCGGGGCCTACCACGGCTGGGGCTTCCACGAGGACGGCTGCCGCTCCGGCGCCGAGGCCGCCCGCCGGCTGGGGGTGATCTGGTGACCCCGGCCGGCCTGCCCGCGCAGGTGCCCGCCCTGTACGAGTGCACGATCACCCACGTCCGCACCCGGCCGCTGCGGCACGCCTTCACCCACCGCACCTACATGTGGCTCACCGACCCCGCCCGGCCGCCCCGGCTCCCCGCCGCGCTGCGGCCGCTCGCCCGCTTCGACCCCCGCGACCACTTCGGCGGACGGCACCCGACCGTACGGGCCGCCCTCGACGCCTACCTCGCCGCGCGGGGCGTCGACCTGCACGGCGGGCCGGTCCGGATGCTCTGCCACGCCCGGGTCCTCGGCCACGTCTTCAACCCGCTGACCCTGTACTGGTGCCACGACCCGGCCGGCGCCCTCGTCTGCGTCGTCGCCGAGGTCCACAACACCTACGGGGAGCGGCACGCCTACCTGCTGCACACCGACGAACGCGACGGAGCCCACGTCGCCAAGGACTTCCACGTCTCCCCGTTCTTCCCCGTCGACGGCGGCTACCGCATGCGGCTGCCCGAGCCGCACGACCGGCTGCACCTCACCGTCCACCTGGAACGCCCCGGTGGCGGCACCCCGTTCACCGCCACCGTGCGCGGCGAACGCCGCCCGGCCACCGCGCCGGGCCTGCTGCGCGCCGCCGCCCGCCACCCCTGGTCCACGGCCGCGGTGTCGGCCGGCATCCGCCGGCACGGCATCCGGCTGCTGCTGCGCGGACTGCCCGTGCAGCACCGTCCCGTCCACGCGCCCCAGGAGGGTTTCGAGTGACCACGTCCACCACGTCCGTCCCCCTCTCCGCCTCCGCCGCCGCCCGCGCCACCGGCGTGGACCCCCGCCGCCGGCCGGACGTCGCCGCACCACCACGCTGCTCCCGTCTGCGCGCCGCCGCCGCCGGCGCCGTCGTACGACGCGCCCTGAGCCGGCTGCCGCTGCGCTGCCGCCTCGGCGAGGGCGGCCCCGTCCTCGGCACGGGCGGTCCCGCCGTGCTGATCGCCGACCCCGAGGCCTTCCACCGCCGCGTCGGCACCGGCGGCCTCATCGGCTTCGGCGAGTCCTACATGGCCGGCGAATGGGACGCGCCCGACCTGACGGCCGTCCTCACCGTGCTCGCCTCGCACGTCACCGAACTCGTCCCACGGCCGCTGCAACGGCTGCGCCCCCTGTGGGCGCACCGGCAGCCCTCGGAACGGCGCAACACCCTCGACGGCGCCCGCGGCAACATCCACGCCCACTACGACCTGTCCAACGAGCTGTTCTCGCTCTTCCTCGACGAGACCCTCACCTACTCCTCGGCCGTCTTCCGCGGCTTCCCCGCCCGGCGCGCCCAACTGGCCGCCGCACAGCACCGCAAGATCGACCGGCTGCTCGACCTGGCACGCGTCGGCGAGGGCACCCGGCTGCTGGAGATCGGCACCGGCTGGGGCGAACTCGCCGTCCGCGCCGCCCGCCGCGGCGCCGAGGTCGTCTCCGTCACCCTCTCCGAGGAGCAGCGCCGGCTCGCCACGGACCGGATCGCCGCCGCGGGGCAGCAGGACCGGGCCACCGTCCGGCTGCGCGACTACCGGCAGGTGACCGGGAGCTTCGACGCCGTCGTCAGCGTCGAGATGATCGAGGCCGTCGGCGCCGAGTACTGGCCGGCGTACTTCACCGCCCTGGACCGGCTGCTCGCCCCCGGCGGCACGGTCGCCCTCCAGGCGATCACCATGCCCGACGAGCGCATGCTCGCCACCCGCGGCACCCACACCTGGATCCAGAAGTACGTCTTCCCGGGCGGCCTCATCCCTTCCCTGGAGGCGATCGACCGGACCCTCGACGAGCACACCGCGCTGCGCGTCGCCTCCTGCGACGGCTTCGGCCCGCACTACGCCGAGACGCTGAGGCTGTGGCGCGAGCGCTTCACCGAACGCGCCGCCGACGTCGCCGCCCTCGGCTTCGACGAGACCTTCCGCCGCATGTGGACCCTCTACCTCGCCTACTCCGAGGCCGGCTTCCGCTCCGGCTACCTCGATGTGGTCCAACTGCGGCTGACCCGTGGGGAGACCGGCAGGTGAAGGGCGCCGCGGACACCCTCGCCCCGCTGCTGGAGCGGTTCACGGGCGGCCCGCTGCCCGTACGGCTGCGGGCCTGGGACGGCAGCACCGCCGGGCCGCGCGACGCCCCGCTGGTCGTCCTGCGCTCCCGGCGCGCGCTGCGAAGACTCCTGTGGCAGCCCGGCGAACTCGGCCTCGCCGAGGCGTACATCACCGGCGACATCGACGTGCGCGGCGACCTCACCGAGGGGCTGCGCGCCCTGTGGCACGCCACCCGGGACGGCGGGCTGCGCCCTCCCCGGCTGACCGCGGGCGACCGGCTCCGCGCCGCCGGCGCCGCCTTACGGCTCGGCGCGGTCGGGCCGCGCCCACCCGCCCCCCGCGGCCGCGCCAGGCTCCACGGCACCCCGCACACCAGGAGCCGCGACCGGGCCGCCGTCAGCCACCACTACGACCTGTCCAACGACTTCTACGAACTCCTCCTCGACCCCTCCATGGCCTACTCCTGCGGCTACTGGACCCGCGACGACGACCCCACGTACGGCCTCGCCGACGCCCAGCGCGACAAGCTCGAACTCATCTGCCGCAAGCTGGACCTGCGCCCCGGCACGCGGCTGCTCGACATCGGCTGCGGCTGGGGCGCGCTCGCCCTGCACGCCGCCCGGACCCACCGCGCGCAGGTCCACGCCGTCACCCTCTCCGCCGCCCAGCGGGACTTCGTCCGGGAGCGGATCCGCCGGGAGAGGCTGGAGCAGTACGTCACCGTCGAACTGCGCGACTACCGCGACCTGGAGGGGGACGGCGGCTACGAGGCGGTCAGCGCGGTCGAGATGGGCGAGCACGTCGGCGACGAGCACTACCCGCGGTTCGCGGCCGCCGTCCACCGCATGCTGCGCCCCCGGGGCAGGGCACTGGTGCAGCAGATGTCCCGCGGGCGCGCCGCCCCCGGCGGCGGCGCCTTCATCGGGACGTACATCGCCCCCGACATGCACATGCGGCCGCTGGGCCGCACCGTGAACCTGCTGGAGGACGCGGGGCTGGAGGTCAAGGCCGTGGAGTCGCTGCGCGAGCACTACGTGCGCACCGTGCGGGCCTGGCTGGCCACCCTGGAGCGGCGCTGGCCCGACGTCGTCCTCCTGGCCGGCGAGGAGACCGCCCGTGTGTGGCGGCTGTACCTGGCGGGCGGCGCGCTGGCCTTCGCGGAACGCCGCATGGGCGTCGACCAGATCCTCGCCGTACGGCCCACCACCGACGGCACCGGCGCCCCGGCCGGCATGCCCGCCGCCTGGTACGCGGGGTGGTGAGGGCGATGGACGGCTTCCCCTGGGGCGCGTTCGGGGCGGGCGCGGCCGTGGCGGCCGGGGCCGCGCTCGCCGTCATGCTCGCCACCTTCGCCTTCGCGCTGTCCCGCGGCCGGCACCGCTACGTCGACGTCGCCTGGGGTGCGGCCTTCACGGCGGTCGCCGCGTCCGCCTACGGCATGTCCGCCGGGCACGGCGACCCGGCCCGCCGCGCGCTGGTGTTCGCGCTGACCGCCGTGTGGGGCCTGCGGCTCGCCGTCCACATCGCGCGCCGCGGGCGCGGCCACGGCGAGGACCCCCGCTACGAGGCCTTCCTGGCCAAGGCCCCCGGCAGCCGGGCCGCCTACGCCCTCCGCGCGGTGTACCTGCTGCAGGGCGCGCTCGTCCTGGTCGTCTCGCTGCCCGTCCAGGCCGCCTCGTACATCCCCGGCCCGGTCGGCCCGGCGGCCGTCGTCGGGGCGCTGCTCTGGCTCACCGGCCTGCTCTTCGAGGCCGTCGGCGACCACCAACTGGCCCGCTTCAAGGCCGACCCGGCGAACCGCGGCCGCATCATGGACCGCGGCCTGTGGAGCTGGACCCGGCACCCCAACTACTTCGGCGACTTCTGCGTCTGGTGGGGCCTGTTCGCGCTCACCTGCGACGCCTGGCAGGCCGCCGCGGCGTCGGCCGTCTCGCCGCTGCTGATGTCGTACCTGCTCACCCGGGGCAGCGGCAAGGCCCTGCTGGAGCGCCACATGGCGGACCGCCCCGGCTGGGCCGGCTACGCCGCACGCACCAGCGGCTTCTTCCCCCGGCCGCCGCGGGGGGCTGACCCGCCCCGGTGAGCGGCGCCCCGCGGCGCCGGGCCGAGCGCGGGGTGCCGGGTGGCCCGGCGGTCTGGTGCGGGGGTCCGCGGGCGGCAGACGCGTGCCGCGGCAAGGTGGACGGGCCCGGGCCGCGCTTTCGCCGAGCGTGGGGGTGCTGGATGGCCCGGCTGTCCGGCGCGGGGTGTGCGCGGGCGTTGCTGCGTGCCGCGGGCGCCGTGGCAGCGGGCCGGGTGCCGTGGCCGGGCGGGGCGGGTGGTCGGGCTGTCGGACGGTCGCGGGCGGCCTAAGGCGGGGTGCCGGGGTGGAACGGCTGTCCTGTCCGCGTGTTCACGACCGCGGAGGATGCCGCGTTTCCCGGGCGGACGGCCGCCCGTCCGCACGCCGGGCGATGCGGCTCACACCCCCGGGCCGCTACTTGCCGCGGGCGCCGCGGAAGCGGGCGAGGGCCTCGTCGAGGTCGACGAGGGGGGCGGGGTAGTCCAGGGCGGCGCGTTCCGCCTCGGGGAGCCGCCAGGGGCGGTGCACGGCGCTGCCCGGCACGTCGGCCAGTTCCGGCACCCAGCGGTGCACGTAGGCGCCGTCCGGGTCGAAACGGCGGGCCTGCACCAGGGGGTTGAGCACCCGGTTGGGGCGGGTGTCGGTGCCGGTGCCCGCCACCCACTGCCAGTTGAGCTGGTTGTTGGCGACGTCGCCGTCCACCAGCAGCTCAAGGAAGTGCGCGGCGCCGATCCGCCAGTCCACGTACAGCGTCTTCGTCAGGAAGCTCGCGGCCAGCAGCCGCGCCCGGTTGTGCATCCAGCCCTCGTGCCGCAACTGCCGCATCGCCGCGTCGATCACGGGGTAGCCGGTGCGGCCCTCGCGCCACGCGTCCGCCTCCGGGCCGTCGCCGCGCCAGCGGTCGCCGCGCGTGCGCAGGTCCCGGGAGGCGGCGTCGGGGCGGGCGGCGAGCACCTGGTGGTGGAACTCCCGCCACGCCAGCTGCCGTACGAACGCGTCCGCGCCGGGCCCGCCGGCGTCCCGGCCGCTGCGGACCAGTTCGGTGGCCGACAGACAGCCGAAGTGCAGGTAGGGCGAGAGCCGGGAGGTGGCGTCGCCCGCCAGGTCGTCGTGCCGGTCCTCGTACGCGGAGAGCCCCGACGCCCGCCAGGCCCGCCAGCGTTCGCGGGCCTCGGTCTCCCCGCCCGCGGGCAGCCCGGGCGAGGTGTCCTTCGGCGCCTCCGGGAGCGGGCGGGACGTCACGCCGTCCGGCACCCGGACGGTGCGGGGCGCGCCCAGCGGGTCGCGCAGGTCCACGGTCTCCCAGCGCCGGAAGTACGGGGTGAACACCCCGAAGCTGTCCTTGCCCGCCGGGGTCAGCGCACCGGGCGGGACCGCCGTCAGCACGGCGTCGTGCACCCGCAGTTCACGTCCGGCCCCGGTCAGCGCCTTCCGCAGCCGCTCCTCGCGCCGCGCGGCGTAGCGGCTCACCCCGGCGGCGATGTGCACCTGCCCGGCACCGGTCTCCTCGGCGACCCGGCAGGTCTCGCGTGCCACGTCCCCGCGGCGCAGCACGAGCCGTCCGCCGCGCTTCCGCAGCCCCTCGTCGAGGTCGGCGAGGCAGTCGGCGAGGAACGCGGCGCGGTTGGGCGCGGCGAAGCCCGCCGCCTCGATGGCCTCGTCGAGCACGAACAGGGGGACGACCTGTGCGGCGGAGCCGAGGGCGGCACGCAGGACGGGGTTGTCGTGCAGCCGCAGATCGGCGGTGAACAGGCAGATCGACGTCGTCGTCACGTCCGTTGCACTCCTCCAGGCCGGTGGTGCCGCCCGGCGAGCCTATGGCGCCGCCCGTTCCCACGCCGTGAGGCGCCCCGCCGCGTCGCGCTCCGCGACCCAGCAGGGGGCGCGGCGCGCCGACGGGTTGCCCGTGCCGGGCAGCGTTCCCCGGCGGTCCACGCGTCGGTGTGCCGCCTCGGCAGCCGGGCAGCCCGTGTCCACGCCCGCGGCGGGGCCGGTGCAGCGGCGTGCGGTGCGACTCGGCGGATGTGTGGCGTAACCCTCCCGGGGTTCGCCGGGCCGTGGGCCGGGAGGGAGCTCCACGGCCTCCTCCCGGCGACTTCGTTCCGCGGGCGCGTGGGCCGCGCATTCGGCCGGAGGGCCGTCTCGGGCAGTGTCACCCGGCGGATGCCGTACGAGTCGTGTGGCGGGCGTCCGGGTGCCTACGGGGCGCCCTCAGCGGCGGCCCGTGCCGCGCACCGCGCCCGGGGCGGGGCGGTGCGCGGCGGGGGTGCTACGCCGGGAAGGTCACAAGGGCCAGCGGGTCGGAGGTGGGCCGGGGGGAGCCGCCGGGGGGTTCGACGGTGATGCCCATGCCGGAGGCGCCGTCGACGGCGCCCTGGAGGAGGACGGCCTGGGTGGTGTCGCCACCGGACGGCTTGGGCATGAGGCCCGCGGAGCGCATCGTGTCGCCGTCGGCGTACCAGAGTTGGTAGACCCGGTCGCCGGTCAGCGCCGGCATGCCGTGGGCGAAGAAGACCGCGCGGTCCTGGCTGCGGGAGACGACGACCGTGCCGTTGGCGCCGCCCGCGAGCTTCGCGGAGGTCGTGACGGCGTCGGGCGCCGCCAGGACCCGGGAGATCTGCTCCGCCTGCGCCTGGGTCTGCCGGTTCTCCTGGCGCAGGTCGCCGAGTTGTTGCTGCTGCCAGACCGCGACCCCGCCCAGTGTCGCGGCTGCGGCGAGGCAGGCCGCCAGGGCGAAGCGGACGCGGCGCCGGGCGGGCTGCGAGGCGCGGCGGCGCGTCGCCCGGGCCGCGGCGCGGGGCGGCTCGGGCACCGACGGCGGCTCCTGCCGCACGTTGGCGATGAGCCGCATGACGTCGTCCTTCATACGGGGCGGGACGGGCTCGGCCGCCGCGAGCCCGAGCCGGGCGGCGGTCGCGCCCAGCTCGCGCACCTCCAGCGCGCAGGCCTCGCACTCCGCGAGGTGACGTTCGAACTCCGCGCGCTCGTGCCGCGTCAGCGCGTCGACGGCGTAGGCGCCGGTCAGGGTGTGCAGTTCGGCCTCGGTGCTCACGCGGTCACCCCCAGGCAGTCGCGCAGCCGGATCAGGCCGTCCCGGAGCCGGGTCTTGACGGTGCCCAGCGGCAGCGCCAGCAGTTCGGCGACCTCCCGGTACGTCAGCCCCCGGTAGTAGGCGAGGGTCACCGACTGGTGCTGCACCTCGGTGAGGGTGCGCATGCAGCGCCGCACCTGTTCGGCCTCCAGCCGGGCCTCGACCTGTTCGGTGACCTCGTCGTAGGCGGGGGTGCGCTCCAGCAGCGCCGCCTTGTGCTCGCGGTCGGCCGCCGCGTTCGCGGACCGCACCCGGTCCACGGCCCTGCGGTGGGCCAGGGTCATCACCCAGGTCATCGCGCTGCCTTTCTCCGGCCGGAAGCGGGCGGCGGTGCGCCACACCTCCACCAGCACCTCCTGCGTCACCTCCTCCGACTGCGCGGGGTCCCTGAGCACTCCGCGCACCAGCCCGAGCACCGGTCCGCTCACGGCGTCGTACAGCCGGGCGAAGGCCTCCTGGTCGCCGCGCGCGACGGCGAGCAGCAGCTCCGAGGGGTCCGGCCCCTGCCGTGCGGGCCTGCCGAACCGCAGCGGTTCCCTCACCACACCTCCAGCGTTCGATTCCGGGTGTCGCGGACAAGTGTCCCGTCCGGCATTCGGCGCCGCGAGCGTTTCGGATGGGTCCGTCGTACCGTGGCAGTCATGTCCGACACCACTTCAGCAGCAGTTCTGGGCACCGGGATCATGGGTGCCGCGATGGCCCGCAACCTCATCGGGGCCGGCCTCGACGTCCGCGTGTGGAACCGAACGAAGGAGAAGGCCGAGCCGCTCGGCAAGGACGGCGCACGCGTCGTCGACACCCCCGCGGAGGCGGTGGACGGTGCCGACGTGGTGGTGACCATCCTGCACGACGCCGACTCCGCCCTGGAGACCATGCGGCAGGCGGCGCCGGCGCTGCGGGAGGGCGCGGTGTGGGCGCAGTGCACCACCGCGGGCGTGGCCGCTCTCGGGGCGTTCGCGCAGTTCGCACGAGAGCACGGCGTCGTCTTCCTCGACTCGCCCGTGCTGGGCACCCGGCAGCCCGCGGAGAACGGGCAGCTCCTGGTGCTGGCCGCCGGGCCGCAGGAGGCCCGGCAGAAGGTGGCGCCGGTCTTCGACGCGATCGGCAGCCGCACCGTGTGGGTGGGGGAGGACGCGGCGGAGGGCGCCGCCAGCCGCCTCAAGCTGGTCGTCAACAGCTGGGTGCTGACGATCACCCACGGCACGGCCGAAGCCCTCGCGCTCGCGAAGGGCCTCGGCGTGGACGCAGCGGACTTCCTCCAGGCCGTCTCCGGCGGCCCCCTCGACATGGGCTATTTGCGGGCGAAGTCGGCGGCGGTCCTGGCCGGCGACTTCACCCCCAGCTTCGCCGTGCACACCGCGGAGAAGGACGCCCGGCTGATCGTGGAGGCCGGCGAGTCCGCCGGGGTCCGGCTCGACGTCATGGCGGCGGGCGCCGAGCGCTTCCGCCGCGCGGCCGAGCTCGGGCACGGGGCGGAGGACATGGTGGCCTCGTACTTCGCGAGCTTCGAGAAGTGATCACCCGATGTGCGGGAAGAGGCTGGTGAAGGACGCCGCCGCCTCGGCCGGGTCGCGCCCGAAGGGGGCGTCCAGGTCCCAGATGAGGAAGAGCAGGAAGGCGATCAGGGCGCTGTAGAGCCCGGCGAGGACGAGTTCCCGCCGGGAGCGCCGGATCTGCAGGCTGAAGATCAGTCCCACCGCGACGAGGGCGCCGGTGACCAGGCCGAACCACACCACCCCCGGCATGGTCGGTCCGGCGTTCTCGCCGCGTGCGGTGCGCGCGTCGTCGGCGGCCGCGACCTGGTCGACGACCGGCTGGTACGCCTGGTTGGCCAGCGGGGTGCGCGGTTCGAAGTCGGTCACGTCGCGGCGCACCTTGTCGAGGAGCTCCGAGCCGCGCCCGGTGTTCTCCCCGTGCTTGATCATGTAGGGCAGTTCGGTGTGCGCGACGTAGGAGACGTACGCGTCCACGTCGGCGCGCACCTGGTCGCGGACCTCGGCCGGGTAGACCTGGACCCGCTGCCGCACCTCGTGCAGGGCCTGGGTCTCGCGGTGGAAGGTGTCCTCGGCACCCCCGCGGGCCTCCCAGACGCCGGCGATGGCGAGGCCGAGGACGATGGCGTACACCACGCCGATCATCATCGTCATGTACTCGATGACGTCGGGGGTCTCCGAGGGGTCGTCGTCGTCCCCGATGCGGCGGTGGTTGATGAACACGATGGTCAGCACCACGGCGCAGGCCGCGGCCATCGCGATGCCCAGGACGAGCCAGTCCGACATCGATCACCTCCGGGAGCGGGCTTGGGAGCGGGGTTTGAGCGCCGCGGCGGACAGGACCGCCGGGGCGGTGACGAGCAGCATGAGCTGGACGATGCTCGGCCCCTCGGGCGGGGGCGGCGCGCTCGCCTTGCGGTAGGCGACCACCGGGAGTTCCGCGCGGGGCGTCGGCGTCGGCGTCGGCGTGGGTGTCGGGGTGGGGGTCGGTGTCGGTGTCGGTGTCGGTGTCGGGGTGGGGGTGGGCGTGGGTGCCGGGGCCGGTGCGCGGCGCACGGGGCGGGCGGGGGTGGGGCGCGGCGCCGGCCCGCAGGGGTGCCGCCAGGACACCGAGCCCCGCGAACCGCCGCCGTCGGTGCGGGCGTTGACCGTCGACTCGTACGCGGGACAGTGCCGTCGCCGGACGGTCGCGGACGAGCCGCCCTTGCCCGTGCGGGCGTCCACGGTGTCCCCGCCGTGCGAGACCCGGGCCCGGGTCTCCCCGTCACGTGTCTCCACCCGGACGGCCCCGCCGCCGGTCTCCACCCGCACGGTGCCGTCGGGCAGGAACCGGACCACGGGCGGCCCCGGTGGCCCCGGTGGGTCGTGCGCGTACGCCGTCCCCCCGGCCGCGCCCGGCACCAGCACCGTCAGCGCCGCGGCCGCCGTGAGGCCGGCCCCCCTCAGCCAGATGCTCATGGACACGATCCTGCGCGGGGCCGGGCGCGCCCATCCGGGGGATGCGGCCAATCCCCCCGAAGGGCTGATTCGTCAGCTCAGGACACGCCGCAGCGCACGCCGGGCGCGGTCGGGGGCGCTCCGGTCCCCGAAGAGCTGGACGGCGTGGTTGAGCGAGAAGTAGATCCCGTTCAGCTCGAAGACCAGCTGCTCCGGGTCGGTGTCCGGGGGCAGTTCGCCGTGCTCCACGGCGGCCCGGATGTCGCGGGTCAGCCGGCGCCGCCAGACGCTGTAGAGCCGGGCGACCGCGTCCCGGACCGGCCCCTCCCGGCCGTCGAACTCCACGGCGGAGGCGGTGAACAGGCAGCCGCCCGGGAAGGCCTCGCGCTCGCGGTCCAGGTAGGTCACCCAGGCCTCGCAGATCGCGGTCAGCCGGGCGAGGCCGGGGGCGGCCCCCGACGCGGGCACCCACACGGCGCGCGTGAAGATCTCCGAGGCCCGCCGCAGCGCGGCGATCTGCAGGGCCTCCTTGGTACCGAAGTGCCCCAGCAGCCCGGACTTGCTGATCCCGAGGTCGGTCGCGAGCCGGCCGATCGTGAGGCCCTCCAGACCCTCCACGGAGGCGACCGCGACGCTGCGTTCGATGATCCGCTCACGGGTGTGGCGCGCCTCGGCGGCGGACTTGCGTGGGCTCATGCGCCCATCGTAGCCACCCCTCCGCCTTTAGAGTCCGATCGATCGGTCGCTATAGTTCCGGCATGACTGCATCCCGCATCGCCGCCCTGGGCCACCACCAGCCGCAACGCGTCCTCACCAACGACGACTTGGCCACCATGGTCGACACCAGCGACGCCTGGATCCGGCAGCGCACCGGCATCGCCACCCGGCACATCGCCGACGAGGACGAGTCGGTCGCCGACATGGCCGTGGCCGCCGCGGGCAAGGCCCTCGCCACCGCGGGCCTGGACCCCTCCGAGGTCGACCTGGTCGTCGTCGCCACCTCCAGCGCCGTCGACCGCAGCCCCAGCACCGCCGCCCAGGTCGCGGCCCGGCTCGGCATGACGGCCCCCGCCTCCTACGACCTCAACAACGCCTGCGCCGGCTTCACCACCGCGCTCGCCGCCGCAGACCACGCCGTACGGGCCGGCGCCGCGCGCCACGCCCTGGTCGTCGGAGCCGAGAAGATGTCGGACCTCACCGACTGGACCGACCGCAGCACCTGCGTCCTGCTGGGTGACGGGGCCGGCGCGGCCCTGGTCAGCGCCGCGGACGCCGCTCCGGGGGCGCTCCCCGGCATCGGCCCGGTCGTGTGGGGCTCGGACCCCACCCGCGCCGACGCCGTACGGCTGGCCGGCGCCTGGCAGCCCCGCTTCGCCCAGGACGGCCAGGCGGTTTTCCGCTGGGCCACCACGACCCTCGCCCCGGTCGCCGAGGAGGCCTGCCGGCGTGCCGGTGTCACCCCCCGCGAGCTCGGCGGCATCGTGACGCACCAGGCCAACCTGCGGATCATCGAGGCCGTCGTGAGCCGGTTGGACGCCCCGCAGGCGGTCGTGGCGCGTGACGTCGTGGACTCCGGGAACACCTCGGCGGCCTCCGTGCCGCTGGCCTTCGCCAAGCTCGTCGAGCGGGGCGAGCTCACCCCGGGCGCTCCCGTGCTGCTGCTCGGTTTCGGCGGCGGGCTGTCCTGGGCCGGGCAGGTCGTCGGCTGCCCCTGACCCGGGGACGGCAGAGGGCCGGTCGGCCGCGCGAGCGGCTGACCGGCCCTCAGGGGTGCCGTACGGCTCAGGCGCTCTTGAACGCCATGACGACGTTGTGGCCGCCGAAGCCGAAGGAGTTGTTGACGGCCACGATCGGGCCCTCGGGCAGCTTGCGCGCCTCGGTGGAGACCAGACCGGGGTCGATCTCGTCGTCCAGGTCGTCGATGTTGATCGACGGCGGCGCGAGCCGGTGGTGCAGGGCGAGGACGGTGGCGACCGTCTCGATGCCGCCGGCGCCGCCCAGCAGGTGACCGGTCATCGACTTGGTGGCCGAGATGGCCACGTGGTCCAGGTGGTCGCCGAGCACCTTGCGGAGCGCCTTGACCTCGGCCACGTCACCCTGCGGGGTGGAGGTCGCGTGCGCGTTCAGGTGGACGATCTGCGCCAGGTCCAGGCCGGTCGCGGCGATCAGCTGCTCCAGCGCGGCGGCGATGCCGCGGCCGGTGGGCTCCGGCTGCGCGATGTGGTGGGCGTCGGACGACAGGCCCTGGCCCAGCACCTCGGCGTAGACCCGGGCGCCGCGCCGGGCGGCGTGCTCGGCCGACTCCAGCACCACGACACCCGCGCCCTCGCCGAGGACGAAGCCGTCACGGCCCTTGTCGTACGGGCGGGAGGCGCCCCGCGGGTCGTCGTTGTTCTTGGACATCGCCATCATGTTGGCGAACGCGGCGATCGGCAGCGGGTGCACGGCCGCCTCGGTGCCGCCGGCCACGACGACGTCGGCGCGGCCGGAGCGGATCATCTCGTACGCGTAGCCGACGGCCTCGGCGCCGGAGGCGCAGGCGCTGACCGGGGTGTGCACACCGGCGCGGGCGTTGACCTCGAGGCTGACGTTGGCCGAGGGGCTGTTGGGCATCAGCATCGGCACGGTGTGCGGGGACACCTTGCGCGGGCCGGAGTTCTTGAGGTTGTCGTACTGGTCGAGCAGTGTGGTGACGCCGCCGATGCCGGAGGCGATCACGGTGCCCAGGCGGTCGGGGTCGACCGAGCTGTCCTCGCCGGCCTTGGCGGTGAAGCCCGCGTCGGCCCAGGCCTCGCGGGTGGCGATCAGCGCGAACTGCGCCGAACGGTCGAGCTTGCGGGCGACCGGGCGGGGCAGGACCTCCAGCGGCTCCACGGCGATCTGCGCGGCGATGCGCACCGGCAGCTCGGCGGCCCAGTCCTGCTCCAAGGGGCGTACGCCGGAACGTCCGGCGGTCAACCCTTCCCAGGTCGACGCGCTGTCCCCGCCCAGCGGAGTGGTTGCGCCGATACCGGTGACGACCACGGTGTGATTGGTCGGGCTCACAGGGATTGTCTCTCCACGTCTAGAAGGGCGGGCGACAGACACGTCGTCCAGGGGTGGCTCAGGCTCAGGCCTGGGCCTTGAGGATGTAGTCGACGGCGTCGCCGACGGTCTTCAGCTGCTTGACGTCGTCGTCCGGGATCTTGACCTCGAAGCGCTCCTCGGCGGCGACGACGACCTCGACCATGGACAGCGAGTCGACGTCCAGGTCGTCGGTGAAGGACTTGTCCAGCTGGACGTCCTCGGTCGGGATGCCGGCGATCTCGTTCACGATCTCCGCGAGACCCTCGACGATCTCTTCCTGGGTGGCCATGGCGGCGCTCTCCTTCTTCGTGCTGGTTACTACGGGCTGCGGCGGGCGGGAGTGCGCGCCGCGTGGGTGGTGGTGCCTAGGGGAGGGTAACGACAGTGGCGGCGTACACGAGCCCTGCCCCGAAACCGATGATCAGTGCCGTGTCGCCGCTCTTGGCCTGTCCGGTGGCGAGCAGACGCTCCATCGCGAGCGGGATCGACGCGGCGGAGGTGTTGCCGGTGGTCTCGATGTCGCGGGCGACCGCGACGTGCTCCGGCAGCTTGAGCGCCTTGATCATCGAGTCGATGATGCGCATGTTGGCCTGGTGCGGGATGAAGACGTCCAGGTCGTCCGCGCTGATCCCGGCGGCGTCCAGCGCCTCCTGGGCCACCTTGGCCATCTCGAACACCGCCCAGCGGAAGACGGTCTGGCCCTCCTGGGTGATCGCGGGGAACTTCAGCTCCCCGTCCTCGCCCACCGGCAGCTGCGAGACGTCGCCCACACGGAAGCGGTCCCACGCGACGGTCTGGGTGATGGTGTTGGACTTGTCGCCCTCCGAGCCCCAGACGGTGGGGCCGATCTCGGGCTCGTCGGCCGGGCCGATGATGACCGCGCCCGCGCCGTCGCCGAAGAGGAAGGCGGTGGCGCGGTCCGACTTGTCCGTCAGGTCGCTCAGCCGCTCGACGCCGATCACCAGGACGTGCTTCGCGCTGCCCTCGGTGACCATGCCCTTGGCGAGGGTCACGGCGTACGTGAAGCCCGCGCAGCCCGCCGAGATGTCGAAGGCGGCCGGCTTGCCCGCGCCGATCCGGTGCGCGATCTCGGTCGCGACGGCCGGGGTCTGCTTGAAGTGGGAGACGGTGGCGACGATGACGCCCCCGATGTCCTCCGCCGAGATCCCCGCGTCGGCGATGGCCTTGCCCGCCGCGGTCACCGACATCTCGGCGACCGTCTCCTCCGGGCCGGCCCAGTGCCGGGAGGCGATGCCCGAGCGCGAGCGGATCCACTCGTCGCTGGAGTCGATGTTCTCCAGGATCACCTCGTTGGGCACCACACGGGTCGGCCGGTAGCCGCCGACGCCCATGATGCGCGCGTACGGGGAGCCCTTGCTGGGCCTGATCTTCGCCATGTCTGCGGGGACTCCTATTCCTGGGTGCCGTGCTCGGCCACGATCGCGCGGGCGGCCTCGAGGTCGTCCGGGGTCTTGAGGGCCAGGGTCGCGACGCCGGGCAGCGCGCGCTTGGCCAGCCCCACCAGGGTGCCACCCGGCACCAGCTCGATGATCGCGGTGACGCCGAGCTCCTTGAAGGTCTCCATGCACAGGTCCCAGCGGACCGGGTTGGACACCTGCGACACCAGGCGCGAGACGACCTCGGCGCCGGAGCGGACGACCGCGCCGTCGGCGTTGGACACGTACGGCAGGGCGGGGTCGGAGACGGCCAGCGACTGCGCCAGCTCCTCCAGCACGGCCACGGCCGGGGTCATGTGGTGGGTGTGGAACGCGCCCGCCACCTTCAGCGGGATGACCCGCGCCTTCTCGGGCTTGTCCGAGGTCAGCTCCGCGAGCTGCTTCGCGGTGCCGGCCGCCACGATCTGACCGGCCCCGTTGATGTTCGCCGGGGTGAGGCCGAGGTTCTCCAGGTGGGCGACGACGACGTCCGGGTCGCCGCCGAGCACGGCCGACATGCCGGTCTCGGTGACGGCCGCGGCCTGGGCCATCGCGGTGCTGCGGGTACGGACGAAGCTCATCGCCGCCTCGGCGCTCAGCACGCCCCCGACGGCCGCCGCCGTGATCTCGCCGACGCTGTGACCCGCCACGGCGCCCAGCGCGGAACGCGTGGCGGCCGGGCCGTCGAGCAGCTGCTCCGCCGCGACCAGACCGGCCGCCACCAGCAGGGGCTGGGCGACCGCGGTGTCACGGATCTCCTCGGCCTCGGCCTTGGTGCCGAAGTGGGCGAGGTCAAGACCGGCGGTCGAGGACAGACCGGAGAGACGGTCGGCGACACCGGGGAGTTCGAGCCACGGGTTCAGGAAGCCGGGGGCCTGGGCGCCCTGGCCGGGAGCGACGAGTACGAGCACGCTTTCAACTCTCTCTTGAGCGAGGTGATCCCCGCCCGTGGGGACAGGGACCAAGAACCGACGGGCGATTTGTTGGTGTCCCACAAAGGCCCTGAGTGGTCTACGGTGTCTGCCCCGACTCGGAGAGCCGGCCCAGGATGAGCGCGATGCGAAGGGTGAAGGCGGAGCGCACGTCCGAGGGCGACCAGCCGGTGACGTCCGTCACACGTCGGAGCCGGTAGCGAACGGTGTTGGGGTGAACGAACAACATCCGGGCGGCCCCTTCCAGCGACGAGGCCTGTTCGAGGTAGACGGACAGAGTCTCAAGCAGTGCCGAACCAGCTTCCTCCAACGGCCTGTAGATCTCCTCCACCAGCTGATCGCGGGCGTGTCGGTCGCCCGCCATCGCGCGCTCCGGGAGCAGGTCGTCGGCGATCACCGGACGCGGCGCGTCGGGCCAGGCCGCGCACGCCTTCAGGCCCGCGGCCGCGGCCGCCGCCGACTTCGACGCCGCCAGCAGGTCGCCGACCACGGGCCCGGCGACCACCGGACCGGCCGCGAACGGCCCGATCAGGGCCTTGGCGACCCGCAGCGGCTCCCCGTCACCACCCGCGACCACGATCAGGCGGTCGCCGAGGACCCCGGTGAGCACCTGCAGCTTGGCGTGCCGCGCCGCCCGCCGGATCGCCTCGACGGTCAGCTCGCTGTCCCCGTTGGGTGCCGTGCCCAGCACCACCACGATCTTGTCGGGGGAGCTCCAGCCCAGCGCCGCCGCCCGCGACAGCACGCCCTCGTCGGCCTCGCCGGACAGCACCGCGTTGACCACCAGGGACTCCAGCCGGGCGTCCCAGGCGCCGCGCGCCTCGGCGGCCTGGGCGTAGACCTGGGCCGTCGCGAAGGCGATCTCCCGCGCGTAGACCAGCAGCGCCTCGCGCAGCACCGACTCGTCGCCGGGGGCCGCGACCTCGTCGATCGCCGACTCCATGACCTCGATGGTGGTGCGCACCATCTCCACCGTCTGGCGCAGCGAGATCGCCCGGGTCAGCTCCCGCGGGGCGGTGCCGAAGACGTCGGTGCTGATCGCCTGGGGGGTCTCCGGGTGGCGGAACCACTCCGTGAAGGCCGCGATGCCCGCCTGCGCCACCAGCCCGATCCACGAGCGGTTCTCCGGGGGCATGGCCCGGTACCAGGGCAGCTGCCCGTCCATCCGCGCGATCG
Source organism: Streptomyces sp. NPDC111520 (assembly GCF_055635295.1). NCBI lineage: Bacteria > Bacillati > Actinomycetota > Actinomycetes > Kitasatosporales > Streptomycetaceae > Streptomyces > Streptomyces sp. NPDC111520. The sequence continues at coordinate 351,741 of NZ_JBVKBW010000001.1, read as the reverse complement.
CGGCCGCCGCCAGGCGCCCCGAGGACTTCTCCAGCCTCCTCAGCGTGGCGGAGTGGGGGTGGTCGCGGGCGGGGTCGAATGCGTTCAGCGCGGGTTCTGGCACGGGTACAAGCCTGCCTTATCCGGGCGGATGCATTGGCACGTACCCCTCACCTGCGGCCACCTGCGGCTCAGAGGCGGCCTCCCGAGGCGGAGTCGGCCGACAGCCGCTGCGCGAGGTAGACCGGGATCACCGACGCGACGACGAGCACCGCGGCCACCACGTTGACGACGGGCGCCTGCTGCGGCCTGGCCATGTTGCTGAAGATCCACACGGGGAGGGTCTGGACACCGGGACCCGCGGTGAAGGTGGTGACGACGATCTCGTCGAAGGAGAGGGCGAAGGCCAGCAGTCCGCCGGCCAGCAGCGCGGTGCGCATCAGCGGGAAGGTGATGTCGCGGAAGACCTGGAAGGTGTCGGCCCCCAGGTCCATCGCCGCTTCCTCGTACGAGCCCGAGGTGCGCCGAAGCCGGGCCGCGACGTTGTTGAAGACCACCACGACGCAGAAGGTGGCGTGGCCGACGACGACCGTGAACAGCCCCAGCCCCACGCCGAGCGGCTCCAGCACCGCGCGGAACGCGGTGTTGAGGGCGATGCCCGTGACGATGCCGGGCAGCGCGATCGGCAGGACGACGACGAAGGAGAGCGCCTCCCGCCCGAAGAAGCGGTACCGGGAGACGGCGAAGGCGATCAGGGTGCCCAGGACCAGGGAGACCGCTGTCGCGCCCAGCCCCGCCTTCACCGAGGTCCACAGCGCGGAGCGGGCGCCGGAGCTGTGCCAGGCGTCGGCCCACCAGTGCAGGGTCAGCCCCGAGGGGGGCCAGCCGAAGCCGCGGGCGGCGTTGAAGGAGTTGAGCAGGACGAGCAGCAGCGGCACGTAGATGATCGCGAAGCCCAGCGCGGCCGCGACGCGCAGGGCGATGCGGGCGGGACGGGAGAGTTGCATGGTCACGGCCCTCACAGACTCCGGAGCGCGCCGGTGCGGCGCATGGCCAGCAGGTAGAGGACGATCACCGCGACCGGCACGGTGCCCAGCGCCGCGGCGAGCGGCAGGTCGAGGGTGATGTTGGAGTAGACGACGTTGCCGATCAGCTGGGTCTTGCCGCCGACGATCTGCACGGCGATGTAGTCGCCGAGGCTGAGCGAGAAGGTGAAGACCGAGCCGGCCGCGACCGAGGGCAGCACCATGGGCAGCACCACGGACCGGAAGGTGCGCCAGGTGCGGGCCCCGAGGTCGGCGGAGGCGTCCAGCAGGGCGTCCGGCAGCTGCTCCAGCCCGGCGTGGATCGGCAGGATCATGTAGGGCAGCCACAGGTAGGCCAGCACGACGACCGCCGCGGGCAGCCCGTAGCCGGGTCCGCTCAGGCCGAGTGGCGCCAGCGCCCAGTCCAGCGGCCCGCCCTCGGAGAGCATGATCCGCCAGGCGTACGCCTTGACCAGGTAGCTGGCCCACAGCGGGGTGAGCACGGCGACCACCAGCAGGTGCCGGTACCTGGGGGCGGCCACCCGGGCGGTGTAGAAGGCGATGGGGAAGGCGACGACGACGTCGATCGCGGTCACCGCGACGGCCACGCCGACGCTGCGCAGGGCGACGTCCCGGTAGACGTCCGTGGTGAGGAGGGTGCGGAAGTTGTCGGTGCTCCAGACCCTCACCACGTCGGAGGTGAAGGGGTCGGTCGTCCAGAACGCGGAGAGGAAGAGCGCGGCCAGCGAGCCCAGGTAGGCGAGCACCAGCCAGAGCAGCGGTGCGGACAGCAGCAGCGACAGCCGCAGCCGCGGGCGGCGGTGCAGGGAACCTGCCAGCCGCCGCCCGGGGGTGCCGCCCGCCGTGGTGGGCGGGGTGGGCGGGGTGGACGTGGTGGTCACGGACGGCTCAGCCCTTGATCTCGGTCCAGGCCTGGACCCACTGGGCGTACGGCACGCACTTGACGTCGGTGCGGCCGTCCAGGCACTGCGGGATGGGCGTGTTCCAGAAGTGGACCTGCTTCCAGTAGGGCTCGTCGGCCGCGTGGAAGACGGTGCAGTGGTCCTTGGCCGCCGTCTGGGCGCAGGACCTCTCGTTCGCCGGGGCCTCGCCGAACCACTCGGCGACCTGCGCGTTCACCTTCGGCGAGACGATCCAGTCCAGCCACTTGTAGGCGCAGTTGGGGTGCTGGGCCTTGGCCGAGACCATCCAGGTGTCGGACCAGCCGGTGGAGCCCTCGCTCGGCAGGACCGCCTCGACCGGTGCCTTCTCGGCCTTGGCGAGGTTGGCGATGACCTGCCAACTGGTGCCGATGACGGAGTCGCCGCTCTTGAAGGAGGAGATCTCCTTCAGGTAGTCGCTCCAGTACTCGCCGACGTTGGCGTTCTGCTCCTTCAGCAGGGCGACGGAGGCGTCGAACTGCTTCTGGTCCAGCGCGTACGGGTCCTTGATGCCCAGCTCCGGCTCGGTCTTCATCAGGTAGAGGGCGGCGTCCGCGATGTAGATGGCGGAGTCGTACGCGGTGACGTGGCCCTTGTAGGGGGAGGCCTTGTCGAAGACCGCCGACCAGGAGGTGGGGGCGGGGGAGACCTTGTCGGTGCGGTACATCAGCAGGTTGGCGCCGCGGCCGTGCGGGATGCCGTAGGCGACGCCGTTCACCGAGTTCCACTTCTGCATCTTCAGGTCGGCGAAGACGTCCTTGTAGTTGGGGACGAGGCCGGTGTTGACCGGTGCCGCGTCGCCCGAGGCGATGAGGCGCAGCGAGGCGTCGCCGGAGGCCGACACGGCGTCGTACTGGCCGGTCTTCATCAGGCTGACCATCTCGTCGGAGGTGCCGGCCACCTTGGTGTTGACCTGGCAGCCGGTCTCCTTCTCGAACGGGGTGACCCAGTCGACGGACTTGTCGTTCGAGCCGTCCTCGGCGTAGCCGGCCCAGGCGATCAGGTTCACCGCGCCCTCGGTCTTGCCCAGCGCCTTCGGCGCGCTGAGCTTGGGCGGGGTGAAGGCGCCGCCGGAGGAGCCGGCGCCCTTGCCGGGGGAGGACGACCCGCCGCAGGCGGTGGCCAGGGTCAGGACGGTGCAGGCTGCGAGGGTACGGGTCAGACGCACGTGGACTCCGTTTCCGGGTGGGGGGACTGGACGGTGACGTTGTGCCGGCGGTGCCACTGGAGGCGGACGCGGGTTCCCCGGTAGGCGGCGACGTCGGCCGAGGAGGTCTCATGGTTCTGCTGCAGGGCGGTCAGCCGTCCGCCCCCGTCGAGGTCGACCAGGAAGCGTGTGCTGTCGCCGAGGTAGACGACCTCGGCGACGGTGCCGGAGACGGTGCGCAGCTCGTCGTCGGAGGCGTCCGGGGCGTTTGGGGCGTCCGAGGGGCCGCCGGGACCCAGCAGGCGGATCTTCTCCGGGCGGACGCTGTAGGTCCCGGTGCCGTCGGTGAGCAGGTTGGAGATGCCCACGAAACCCGCGACGAAGGGCGTGGCCGGCCGCTCGTACACCTCGGCGGGGGTGCCGACCTGCTCGATCCGGCCCTGGTTGAAGACCGCGATCCGGTCGCTGAGGGTCAGCGCCTCCTCCTGGTCGTGGGTGACGAGGACGAAGGTGATGCCCACCTCGCGTTGGATCGCCTTCAGTTCGACCTGCATCTGCTCGCGCAGCTTGAGGTCGAGCGCCCCCAGCGGCTCGTCGAGCAGCAGCACCCGGGGACGCCCCACGAGGGCGCGGGCCAGTGCGACGCGCTGCCGCTGGCCGCCGGAGAGCTGTGCCGGGCGGCGCCCGCCGAACCCCTCCAGCCGGACCGACGCCAGCGCCGCGCGGGCGCGTTCGACCCGTTCCGCCTTGGGCACCTTGCGGACCTTCAGCCCGTAGGCGACGTTCTGCTCCACCGTCATGTGCGGGAAGAGCGCGTAGTCCTGGAAGACGGTGTTGACGTCCCGCTCGAAGGGGGCGAGCCGGGTGACGTCCCGGCCGGCCAGCTCCACCGTGCCGCCGGTGGGGGCCTCGAAGCCCGCGACCATCCGCAGCACCGTGGTCTTGCCGGAACCGGAGGGGCCCAGCATCGAGAAGAACTCGCCGTCGGCCACCTCCAGGTCCACCCCGGCGACCGCGTGCACCTGCCCGAAGGACTTGCGCAGGTCCCGCAGGCGTACGGCGGGGGTGCCGCTGTCCGGTTCCTCGGCCGTTCCCTCCATCGGTGGGGAACCTCCCTCTTGGCTGGAGCGTTGACGCGTTGACCGAAAACCTATGAAGTTATATTTCAGAGGACAAGGCCTGCCCGGGGTAAAGCTTTCGCCAAGTGAGAAGGTGTGCGGGTGAGCAAACTTTCGAATGGCGCGCTGCACGCGGTCTTCGCGCCGGTCGGCAACCTCGCCCGGGTCGACGCGGTCGTGCGTCGCCTCGCGGACGCCATCGAACTGGGCCTGCTCGCCGACGGGGAGCAACTGCCCGGCGAGAGCGAGCTCGCCACCCGCCTCGGTGTCTCCACCGTGACCCTGCGCGAGGCCCTCATGGCCCTGCGGCAGCAGGGCCTGGTCACCACCCGCCGCGGCCGCGGCGGCGGCAGCTTCGTCACCGCCCCCGACCGGCCGCGCACCGCCCGGCTCGGCCACCGGCTGGCCGACTGGAGCACCGAGGAACTGCGCGACCTGGCCGACCACTGGGCCGCCGTCGCCGGTACCGCCGCCCTGCTGGCCGCCCAGCGCACCGCGCCGGAGGACCTCGCCCCGCTGGAACGCTCCCTGGAGGAGTTCGAGGCCGCCGCCGACCCCGCCGCCCGCGGCCGCGTCTACGGCCGGCTCCATGTGGAACTCGCCGCCGCCTCCCAGTCGGCCCGTCTCACCAAGGAGGAGATCCGTATCCAGGCGGAGATCGGAGCGCTAATCTGTCTCGCACTCGGGGAGGACGACGCCCGCGCGGCGGTCGTCGGGCTGCACCGCGCGCTGCTCCGCGCCGTGCGCGACGGCGACCCGGAGTTGGCCCGGTCCCTGGCCGAACGACGGGTGCAGGACGCGATGGAACGCCTGATCGGACTGCGTCTGACCGTCACCGGCTGACCCGGGCGTCCCGCACCTCCCGTCCTCCCGCACCGGAGGCAGCCGCCGTGGCCGTCAGCTCAACCGCCCTCGTCGACGAGGTCGTCGCCGACGTCGTGGACCGGGTCCGCGGCACCCTGGAGGACGTCTTCGCCGACGTCGCCCGGGTCGCCGAGCGCACCACCGCCATCGCCGCGGTGCGCGCCGCCGGCCGGGCCCCCACCACGGCCGACCTCGCCGCGCTGCGCCCCCTGCTGCACGACCGGCTGCGGCGCCGTCACGACCTGGTCTCCGGCATCGGCTTCATCGCCGAACCCGGGCTGCTCGGCGACGTACCCGCCTGGCTGGAGTGGTGGCAGAACCACGGCGAGGACGGCCTGCGCCCACTCCTGCCCGACCTCGACCCGGGCACCTCGGCGTACTCCGACTACACCCACTGGGACTGGTTCGCGCTGCCCCGCGCCACCGGCGAACGTGCCGTGGCCGGGCCGTACGTGGACTACCTGTGCTCCGACGAGTACAGCCTCACCCTGTCGGTGCCGGTCCGGCACGGCGGGCACTTCCTCGGGGTCGCCGCGGCCGACGTCTACCTGCGCCACTTCGAGGCCGCCGTGCTGCCCCTGCTGCACCGGCTGCCCGCACCGGCCGCCCTGGTCAACGCCCGGGGCCGGGTCGCCGCCTCCACCGACCCCCGCCACCTGGCCGGTTCCCTCCTGCGCGGTGTCAGCGGCCGGTCCTGCGGACCGATCCCGCTGACGCTGGTCACAGCTCTGCCAGGACCGCGTCCGTGAGCGCCGGCCACAACGGCAGGGCCCACTCGCCGAAGTCACGGTCCGTCAGGACCACGCAGGCGGCGCCCGCGTCGGGGTCCACCCACAGGAAGGTGCCGGACTGGCCGAAGTGGCCGAAGGTGCGCGGGGAGGACGCGGCGCCCGTCCAGTGCGGGGACTTGTGGTCCCGGATCTCGAAGCCCAGGCCCCAGTCGTTGGGGTTCTGACCGCCGTAGCCGGGCAGCACGCCCTTGAGGCCGGGGAAGACGACGGAGGTCGCCGCGGCGACGGTCTGCGGGGCCAGCAGCCGCGGTGCCTGCAGTTCGGCGGCGAAGCGGACCAGGTCGTCGACGGTGGAGACCGCGCCGGCGCCCGCCGAGCCGGGGCAGTCGGTGGCGTGCATGCCGAGCGGCTCCAGCACCGCCTGGCGCAGGTACTCGGCGAAGGGGATCCCGCCGGCCTTGGTGATGTGGTCCGCCAGCGCGTCGAAGCCGGCGTTGGAGTAGATCCGCCGCGTGCCGGGGGCCGCCATCACCCGGTGCTCGTCGAAGGCGAAGCCGGAGGCGTGGGCGAGCAGGTGCCGTACGGTGGAGCCCTCGGGCCCGGCCAGTTCGTCGAGCTCGACCGCGCCCTCCTCCACCGCGACGAGCGCCGCGTAGGCGGACAGCGGCTTGGTCACCGACGCCAGCCGGAAGCGCCGTCCGGTCTCGCCGTACGTTCCCAGGACCGTGCCGTCACGGCGGACGACCGCCGCCGACGCCGTCGGGACAGGCCAGTTCTCGATGGCGCTCAGGCTGCTCAGGCTCCGCATGACGGTGAGCCTAACGAATGGCCTTGCCTGGAGTGCACTCCAGGGTTTTAGCGTGGAACCCATGACCGTGACGCAGGTGGCCAAGAGCAAGCCCGGAAGCGTACGCAACTGCTCCGACGAGGCGCGGCACCCCCTGCCGGACGGCCGGGACCGCTACACGATCAGCGAGGTGGCGGCCTTCACCGGACTGACCGCGCACACGCTGCGCTGGTACGAGCGCATCGGGCTGATGCCGCACGTCGACCGCTCCCACACCGGGCAGCGCCGCTTCACCAACCGCGACCTCGACTGGCTGGCCTTCGTCGGCAAGCTGCGGCTGACCGGCATGCCGGTCGCGGACATGGTCCGCTACGCCGAGCTGGTGCGGCTGGGGCAGCACACCTTCCCCGAGCGGCAGGAGCTGCTGGAGTCCACCCGGCGCGACGTGCTGCGGCGGATCGCCGAGCTGCAGGACACCCTCGCGGTCCTGGACCACAAGATCGACACCTACGCAGACGCCCGCCGGGCGTCGGAGAGGGCGTGAAGCGCATGAGTGACAGCGACACGTACGAGCCGATCGCCGAGGTCACGCTCGGCACGGACGGCCCCCGGGTCGGCGTCCAGGGGCTCGGCTGCATGGGCATGAGCGAGTTCTACGGCCCCACCGACGAGGCCGCCGCCCGCGCCACCCTCGACGCCGCCCTGGACCTCGGGGTCACCCTCCTCGACACCGCCGACGTGTACGGCCTGGGCGCCAACGAGGAGTTCCTCGCCCCCTTCGTGCGCGAGCACCGGGACGAGATCACCCTCGCCACCAAGTTCGGCATGGAACGGAAGGCCGACGACCTGCGGTACCGGGCCGTGCGCAACGACCCGGAGTACGTCCGCCGGGCCGTCGACGGCAGCCTGCGCAGGCTCGGTGTGGACGTCATCGACCTGTACTACATGCACCGCCGCGACCCCGCCGTGCCGCTGGCCGACTCCGTCGGCGCGATGGCCGAGCTGGTGCGGGCGGGCAAGGTCAGGTACCTGGGCCTGTCGGAGGTGACCGGGGCCGAACTGCGCGAGGCGCACGCGGTGCACCCGATCACGGCCGTTCAGTCGGAGTGGTCGCTCTTCAGCCGGGACGTGGAGGTCTCGCTGACCGGCGCCGCCGCCGAGCTGGGGGTGGCGCTCGTGCCGTACTCCCCGCTGGGCCGGGGCTTCCTGACCGGCTCCTTCCAGGACGCCTCCGAGCTGACGGCGGACGACTTCCGGCAGAGCCAGCCCCGCTTCTCGGGGGAGAACGCCAAGCGCAACCTCGACCTGCTGGAGCCGCTGCGGGAGATCGCCGGGGCGCACGGCGCCACGCCCGCACAGATCGCCCTGGCGTGGGTGCAGCAGCGGGCACAGGTGCACGGCCTGACCGTGGTGCCGATCCCGGGGACCCGCAAGGCCGGGCGTCTGCGGGAGAACGCCGCCGCCACCCGGATCGTGCTCGACGCGGCGGAGCTGGGCCGGCTGGAACCGATCGCCGGTCAGGTCGCGGGTGACCGCTACCCGGACATGTCGTCCACGTCGGCGGCGCGCGAGTAGCTCTCACGCTCCAGGGCGGGCCGGGTCCGCGCGGCCCGCTGGACGGCCGCCACGACCGCCGCCGCGAGCGGCAGCGACTCGTGGACGAGGCCGTAGCCCAGTCCGAAGACGACGGTCGCCGGGTCGTCGTCGGGGTTGCCGGCGCCGTGGCCGTCCGCGTCGCGCGGCAGCAGCCGCAGGTGGCCGCCGAGCATCTCGGGGGAGCGCCAGTCGACCCCCGACAGCGCGGCCACCGGGAAGTGCTGGTCGCCGGCCTTCCACTTGGCCGTCGAGGCGCCCGTCCAGAACCAGCGGAAGGACACCGTGTCGCCGTCGAAGGTGGCCTTGCCGTCGTACGCCTTGAACGAGTGGGGAGCGGACGGCACGTCCACCAGGTGGCGCTGGGCGGGCCCGGCCTCCGCGCCGCCTCCGGCCGCGCCGATCGCGGACAGCAGCTCCCCGGCGTAGTACTCGGCGAGCAGTTCCCGCTCCGCGGGCAGCACCAGCCGGTAGGGGTCGGCGGACTCCTTGAGCTGGCCCTTGGCGGCCTCCATCAGGGGGTCGGCGCCCCGGCGCGGAAGCGCGCGCAGCACCATCGTCCCGCGCCGCCCCGGGGCGAGTTCGACGCCCGCGAGGGCTTCGAAGGGGACACGACGCCGGCCCAGGATCTGCAGCAGCTTCGAGTTGCGCATCCCCCGCTCGTAACGGATGAGCACAGCGTCGGCATCGAACTCCCATACGGCGTTGGATCCGGCCAATACGTCACCCATACGGGTCATCGTAGGCCGCGTCGCCGTTTCGGGAACCGGCCGGGCGCGGCCGGACTAGGCCATGTCGGCACACGGGGTGCCCCATCCGGCGCCGCAGGCGCACCGGGTGCGGTGCGTCGCGCGGCGGAGCGCCGTCCTCGGGGTGGCTACTCGGCCACGCCCGCCGTGCAGTCGCTGCCGTCGGCGCACCGGACGTCCGGGTAGCGGCCGAGGGCGATGCTGGTGAAGTTGGCGAGGCTGTCCGTGCCGGAGCGGAAGTAGCCCGCGTGCCCTTCGGCGGCCTCGGAGCTCACCACGCGGGCGCCGAAGGCCCGGGAGACGGGGTCGGCGCCGTGGCCGAGTCCGGCGAACTCCATGTGCGGCACGTCGCCGATCCAGTCGGTGCTGTCCCGGGTCGCCCAGACCCGGGCGGCCGTGCCCAGGTCGGCCGCCTTGTCGACCCGCATGCCGGGGCTGCCGAAGACGGCGATGTCGGAGACCCGGCCGGCCGGCAGGCCGGGGGCGGCGACTCCGCACAGCACCGAGCCGTAGGAATGGCAGAACAGCGAGACGCGGCCGCGGGCGGGCAACGCCCGTACCAGCGCGGCCAGCCGGACGGCGCCCTGCTCGGCCAGTTCCCCGGTGGAGGCGTCCAGGCCGACGCCCTGCGGGGTGGTGTAGTCGGCCCAGGCGATGACGGCCGTCCGGGTGCGCGGGGCGGCGGCGCGCTCGGACGCGTACAGCGAGCGGGCCATGCCGACGGGGGCCCGGGTCGGGTCGTCCTCGCGTTCGAAGGAGAGCACGTCGGTGTCGACCCCGGGCACGACGAGCGACACCCGTTCGGCGGAACCGAGGTCGCCGAAGACCTCGGCGGCGCGGCCCCGGCCGGTGGGGTCGAAGGCGAGGATCTGCCGTCCCCCGTCGAGCAGTGAGGCGTAGCGTTCGGCGCGTCGCGCGGCGTCCTGGCGGCCCTCCGCGGTCAGCAGGGCACTGCGCGAACGGGCGGTCTCCTGGACGCGGGCCGTGCCGAGCGAACGCCGGTTGGCCTGGTAACGCAGGGCGAGCGGGGCGCCGTTGAGGTTGCCGACGACGAGCGGGTAGCGGTCGGCGAGCCGTTTGGCGCCGTCCGGTCCGACCGAGGCGAAGAAGCGCGCGATCACACCGGGGGCCGCCTGGGGATCGGGAAGAGCACGCCCGCCGACCGAGCCGTGCCGCCACGCGGCGGTGGCCACCGACAGCGCGTCCCCGCCGCCCTTGTGCTGGCGCAGCGCGGTCCAGCCGGTGGTCGCCAGCATGACGAAGACCACGGCCAGGGCCAGAAGGGCGCGCAGGGAGGGGGAGCTGAAGCGCTCGTCGACGAGGTTCACTGGGGGACACCCTAGGAGACGCCGGAGACCCCCTGGGCACGCCGTGAGCCAAGTCACGTTTGGAACAAGGAGATTCCGGACACACCCTGGTGTTCGTCCCACGGTTGTGCGAGGACCGGGACCAGCAGGTCGAGGTGTTCCTCGGTGACCCGTCGGATGGACTCCACGGTGGTCTCGTCGCCGTCGCCCCACAGCCGCTGGGCCACCCGGATGACCCCGCCGACGGCCGCCACGAGCACCCGCGGCCGCGGGTCGGCCGCGTCCAGTCCCTCCCGGGCGGCGATGACCGAGGCGAGCCGCTCCTCGACGAGCGCCGAGTGGCGCATCTGGGCGGACAGCAGCGTCGGCGTGGACTCGATCACCCGGTACATCGCCATGTACGTCGACAGCGGCACGACGGCGGCGATGACGGCGCTGATGCTGTGCCAGGACTCGTCCAGCGCCGCGCGCAGCGCCTCGAAGGGCGGTTCGCCGGCCGGGCGCTCGGCCACGGCGGAGACGAAGGCCTCCTCGACGCTGTCCTCCAGCGCGAGCGCGACCTCCTCCTTGCCCGCGAAGTAGCGGAAGAAGGTGCGCTGCGAGACCTCGACCTCGGCGGCGATCTCGTCGACGGTCGTGCGCTCGTAGCCCTTGACGACGAACAGTTCGATCGCGGCCCGTATGAGCGCGTCGCGCGTGCGCTGCTTCTTGCGTTCGCGCAGTCCGCACACGGGCGTCGCGCGCATCGCGTGCTTCATCTGCCGTCCACCTCCAGGGGGCCCCACGATAGTTCCGTGCTTCCTGACAGTTACCGACGGATGACTGCTTTGGTCAAATGTCAGGCACTGACATAATCTCTTGCCCATGACCCAAGGCTCCGTCGTCACCGACAAGGCCCCGGACTCGATACCGGCGCCTTCCAAGAAACCCCTCCGCGGCCACCCCTGGCTGACCCTGTTCTCGGTCGCCATCGGCGTCATGGTGGTGGCCCTGGACGGCACGATCGTCGCCGTCGCCAACCCGGCCATCCAAGCCGACCTGGGTGCCTCCCGCGAGCAGATCCAGTGGATCACCACCGGCTACATGCTGGCCCTGGCGGTCTCGCTGATCACCGCGGGCAAGCTCGGCGACCGGTTCGGCCACCGCCAGACCTTCCTCGTCGGCCTCGCGGGCTTCGCCCTCACCTCCGGCCTGATCGGGGTGTCCAGCGGCGTCGGCATGGTGATCGCGCTCCGCGTCCTGCAGGGCGTGTTCGGCGCGCTGCTGCAGCCCGCCGCGCTCGGCCTGCTGCGCGCCACCTTCCCGGCCGAGAAGCTCAACATGGCCATCGGCATCTGGGGCATGGTCATCGGTGCCTCCACCGCCGCCGGGCCGATCGCGGGCGGTCTGCTCGTCGAGCACGTCAACTGGGAGTCGGTCTTCTTCATCAACGTGCCCGTGGGTCTGGTCGCGCTGGTCCTGGGCCTGGTCATCCTCAAGGACGTGCGCGCCGAGAACGCCCCGCGGTCCTTCGACGTCCCCGGCATCGTGCTGCTCTCCAGCGCGATGTTCGGTCTGGTCTGGGGCCTGATCAAGGCCCCGGAGTGGGGCTGGGGCGACCCGCTGACCCTGGGCTTCCTGGTCGGCTCCGTGCTGCTCTTCGTCCTGTTCGCACTCTGGGAGACCAAGGCCTCCGAGCCGCTGATCCCGCTGCGGATGTTCCGTTCGGTACCGCTGTCCGCGGGCACCGCGCTGATGGTGCTCATGGCCTTCGCCTTCCTGGGCGGCCTGTTCTTCGTCACCTTCTACCTGCAGAACGTCCACGGCATGTCGGCGGTGGAGTGCGGCGTCCACCTGCTGCCGCTCACCGCGATGATGATCGTCAGCTCGCCCGTCGCGGGCGCGCTGATCACCAAGTTCGGTCCCCGGGTGCCGCTGGTCGGCGGCATGGTGTGCACGGCGGTCGCCATGTTCGGCATGACCGGCCTGGAGGCCGACTCCGGCACCGGGGTCATGTCCCTGTGGTTCGCGCTGCTGGGCCTCGGGCTGGCCCCCGTGATGGTCGGCGCCACCGACGTCATCGTCGGCAACGCCCCGCTGGAGCTGTCCGGGGTGGCCGGCGGACTCCAGGGCTCCGCCATGCAGGTCGGCGGCAGCCTCGGTACCGCCGTCCTCGGCACGATCATGGCCTCGCGGGTGGACAGCGCGCTGCCCGAGAAGTGGGCCGCGGCCGGCCTGCCGCCGCTGAAGGGCGAGCAGGCGGCGCAGGCCGCCGACGCGGTCGTGGTCGGCGTGCCGCCCGTCGCCAAGGACACCCCGGCCGAGGTCGTCGCGCTGATCACCAAGGTCACCAACGAGACCTTCCTCTCGGGGATGGGGCTGGCCTTCACCGTCGCCGGCGTCGTGGCCGCCTTCGCCGCGGGCATCGCCTTCCTGACCAAGCGCGGCGTCAACGCCGACGCCGCGGGCGGCGGGGTGCACATCTGACCCCGGACGTTTCCCTATCCGGGTGAACGAGGCCCGGGGCCCTTGGCGGCCCCGGGCCTCGCCGTTCACCGTGGAACTCCGACCACCACGGGGGAGTGATCCACATGCGCAGTGCGGCCCTGACCCTTGCCCTGACCGCGGCGGCAGCGGCCCTGGCGGCCCCCGCGCCGCCCGCGGCCGCCGCCCCCACGGCGTCCGGCCCCACGGCGGCCGGTCCGGCCGGCCGCTGCGACCCGGGGGAGCTGTGCCTGTGGGGGAAGCCGGGATTCCGCGGGGCGCGTCTCGTCCACGAGCTCGCCGACACCGACGTCAACTCCTGCGTGCCGCTGCCGCCCGGGACGTCCGCGAAGTCGTTCGTCAACCGGACGCGCAAGCTCGTGACGACCTACCAGAGCGCCGAGTGCTCCACCGAGGGCGACTTCGAGACGTTCCCGTCCGGCACCTGGGTCCCGGAGTCCGGGCACACCGTCCGCGCCTTCCAGATCGTCGACCAGTGACACGAGCCCGCGGGGAGCCGGGAAACGCCGGGGCCCCCGCCGCGCACTCGCGCGGCGGGGGCCCGGTCGGGACGACGGTGTTACGCGTCGCCGCCCGCAGCGCCGGGGTCGGCGGCGGCGACGTCGAGCAGCTGGTAGCGGTCGATCGCCTGCTTCAGCACGGAGCGGTCGATCTTCCCCTCCCGGGCGAGCTCGGTGAGCACGCCGAGGACCACCGACTGGGCGTCGATGTGGAAGAACCGGCGCGCCGCGCCACGGGTGTCGGCGAAGCCGAAGCCGTCGGCACCGAGCGACTGCCAGGTGCCCGGCACCCAGCGGGAGATCTGGTCCGGGACGGCCCGCATCCAGTCCGAGACGGCCACGAACGGGCCCTCGGAGCCGCTGAGCTTCCGCGTCACGTAGGGGACGCGCTGCTCCTCCTCCGGGTGGAGCAGGTTGTGCTCCTCGGCCTCGACGGCGTCGCGCCGCAGCTCGTTCCAGGAGGTCGCGGACCACACGTCGGCCCGGACGTTCCACTCCTCGGCGAGGATCCGCTGCGCCTCCAGCGCCCACGGCACGCCCACGCCGGAGGCCAGGATCTGCGCCGGGATCGCGCCCGCCTCGGCGGCCCGGTACTTGTACAGGCCCCTGAGGATGCCCTCGACGTCCACGTTCTCCGGCTCGGCCGGCTGGACGATCGGCTCGTTGTAGACGGTGAGGTAGTAGAAGACGTTCGGGTCCTCGCCGGGGGCGGGCTCGCCGTACATGCGGCGCAGGCCGTCCCGGACGATGTGCGCCATCTCGAAGCCGAACGCGGGGTCGTACGCGACGACGGCCGGGTTGGTCGAGGCCAGCAGGTGCGAGTGGCCGTCGGCGTGCTGCAGGCCCTCACCGGTGAGGGTGGTGCGGCCCGCCGTGGCGCCCAGCACGAAGCCGCGCGCCAGCTGGTCGGCCATCTGCCAGAACTGGTCGCCGGTCCGCTGGAAGCCGAACATCGAGTAGAAGACGTAGACCGGGATCAGCGGCTCGCCGTGGGTCGCGTAGGACGACCCGGCGGCGATCAGCGAGGCGGTGCAGCCCGCCTCGGAGATGCCGTCGTGCAGCATCTGGCCGGTCGGGGACTCCTTGTACGCCAGCAGCAGCTCGCGGTCGACCGACTCGTACGTCTGGCCCAGCGGGTTGTAGATCTTGGCCGACGGGAAGAGCGAGTCCATGCCGAAGGTGCGGTACTCGTCCGGGGCGATCGGCACGAAGCGCTTGCCGATCTCCTTGTCCCGCATGAGGTCCTTCAGCAGCCGGACGAAGGCCATGGTGGTGGCGATCGTCTGCTGGCCGGAGCCCTTGCGGGTGCCCGCGTAGGCCTTGTCGTCCGGCAGGGCCAGCGGCTTCGCGCGCACGACGCGGGTCGGGACGTAGCCGCCCAGGCCCTTGCGCCGGTCGTGCATGTACTGGATCTCCTCCGAGTTCCGGCCCGGGTGGTAGTACGGCGGCGCGCCGGACTCCAGCTCCTTGTCGGCGATCGGCAGGTGCAGACGGTCGCGGAAGCGCTTGAGGTCGTCGACCGTCAGCTTCTTCATCTGGTGGGTCGCGTTGCGGCCCTCGAAGTTGGGGCCGAGCGTCCAGCCCTTGACGGTCTGGGCCAGGATCACGGTCGGCTGGCCCTTGTGCTCGCGGGCCGCCTTGTACGCCGCGTAGATCTTGCGGTGGTCGTGGCCGCCGCGGCCCAGGTGCAGGATCTGGGCGTCGGTGAGGCCCTCGACCATCTTGCGCAGCCGGTGGTCGTCGCCGAAGAAGTGGTCGCGGATGTACTCGCCGGTCTCGGTGGCGTAGGTCTGGAACTGGCCGTCGGGCGTGGTGTTGAGCTTGTTCACCAGCACGCCGTCGCGGTCCTGGGCGAGCAGCGGGTCCCAGGTGCGGTCCCAGATCAGCTTGATGACGTTCCAGCCGGCACCGCGGAACTGCGACTCCAGCTCCTGGATGATCTTGCCGTTGCCGCGCACCGGGCCGTCGAGCCGCTGCAGGTTGCAGTTGACGACGAAGGTGAGGTTGTCCAGGCCCTCACGGGCGGCCAGGGAGAGCTGACCGAGCGACTCGGGCTCGTCCATCTCGCCGTCGCCGAGGAAGGCCCACACGTGCGACTGCTCGGTGTCGGCGATGCCGCGCGCCTGCAGGTAGCGGTTCATCCGCGCCTGGTAGATCGCGCCCAGCGGGCCGAGGCCCATGGAGACGGTCGGGAACTCCCAGAAGTCCGGCATGAGCCGCGGGTGCGGGTAGCTCGACAGGCCGTACGGCGCCTTGGACTTCTCCTGGCGGAAGGCGTCGAGCTGGGTCTCGGAGAGCCGGTCCAGCATGAAGGCACGGGCGTACACGCCGGGGGAGGCGTGGCCCTGGAAGAAGATCTGGTCCCCGCCCTTGCCGTCGTCCTTGCCCCGGAAGAAGTGGTTGAAGCCCACGTCGTACAGGGAGGCCGAGGACGCGAAGGTGGCGATGTGCCCGCCGACGCCGATGCCCGGGCGCTGCGCCCGGGACACCATGACCGCCGCGTTCCAGCGGGTCGCGTTCAGGATGCGCCGCTCGATGTCCTCGTTGCCGGGGAAGAACGGCTCGTCCTTGGTGGCGATGGTGTTGACGTAATCGGTGCTGCGCATCTCGGGCACGGCAACCCGCCGCTCGCGGGCTCGCTCGATCAGGCGGAGCATGAGGTAGCGGGCGCGCTCGCGTCCGCGCTCGTCGATGGCGGCGTCAAGCGAGTCGAGCCATTCCGCCGTCTCCTCGGGATCGAAATCCGGGACCTGGCTGGGAAGGCCGCCAATGATGATCGGGTTGCGATCTGATCCGGAAGCCACGCTATTCCTTCGCTTCTAGGGTCTTGCTCTGCTGGGTCGCGCCGCCTCCATCGTGTACCGCGCGTTCGGGATACGTCATCTCTACTGAGTGGTAACCACCACTAAGTGAGACAGACCCCTCTTCCAGACCCTCTTGAGGCTCTCGCATGGCTGTCCGGTGGCCGTTCGACCAAACCGCAACTCTACGCCCACTCGGACGTACGACCGACCGCAACCCCGATTCGGGAGAAACCCTGGCATAGTGGAGTGAGCCACGTCACCCCTCACGGTTCGGGTTGCGGTGACACGTCAACGTTTGGGCGGGATGGGCGGCTGGGTACTTGCGCGATCCGCCGCGCCCGTGTGGACTACCGCCCATAACCCCGCACAGGAGCGGGAAGACAACCCCCATGACAGGAGGCAGAGCGTGAGCGCGACCGCGGGCCACGCGGAGGAGCAAACCAACCCGGCGAGCCGGCTTGGTTTTGAGCCCGGACAGGTGGTCCAGGAGCTCGGCTACGACGACGACGTCGATCACGAGCTCCGTGAGGGTATTGAGGGGATCACGGGCGAAGAGCTCGCGGACGAGGAGTACGACGACGTCGCCGACGGCGTCATCCTGTGGTTCCGTGATGATGACGGCGATCTGACCGACGCCCTGGTCGACGCCACGTCCGCCATCGACGAGGGCGCCCAGATCTGGCTCATGACCCCGAAGACCGGCCGTGACGGGCACGTCGAGCCGAGTGACATCGGAGAGGCCGCGCAGACCGCGGGCCTGGCTCAGACCAGCAGTGTCAACGTCTCCAAGGACTGGACCGCCAGTCGTCTGGTGACCCCCAAGACGGCGAAGGCCGGCAAGCGCTGAGCGCAGCCCGGTACCGCGCCCCCGTGACCGAGCGTCGCGGGGGCGCCTCGTATCGCGTGCGTCCCGCGGTGCGAGACTGACGGAGGGACCCGGCCGTGGGTCCGTCTCCGTCCACCGAGAGGTGTGTCCACCATGGCGCTCGCCGTAGGCGACCAGGCCCCCGACTTCGCGTTGCGGGACCAGCACGGCCGGACCGTGCGGCTGTCCGACTTCAAGGGCTCCAAGAACGTCGTCCTGCTCTTCTTCCCCTTCGCCTTCACCGGGGTCTGCACCGGCGAGCTGTGCGCGCTCCGCGACGAGCTGCCGGCCTTCCAGAACGACGAGGTCCAGCTGCTCGCGGTCTCCAACGACTCGATGCACACCCAGCGCGTCTTCTCCGACCAGGAGGGCCTGGAGTACCCGCTGCTCTCCGACTTCTGGCCGCACGGTGAGGTCTCCCGGGCCTACGACGTCTTCGCCGAGGACAAGGGCTGCGCGGTGCGCGGCACCTTCGTCATCGACAAGGAGGGCGTGATCCGCTGGACCGTCGTCAACGGCCTGCCGGACGCCCGTGACCTGAACGAGTACGTCAAGGCGCTCGAAGCCCTGTAGTCCTGGGGAACCGGGTACTAACCTCAGGGCGTTGATCCTGATACGAGCAGCACGCGATGACATGGGAGGACCCGTGGGAGTCAGCCTCAGCAAGGGTGGCAACGTATCGCTGACGAAGGAGGCCCCCAACCTCACGGCCGTCATCGTCGGCCTCGGCTGGGACGCCCGCACCACCACGGGCGCCGACTTCGACCTCGACGCCAGTGCCCTGCTCACGGGCACCGAGGGCAAGGTGCTCTCCGACCAGCACTTCGTCTTCTTCAACAACCTCAGGAGCCCCGACGGCTCCGTGGAGCACACCGGTGACAACATCACCGGCGAGGGCGAAGGGGACGACGAGCAGATCAAGGTGAACCTGGCCGGCGTGCCGGCCGAGGTCGCCAAGATCGTCTTCCCGGTGTCGATCTACGACGCCGAGACCCGTCAGCAGTCGTTCGGCCAGGTCCGCAACGCGTTCATCCGCGTCGTCAACCAGGCCGACGACAAGGAACTGGCCCGCTACGACCTCACCGAGGACGCCTCGACCGAGACGGCGATGGTCTTCGGCGAGCTCTACCGGCACGGTGCGGAGTGGAAGTTCCGGGCCATCGGCCAGGGTTACGCGTCCGGCCTGCGCGGCATCGCGCAGGACTTCGGCGTCAACGTCTGATTCGCCGGGGCCTCGCGGTCCGCGCACGGCGGGCCGCGAGCCCCCGCGGGGGAGGAGAACAGCATGGGCGTGACGCTCGCCAAGGGAGGCAACGTCTCCCTCACCAAGGCCGCACCCAACCTGACCAGCGTGCTGATCGGGCTCGGCTGGGACGCGCGCTCCACCACCGGGGCGCCCTTCGACCTGGACGCCAGCGCCCTGCTGTGCGCCTCGGGCCGGGTGCTCGGCGACGAGTACTTCGTCTTCTACAACAACCTCAAGAGCCCGGAGGGCTCGGTCGAGCACACCGGCGACAACCTGACCGGTGACGGCGACGGCGACGACGAGGTCCTGCTGGTGGACCTGTCCGCCGTGCCCGAGCGGGTCGACAAGATCGTCTTCCCGGTCTCCATCTACGACGCCGACGCCCGGGGCCAGACCTTCGGCCAGGTCAGCAATGCCTTCATCCGGGTGGTCAACCAGACCGACCAGAGCGAACTGGCGCGCTACGACCTCTCCGAGGACGCCTCGAGCGAAACAGCGATGATCTTCGGTGAGCTCTACAGGTACGGCGGCGAATGGAAGTTCCGAGCCGTTGGCCAGGGGTATGCATCAGGGCTCCGGGGCATCGCCCTAGACTTTGGGGTCAACGTTTCGTAAAGGGATTGGATATCCAGTGCTCCTCCGAACTTTCGGCTGGTCGTTCGGTGTCACCGCCGCCGGCCTCGCCCTCGCCGGTTATCTGTGGGGTGCGGAGGGGCTTGCCCTCGTCGCCATCCTGTCGGTGCTGGAGATCTCGCTCTCCTTCGACAACGCGGTGATCAACGCCGGCATCCTGCGGAAGATGAATGCCTTCTGGCAGAAGATCTTCCTCACCATCGGCATTCTGATCGCCGTCTTCGGCATGCGCCTCGTGTTCCCGATCATCATCGTGTCGATCACGGCGAAGCTCGGGCCCATCGAGGCCATCGACCTGGCGATCAACAACAAGGAACAGTACGAGCACCTCGTCACCTCCGCGCACCCGGCGATCGCCGCGTTCGGCGGGATGTTCCTGTTGATGATCTTCCTCGACTTCATCTTCGAGGAGCGGGAGCACAAGTGGCTCGCCTGGCTGGAGAAGCCGCTCTCCAAGCTCGGCAAGCTCGACACGCTCTCCGTGGTCGTCGCCCTGGTCGCCCTGCTGATCACCGCCACCACCCTCGCCACCGACGTCTCGCACGGCGGCGGCGACAAGTCCTCCACGGTGCTGCTCTCCGGCATCGGCGGCCTCATCACCTACCTCGTCGTCGGCGGCATCTCGGGCTACTTCGAGGACAAGCTGGAGGACGAGGCCGACGAGGCCGACGAGGAACTCGAGGAGATCAGCTCGGGCGGCAAGCCGGCCGGCAGCGGTGCCTCGGCCGTGGGCCTGGCGGGCAAGGCGGCGTTCTTCCTCTTCCTCTACCTCGAGGTCATCGACGCGTCGTTCTCGTTCGACGGCGTCATCGGCGCGTTCGCGATCTCCAACGACATCTTCATCATCGCCCTCGGCCTCGGCATCGGTGCGATGTACATCCGGTCGCTCACCGTGTTCCTGGTGCGCAAGGGCACCCTGGACGACTACGTCTACCTGGAGCACGGCGCGCACTACGCGATCGGCGCGCTGGCCGTCATCCTCCTGGTGACCATCAAGTTCGAGATCAACGAGGTCATCACCGGCCTCATCGGCGTCGTCCTGATCGGCGCTTCCTACTGGTCGTCGGTGGTGCGAAACCGCCGTCTCGGGGAAAGCTCCGAGCAGCGGGACGACAAGACGGAGGTGACGAGCGGGGTCTGACCCCCGGCTCGTCACGACAATCGGGTTCACGCCGCCCCCCGCCGACCGGTGGGGGGCGGCCTGCGTGCAGGGGACGGACGGACATGTGGAACTTCCTGCGGCCGAGCGGCGGCTTCAACGCGCAGTTCGACATGGCGAACGCGCACACCATCGAGCTCACCAAGCGGCACCAGGTCGTCTCGCTGACCAAGCAGGGCGCGGCCGTCGGCAACCTGCGCATCAACCTGTCCTGGCAGATGCGCACCTCCGACACCGGCGGCTGGAACCAGCGCGGCGGCTCCTGGCTGAGCCGGCAGATGCACCTGTTCAAGCCGGAGCCCGTGCAGGCCGCCGGCCCCGCCATGGTCAACGTCGACCTCGACCTGGCGTGCATGTACGAGTTGGCCGACGGCACCAAGGGCGTGGTCCAGCCGCTCGGCAACTTCCTCGGCGACCTCGACGCCCCGCCGTACATCCAGATGACCGGCGACGACCGCTTCGGCGGCTCGTCCGGCGAGACGCTCTACATCAACCTCGACAAGCACGAAGAGTTCAGGCGCATGCTCGTGTTCGTCTACATCTACGACGGCACGCCCGCCTTCGACCGCACCCACGCCAAGGTGGAGATCTTCCCCAGTTCGGGCCCGCGGATCGAGATCCTGCTGGACGAGCGCGAACCGCAGGCCCGCTCCTGTGCCGTGGTGCTCATCGAGAACAGGAAGGGCGACCTGACCGTGCGCCGCGAGGTGAAGTACGTCTACGGCTTCCAGGCCGAGCTCGACCGGCTCTACGGCTGGGGCCTGCAGTGGGGCCGCGGCTACAAGACCAAGGTCTGAGCGCGCGGCCCCGTGCCGGGCCCGCTCAGCGGCGTTCCTGGAACTGCGGGCCCATCGGCGGCAGCCGGAACCCCTGGACCGGCTGCGGGTAGCCGTACGCGGGACCGGGGGCCGCGGAGGTCGGCGCGGGCTGCTCCTGCGGGTAGCCGTACGCCGGGGCGGCGGCCACGGTCGGCTGGGGCTCCTGCGGGTAGCCGTACGCCGGCGCCGCGGCCACGGTCGGTTGGGGCTCCTGCGGGTAGCCGTACGCCGGGGCGGCGGCCACCGTGGGCTGGGGCTCCTGCGGGTAGCCGTAGGCGGGCGGCGCGCTGGGCTGCGGGGGCACCTGGGCCGGGGCCTGCAGGGTGTACGCGTCCGGCTCCCCGGTCACCGCGACGGTCGGCGGCACGGGCTGCGGCACCGCGGCCGCCTCGCCCTCCGGCCGCGGCGGCGGCGCCTCGTCGAGGTCGCCCTCCTCCACGGTGATGCCGAACTCGGTGGCCAGCGCCTCCAGCCCCGCCGCGTAGCCCTGCCCCAGCGCGCGGAACTTCCAGCCGCCCGACCGGCGGTACAGCTCGCCGCAGATCAGGGCCGACTCGTCGCCGGTGTCCGGGACGACGTCGAAGAGCGCCAGCGGCTCGGCGTCGGCGCCGCCTGCCGTGTCGTACAGCAGCACCGTCAGGTCGGAGACCAGGGCGAAGGGGCCGCCGTCCGAGGAGGCCGCGACGACCACCCGGTCCACGCCCTCCTCCAGCGCGGTCAGGTCGACCTCGATCGCGTCCGTCAGGCCGGCCGGCTCGCTGCGCTTGGGCAGGTGCCGGGCGGCGCCCCCAGGGTGCCGGGGCTGGTTGTAGAAGATGAAGTCCTCGTCCGAGCGCACCCGGCCGTCCGCACCCAGCAGCAGCGCCGAGGCGTCGACGTCCGGCACACCCGCCCCCGGGCTCCAGCGGAGCACCGCCCGCACCCCCGAGGCCGTCACCGGGATGTTGGAGCCCTTCACCATCGCCTGCGTCATGCGCGTAATCCTGCCCTCCCGGGGGCCGTGGCCACAACGCGGGGCGTGTGACGGGTGCGGCGAGGGGGAGAGATGCGGACAGGTCGACACGTTCCGGACCCGCGGGGGTTACCTGATTTTCACGTACGCCGGGAACGTCCGCAGGGGGCTCGCACGTACGATAATCGGCCACGGCGTCGGGGGACGCTTCCCACCACACCATCCACCACCTGCCACGGGGGAACGCATGCGCCACTTCGGGCACCTCGCGCCGGACGTACGGAACGAGCTCTTCCACCAGGAGCCCGCGGAGTTCACCGCGGCCTCCCCGGCCGGCACGCTCGCCGTCGCCCTCGGCGCCACCCTCTACTGCCCGGCCACCCGGTCGCGGCTCGCCGACGACGTGCTCAAGCAGGCCGCGCGCGGGGTCGTCTCGATGGTGCTGTGCCTGGAGGACTCCATCGACGACGGCGACGTCGAGGCCGCGGAGGAGAACCTGGTCCGCCAGTTCGGCGAACTGTCCCACCGGATCCCGGACGGCGACCCCCCGCTGCTCTTCATCCGCGTCCGCACCCCCGGCCAGATCACCGACCTCGTCCGCCGGCTCGGCGACCACGCGTCCCTGCTCTCCGGGTTCGTGCTCCCCAAGTTCACCGAGGAGTCCGGGGTCCCCTTCCTGGAGGCCCTCGCCGCCGCCGAGGCGGACAGCGGACGACGGCTGTTCGCGATGCCGGTCCTGGAGTCCCCGCAGCTGCTCCACCTGGAGACCCGCACCGAGACGCTGTACGGCATCTCCCGCACCGTCGACAAGTACCGCGACCGGGTCCTCGCACTGCGGCTGGGCGTCACCGACTTCTGCTCCGCCTACGGGCTGCGCCGCTCGCCCGACATGACCGCCTACGACGTCCGCATCGTCGCCTCGATCATCGCCGACGTCGTCAACGTCCTCGGGCGCGCCGACGGCACCGGCTTCACCATCACCGGACCGGTCTGGGAGTACTTCAAGCACTCCGAGCGCATGTTCAAGCCACTGCTGCGGCAGAGCCCCTTCGTCCCCGCGGCCGTCGACCTGCGCGAGGCCCTCATCCAGCGCGACATGGACGGGCTGCTGCGCGAGATCGAACTGGACCGGACGAACGGCCTGCAGGGCAAGACCTGCATCCACCCCTCGCACGTCCAGCCCGTGCACGCACTCAGCGTCGTCTCCCACGAGGAGTGGAGCGACGCCGTCGACATACTCCACGAGGACCGCAGCGGCGGGGGCGTGCTGCGCTCGGCCTACACGAACAAGATGAACGAGGTGAAGCCGCACCGCGCCTGGGCCGAGCGCACCGTGCGGCGCGCCGAGGTCTTCGGCGTGGCGCGGGAGGAGATCGGCTTCGTCGAACTGCTCTCCGCGTGCGTGCCGTCGTGACCGACCACAGCGAGAGGGAGAGTGCCGAGCGCATGGCAGTCGAGCACGTCTGGTCCGGGCAGTGGGTCGCCGACCGCCTCGGCGTCACCCTGCGGGGAGAGGGGCTGAGTGGTCTGCTCGGCCTCGCCCTGCGCCGCAACCCCAAGCGGGCGCACCTGCTCGTCTCCAACGTGCTGGGCAAGCACGTGCCGCAGCGCCCGCGGGTCGTCTACGACGCCGGGTACGGGCTCGGCGTGCGCGTGCGGGAGCTGCTGGGCGAGGAGGAGGCGGCCCGTGCCGTGGTGCTCGGCTACGCCGAGACCGCGACCGGCCTCGGGCACGCCGTGGCCGACGGCGTCGGCACCGTCCCGTACCTGCACTCCACGCGGCGCCCGGTCGCCGGGGTCGAGCCGGTCGGCGGCTTCGAGGAGGAGCACAGCCACGCCACCTCGCACCTGCTGCTGCCCGAGGACGCCGGCCTGCTGTCCGGGGACGGGCCGCTGGTGCTGGTCGACGACGAGTTCTCCACCGGCCGGACGGTGCTCAACACGGTCCGGGCGCTGCACGCCCGCTACCCGCGCCGCCGCTACGTCGTGGTCGCCCTGGTCGACATGCGCTCGGAGGCCGACCGCGCACTCCTCGACCGCTTCGCGGCCGACCTGGGCGCGGGCGTCGACGTCCTCGCCCTGGCCTCGGGCACGGTCGTCCTCCCCGAAGGCGTGCTGGAGCGGGGCCAGGCCCTGGTCGCCGCCCATGCCGCCGCCGAGCCGGCCCGCCGGGCCGCGGCCGTGGCCGCGGTGCCGCACCGGGTGCGGCTGGACTGGCCCGCCGGGCTGCCCGACGGCGGCCGGCACGGCTTCACGCCCGTGCACCGCGCACGGCTGGAGGCGGCGCTGCCCTCGATGGCGGCAGGCCTGGCGGAGGACCTGCGCGTCCTCGGCGGCAACCCGGCCCGGCGCGTCCTCGTGCTCGGCAACGAGGAGCTGATGTACGCCCCGCTGCGGCTGGCGCAAGCCCTGCAGGACGCCCTGCCCGCCGCGGAGGTGCGGTTCTCCACGACGACCCGCTCGCCGGTCCTGGCCGTGGACGACCCGGGGTACGCGATACGCACCCGGATCACCTTCCCCGACCACGACGGGCCCGCCGACGGCCCCGGCGAGCGCTACGCGTACAACGTGGCGGGCGCGGGCTTCGACACCGTCGTCGCCGTCGTGGACAGCGCGGGCGACACGCCCGCCCTGCACGCCCCCGGAGGGCTGCTCGCGCAGCTCGCCGCCCACACCGAAAGGCTCCTGCTGGCCGTGGTGCCCTCGTACGAACCCCGCCCGCCCGCCCCCACGCTCCCGGAGCCGCTGCGCGGACCCGCGTTCTCCTCGTACGCCGCCGACGAGGTCGGCTGGCTGCTGAAGGACCTCTCCGACGTCGAGCTGGAGGCGCCCACCGAGGAGCGCGAGGAGGCCATCCAGAGCGGCGGGGCGCACTACGCCGAGTCGCTGCCCGTGGAGTACCAGCCCAGCGCGGAGTACCAGGAGCTGTTCCGGTCCGCGCTGGCGGACTCCGCCGGCCGGATCGCCCGCGCCGTCGGCGCCGTGACCGAGCTGGTGCTCGCCGAACGCGGCCCGGACGCCGTCCTGGTGTCGCTGGCCCGCGCGGGCACCCCGGTCGGCGTGCTGATGCGCCGCTGGGCCCGGCACGCGCACGGCCTGGACCTCCCGCACTACGCCGTGTCCATCGTCCGCGGCCGCGGCATCGACACCACCGCCCTGCGCTGGCTGGCCGGACACCACGACCCCGCCCGTGCGGTGTTCGTCGACGGCTGGACCGGCAAGGGCGCCATCACCCGCGAACTGGCCGACGCCGTGGCCCCGTTCGGGGGCTTCGACCCGGAGATCGCGGTGCTCGCCGACCCCGGCTCGTGCGTCCGCACCTTCGGCACCCGCGACGACTTCCTCATCCCGTCCGCGTGCCTGAACTCCACCGTCTCCGGCCTGGTCTCGCGCACCGTGCTGCGCTCCGACCTGATCGGCCCCGACGAGTTCCACGGCGCCAAGTTCTACCGCGAGCTGGCCGGCTCGGACGTCTCCGGCCTCTTCCTGGACGAGGTGTCGGCCCGCTTCGCCGCCGTGACCGACGAGGTCGCCCGCGACGTCAAGGAACTCCAGGCCGGCGACCGCACGCCCACCTGGGAGGGCTGGAAGGCCGTCGAGCGGATCAGCGAGGAGTACGGGATCGGGGACGTCAACCTGGTCAAGCCCGGCGTCGGCGAGACCACCCGGGTGCTGCTGCGCCGCGTGCCCTGGCGGGTCCTCGCCCGGCGCGGCGCGGGCGGCGACCTGGCGCACATCCGGCTGCTCGCCGAGCAGCGCGGCGTCCCGGTGGAGGAGGTGGACGACCTGCCGTACTCCTGCGTCGGGCTGATCCACCCGCGCTTCACCCGGGGCGCGACCGGAACGGACGGCAAGGCGGTGGAGGCCAAGTGAAGCAACGCCCGGAGATCGTGAAGTCCCTCGTCGCCAGCGACCTGGACCGCACCCTCATCTACTCGCCCTCGGCCCTGGCCCTGTCCATGGCCGACGAGGAGGCACCGCGGCTGCTGTGCGTCGAGGTGCACGAGGGCCGGCCGCTGTCCTTCATGACCGAGAACGCCGCCGCGCTGATCCAGCGGCTCGCCGCCGCCGCCGAGTTCGTCCCGGCGACGACCCGCACCCGCAAGCAGTACCGGCGCATCAACCTGCCGGGCCCGGTGCCGCGGTACGCGATCTGCGCCAACGGCGGGCACCTCCTGGTCAAGGGTCACACCGACCACGAGTGGAACGCCGAGATGCGCCGCCGCCTCGCCGAGGGCTGCGCGCCGCTGGAGGAGGTCCGCGCCTACCTGGCCCGCACCGCGGACGGGTCCTGGCTGCGCAAGGAGCGCGTCGCCGAGGACCTGTTCGTCTACCTGGTCGTGGAGCGGTCGCTGCTGCCCGAGCTCTGGGTGAAGGACCTCGCCGAATGGGCGGAGGAGCGCGGCTGGACGGTCTCGCTGCAGGGCCGCAAGGTCTACGCCGTCCCCAAGCCCCTCACCAAGTCCGCGGCCCTGGCCGAGGTCGTCCGCCGCACCGGCGCCGACCACGTGCTCGCCGCGGGCGACTCCCTCCTGGACGCGGACCTGCTGCTCGCCGCCCACACCGCCTGGCGGCCCGGCCACGGCGAACTCGCCGACACCGGCTGGGGCGCGCCGCACGTCGACGCGCTGACCCTGCCGGGCGTCGCGGCGGGGGAGGAGATCCTGCGCCGGATGCTCAGCGTGGCGCGCCGCTGACCCCGTCCGGCCGCACGACCCGCGTGCACGCGCTGCGCGTCGCCTCGACGCGCAGCGCGTTCGGCCGTTCGCTGGCCTCGATGAAGGCCCGGGCCTCCGACTCGGTGCGACCGCCCGTCAGATGCCGTTCCAGCAGCCGCTCCTCGCGGACCGCCGGGTCGGCCTCGACGAACCACAGCTCGTCCAGCAGGTCCCTGACCTCGTGCCAGCCGGCGGCGTCGTCCGCCAGGTAGTTCCCCTCCGTCACGACCAGCCGGGCCTCGGGCGGCACGGCGATCCCCGCCGCGACCGGCTCGTCCAGCGCCCGGTCGAAGTCCGGCGCGTAGACGGTACGGCCCTGCCACGAGCGCAGCCGCCGCAGCAGGTGGACGTAGCCGTCCACGTCGAAGGTCTCCGGCGCGCCCTTGCGGCCGCGCAGCCCGAGCCGGTCCAGCTGGGCGTTGGAGAGGTGGAAGCCGTCCATCGGCACGTAGGCCGCGGTGCCCGCGCCGAGCCGCGCGTCGACCCCCTCCACCAGCGAACGGGCCAGCGTCGACTTGCCCGCCGCGGGCGCACCCGTCAGCCCCAGCAGAACCCGTCTGCCTGGCATGCTGGGCACCAGGGCGAGGACGTCATCCACGTACATGCCGCCACCTTAAGGAGCAGCCGTGCACGAGACCAAGAACCCGCAGCTCACGCCCGAACTGTACGAGTACGTCCTCCAGCACAACCCGCCCCTGGACCCGGTCCAGGAGGAACTGGTGGAGATCACGCGCGCCCGCTTCGGTGACGCGGCCGCCATGCAGTCGGCGCGCGAGCAGGGCCCGCTGCTGGCCTTCCTGGTACGGCTGACCGGCGCGCGGCAGGTCGTCGAGGTCGGCACCTTCACCGGCTTCTCGGCGCTGTCCATGGCGCAGGCGCTGCCCGCGGACGGGCGGCTCATCGCCTGCGACGTCTCCGAGGAGTGGACCGCGGTCGCCCGTGAGGCCTGGGCCAAGGCCGGTGTCGCCGACCGCGTGGACCTGCGGATCGCGCCCGCGCTGGACACGCTGCGCGCCCTGCCCGGCGATCCCTGGATCGACTTCGTCTACCTCGACGCCGACAAGGACAACTACCTCAACTACTGGGAGGAGCTGGTGCCGCGGATGCGGCCCGGCGGGATCGTCGCCGCCGACAACACGCTCTACCACGGGCGGGTCGTGGACCCGCACGCCACGGGCGGCACGGCGGGGATCCAGGCCTTCAACGACCGCGTCGCGTCCGACGGGCGAGTCGAGGCGCTGCTGCTGACCGTGGCGGACGGGCTGACCCTGGCGCGCAAGCTGTGAGCCGTGGTTAATCTGTGCCCATGCCCCGTTACGAGTACCGCTGCCGCTCCTGCGGCACCACGTTCGAGCTGAGCCGGCCGATGGCCGAGTCCTCCGCACCGGCGGAGTGCCCCGCCGGACACGACGACACCGTCAAGCTCCTGTCGACGGTCGCGGTGGGCGGCACCGCCTCCGCGTCCGCCGCGGCGGCCCCCCGCCCGGCCGCGGGCGGCGGCGGGTGCTGCGGCGGCGGGTGCTGCGGCTGAGGCTGAGGCTGGCTGACGGCGCGACAGCCGAACGGCACGCGGCCGGGGTGCGCTACGGGCGTCCCGAGGCGCGGTCCTCGCGGATGGTGGTGACGACCCGCGCCGCCGCGTCGCGTACCGCCGCCGTCTCCATGAGGAAGTGCCACCAGTCGGGGTGACGGCCCTGGAGGCCCTCGACGGCGCGGTCGAGCCGGGCCACGGCCTCGTCGAGCGGGCGCGCGTGCCGCTGCTCCGGTGTCGTACGGCCCTGCATGGCGAGCCGCTGGGCGTCCCGGACGGCGAACCGGGTCCGCTCGATCTCGCCCTGCGGGTCCTTGCTGACCTCGTTGAGCCGGCGCAGCCGGCCACCGGCCGCGGACACCGCCGCGTCGGCGTCGTCGAGCAGCGCCCGTACCGTGCCGAGCAGGGCCGTCGCGTCCGGCCAGCGCTGCTCGTCCCGGGCCTTCGCCGCCTCCGAGAGCTTCTGCTCCGCACGGCCGACGGCCTCCGTCGCCCGCTCCGGTACGTGCTGCAGGTCCTGCCAGCACGCCATGCTGAAACGGCGGCGCAGCTCGCTGAGGACCGGATCGACGCCCTCCGTGCGGGTGGCCAGGGCCTGCGTGCGGGTGCGCAGCGACACGATCCGCTTGTCGATCTCGCGGGCCCGCTCGGGCAGCCGCTCGGCCTCCGCGCGGATCGCCTCGGCCGTGCGCAGCACCTCGTCGGCCCGCCGGATCGTCTCCTGGACGCCGTGCGTCCCGGCGCCTTGGTTGAGCTTGGTCAGCTCCGGGCCCAGGGCGGCCAGCCGGGCCGCGAGGTCGTCCGCGCGCAGGCCCGAGGCCCGTACCGCGTCCAGCGCGTTGGACGCGGCGAGCAGGGCCTGCCGGGCCCGTTCGACGGCCGGGGCCAGCCGGGCGAGCTGGGTCTCGGCCTTGTCCAGCAGCGGGCCGAGCCCCCGGGCGAAGGCGTCCAGGTCCTGCCTGGCCCGGACCAGGTCGTCCTTCGCCTTGGTGAGCTCGGTGCGGGCGCGGGCCGCGGTGGCGGCCTCCAACTCGTCGCGGTCCAGGTCGTAGGCGTCGACCGCCGCGATGTAGGCGGCGCTGACCTGGTCGATGCGCTCGCCCAGCGAGCGGAAGTCCTCGCTCGCGCGCCGCGCGGCGGGGGAGCTGTCGACCGCGGTGATGGTCTCTATGGAGATCACCAGGTCGCGCTGGGCCGTGTCCAGCTCGTAGAACGCCTCGGCGGCGGCGTCCTTCGCGGCCTGGGCGTCGGCGCGCAGGTTGTCGCCGCGCCGCCACCACGAGCGTGCCGTCGTCACAGTCGCCCTCTCCCGCAGGTCCGCCGCCGGTGGTTGTCCGCTCCAGTCTCCCACCTGGCTGGGACGAATACACGGGTCGGGCGGTTGCGGTCAGCGGCCGGCTTCCGTGACGCTCACCGAGCCGTCGCCCGTACGGACCGTCACGACGTGGCCGCTGCTCTCGTCGCGGGGAACGTCGACGCTGACGTGCCCGTCGCCGGAGCGCGCCGAGACCTTGTAGCTCTGGTGGGGCAGCGCGACGCTGACCCGGCCGTCGCCGCTCGTCGCCTCGACGAGATCGGGCACCTCGTCGAAGGCCAGCTTCACCGAGCCGTCGGAGGTGTGTGCGCTCACCTCGCGGGAGCCGATGCCGTCGGCGTCGATCCGGCCGTCGCCGCTGGAGAGCCGCAGCGGGCCGGTCACGTCCCGGACGACGACCGAGCCGTCGCCCGTGCTGAGCTTCAGCGGGGTGCTGAAGCCGCTCGCCTCCACGCTGCCGTCGCCGTTGACCACCGTCAGGCGTACTCCGCGCGGCACCAGGACCTCGTGCCGCACCGAACAGTTCTGCGCCACGCCCTGGCACTTGGTGCGGAAGCTGAGGGTGTGCCCCCGTATCGACCAGGTGGCCTTCGGGGTGTCCCCGAACACGGCCCACCCGTCGAACCAGCGGGTGACCTGGACCTCGTCCACGTCGGCCGGTTTCACCACGACCGCGCTGTCGGAGGAGTCGATGGTCAGCTCGTTCCCGTCGAGCGCGAAGCTCTTGCGCTCCGGCTCGCTGTCGTCGGAGGCGTTCGCGCAGGCGGACGCCGTACCGATCAGCGCCACGACGCCCGCGGCGGCGGCGATGGTCCTCAACGTGCGGGTGCTCTTCGTCATACCCAGGACGCTACGGAGCGCCCGTTCTGCCCGGAATCAGGGCGCCCACCGGAAGCGGGGTGGGGAAAACCCCCGCCCCGTCCGGGGGTTCCGCGGGCGGCGGCCGTGCTCGTGACGGACGGTGCGGCCGGCCGGGGCCGTTCCGCCGCGCCACGGGCACGCGCCGTCGTTCCCGCGGGCCGCGCGGGCGCCGGGGCTACTCCCCGGCCCGCGCGATCTCGACGTTCTCCAGGACGCCGAGGGCGTCGGGGACGAGGACGGCGGCCGAATAGTAGGTGCTGACGAGATAGGAGATGATCGCCTTCTCGTCGATTCCCATGAAACGCACCGAGAGGCCCGGCTCGAACTCGTCCGGGATTCCCGTCTGGTGGAGGCCGATCACACCCTGGTTGTCCTCGCCGGTGCGCATCACCAGGATCGAGGTGGTGTTCTCCCGGGAAATCGGGATCTTGTTGCAGGGGAGGATCGGGATTCCGCGCCACGACGGGATGTGGTGGCCGTGGAAATCGACGGTGTGCGGCACGAGACCGCGGCTGTTGAATTCCCTTCCGATGGCCGCGATGGCCCGCGGATGGGCCAGCAGGTACTGGGCGTTGCGGCGCCGGCTGATGAGCTCGTCGAGGTCGTCCGGGGTGGGCGGGCCGGAGTGCGTGGTGATGCGCTGCCGGTAGTCCGCGTTGTGCAGCAGGCCGAACTCCCGGTTGTTGACCAGTTCGTGCTCCTGCCGTTCGCGCAGTGCCTCGATGGTCAGCTTCACCTGCTGCTCGACCTGGTTGTAGGGCTGGTTGTACAGGTCGGCGACGCGGGTGTGGACCTTCAGCACGGTCTGGGCGACGCTCAGCTCGTACTCGCGCGGGGCGAGGTCGTAGTCCACGAAGGTGCCGGGCAGGTCGGGTTCCCCGACATGGCCGGAGGCCAGTTCGATGGCCTTCTCGCCGTACTTGTTCTGTGCCTGCTGGGTTCCGGTGACGAAGCCCGCGACGTGCTCGCGCAGTCCGTCGGCCTGCTGCATGACGGACTGGAAGGCCTGGCGCGGCAGGGCGAGCGCGGTGACCGGGGTGGCCGCCCTCGCGGTGTAGTCCCAGGTGCTCTCGGGGCCGGCCAGGCCCTCGGAGCCGAAGTGGTCGCCGTCGGCGATGCTGCCGATCACGCCCTGGCCGTCCCACTTGGCCGGGGCCAGCTTGTTGATCCTGCCGTGGGCGACGAGGAAGACGTGGTCGGCCGGCTCCCCGGCGGCCACGATCGTGTCGCCGGGCGCGTACTCCCGCTGCTCGAACTGCCCGGCGAGGGCGGTGAGCACCGCGTCCTCGGTGAAGCCCCGCAGCAGCGGCAGTTCGCCGAGTTCCGCCGGGATCACCCGGACCTCGGAGCCGGTCTGGACGAAGTCCACCCTCCCGTCGCCCACCGAGTAGCTGAGCCGCCGGTTGACCCGGTAGGCGCCGCCGGCGGCCTCGACCCACGGCAGCACCCTCAGCAGCCACCGTGACGTGATTCCCTGCATCTGTGGCGCAGATTTGGTGGTCGTCGCCAAATTCCGCGCCGCAGCGGTGCTCAGACTCCGCTGAGACTGGCCGTTCCCCGTCGCCGCCTCCGACGCGACACCCGGCTCAACCGTCATGGATGGTCCTTCCCTTGCGGCCTGATGGCCCACGCGCACAAAGGCGTGGTTAAGACAAACAATTCACGGTGGAACGAGGTTTGTTGTGCGGTGGTCCCCCTGCCTTCGGCCGCTTTCCTCCCGGTAACTACCCACCGGGTGGAGCACCCTGCACTCACTCATTCGGGTGAGCGCGCCCGGACGTACGCGTGTGCGACCGCTCGCGCAGGTCGGCAGGGTGTGAATGTGTGGCATGTCCATGATGCGCACGGGAAGGTGAGTGGAACATCTCGTTCCGGGGACGTTTCGTCGCCCCTCCCGGTTAATCGCGTGCTATTCCCGATGCCCACCATCGAAGATGAGGAAAACGTCACGCGCCCCCGAGGGGATCACCTGAGCATGGCTGGCGTACGCTGTACGGCTGAGAGCGGGTCGCAGGAGAACCGCTTCTGCGCGACACCGCCTCACACCCCGGAGGCGCCGCGCACTCGCCAGGAGAGGAGGACGCGGTGTTCGTCGGAGCAGGTTCCCTGTTCGATTCACCGTGGATCTACGCCCTGGTAGCCGCCTCCATCGTGCTCGACGTCTTCCTGCCGGTGATGCCGAGCGGCGTCCTGCTGATCTCGGCCGCCACGGCCGGCACCGCCGCCGGCGGCAGCAACGACCTCCTCGACGTACTCGCCCTGCTGCTCTGCGCGGCCGCGGCCTCCACCCTCGGCGACCTCGCCGCGTACCGCCTGGCCTGGCGTGGCGGCAACTGGATCGACCACCGCGTGGCGCACTCCCGCCGGCTCTCCACCGCCCAGGAGATCCTCGGCGCGGTCCTGTCCCGCGGCGGCGGCGCGCTCGTCGTGCTCGCCCGCTTCGCCCCGGCCGGCCGCTCCGTCGTCAGCCTCAGCGCGGGCGCCGCGCACCGCCGCATACGCGAGTTCCTGCCCTGGTCCGCGCTGGCCGGACTGGCCTGGGCCGCGTACAGCGTGGGCCTGGGCTACGCGGGTGGCCAGTGGCTCGGCGCGGGCTGGCTGGGCACCGCCACCTCCGCCGTCGCCCTGCTCGGCTCCGGCTCCCTCGCCGCGTACGTCTTCCGCCGCGAGCGCCGCGCCCACGCGGTCGTCCCCGTGACGCTGCCCGCGCAGGTCGCGGCCTCGCCCGAGCGGGCCGCCGTCGCCGAGGCCCGCTGACCCGTACCGGCTCGGACCCGGACCCGCCCCGGGTGGTCTCCGCCGGTGGGCGGCCCGCCACGAGGCGTGACAGCATCGGTACGGACATCCACCGGTCTGGGGGGCCCACGGACGGATCGGAGACCCCCGATGCGACTCGGACCGCTCACCGGCCTGGCAGCCGTGATCCTGGCCGCCGTCTCCTACGCGCTCCAGGGGGCCACCCCCGGCATCGGCAGTTCCGGAGTCGCGGTCAGGGCGTTCTACCTCAGCCACGACACCAGGCAGGGCGTCGGCCTCTACCTGCTGCTCATCGCCGGGCTCTTCCTCGCGTTCTTCGCCGGCTACCTGCGGCACGTCCTGGCCGCGTCCGACCGCACCGGCTGGCTGCCCCAGGTCGCCTTCGCCGGCGGCATCCTGGCCGCCCTCGGCTTCTGGATCAGCGCCGGGCTCACCCTCAGCCTCATCGAGGCCAGCGACCGGCCACTGGTCGGCGGCGGCGCCCTCCAGGCGCTCAACGCCCTCGGCAGCGACCTGTTCATGCCCATCCTGGCCGGGATCGGCGTCATGCTGCTCGGGGCGGGACTGGCCGTCTCCCGCAGTGCCGCCGGCGCACTGCCGCACTGGCTGGGATGGGCGGCCTTCGTCCTGGGCGTGCTGATGTTCATCCCGTTCGCCGGCTTCATCGGCCTCGGGCTCGCCGGGCTCTGGGTCATCGCCGTGTGCGTGCTGCTGCTGGCCCCGGGGCGCCCGCAGCCCGCCGGCGGCGCCCCCGGCCCGGACGGCCCCGCCGGTCCGGGTCAGCCGCGCAACGGCGCCCCCCGCTGACGCCCCCGGCTCCAGCGCCGCGGCGGGGGGTCAGCGCTTCCTGCGGTACGCGGCCCCGTCCGCGGAGCGCTCCAGCCAGCCGCCCTCGACCAGGTAGCGGCGCAGGGCCGCGCAGTCGTCGTGCACCGTGCGCAGCGCCTCGTTGACCTCGCGCTCGTGGTAGTCCCGGCCCGGCAGGAAGAGGGTCTCGGTCAGGTGCCGCAGCAACTGCTCACGCCGCGCCGCCCGGCGCGGGACGACCGTCAGCCGCCCCTGCGAGAACAGGGCCGACACCGCATGCGCACCACTCTCGGACACCGCGCACTCCTCCAGGATCAGGACGACTACTCCGTCGCGCAGCGTCCCACGCCTGACCGGCCGCGGCACGCGATTTTCCCTCCCGGCGCCGTGTGGGCACGCCCGGCACGTGGTGCGCGGCCCGCCGGGCCGGTGACGGGCGTGCGCTGAGGCAGGATGGACGCATGAGCGTCGTCAAGATCAATGATCTTGCCGAGCTACGCGCATGAGATGGGGCCGTCGCGGGTCACGCGCGCGTGGTCGGTCACGACGCGCCGGAACAGGTCGTGCCCCGTTCGGCCCGTGTGCCGCAATGCCCAGTCCTGCGCCACCCCGTGCGTGCCCTGTGCCCCTGAGTCCTGGCCGCAGCCGGACGTGACGCAGAACGCTTCGTATGTCACTCCGCCCTCGGGCAGGTGGCGGATGGTGTGATCGACTAAACGGTAGACCGACCGGGGGCTCATCTCCGAACTCCGTGAGCATGGTCGCGCATCTCGACGTTGAGATCGGAGACCCGGGAGAGGTCCCCGCGCATTCGCGCTTCGGTGCGCTGAGTGTCGAGTGCCAGGCACACGTCGCACCCAGCAGTCGGCACGGGGTCGGAATCGAGCCGCAACGGCAGCTCGACCGGCGCCGGCAGGTACCTGGTCGGCTTGGTCATGAGCTGATCTTCGCCCCCGGGGCCGGGACGCCGGAACCTCCCGTGAACCACACTTCGGGACGTCCCGCAACGGGTAAAACGTCCCGGGGAAGGTTGCGCGCCACCAGGAGAGACCGAATGCCCAACGAGAGACTACGAGCCGCCATGGCTGCCACAGGGTGCACGTACGCCGGCCTGGCGGCGAAGGCCGAGGTCGACCCCAAGTCGGTCGAGCGGTGGGTGAATCTCGGCCGGACCCCACGCCGAGAGGCGGCCATGCGTGCCGCCGAGGCCTTGGGTGAAGATGTGTTCGCACTCTGGCCTGCGCTACGGCAGGCACGTGCGGCACGTGCTGTGAGCCCCGAGTTGGTCGCGCTGCACGACCAGCGGGCGGACGTCCCGGTATCCGCATTCTCGATCTGCTGAGCCGAGCGCGTCAGCACATCGACGTGCTGGTGTACGCAGCGGTCTTCTTGCACGAGGCTTACCCGCGTCTCAACGAACTCCTGCGTGAACGTGCCGCCGAAGGATGCGCGGTGCGTGTCGCGCTGGGTGACGCGGACAGCGAGAACGTCCGACAACGGGGCAGCGAGGAAAGGTTCGGACACGGCATCGAATCGCGGTGCCGCCTGGCCCTCATGCATTACTGACCGCTGGTCGGCCTGCCGGGGATCGAGATTCGCACGCACGCCACGACGCTTTACAACAGCATCTTCCGTGCCGATGATCAGGTGTTGGTCAACGCTCACGTCTTCGGCGTGAACGCGTACGCCTCTCCCGTGTGGCACTTGCGTCGCAGCTCCGACGGTGGGCTGTTCGACACCTACGCCGGGAGTTTCGACGCGGTGTGGGCGGCGGCCGCACCCGTAGGAGAGGTCTGACCGATGGCCCGGACCGAGTACTACGACGACGGAAACGCCCCCGAGCCCAACAGTCTGGTTGTCGCCGCTTCGGCCGTCGTGACGGACGACGCAGGACGCATTCTGTTGCAGCGCCGCGCGGACAACGGGCTCTGGGCTCTGCCGGGGGGTGGCATGGAAATGACCGATTCGCTCCCGGGAACGGCCGTGCGCGAAGTGAAGGAAGAAACCGGTCTGGACATCGAAATCACGGGACTTGTCGGCACGTATTCCGACCCGCGACACGTGATCGCGTACACGGACGGGGAAGTGCGGCGACAGTTCAACGTCTGTTTCACGGCGCGCATCACCGGTGGCTCGCTCGCGGTGTCCTCCGAATCCACGGAGGTGCGCTTCGTGGACCCGGGTGAACTTGACGCGCTGCCCATCCACCACACGCAGAGGTTGCGCCTGACGCACTTCTTGGAGCACCGGGATCGGCCCTATCTTGGCTGAGCAAGCGAGGTTCGGCAGTGAGTGAATGAGGATTCCGTATGGAAGTGACGCTTCGGAGGATCCCGGCGACCGACGTCGGGAGAGGGTTCGAACACGTGGTGTCCGGATTCTCCGGCGAAGGCGAGGACGGCGACCGGGAGTGTTGCCTCGGTCGTGAATGGGTGGCGCTGGAGAAGGTCTTGATCCCGCTGGGGGAGGACGGGATGGGCGAACTGGCCGTGCGGTTCGGTGACCTGCTGGGGGATGACGATCTTGGCACCGTCTGCCTCTACTTGCCTCCGGACGAGGTCGTACTCGTTTCGCATTTCCTGAAGCCGCTTGATTTCGAAAAGGCCGTAGCGGATCAGGCCGGAGGGCTGGCCGCGTCATTCCGTGGCGGTCGAATTCCGGACGGATACCAGGAATCTCTCGTCTTTTGTCTGCACCGGCTCAGGGATCTTTATGCCGAGGCGGGGCGGGCGGGGGAAGGCGTCGCGAAACTCATTGAGGCGTGATCCCTCGCGTCCTGCGCCTGGGGGGCGACTTGCTGTCGTCATCGCGCTGTCCGGACCGCCGGATGTAGGAGACTGCACTCACAGGTCCAGAAGGAGCCCGTCCGGGTCCCCTTGGTGAGAGGTGTCGCGTGCCCAGCGTCGTCAAGATCAACGTACTGACCGTCCCGGCCGAGCAGCGCGAGGTGCTGGAGCAGCGGTTCGCCTCGCGGGCGGGCGCCGTCGAGAGTTCGGACGGCTTCGAGTGGTTCGAGTTGCTGCGTCCGGTCGAGGGCACCGACCAGTACCTCGTGTACACGCGCTGGCGCAGCGAGGAGGACTTCCGCAACTGGATGTCCGGTCCGATGCAGGCCGCGCACCGCGAGGGCGGCGGCGAGGGCGGCGAGCGCCCCAGGCCGGCCGCCACCGGGTCCACGGTGTGGTCCTTCGAGGTCGTCCAGCAGGCCGCGCCGAAGCAGGCCTGAGCCCGCGCGGCGCCCCGTCCTGCGGGGCGCCGCGCACCCGGCCCCGGGAAACCGCCTTGCCGTCCGCGATCACCGGACGTCAGGCTGTGACCATGGACAGGCCGCTGCTCTTCCTCGACGTCGACGGCCCGCTCAACCCGTACGCGGCCAAGCGCACCCGGCGGCCCGTGGGCTACACCACGCTGCGGGTCCCGGTGGCCGGCGTCTCCGCACGTCCGCTGCGGGTGTGGCTCAACCCCGCGCACGGCGAGGCGCTGCTCGGGCTGGGATTCGAACTGTGCTGGGCCACCACGTGGATGGCGGAGGCCAACCACTGGATCGGCCCGGTCATCGGTCTGCCCGAACTGCCGTACGTCGACTTCGGTGCCGCGCTGTTCGCGCACCGCCCCGACCTCGTCCACTGGAAGACCGAGGCGCTGGTGGCGTACGCCGCCGGACGGCGTTTCGCCTGGGTCGACGACGAGCAGAGCCCGGCCGACACGGACTGGGTCGCCGCCCACCACCCCGGCACGGCCCTGCTGCACCACGTCGACCCGCGCGTCGGGCTGCGCGAGCCGGACTTCACCGCGCTGGCCGCCTTCGCCGCGCTCGCGCCATGACCGTCCCGCCCGCTCACGCCGCCGGGCGGTGGGGGCCGGGCCGGTCCTGGTCCTGGCCGCAGAGCTCGGTGGTGAGCCGGGTGAGCAGGGCCGCCAGGTCGGCGTGGTGTTCCGGGTCCCAGTCGCCGAGGAGTTCGGCCAGCACCTTGCGGCGGGCCTCGGTGAGCAGGGCCACGACCTCCTGACCGCGTTCGGTGAGGTACAGCGGGTTGCCGCGGCGCGCGGCGTAGCGGTGTTCCTCGATCTCGAAGGCGGCGGCCTCGATGACGTCGTAGGGCACGGTGGTCTGCACGGCGAGGTCGACGGGGTCGGCGGAGCCGGTGCGGGCGATGTACAGCAGCAGCCAGCCGGAGGCGGGCTGGAGGCCGAGGCCGGTCAGGTCGGTGATCCGTACGTACAGGTCACGGCGGGCCTCCCGGCTGCCGAGCACGCTCAGGCCGCGGGCGATCTCGTCGAGGGAGGAGCGGTCGACGGGGTTGGCGCCGATCGTCTCGCTCGCGTCGGGCACGGTGACGGTGCGCCGCAGCGGCTGCTCCTTGAGGAACCAGGCCACGACGAAGGCCAGCGCGCAGACCGGCACCGCCCACAGGAAGACGCTGGTGATGGCGGTGGAGTACGCGTGCAGCACGGGGTCGCGCAGGGACGCCGGGAGTTGCCGTACGCCGCGCGGATCGGACTGGACCATGGCCGGGTCGAAGCCGGGCGGCAGGGCGAGACCGCTGAGGGCGGCGGTGATCTCGCGGGCCAGGTTGGTCGCGAAGATCGTGCCGAAGATGGAGACGCCGAAGGCCGCGCCGATGGAGCGGAAGAAGGTGGCACCGGAGGTGGCGGCGCCCAGGTCGGCGTAGCCCACCGCGTTCTGCACGGCGAGGATCAGCACCTGCATGACCAGGCCGAGCCCCAGGCCGAAGACGAGCAGGTAGCTGCTGAGCGCCCAGACCGCGGTGGTCTCGTCGAGCCGGTGCAGCAGGAACAGCCCGAGGATCGTGACGGCGGTCCCGGCGATCGGGAAGACCTTGTAGTGGCCGGTGCGGGAGACGATCTGGCCGGAGGCGGTGGAGGCCACCAGCATGCCCACCACCATGGGGATCATGTGCACGCCCGACCAGGTCGGCGAGTAGCCGTGGACGACCTGGAGGAACGTCGGCAGGAAGGTCAGCGAGCCGAACATGGCGAAGCCGATGACGAACGAGATCACCGAGCACAGCCAGAAGGTGCGGATGCGGAACAGCCGTAGCGGCAGCACCGGTTCCTCCGCCCGCCGCTCGACGAGGACGAAGACCCCGGCCAGCAGCACGCCCAGCACCGCCAGACCGATGACCTGCCAGGAGCCCCAGGCCCAGGTCGTGCCGCCCAGTGAGGTCATCAGCACCAGACAGGTCGCCGCGGCCGCCACCAGCACCATGCCGCCGTAGTCGATGCGGTGCGTGGTCCGCCGGACCGGGATGTGGAGCACGGTGGCGATGACGGCGAGCGCGACGATGCCCAGGGGGAGGTTGACGTAGAAGACCCAGCGCCAGCTGAGGGTGTCCACGAACAGCCCGCCCAACAGCGGCCCGAGTACGCTGCTCGCGCCGAACACCGCCCCGAACACGCCCTGGTAGCGCCCCCGGTCGCGCGGTGGCACGATGTCGCCCACGATCGCCATCGACAGCACGATCAGCCCGCCGCCGCCCAGGCCCTGCAGCGCGCGGAAGGCGATGAGCTCGCCCATGCTCCGGGACAGGCCGCACAGCGCGGATCCGATCAGGAAGATCACGATGACGGACTGGAAGAGCTTCTTCCGCCCGTACATGTCGCCGAGCTTGCCCCACAGCGGGGTGGCGGCGGTGGAGGCCAGCAGGTAGGCGGTGACCACCCAGGAGAGGTGCTTCAGTCCGCCCAGGTCGCTGACGATCGTCGGCAGCGCGGTGGAGACGATCGTCTGGTCGAGGGCGGCGAGCAGGAGGCCGAGGGCGAGCGCGCCGATCGCGACGTACACCGCACGTTTGTCGGTCACTTCGGCCGGGCCGTCCCCCGCGGCCCGCCCCGCCGGGGCAGTGGTGTCGTCCTGCGCCATAGGGACTCGTTCCGCTCGGGCACCGGGGCTCCGGTACCGCGTTCACGTCACTTCTTCATAAATATTCACACCCTTTCCACGAGATTGGCTCCGTTTGTACGACCGGAGGGGCCGGAGGCGCCTGGGCACCGGGCCCGCGCGGTCTGCATAATCACTGCGTCTGTCAGGGGATGGGGAGGGGGCGCCGGTGGCGTCTGACAAGCCGGGGTCACCGGCTTCGCAGGAGGAGCACGAGTACGAGTCCCTCCGGGTGCGGCCGTACGTGCCGGGACCCGAGGGCTACGCGGACGCGGAGGAGGCCGTCCCGGCCGCCGTCGCGGCGGGGGCGGCCGAGGCCTTCCCGTCGCACGACGCGGGCCCGCCGACGGCACCCCTGCCGCCCGTGCCGCCGGAGGGGGCCGGCGGGGCGGCCGGGCAGGAGGAGGACACCGACCTCATCGACCTCGGCACGGTCTCCTCGGACCGGCTGCCGGTGCCGGTGGCCGCCACGTCCCGCGAGCTGGTGCCCCATCCCTCCCGCGCCGAGGGCAGGCGCCGCGCCGGGGCGCACCGCCGCCGTCGGGGCGCGCTCGTCGCCGGTGCGGGCATCGCGGCCGTCGGCCTCGCCGTCGGCGCGGTCTTCCTCACCGCCCAGCTGACCGGCGTGCCGGACCGCACCGAGGCGGCCCCCGACCAGGGCGTGTCCGAGCCGGCGGTCGAACTGCCGTCCTCCGCGCGGCCCTCGGCCTCCGTCTCGCGCTCGGCCTCGCCCAGCGTCACCGCCTCCACGCTCGCCTCGGCGAGCGCCTCGGCCTCGGCCACGACCGGCGCGCCGACGCCCAGCGTGACCGCGTCCCGGCCGACGGCCTCCGCGAGCGGTCAGGTCTCCCAGGCCCCCAGTTCCGCGCCGCCGCCGGCCGCGCCCGTGACGCTGCAGCGCGGCGACACCGGCCCGGCCGTGGTGGACCTGCAGAACCGCCTCAAGGCGATGCGGCTCTACTACGGTCCCGCCGACGGCGACTACAGCCGCAAGGTCGGCGACGCCGTGTCCCGCTTCCAGTTCTTCTACGGGGTCAAGGGCGACCCGCAGGGCGTCTACGGGCCCAACACCCGGGCCGCCCTGGAGGCGAAGACCGGGTCCACGCAGGACCCGGACCCCGACGGGGACGAGAACGGACACGGCCGGGACTGACCGGCCGCCGCGTTCCGCACGACGACGCCCGCCCCGGACCGCACCCGGTCCCGCGGCGGGCGCCGCCGTGTCCGGCCCGCGGGGGCGCTCGGGCAGGATGGGAGCGTGGCGATCGACGACTTCGGGCTGAGGGGCTTCCAGCTCGTACTGCTGCGGCGCATGGCCGACCACCGGCCCGAACTGGTGGAGGAGGCGCTGCGCACGCTCGGGGCGAGCCGTGGCGAGATGCGGGAGGCGAACCGCCGCTGGCAGGCCTGGGGGCACGCCAAGGGCTTCCCGCGCGGTGAGCGCCGCTACCGGACGGTGCTCGGGCCGCCCGAGACGGTGCTCCGGCGCCAGGTGGGCGACCTGACCTGCCCCGCGCTGCTGTGGCCGGTTCCGCTGTGGCCGACCCTGCGGTACGAGGTGCTCTGCGCTCCGGGCGGCGGGGCGGTCTGGAACGAGTGGCTGGTCCGCGCGCCGGGGGAGCGGGGGCCGCGGCTGTCGGGCCTCGCCGACCTCGCGCCCTGGTCCTGCACCGTCGACGAGGTGGCCCGGGCCTTCCCGCCCGCGCGGCCCCTGGAGGGCGACGCCCCCACCCGCTGGCGGCTGCAGTTCACCGACCCGCAGGCCCCGCCCGGGGCGGCGCCCCGGACCGCGGGCTTCACCCACGGACTGCTGCAGTACGTGGACGGGGCGGACGCCGCGCGGTGACCCGCGTCGCGCGCTGGAGGGGCGCGGCCGGCCCGCGAGCCGGACACGCCGGCGGGCACCCCCCTGGCGGAACCGCCGCACGGTTTTGTATCGTGTAGGAACAAAGTGGTTCCGCCCGTTTCCCCTGACCGGCGGGCGGGCCACTTGCTTGTACGTCCGAGGGAGTTCCATGCTGTCGCCGTCCACCGTCGTCCCCGCCCGCGCCCTTCTGCTGGACATGGACGGCACGCTGGTCAACTCCGATGCCGTGGTCGAGCGCTGCTGGCGCCGGTGGGCCGCGACGCACGGGCTCGACGGCGACGCCGTGATGAAGGTCGTCCACGGCCGCCAGGGCCACGCCACGATGGCGGTGCTGCTCCCGGACCGCCCGATGGCGGAGAACCACGCCGACAACGCCCGCATGCTCGCGGAGGAGACCGCCGACGTCGACGGCGTCGTCCCGGTCGAGGGCGCCCCGGCGTTCATGGCGGCGCTGCAGGGCCGCCCGCACGCCCTGGTGACCTCCGCGGACGAGGCCCTCGCCCGGGCCCGCATGGGCGCCGCCCGGCTCCCGATGCCCGAGGTCATGGTCACCGCGGAGAGCGTCAGCGCCAGCAAGCCCGACCCGGAGGGCTTCCTCAAGGGCGCCGCCGAGCTGGGCTTCGGCCCCGAGGACTGCGTGGTCTTCGAGGACTCCGAGGTCGGCATCGCGGCCGCCAAGGCCGCCGGGATGCGGGTGGTCGGCGTGGGGCCCCGCGCGGCGGCCCACGGGCCGACGGTTCACGTCGACCACCTCGCGCAGGTGCGCGTCGAGGCCGCGGCGGACGGGACGCTTCTGCTCCACATCGGCTAGGCATCGGTGCGGGCCGGTTGTCGTGTGCGGGTCCGTTGCGCCTGCGGCGGGCTGTTCCCCCACCCTCCGCCCTCCCCCCAGCCTTCGGCCGGGGGGACCCCCATCCGGCACGATTGGTGCGGGCCTGCGTACGTCGTTGTGGGGTCGGTGCCGCGCCGGCGCACTCCCCCAGCCTTCGGCCGGGGGGACCCCCAGAACGCTCGCGCTTTACCCCAACATCCTTGGGCACCGGACTTAACCGCTCGTCTCCCCCAGCCTTCGGCCAGGGGGAGCACCCCGACACACCCCCTCCCGTCGTATGGGCGCACAACGGCCGGGGGGTGCCCCTATCTCGTTGGTCAAGCCGTGTGGGCGCGTGAGGGGCCCTCCGGTGGAGGCGTCAGTCGTGTCGGCTCCGGCGTATCCGTAGGTCCAGCCGGCGGCAGTATCGGGGGCAGGGACGGCTTCGTAGATGTGCCAGGCAGCAGGGCTTCCAGGTGTCTGTCCCTGGCCGCCGCGAGCACGAAGGCGTGCGGGCGGAAGCCCGTCTTGGCTGAGCTGGACGATTTTGGTCCGTCCGTTGAATGGGCCGCCGGTCACCTTGATGCCAACGGTGTTGTTGACCACCTCGCCGGCGAGCCAGCGGTGGATGAGTTTCATGTGCTCGGAATCCTCGGCCTCCATCTCCGAAGCTGATCACGCGCCTGTCCGCAGGACAAGAAGGTCTCAAGTCGCTGCGGCGGGACGGGACTCATAGAAGGTTCCATCGCGGAGCATCGCGAACAGGACGTCCGCCCGCCGTCTGGCGAGGCAGAGCAGGGCCTGGGTGTGGTGCTTGCCCTGGGCGATCTTCTTGTCGTAGTAGGTCCGCGATGTCGGGTCGGCCAGGGCCGCGAACGCGGAGAGGAAGAAGGCCCGTTTGAGCTGCTTGTTCCCCCCTCTTGAGGGCTGTTCGCCGCGGATCGACGAGCCCGAACTCCGGGTGGCAGGGGCGAGGCCGGCATAGGCGGCGAGGTGGCCGGCGGTCGGGAAGGTGCTGCCGTCGCCGACCTCGATCAGGATCCGGGCTCCGGTCCTGACACCGACTCCCGGCATCGAGGTCAGGACCTTGAAAGAGGGTGGTCCTCCAGCAACTCCTCGATCCGCCTGGCCAGCAGTTTCCGCTGGTCGAGCACGGCCGTCAGCGGTCCGTCGATGCCTCCGGCCCCGGTGACACCACCCCCCGGATCATGAACAACAAGGGGGGGAAGTCATGCCGGGCCCGAAGGCCGGAGGCCCCATTGCGGA
The DNA here is from genome assembly GCF_055635295.1 of Streptomyces sp. NPDC111520. Lineage (NCBI taxonomy): Bacteria > Bacillati > Actinomycetota > Actinomycetes > Kitasatosporales > Streptomycetaceae > Streptomyces > Streptomyces sp. NPDC111520. Next base: position 308,204 of record NZ_JBVKBW010000001.1, on the reverse strand, counting down.
GCCACGAAGACGGTAACGGGGGGCGGATAGGCAGGTGCATCCACCGCCGACCGCTGTCGAACCCCGCACCGGTCTTCAGCCGCCCCCACCCTTCCGGAGGGGGTGTTCGGACAACGACCATGCGAGGGGCGGCCGAGGCACCCCGGCTGGGGCCTAGTCTCGGTGGGTGACCCTCTACTTCGACCCCCTCCCGCTTCTCGGCGACGACCGTAAAGTGTTCGGCGGCCGTTGGGAGGACCGCATGTGGCTCAACGTTCCCGGCCCTTTCTATGGCGCCGAGACCGACAACTGCTGGACGGGCCGGCTTCACGCGCCCTGTCACGTCCTCTACGGGGGCGAGTACCTGACGGAGTACGTCTACCGGCAGCCCCGGACGCGGGACGAGTTGGCGCGGCTCGTCGAAGCGGCGGACCAGGACCCCTTCGCCGGATACGCCTGCGACGGCGACGCACACTGGACCGTCGAGTCCGTCCGGGAGTGGTGGCGCGAGCGCGGCCGGATCACCTCATACCTGTCGGCTGAGGAACGCCGCTGGGAAGAGGCGGATTGGGCCGGACAGGGCCTTGCCCTCGCCGTCGCCGACTACGCGGCGTACATCGAGGATGGGCTCGCGGCGGACCTGCGGGTCTACCTCCACTGGCTGGAGGAGGGAATCTCCCCCACTCCCGGTGACCGGCTGCCGCGGCTCTAGGCGGCCGCGCAGCCGACGAGCGGAGCAACGTGGTGCAGCGCGTTACATGGGATACCCGCCACACACCCTCGTCGGCAGTCGAGGCGTACGACAGCCGGACGCGGTGCGAAGGCGGTCCGGGGTTGCCGCACGTGCCTATCTGACCCCCACCGGCCGTTGTGCGCCCATACAACGGGAGCGGGTGTGTCGGGGTGCTTCCCCTGGCCGAAGGCTGGGGGAGACGAGCGGCGGACCCGGCGCCCAAGGATGTGGGGGTAAACCGCGAGCGCCACCATCACCAATCATGATGACGACCTGGTCGACCTCACGGTACGCACCGCCGATAAGCGAACCGCCGGGTTTCACACCACCTCCAAACACCCAATTTGGGACGACACTCTCCACACTTGGATCCGCGCCGCCAATCTCACCCCGGTCCACGCCCTCAACACCGCTGACAACCGCCACGTCTACGTTGTCAACGTCAAGGCGATCGCCGGCGCGGCCAACATGCACAACCTCACCGTCGCCGAGCTCCACACGTACTATGTACTGGCGGGTGAGACCTCTCTCCTCGTCCACAACTGAAAAAAGAAGCAAGGCGTCTACGAATTTCCCGATCAGTGGAATCCAGGAGCGACGTACGTCGGCATGACGCTGAATTTTAACGTCAGGCTCGCGGAACACCTGCGGACTGGGCGATTGAGGAGTCTCGATGCGCAGGATGACATTTTCACGTTGCGGCGAATGTATGGAGATGCCAGTGACGCCATCCCGAGCAACCAGACCGCTAAAGATAGGGTCAAATCCCTTGATTTAGTCTTGAGGGCATGGCACTGGATCGGGTAGTGGCTAGCGAGTCCGGCTAGTTTTGACACGAAAAAGCGGGGCCTGAGTGATATCCAATTTCACTCAGGCCCTGTGTTGACCTGATGGCATGGCGTTAACCGACACCCACCGGCACTAAGAACGGCGAAATTGTGACTACAACGTACTGGGATCCAACCCCCATTGCCAGGTCTTCGGTCGGATTCTCCGTTGAGTTCTCAAATGAAAGATTTGAACTGCCCAGCCCGGAGTCCTACCTACTCGGGGCATGGGAGAATCGGGACTGGCGAAATGTCCCGGGACCGTTCTACGGGGCTGGAACCGACAACTGCATGATGGGGAGAGAGATCGCCCCGAATAATATCCTCTACGGAGATGACATGGAGGAATTCGTATTTCGGCAGCCTCGAAATCATTCCGAGGTTAAAAATGTCCTATTTTCCGCATTCAACGACCCTTACCGTGCCTACGCGTTCGATGGCGATCAGGGCTGGACGGTCGAAAGTGTCAGGGGTTGGTGGGAGAATCGGGGAGATCTGCAACAGTGGATTCGAACTGTCTCCCAAAAATTGGCCCATAAAACAAATGCAACAGATTGCGATCTAGTTTCTGGGCTACGGGAAAATCTTGCTTATATCGACGGTGACCTGGGTCGGGATTTGAGGTCGTACATGTATTTTCTCGACAACGGTGAATCGCCAAAAATGGGTGTAATCCTGCCCGATCTGTAAGGGCTTGGTGCGCTGGGCTGTTTTTTGGCGGAGTGATTGTGCTTCGCGTTCCCGCTGGCCGATGGGGAGAAGTTTGTTCTGCGGTGGGAGGCTGAGCACCCTCCTGTGTCTGGGTTTATCCTCAGTACGACCATGGCGTTCTGGGGTCCCCCCGGCCGAAGGCTGGGGGAGTGCGCCGGCGCGGCCTCGACCCCAACACAACGTGCGCAGGCCCGCACCAATCGCGCCGGATGGGGGTCCCCCCGGCCGAAGGCTGGGGGAGGGCGGCAGGGTGGGGGAGAAACCGCAACAGCAACCACAACGGCGCCGCACACGACAACCGGGCGCCTCACACCCCCCGGCCCCCCGCGGAGCGAAGCCCGTCGACGATCAGGTCCAGGATCCGCCCCGCCCGCGCCTCCCCGTTGCGGGCCGGGTCGATCCGCCACAGCACGCTCAGCTGCAGCAGCACGTCCTCGGGGTCGAGCCCGCGCTTGAGCGACCCCTCGGCGGCCCCCGCCTCGAGCAACGTGCCGATGGCGGCGACGAAGGGTTCGTAGTTCTCGTCGTCCAGGCCGCCGTTGGTCGCCGCGTGGACGACCTCGGCGACGCCGAACTTGAGCCGCCCGTAGTGGGCGACCTCGTCGAACCAGAGCCGCAGCGCCGTCAACGGCGGGTGGACTTCCAGCAGTTCGGGGGCGCGGCCGATCAGTTTCCCGATGTCGTGCCGGTAGAGCTCCATGATCAGGGCTTCCCGGGTGGGGAAGTGGCGGTAGAGCGTCCCGATGCCCACGCCCGCCTTCCTGGCGATCGCCGTGAGGGACGCGCCGCTGGAGGTGGAGAGCTCCTCGCGGGCGGCGGTCAGGATCCGCTCGCGGTTGTCGCGGGCGTCCTTGCGGGTCGGTCCGGGGGGCTTCGGGTTCACGGGTGTCGGCCGTCCGTCGGTGGTCGATTGCTAAAACGGAGGGGCCTCCGGTACGGTCGTGACGTGTGGCGGAGGGGCCTCCGCTTCATTCTGGCACACCCCATCCCCACGCACGGAGGACACCGTCATGCCCGAATTGGTCCTGGTCACCGGCGGCAGCGGCTACATCGGAGGCTGGTGCGTCGCCGAACTCCTGCGGCGTGGCTACGACGTGCGGACGACCGTGCGCGGCCGGGACAGGGAGCGGGCCGTCACCGAGGCCGTGGCGCAGGTCGCCGACCCCGCCGGGCGGCTGCGGTTCGCCGTCGCCGACCTCACCTCCGACGAGGGGTGGGACGCCGCGCTGGAGGGCGTCGACCGGGTGCTGCACGTCGCCTCCCCGCTCGGCCTCACCGCCGCCGACCCCGGCGCCCTGGTCGCCACCGCCCGCTACGGCGCGCTGCGGGTGCTGCGCGCGGCGACCGCGGCCGGGGTGGGGCGCGTCGTGATGACCTCCGCGGCGAACGCCGCCAGTCCGTCCTCGTACGCGGAGGAGGGCGTGACCGACGAGACGCTGTGGACCGACCCCGACGACCCGACGCTGATCCCGTACCGGCGCTCCAAGACCGTCGCCGAACGCGCGGCCTGGGACTTCGTGGCCGCCCACGACGGCCCGACCGAGCTGACGACCGTGCTGCCCGGCGCGGTCTTCGGCCCCGTGCTCACGCCGGACACCCGCGGTTCCGTCGGCATCGTCGCGCGCATGCTGACCGGCGGGATGCGCGGGGTCCCGAGGATCGGGCTGGAGGTGGTGGACGTGCGCGACCTCGTGGACGTCCACATCCGGGCGATGACCTCCCCGCGGGCCGCGGGCGAACGCTTCCTGGCCACGGGCGAGTTCATCTGGATGGCGGACATGGCCCGCGCCCTGCGCGACGGGCTCGGCCCGGACGGCCGCAAGGTGGCCACCCGGCAGGTCCCGGACCTGGCCGTACGGTTCGCGGCCCGGTTCACCGACCCGTCCCTGCGAGAGATCACGCCCTCGCTCGGCCGCCGCAACCGCCACAGCACCGAGAAGGCGCGCCGCGTCCTGGGCTGGGAGCCCCGGCCGGCCCGGCAGACGGTGCTGGACTGCGCCCGCAGCCTCATCGACCACGGGGCGGTGTGATCCGGCTCGCGGAGAAATCCGCGTGTGCCCCGCGCCGCCGGGGTGACATCCTGGCGGGGTGAGCGGCCTGAACGGACCCGAGATCGGCATCACCTTCGCCTCCGCGCTGCGGCTCTTCGCCGCGGCGCCACGACGGGAGGGGCGGACGACCGTCGTCACCGACGGGGTGTCCACCCTGGGGCACGTCGTGGAGTCGCTCGGGGTCCCGCTCACCGAGGTCGGCCGGCTGCTGGCGGACGGCCGGGAGGTGCCGGTCTCGTACGTGCCCGCCGGCGGCGAGCACGTGCAGGTCGAGCCCGTCACCCGGCCGCAGTCGGTGCCGGGTGCGCCCCTGCGCTTCCTGCTCGACGTGCACCTGGGCACGCTCGCCCGGCGGTTGCGCCTGCTGGGCGTCGACGCCGCGTACGAGAGCGAGGACATCGGGGACCCCGCCCTGGCCGCCCGCTCGGCCGCCGAGCGGCGGGTGATGCTCTCACGCGACCGCGGACTGCTGCGCCGCCGGGAGCTGTGGGCGGGCGCGTACGTCTACAGCGACCAGCCCGACGAGCAACTGCGGGACGTGCTGGGGCGGTTCGCCCCCGACCTGGCCCCGTGGACGCGCTGCACGGCGTGCAACGGGCCGCTGCGGGAGGCCGACAAGGACGCGGTCTGGGAGAAGCTGGAGCACGGCACCCGTCGCAGCTACGACGTCTTCGCGCAGTGCGCCGACTGCGAGCGCCCCTACTGGCGCGGCGCGCACCACGCCCGCCTGGAGACCATCGTCCGGGACGCGGTGACCGAGTTCGGCGCCGCCCAGGCCGCCCCGCCCGGCCGGCTCGCCAACTGAGGGACGGCTTACAGGCGTTCCCCGATGCGGGCCGGTTCCGAGGGGTGCGGGCCGCCACCGTCCTTGATGTCCTGCTCGCAGGTCCGCCTGTCGTAGGACCGGTCGTTGGGTATCACGAGTACTCCGGCCACCCGCTCGGGGTCCTCGACGGTGAGCCAGTCGCCGCCGGTGGGGTCGCCGTTCGGCCCGAACGCCTGGGACGGGGAGATCGTCCGGCACCCCAGCACCACGCGCTCCTCGTCGACCGCGCAGGCCTCCACCACGGGGTCGGATCCCCTGCCGGCGCCGGCGTCGGCGCCGTCGAAGCGGAAGCGGAAGCGGACCTGGTCGCCTTCGGAGGGCTCCTGCGGGTGGAGTTCGAGGCGCCAGCCGACGACCTCGGCGGTGACGCCGACCGGCTGCCCGTACACGTCCTCGACCCGCAGCCGGAGCAGCCGGACAGGGCGAGGACCGCCAGGGCCGAGGAAGCACCGGCACGTACGCGTGCGGGGAACACTGAGGGGGCCTCCCGTCGGGGTCGGGCGGAGCAGTGTAGCCAGGGCCCTCGCGGCGGTGCGGCACGTTCCGGCCATGACTGACGGCCGATCAGAGACGCCTGATCCGTGCTGCCTTGGCGGCCTGAGCCCACCGCGCCCGGACCGTAGGGGGTCGGCCGGCGCGGGCCCCGTGGTGTGGATCCGGTGACGTCCGGCCTCTAGACATGACGTGTCCATGTCGCCAACCTGTTACCTGCCGCTTGTCCCGCAGAAACGTCCCAGCAGAAGGATGGCCAGCGGTTTCAGCGGCCAAACACCCCCACACCAAAAGGGAGTTCCCTATGTCCCGGATACGCAGTGCTCTCGCGCGGCGCAGTGTCTACGCGCGTCGACGCCTGGGTCTCCTCGTGGCTCTCACCAGCCTGTTCGCCGGTTTCGCGACCCTGAACGGCCCCACCGCGCAGGCGGCGCTCCCCACGCCCGTCAGCGCCGCCACGGCCCGCACCTACCTGGCCTCGCTCAAGGTCGCCACCGAGAACCGCTCCGGATACAACCGCGACCTCTTCCCGCACTGGATCACCATCAGCGGTGCCTGCGACACCCGTGAGACCGTCCTCAAGCGCGACGGCAGCGGCGTGGTCACCAACTCCTCCTGCTCGGCCACCAGCGGCAGTTGGTACTCCGTCTACGACGGCGCCACCTGGACCGCCGCCTCCGACCTCGACATCGACCACCTCGTGCCCCTCGCCGAGGCCTGGGACTCCGGCGCCTCCGCCTGGACCACCGCCAAGCGCCAGTCCTTCGCCAACGACCTCACCCGTCCGCAGCTGATCGCCGTCACCGACAACGTCAACCAGGCCAAGGGCGACCAGGACCCGGCCACCTGGATGCCGTCGCGCTCCGCCTACGCCTGCACCTACGTGCGCGCCTGGGTCCAGGTCAAGTACTACTACGGCCTGTCGGTCGACACCGCCGAGAAGAACAAGCTCAGCAGCGTGCTCAGCGGCTGCTGATCCCGCGTCCCGGCCCCGCCCGGCCGCCGGGACCGCGGCCGGGGCGCGGCCGGGAACTCACGCCTTCCCTCCGACGTCCACAACTCACGACGACGGAGGGAAGGCCGACCGCCATGGCAGAACTGCGCCTGGGCCCGCTGCTGAGGTACGTGGACGAGGGAACGGCCACCGTGTGGGTCGAGGCCGACCGCCCCGCCACCGTGACCGTCTCCTGCGACGACGGGGCCGAAGGCACCGAGCGCACCTGGCAGATCGCCGGCCACCACTACGCCGTCGTCACCGTGGACGGGCTGCGCCCCGGCACCACGACGGCGTACCGCGTGCTCCTCGACGGGCAGCAGGTCTGGCCGCTCGCCGACTCCCCGTACCCGCCGAGCACGATCCGCACCGCCGGGCACGACGGCAGCGGCGAAGGGGACGGCGAGGCGGACGGACGGCCGCTGCGGGTCGCCTTCGGCTCCTGCCGCTGGGCCGCACCGCCCCCGGACGAACCCGACCCCATCGGCCCCGACGCGCTGGACACCCTCGCCCACCACATCGCCTCCGGCGACGCGCCCCGCCCCGACCTCCTGCTGCTGCTCGGCGACCAGATCTACGCCGACGAGACCTCCGCGGCCACCCGCCGCTGGCTCGCCCGGCGACGCGACCTGAAGGAGCCGCCCTGGGACCAGGTCGCCGACTACGAGGAATACACCCACCTCTACTACGAGTCCTGGCTCGACCCGGACATCCGCTGGCTGCTGTCCACCGTGCCCAGCTGCATGATCTTCGACGACCACGACGTCATAGACGACTGGAACACCTCCCACACGTGGCGCGACAGCATGCGGGAGACGGACTGGTGGCACGAACGCGTCACCAGCGGCCTCACCTCGTACTGGGTCCACCAGCACCTCGGCAACCTCACCCCCGCCGAACTCGCCGCCGACAAGCTGCTCGCGGCGGTACGCGCCGCCGACGACGGCACCGAGACCCTGCGCGCCTTCGCCGCCCGCGTGGAGGCCGACCCGGCGCACACCCGCTGGAGCTACCGCCGCGACCTCGGCCGCACCCGCCTGCTCATGGTCGACTCACGTGCCTCCCGCGTCCTGGACGAGCACGAACGCGCCATGCTCGACCCGGCGGAACTCGACTGGCTGCGCGAGAACGCCCGCCCGGACGGCAGCTTCGACCACCTGCTCGTCGGCACCTCGCTGCCCTGGCTCCTGCCGCACGCCATCCACGCCACCGAGGCCTGGAGTTCGGCCCTCTGCGGCGGCAGCCGCGGCCACCGCTGGACCCACCGCGGGGAGCGCCTGCGGCAGGCCGGAGACCTCGAGCACTGGTCGGCCTTCCCCGACTCGTTCGACGACCTCGCCGGCATCCTCACCGACGCCGCGGACGCGCCCGAGGCCCCCGCCACGATCTGCGTCCTGTCCGGCGACGTCCACCACGCCTACACCGCCGAGGCCACCCGTCCGGGCCGGCCCCTGCGCTCCCGGGTGCTGCAACTCACCTGCTCCCCGGTCCACAACACCATCCCCGGGTACATGCGCCTCGCCTTCCGCTTCGCCTGGACCGGTCCCGCCCGGCTCCTCGGCCGGGTGCTCGCCCGCCACGGCCGTGTCGACCGCCCCGCGCTGGGCTGGCGCAAGCTGGACGGTCCCTGGTTCGGCAACCAGCTGATGACCCTGACCCTGCGCGGCCGCGCCGCGGAGCTCCGCCTCGACCAGACCCGCGCGCCGAAGGGGACCTCACGACGGGCGGCGCTGGTGACGGTGATGGACACGCACCTCACGACCGGCTGACCACCACGACCGGACACCACGACGGAGGGCCCGCGCGCGGCGCGGGCCCTCCGTCGTGGTGTTCATGGAGGATCAGAACTTGCCGGTGCTGTTGAACCTCGCGGTGGACCAGAAGTAGCCGAGGACGGTGAGGCCGACGCACCAGGCGACGGCGATCCAGGCGTTGTTGCCGATCCCGGTGCCGAGGAGGAGGCCGCGGAGGGTCTCGATGGCGGGGGTGAAGGGCTGGTACTCGGCGACGGGCCGGAACCAGCCGGGCATGGAGTCGAGGGGCACGAAGGCGCTCGACAGGAGCGGGAGCAGGATCAGGGGCGTGGCGTTGTTGCTGGCGGCCTCGGCGTTGGGGCTGACCAGGCCCATGCCGACGGCGATCCAGGTCAGCGCGGTGGCGAACAGGACGAGCAGGGCGAGGGCGGCGAGCCATTCGAGGACCGTCGCGTGGGTGGAGCGGAAGCCGATGGCGACGGCGACGGCGGCGACGACCAGGACGCCGACGAGGCACTGCAGGACGCTGCCGACGACGTGCCCGACGATCACGGAGCCGCGGTGGATGGCCATGGTGCGGAAGCGGGCGATGATGCCCTCGGTCATGTCGTTGGAGACGGAGACGGCGGTGCCGATGGTGGTGCCGCCGACGGTCATCAGGAGCAGACCGGGGACGAGGTAGGCGATGTAGGCGGAGCGGTCGGGGGTGCCGCCGCCGATGCCGGCGCTCATCACGTCGCCGAAGACGTAGACGAACAACAGGAGCAGCATGACCGGGGTGAGGAGGAGGTTGAGGGTGAGGGAGGGGTAGCGACGGGCGTGCAGGAGGTTGCGGCGCAGCATGGTCGCGCTGTCGCGCAGGGCGAAGGTGGGGGTGCTCATCGCAGGGCCTCCGTGGTCTGGTGGGGGAGGGTGGCGTCGCCGGTCAGGGCGAAGAAGACGTCGTCGAGGTCGGGGGTGTGGACGGTCAGTTCGTCGGCTTCGATCGCGGCGGCGTCGAGCCGGTCCAGCAGGGTGCGCAGGGCGCGCTGGCTGCCGTCGCTGGGGATCTGCAGGGTCAGTGCCTCGTCGTCGCCCGCGGCGGCGGGCAGTTCGTCGGCGGCGGAGCGGTAGGCGGCGGGGTCGGTGAAGCGGAGCCGTACGTGGCCGCCGGGGACGAGTCGCTTGAGTTCCTCCGCGGTGCCCTCGGCGGCGATGGTGCCGTTGTTCAGCACCGCGATGCGGTCGGCGAGTTCGTCGGCCTCCTCCAGGTACTGGGTGGTGAGGAAGACGGTGACGCCGTCGGAGACCAGCTCGCGGATGATCTGCCACATGGTGTGGCGGCTGCGCGGGTCCAGGCCCGTGGTGGGCTCGTCGAGGAAGATGATGCGGGGGCTGCCGACCAGCGTCATGGCGATGTCGAGGCGGCGCTTCATGCCGCCGGAGTAGGTCGACGCGGGCTTCTTGGCCGCCTCCGTGAGGTCGAACCGCTCCAGCAGTCCGGCGGTCACCTGCCTGCCCTCGCTCTTGGACAGGTGGTGCAGGTCGGCCATCAGCAGCATGTTCTCCTCGCCGGTGATCAGCCCGTCGACGGCGGAGAACTGCCCGGTGACGCCGATCGCGGCGCGCACCGCCTGCGGTTCGTCCGCGAGGTCGTGGCCGGCGACCTGGGCCTGCCCGCCGTCGGCGGTGATGAGCGTGGAGAGGATCTTGACGGCGGTGGTCTTGCCGGCGCCGTTGGGGCCCAGCAGCGCGAACACCGAACCGGCGGGGATGCGCAGGTCGATGCCGTCGAGGACGGTCTTGTCGCCGAAGGACTTGCGCAGTCCGACGGCGGAGACGGCGGCCGGCGGCGTGCGGCCGTCCGGAGACGTCCTGGGCGTGGGCATGACAGATGAAGGCATGGGGCCCTCCGATCGAAGGCTGAGGCGGGTGGGGAGGGGAGCGGTGGGGGTGGTGGTGCTCAGGCCCGGGCGCGGTGGATCTCGATGTTGCCCCAGCGGGTCCGGGCGTGGACCTCGACGGTGTCCTCGGTCTTCTGCGGGGCCTCGGAGCCGCTGAGCGTGTTGCGCACCTGCCCGCGCTCGGAGCTGACGTCGAGCCAGGCGGCCGTGCCCTCGCGGACGCCGACCTCGATCGCGCCGTAGGAGGTCTCCAGTCGGACGGTGCCGCGGGCGACCTCGGCCACGCGCAGGTTGCCGTGGGCCACGGTGGCCGTGACCGAGGCCTCGGCGCGCGCGATGTCGACGTTGCCGTGGGCCCCGCGCACCCGCAGCTCGCCGAGCGCGGCGCCGACGGTCGTGGTGCCGTGCGAGTTCCGCATCTCGGCGGGGCCGCCGAGGGTGCCGACGCGCAGGGTGCCGGAGCTGGTGGTGATCTCGGCCGGGCCCTCGACGCGGTCGACGGTGACCGTGCCGTGGGAGGCGGTCAGTTGCAGCGGGCCGGTCGTGTCGAAGCGGACGTCGTTGGACGAGGTCTTCACGCGGACCTCGCCGAGCCGGCCCTCGCCCAGCACCTGGGTCCAGGAGCCGGTGACGTCGACGTCCGAGCCCGTGGGCAGTTCGACCGTCACGTCGACGGCGCCGCTGGGCCCGATGAGGAAGCGCTCCTTCGTCCTGACGGTCAGGGCGCCGTTCGCGTACGCGACCTCGGTCTGCTCGGCGGCCCGTACGTCCTTGTCCCGCTTCGGCTCGCGGGGCCGCACCTCGACGACGGTGTCGGGGCGGTCGCCCGCGGTGAACCGGATGGAACCGGCGCCCACGTGGGCGGTGACCGAGATGGGTCCGGGGGTGTCGAAAGAAGGCATGGCTGTCCCGTCCTCTTGAGTCCTTGAGTCGTCCCCGCTGGTGGGACGTGGTGTGTGGGTGAAGTGGGTCGGGGCGCGGGGCGCTTAGCGCACCCAGCCCCGGAAGCTCTGTCCGGTGGTGCGGGTCTTCTCCTCGGCACGCGGCTGCGGTGCGCCGTCGACGGCTGCCGACACGGCGCGCACCAGCCACGCGTTGACCGACAGGCCCTCGCGCCCGGCGGCCTCCTCGGCGCGGGTCTTGAGGTGCGCCGGCAGGCGCAGGTTGACGCGGGCGGTGCCGCCCTCGTCGCCCTCGGACGCCGCGGGGGTCCTGAGCGGTTCGACGGGCGCGGTGCCCTGGTCCGCGGTGCCGCCGCCGGTGGGCGGCAGCGTCACCACGAAGTCGGGGTCCAGCCCGCGCAGCCGTACGTCGACCGAGCCGGGGGCGAGTTCACGGGTGATCTCGTCCATCGCGGCGGAGAGCACGTTGAGCATGGTCAGGCGGGTCGCCGACTCCAGGGGGGCGGTGAGCCGTTCCGCCAGCTCGCGGGCGTCCTCCCCGCCGGCTTCGGCGGCCACCGCGAGTTCGCGGCGGAGGGTGTCGACATACGGGGTGAGGTCCATGACGCCATAGTGGCACCATCATGGCGCCATGCGCAAGCCCCTATGGCGCCGTATGTGGCACCGGATCGGCGACATGAGGTCTGAGCTGGGCAAACGTGGTGGTTGCGGTGAGGGCGGAGGCGGTGTCATCGGCGGCCGATGCGCCATCCGAGGCTCGACGTGGCACCGGATGGCACCACGTGGCACCGGGTGGTGTCACTTGGCGCCATGTGGCGCCATGTGGTGCCATGCGGTGCCAGGTAGTGACGCCGCCGGAGCGTCCGCCCGCCGGTCAGCCCGCGCGTTCTGCCGGGTCCTCGGAGCGCGCGGCGCCGTGGCGGCGCGGGGTCCCGGTCAGGGCCTCGGCGGCGGAGTGGCAGGGGACGGGCGCGGCGCCGGGGGTGTCACCCCTCGTGCTCGTCCAGCCAGAGGACGATGCCCGTCACGCCGCCCAGTACGGACGCCACGCCCGCGCGGATCGCCGCGGCGCAGCGGGCGGGGGTGAAGGTGCCGGCGTCGTACGTCGAGGACATGCCCAGGCCCTCGCCGCGGAACGAGGCGCCGGACCAGTCGACGGAGGTGACGTTGGCGGTGGGCTCGGCCAGTTCCGCGCCCACCACGAGGAACTGCTGCGAGAGGTGGTTCGGGGTGACCGTGGCGAGGGGGTCGATCAGGTCGTTGCCGGCGCTCACGATGAGGTCCGGGTGCAGGTCGAGGGCTCGGGTGGCGGCGGGCAGGAGGTCGGAGGCGTGCTCGGCCTCGACCTTCCTGAGGTCGACGTGCTCGGCCCGGGCCCACTCCTCGACCGCGGTCACGAGCGTCTTGGTGGGGCGGTCGTCGCCCGCGGTCAGCAGGACGACGCGGTAGCCCTCGGAGGGGTGGACCCCCGACCAGGAGCCGGGCCGCGGGGTGGCGGTGGCCTCGGGGGCGGGCGGGGCGGCGCGGTCGACGAACCCGGGGCCGGGGGCGCCGACGGCGCTGGGGCTGGGGTGCGGCCGCGACCAGTCGTCGCCGGAGCCGCATCCGGTGAGCAGCGCGGCGGCCGCGGCCAGGACGGCGGCGGCCTGAAGCGAGGGGCGCAAGGCGATCGACCTCCGGGTGTGACAGGTGGTGCCGTCCCCATCCTGCAATCCCGTTTCCCATGGTCTCCATCCACCGGGGGCCGTTCTCGAACTTGTTTCCGCACGATTCGCCGACCGGCCGGTTCCGGTTCACCCATGACGTGCACGGTGCAGTGGCAACCTGAAGGAGCCACATGTCACATCGCCTCCGCCGCACCCTCGTCGGGATCACCGCGGCGGTGATCGCCCTCCTCGGCCTCGGGCAGCAGTCCGCGTTCGCGCACGGGTTCACCTCGACCGTGTACGCCGACGTCGCGCCGGCCGACGGGGGCCGCATCCGGACCACGCTGGAGCTCGAGTACGACCTCTTCGTCGTGTCCGCCGCCGACTACCAGCACGACGACGACCTCTTCCGGGAAGGAACCGCCGCCTTCGACGCCGGGGACTCCCGCGCGCAGGCCGCGGCGCTGGCGGCGCACGCCGAGTCCGCCGTCGCGTACGCCGCCGAGCGCTTCACGGTGACCTCCGACGCCAAGGCCTGCACCGCGACCCAGGCCGGCGGCTTCACCATGGGTACCCGCGAGGGCGTCCCGTACGCCACCCTCCGGCTGGACTGGAACTGCCCGCAGGGCGACGACCACGAGGTGCGCAGCGGGCTGTTCCCCGACTCCGAGGGCTACGTCAAGGGCGTCAAGACGATCGTCACGTACACGCTCGACGGCGGCTCGGGCAGTGCCGCGCTCGACGCCGCGCACCCGTCCTTCTCGGTCGGCCAGTCCTGGTACGAGCGCTTCTGGGAGTTCTTCCGGCTCGGCGCCGAGCACCTGCTGACCGGCATCGACCACATCCTCTTCCTGCTCGCCCTGATCGCCGGTTCGCGGCGGCCGCGCGAGATCGTGCTGGCGGCCACCAGCTTCACCCTGGCGCACTCGGTGACGTTCATGCTCGCCGCGCTGGGCGTGGTCGACGTGCCCGCGCGGATCGTGGAGCCGGTCATCGCGTTGTCGATCGCCGTGGTCGCCGGCTGGTACCTGTGGCGGATCTGGCGGCGCGGCGACCACGCGACCGAACTCGAAGCCTCCGGGCAGGGGCACTTCAGCCTGGACCGGGCCGGATGGACCCGGCTGGGCGTCGTGTTCTGCTTCGGCCTGGTGCACGGCCTGGGCTTCGCGGGCGCACTGGGGATCGACGAGGCCTGGTCGTGGACGCTGCTGTGGTCCCTGCTGGTGTTCAACGTCGGCATCGAGACCGTCCAGTTGGCCATCATCGCCGTCGTCTTCCCGCTGCTCATCGTGCTGCGCCGGCGCTCGGCGCGGGCCGGGCTGTGGGCCACGGGTGCGATTTCCGCGGGGGTGTCCGTGATGGGGCTGGTGTGGTTCGTGCAACGTGTGTCCGGATTCTGAGACTCCGTCCAGGGCTCGTGCGAAGTTCAACTACCACGTAGCTCGCATTTATGTTCGCTTTACCTTCCGAGGTGAGCGTGGAGATCTCCACTCGATGCACACGATTCGTGCACAGAAGGAAATGACAAACATGAGATCGAGCAACTCCTCGCGGACCTCCGGGTCCGCGCGGCGCCGTGTGGCCACCGGGGCCACCGCGGCGTTCCTCGGCCTGACGGTTGCCCTTGGCAACGGGCTGGTGACCTCGGCGTCCGCCGCCGACACCGCCACGCTGAGCGGTATCGTCCTCGGTGTCGGCGCCAACGAGACGCAGCGCACCGTGACCTGGTACTCCTCCGCCGACACGGCGCAGCAGATCCAGGTCGTCCCGACCGCGCAGCTGGTGAACGACGAGTTCCCGGCCGGCGCCGCTTCCTTCGACGCCATCGGCGCGGCCAACATCGCCACGAGCGGCGGCTACAACCGCCACGCGACGATCACCGGCCTCAAGGAGAACACCCAGTACTCCTACCGCGTCGGCAGCGAGGGCAACTGGTCCTCCGCCTACTCGTTCAAGACGCAGGACTTCGAGGGCGAGTACGACTTCCTGTTCTACGGCGACCCGCAGATCGGTTCCTCCGGCAACCTGGCCGCCGACCAGGCCGGCTGGCAGGACACGGTCGACGTCTCGCTGCGTGCCAACCCGAACGCCGAGATCCTGGTGTCGGGCGGTGACCAGGTCGAGACGGCCAACACCGAGTCCCAGTGGAACTCCTTCCTCGCTCCCGACGGACTGCGCCAGTACCCGTGGGCCGCCACCATCGGCAACCACGACGTCGGCGGCAAGGCCTACGAGCAGCACTTCACCACCCCGAACACCGACCGCTCGGCCCCGTACTACGACAACGGGAACCCCGCGGGCACCAAGTCGGGCGGTGACTACTGGTACATCTACAAGGATGTCCTGTTCATCGACCTGAACAGCAACAGCTACAACTCCGCCAACGGCGGCGGTGACGCGGCGCACGTCAACTACGTGACCGACGTCATCAACAAGCACGGCAACGAGGCCAAGTGGAAGGTCCTCGTCTACCACCACGCGATCTACTCGCCGGCCTCGCACGCCAAGGACGGCGACAACAAGCAGCGTCGTCTGGACTTCCCGACGACGTTCTCCAAGCTCGGGGTGGACCTGGTCCTGCAGGGCCACGACCACAGCTACTCCCGCAGCTACCTGATCAAGAACGGTGAGAAGGAGAACCCGGCCGAGCAGCCCGGCGCCTCCGACGTGTACCCGGGTCCCGGCGGCGTCCTCTACGTGACGGCCAACTCCGCCTCGGGCTCGAAGTACTACGACATCACCAAGCCGGACAGCAGCGGCACCAGCGGCGCGGGCAACGGCGCCGACCCGCTGAACCCGAACAGCTACTGGTACAACTCGGTCCAGAACCAGGAGCACGTCCGCACCTACGTCAAGGTCCAGGTGCGCAACGACAAGCTCGTGGTCGAGAACATCCGCAGCGCCGCCAACGGCGCCGACCAGCCGGTCGGTTCGCACGTCGACGACGTCACGGTGCACCCGTACCACGGGGACAAGCAGGACCTGCAGGTCAACGTCCCCAACCCGGCTCCGGGTGAGTTCGGCTGGACCATCGACGGCTACAACGGCCTGGTGGACCTCGGCACGGCCAAGGAGGAGAACGGCGACCACTTCGTCGCGGGCGGCAAGATCAACCCGATCCTCGTCTCCGACAGCCGCCGTTCGCTCGCCCCGTGGTCGATCTCGGCCAACGTGAGCGACTTCAAGGACGCCGACAAGACGTTCTCCGGCTCCTACCTGGGCTGGACGCCGTACGTCCTCGACGGCGGCGCCGGTGCCACGGCCGGTGACCCGGTGACCTCCGGCTACGACGACCACGGCCAGGGTCTGTCCGTCTCGCGGGGCCTCGGCACCGCCGAGCAGGGCCACCCGCGGGGCTCCGCCAAGCTCGGCGCCGACCTGGATCTGAAGATCCCGGACAGCGTCGAGAAGGGCGGCTACCGCGCCACCCTCACGATCACTGCGCTGAGCAGCTGACCGTACCCGTTTGACGGCGGGGCAGGCACCGTCGGTGCCTGCCCCGCCTCCCCGCTCCAGGAGACCCCGACATGCACCCGTCCGCACCGCGCCGCACGACGCCCCTCGCCCGCACCGCCGTCCTGGTCCTGCTCGCGGCCCTCGCCCTCGTGGGCCTCCACGCGGGCCCCGCCCGGGCGGCCGACGGCGACGTCACCTGGACGGTCAGGACGGCCGCGAACGGGTTCGGCGACGACCGGTCCAGCTACAGCTACAGCGTGAACCCCGGCGGACAGGTCAAGGACGCCATGGTCGTGGCCAACCGCAGCAAGGACCCGCTGCGGCTCGCGCTCTACGCCGCCGACGGCTACACCACGGACACCGGGCAGCTCGACCTGCTCACCAAGGACAAGAAGTCCGTCAAGATCGGCGCCTGGGTCCACGCCGACCGCGACAGCGTCGAGATCGAGCCCGGCAAGACCGCCGAGATCCCCTTCACCGTCACCGTCCCGGACAACGCCACTCCCGGCGACTACGTCGGCGGCATCCTGACCTCGCTCAAGCAGTCCGACGAGGCCCAGGGCATCAACGTGGACCGGCGGCTGGGCATCCGGGTCAAGCTGCGGGTCAGCGGCGAACTCAAGCCCAAGCTCGCGGTCGAGGACCTGCACGTCGACTACGACGGCCCGGCGAGCCCCTTCGGCAAGGGCGACGCGACCGTCACGTACACGATCCACAACACCGGCAACGCGATGCTGTCGGCGCGCCAGTCCGTCTCGGTGGCGGGCCCGTTCGGATGGCTGCGGGCCAACGCCGGCGACATCGCCGCACCGCCCGAGCTGCTCCCCGGCGAGAGCTGGAAGGTGAAGGTGCCCGTCCACGGCGTGGCCCCCGCGGTCAGCCTGACCGCGACCGCCACCCTCACCCCGATGCTCACCGACGCGTCGGGCTCCATCACCCCCCTGGACCCGGTCGAGGCCACCGCCCACGGCTGGGCGGTCCCCTGGATCCTGCTCCTGCTGGTCGTCCTGGTCGCCGCGGCCGTCGCCGCCGCGATCGTCTTCACCCGTCGCGGCCGCGCACGGCGCAAGCAGCGCGAGGACGGCCGCGTGCGGGACGCCGTGGAGAAGGCGCTCCGCGAGAAGGACACGAAGGCCGCGACCGAGCAGAGCTGACGCCCGGCGGCTCCGCAACCGCCCCTCGGCGGCGTCCGTTCCCGGCGCCGGGAACGCCAAGAGCCGCGCGCGGCCCGTGTATTGCCCGGGCTGCGCGCGGCTTGTGTCGTGGCGGGGTCAGAGGAGGTACTCGCCGAGCGCGTAGCCCTTGGGCTCCGTGATGAGCTCGATCCGGAGCCCGTTGGGGTCGGCCAGGAACATGCTCTGCGCGACCTCGGTCGGGAAGTCCGCGTACGCGATGCCCCGTTCCTCGAGGCGGGCCTTCACCGTGGCGAAGACCTCGGGCGTGACCGACAGCGCGACGTGGTGGCCGCCGCCGACGGTCTCGGCGTACTCGGGGTGGGGGTGCCCCGGGAAGTCGAAGAAGGCGAGCATGTTCTCGCCGCCCATGTCGAAGAAGAAGTGCGTCGACCCGCGGTAGTCGCGGTTCTCGACGAGGTCGACGAGCGGAAGGCCCAGGACGTCCCGGTAGAAGAGGATGGTCTCCTCGACGTCCCGGGCGATGAACGCGGCGTGGTGGACGCCCTGCGTCGTCGGCGCGGGGCGCTCCGCGGCCGGCAGGAGGTAGCGGTCCCGCAGTTCCGCCTGGCGTTCCAGGATCGCCTGCAGTTCCTCGCCGTTCGGCTGTGCCATGGTCGTGACTCCTCATCCTGCGGACTGGGCCGACTGTGCGGACCGCGCCGGCCGGGCGGGCGAGCCCTGGCGACGGCCGGGCCCGCCCTGACCCCTGCCCCAATTACTTGACGCGTCAACTGAACATAGAGCCATTTATTTGACACGTCAAGCATGGGGGCGCGATGCCCCGCGCCGCCGGTGCGTGAGCGCGGGAAACTCCGGTGCGCCGCCGCGCCACGCACTGCCACACTGCGCCGCATGACGCGACCGGAGTTGACCGAGCTCGACCACCTGCGGGAGGTCGAGCGCCTGGCACGCGCCGTCGTCTCCGCGGCCGGCGACGAGTCCTGGCTCTCCTACCTCCCCGAACCGCAGGACGCGACCGCACTGCAACGCGCGGTCAACGCCCTCGCGCGCTCCATCCGGCACTACCACTTCCCCGGCGACGGCTGCGTCGACGACGAGGACCGCCCCGACGTAAGGCTCGTGGGCGTCGTCATCCTGCGCCCCGGCGCGATGCCGGCCGAGTGGACCGAGACGTACGACGACGCCTGCGCCCGCCTCGGCGTCGAAGCCCGGCCCGACGGCTGGGCCCTGTGGAACACCTGGTCGGACGGCGGCATGCCGGCCACCATGGTGGTCTCCGCTGTCGACACCACCGAGGGCCTGCTGCGCAACTGGTCCCGGGGCCGCGCGGCCCTCCCCGTGCTGCCGCTGCCCTCCCAGGTCGCCCTGGTCCACCAGGGGTGGAACGCACCCATGGTGCTCTCGCCCGCAGCCGCCCACCGCACGGGCCTGTCGGGCCGGCCGTGAGGCATGCGGTCCGAGGTGGTGCGGGCTGAATGCGCTTCAACCCCCTTCCTGTTTCAGGATGGTGACGGGTCGTCCCTTTACGCCGCTCCGGATCACCGGTGAAACTGGTGCACCGTACAGCGAGCGGTGCACCGGCCCCGGCCGCCCGTCCGCACGCGAGAGATCACCCCCGTGAGACGGCGTCCCCCACCCCGGCTCCACCCGCCCGGTGAAGGACATCCATGCGACGCTCCACCCTGATCACCCGCACGTTCGGCGGCCTGGCCCTGGCCTGCGCCGCCGTGGCCCTGGCGCTGGTCTTCGTGCGCTACGACGCCCCGGCCCCGCGCTGGGACGTCCTCTCGGCCCTCGGAGCGGCCGCCGTCGCCGCCGGAGCCTGGGCGCTCGCCTGTCACGTGGCGCTGCCCCTCGTCACGGCGCCCTCGCCTCCGGGACAGCCGCTCCCGCCGCCACTGCCCCGCCGACTGCCGCTCCCCGCCCGTGCAGTGGGCGGCACGACGGGGGCCGTCCTCCTCATCGTGACGCCGTTCGTGCTCGCCCGCCTGGCGGCCGGCTCCGGGGGTGTCCTGTCCGGAGCGGTGATCATCCTCGTGCTGGTGCTGACGGTGAAGACGCTGCTCTTCGCACGCCGCCGGGTCAGCGGGGCCGAGGTGCGCGCCAAGATGCGGGTGCTGTCCGAGGACGCGGGACGGGGCGAACTCCACGCCGTACGCGTCCGGGTCGGGGAGCCGGTCCGGATGCGGTACCTCGAGCGCGGGTCCAAGCCCGGCGAACTGGACGTCACGCAGTTCCACTGGGTCGTGCTCCACGACGGCGCACGCGAGATCAGGCTGGCCGGGCCCGCGAAGGAGGTGGGCCGGGCGAGCCTGCGCCTCGGCGGCCAGGAGGGCTGGCTCTGCTGGCCGGAGCGGTGGAAGCTGATCGACGAGGAGCTGCCCGCGGCGTTCGTCGCCGACGGCGGCGAGGTCTTCACGGGCCTCGCGGATCCGGACGAGGCGCGCCCGTACCTCGGGGGCGTACACCGCGCGGCCCCCGCCGACCGTCCCGTACGCCGCCTGCCGCGCACCACCGCGTTCTCCGCACCGGTCCACGCCCGGATCCTCGGCGGGGCCCTGCTCGCCGCGCTGATCGCCGCCCCCGTGCTCTACGCCGGACCCGGCCGTCTGCACTGGGCGGTCGACTGGCTGCTGTGCGCGCTGGCCGCGGCCGCGGTCGTCCTCCTGCCGCTGCGCGGGACGGGTGAGGCGAGCGGGGCCCTCCCGGAGGGGCCGCACTGGTCGGTGCGCGAGGAGTCGGACCCGGCGATCGCGTGACGCGGGCCGGGCCGGGCCGTCCGGGCGGGACCGGCACGGGCGAGCCGGGCGATGGTGGCGGAGGGTGACCCCGGACCCCGGTCATTGGCCAGGGGGCGCCGGAGGGTACACGGTCGGCCGCGGGGCCGCGAAGATTTCCGACGGGGCCGTCGCACCGCCCCTGACCTGCGCAGAAGCGTCCGCGCCTGCGCCGTTACGCGGCGCTTTCTTTTGACTCCGGGCCCCACCCGTGTCACGGTCATGTCCTCGGCGTTTGCCGCCTTGCATCACGGCGTCCCTGCCCGGTGAGCGAGAACGCGTGGGTCACGTGCCCCTCGTCCTGCCGGCTCCAGGCACACGAAGCCGGTTCGACGACGGTCGGAAATGGCACGGCCGTTGTCCACCAATCTTCACGTACGAAGGAGATTGACATGCGTGCAAACATCACCGTCCGCCGGACTGTCGCCGCGGCGCTCGCGGCACCGATGCTCGCCTTTGTCGCGGCGGGCACCGCCGATGCGGCACCACAGACCACGACCATCGCCCGTTCGACAGGCGTCACGAGCTACGTCCAAGGCGGCGGCGGCTTCGGCGGCTTCGGTGGCAACGGGTTCTACGGCAACAACTTCTACGGTGGGTTCGTCCCCGCCGTGGTCGTCCCCGTGGTCGTCCCCGTCGCCGGATTCGGCGGATTCGGTGGATTCGGCGGCGGATACTTCCCGTTCCGCTGAGGGCTCACCGCCCCCGGCGGCCACCGCGGCACGCCCCGCCCGGCCGGAGGTACCGTGACGAACCGTCACGGGGCCTCCGGCCTCGGGCCGCGGCCGTCAGCGGCGGGAGTCCCGACGGCGGCCCCTCGCCGCCCGGTCTTCCAGGGCCATTCGTCCCACGACAGCGCCGGAACCCTCATCGGGACCGGTGACTTCGAACTCCGGACGAGGACCACCCCCGGCACCCTCGACCGCGTGCTGGAGCACTTCGGCGCCCGCCGCGTACTGCGGTGACCACCGCCCCACCAGCACCGTCCTGGGCGTGTCCGACCCGGCGCTGCCCGGCCGGCTCGTCGAGACCGGCGCGGTCGCCCGCCTCGACGTCCTCGACGTCACGCACTGACGGCCCGACCGCGCGAGGGCTAGGATCCCGGCCATGGCCCTGACCCCGCACGACGTGGACCGGTTCGAGGCGTCCAGGCCCCGCCTGGAAACCGTCGCCTACCGTCTGCTCGGCTCCGCGAGCGAAGCCGAGGACGCCGTGCAGGAGACGTTCCTGCGCTGGCAGGCCGCCGACGTCGGCCGCATCGACGTCCCCGAGGCGTGGCTGACCAAGGTGCTCACCAACCTGTGCCTCAACCAGCTCACCTCGGCCCGTGCCAGGCGCGAGACGTACGTGGGCCAGTGGCTCCCCGAGCCGCTGCTCGCCGGCGACCCGATGCTCGGCCCGGCCGACACCGCGGAGCAGCGCGAATCGGTCTCGTACGCGGTCCTCGTCCTGCTGGAACGCCTCACCCCGAGCGAGCGCGCCGTGTACGTGCTGCGGGAGGCCTTCGCCTACCCGCACCGCGAGATCGCCGAGATCCTCGACATCACCGAGGCCGCCAGCCAGCAGATCCACCACCGCGCGAAGAAGCACGTCGCGGACGGCAGGGCCCGCGGCGCCGCCGCCGGCGCCATGATCGACGAGGCGGCGGCCCGGCGGGTCGTCGAGGAGTTCCTGGCGGCCGCCACCAGCGGCCGGACCGAGCCGCTCGTACGGCTGCTCACCCAGGACGTCGTCGCGGTCGGCGACGGCGGCGGGAAGATCCCGGCCCGCACCAAGGCGTTCGAGGGCGCCGTCGCCGTCGCGAAGTTCCTGCGGGGCCTGTTCACGCCGGGCACCGCCAAGCGGGCGCTCGTCGGCGGCTCGGCCGAGGTCCACGTGACGGCCGCCAACGGCGCTCCCGCCGTGGTCGCGGTCGTCGACGGCCGGGTCGTCGGCGTCATGTGCCTGGAGCTCACCGCCGACGGCATCGCCGCCGTCCGCAACCAGGTCAACCCCGACAAGCTCGACCGCGCCACGAGGCGATGGGCGGCTGGCGACCACGGGGAACCCCTGCTCCACGCCTTCTGACGCCGATGTGACGTGCTTCACATCCCGTTCCTGTCAGGAAACGGCGGGCCGCCCGGTTCAAGTGGCGAATCCGCTGGAGAGCAGACAGGAGCCAGGACATGCAGCACCGCATCGTCGTCCTCGGAGCCGGGTACACCGGAGCCAGCGCCGCCGGGCGCCTCGCCCGGCGGCTGCACCGCGAGGACGTCGCCGTCACCCTCGTGAACGTGGACCCCGACTTCGTCGAGCGCGTCCGGATGCACCAACTCGCCGCCGGCCAGGACCTCACGCCCCGGCCCCTCGCCGGGATGTTCGAGGGCACCGGCGTCGAACTGAGGACGGCCAGGGTCACCGGCGTCGACGCCGACCGCCGCACCGTCACCGTCCGGGGCGTGGACGGTGACGGAAGCGCCGGCGGCACCGGCAGCGCCGAGGAACTGCCGTACGACACCCTCGTCTACGCGCTCGGCAGCGGCTGGAAGGACCAGGGCGTCCCCGGCGCCGCCGAGCACGCCCACGAGATCGCCGGCCGCGCCGGGGCGCTCCGGGCGCGCGAGCGCCTGGCCGGGCTCGAGGCCGGCCGTCACGTCATGGTGGTCGGCGGCGGTCTCACCGGCCTGGAGGCCGCCACCGAGATCGCCGAGGCCCGCCCGGACCTCGCCGTCGCCCTCGCCGCCCACGGCGGCCTCGGAGACTGGCTCTCCCCGAAGGGCGCCCGGCACCTGCGCAAGGTCGTCGACCGGCTCGGCATCACCGTGCACGAGCACACCACCGTCGCCGCCGTGGAGGCCGGCCACGTCCTCACCGCCGACGGCACGTCGCTCCCGGCCGCCGTCACCCTGTGGACCGCGGGCTTCGCCGTCCACCCGATCGCCGGGGCCACCACCCTGGAGACCACCGCCACCGGCCAGATCGTGGTCGACGGCACCATGCGCTCGGTCTCCCACCCGGACGTCTACGCCGTCGGCGACGCCGCCCTGGTGGCGGGCCCCGGTGGCAAGCCGCTGCGGATGTCGTGCGCCTCGGGCATCCCCACCGCCTGGCAGGCCGCCGACTCCATCGCCGCCCGCCTGACCGGCGGCAAGCTCCCCAACGTGCCGCTGCGCTACTTCAACCAGTGCATCTCGCTGGGCCGCAAGGAGGGCCTGATCCAGTTCGTCACCGCCGACGACCGCGCCGTCGGCGCGGCCGTCACCGGACGGTTCGCCGCCGTCTACAAGGAACTGGTGTGCAAGGGCGCCGCCTGGGGAGTCGCCAACCCGACCTTGGGCCTCCCCGGCCGCCGCCGCAGGGTCACCCCCCGGCCCGTCCCGTCCGACCCCGCCGTCCGCACCCCGGCCTGACCCGTCCCGTGACCGACGTCACGCCCACCACGCCCCGCCGCGGGGGACCACCCCGCGCGCGGGGCGGCGGGACGCCGGGGAGCGGGACGCCGGGACGCTCAGGAGTTGGCGAAGAGCGCCGCCGTCGGCAGCAACGTGGCCAGGACGCTCAGCAGCCAGTAACGGCGCGCGGTGAGCGCCGTCCGCGCCGCGAGCGGCCGGTTGGCCGCCCACCAGAGGACGGCGAACAGCAGCACGACGGGCCCGAAGAGGACCAGCCCGGGCAGGATGCCGTCGTTCTCCGTCGGCTCCCGCCGCGTCAGACCCAGGTCCGCCAGCGGCCAGTTCGCCGCGAGGTACCAGAGCATCCAGAGCGGGACCACGCCCGGTATCCCCAGCAGCAGGTTCACCCCCAGTGCGGTGTACCACCGTCCCGCCATCGTGCCCGTCCCTCCCCGTGACCGTCTCCGGAGACGGTACAACGAAGGGGAACGGAGCCGGCCGCCGCTCCCACCACGGGTGATCCGTGTGGAACGGCGGCCGGGACGTGCCAACCCGCTGCCGGACGGGCGCTCAGCCGATCTCCACCGCCATCCCCTTGACGTTGGTGGCGTCCAGGGCCTTGCGGATCCCCTTGGCGAGCTTGACCGCGTCACCGACTGCCCAGAAGTGCACGAAGAACAGCCGAGGTTCGTCCACGAGCCCGTGGTTGTGCAGTTCGACGAGTTGGCACCCGGCCTGCCTGAGCGCCGCCAAGACGTTCTGGACCTCACTGGCGATCATGGCGCAGTCGCCGCTGACCGCGGCCCGACCGTTGCCCAGCGGCTGGTAGTTGATCGCACTGGTCGACCCGAGGCCCGGCGGCAGCACCATGCCGGCGTCGATGATGGTCTCCCGGCGCACGAAGGTGTTCTTGTAGACCCCGTCGTCGATGCCGCCCTTGACGCCCATCACCTTGTCGATGGTGGCGGTGTCCATGTCGAGCTCGCGCGGCTTGCTGTGGTCCGGCCGCCCCGGGGGCGGGGCACCGGTACGGTCGAGCGCCGCGCGCAGGCCCTTGGCGATGGCCACGGGGTCCTTGCCGTGCGCGTGGACGTGGACCCACCAGATCTCGGGCGTCTGGGACAGCAGGTGCTTGTGGATCGCGGTCTGCTCGATCTTGCGCTCGTGCAGCACGTCGGCGAAGGACTGCATCTCCTTCTCGGTGACCACCACGTCGCCCATCAGCAGCGTGTTCCCGTCGGCGTAGCGGACGAAGGACACGTGCGAGCCCAGCGCGAGCCCGGGTTTGACGGTGACGCCCTGCGAGACCACGTTCAGGTCCCGGCGCGGCAGGCCCGTGTGGTACATGAAGTCGCGCCTGATGTCGCCCGTCCGTCCCAGCGCGAGGGCCACCTCCTTCCAGTCCGTCAGGGCGGTGCGCACGGGCATGACCGACGGGTGGTTGTGCTGCTTCGACGTCCCGTTGGGCGCGCACGCGGAGATCGCCCCGCCCAGCACCGGCGCCAGTGTGGCCGCGGCGAGCAGATGCCGCCGTGACGCACCCGTCCGCGGGGTGGTGTCCTGCTGTCGGTCCTCACGCATCATGTGTGCCTCCTGACGGGATGGAAGCACGGCGAGCCACGCACACACCCCAGCACCGCCAGCACTGCGGCCAGGTGGGTGAAGCGTCCGTCGGCAAACGGGTGAGCCCACCCGGCGCAACGGCCTCCGCGCCCGCACCTCGCCCGCCGCGGCGGCGCCGCCCGCCGGGGCGTCATCCGCCGGCCCGCACCCGGCGGGTCCGGGCCGGCCCGTCAACGGCGCCCGACGGAGCCCCGCGGGGGCCCGACGTCGACCGGTGCCCCCGGCTCATCGCGCCGTGCCGACCGCGACGGGGCCTGTCAGAGGCTTCCGTCATGCTCGCGTACGTGGACGAGAACGCCTTCTGGCAGCTGATCGAGGACTGCGCGCCGACGACACCCGACCCGGACGCGGAGCGGCTCGTCGCCGCCCTGACCGCCCGCCTGGCCGCGGGCCCCCTGGGCACGGTGAAACAGTTCGCGGAGCACCTGTCGTGGGCGCTGTACCGGCTTGATCGCAGGGAGTACGGACAGGACCTGTCGGGCGACGCCTTCCTGTACACCCGGGCCGCCGTCGTCGCCGCCGGACGCGAGACGTACGACCGCGTCCTGCGGGATCCGGCGGCGTTCGAGCCCTTCGCGAGCGGCCTCGTGTGTGCCGAATGCCTGCTGTACGTCCCGGACCGGGCGTACGAGCACCTCACCGGCGAGGAGTGGGAACGCCGTACGCGCTACTGCTACGAGTCCTACTCCAACACCGCGGGCTGGGCGCGCTCCCAGCAGGACCTCGCTCTGCCGTGGGGGAGAGGTCACGGCCCCGCGACGCGGGCGAGCACGACCGCGTAGCGGCACTCGGCGTCGCTGGTGTTGGCGAAGACGTGCGCGACCGGTTCGTCGATCTCGATCGAGTCGCCCGCGTCGAGTTCGTGCACGGCGTCGCCCTCGTGGAAGGTCAGCCGGCCGTCGAGCACCCAGACGGCCACCCGCTGGAAGGCCAGGGACGCCGCCGGGTACGGCACACGGGCCCCCGGCGGCAGGCGGACCTCGGCGATGTCCGCGGGGAACCGCGGCCCGGTGATCTGGCGCCGGCGGTACCCGGTGGCCGGGTCGTGCCACTCCGTGGCGTCGGCCGTCCGGTGCACCCCGGTGGCCTCGGGCGGGGTGAGCAGGGCGGAGAGGTGCACCTGGAACGCGGCCGCCAGTTTGCCGAGGACGACGGCGGTGGGGCTGCTCTCGGCTCGCTCGATCCGGTTGATCATCGCGCGGGACACCCCTGAGGCGTCCGCGAGCTGCGCCAGGGTCCATCGGCGCTGTTCCCGTTCGCTGTGGATGCGTGCTGCGATCTGCGCGACCAGCGGATCTACTATATTGGACACAGGTTCTAGTATATAAGAAAGAGTGCCTGCCCGCGTCGCCCCCGTCGCCCGCCCGGCACGCCCGTACGCCGCGGCCCACCCGGCGGACGCCGTCCGCTGCGCGTCGTCACCGGCCGCGTCCCGGAACCGCGCACCGCACCTGTTGGAGGACCCATGGAGATCGGTCTCGCACTGCCCACCGCCGGGCCGCAGACCTCGCCGGACACGATCGTCAGGGTCGCAGTGGAGGCCGAACGCCTCGGCTACGCCGCCCTGTGGACGTTCGAGCGCCTGCTGCGCCCGATCGAGAAGGTCGTGCTGTGGACGGGGGGCGACCCCGACATGCTGCCGGAGTTCTACGGCTCGACGTACGAGCCGCTGGAGACGCTGAGCCATGTCGCCGCCGTGACCGAGCGGATCAAGCTGGGCACCGCGGTCCTGGTGGCGCCGCTGCACGTGCCCGTGATGCTCGCCCGCCGGCTCGCCACCCTGGACCGGTTCAGCGGGGGCCGGGTCATCGCCGGTCTGGGACAGGGCTGGCAGCACAACGAGTTCGAGACGGCGAACGTGCCGATCGGCCGCAAGGGCGCCCGCACGGAGGAATTCATCACGGCGCTGCGGACCTCGTGGGGCCCGGACCCGGTCCGGCACGACGGGGAGTTCTACAAGATCGCGCCCTCGGAGGTGAACCCCAAACCGGTCCAGGCCCACATCCCGGTGCTGCTGGCCGCGAACGCGCCGGCCGCCGTCAGGCGTGCCGCCCGGATCGCGGACGGCCTGATCCCGATCACGTCCTCGGCGCGGGAACTGCGCGGCATCGTCTCCGCGTTCCACGACGCCGCCCGGGAGGCGGGCCGCGACCCGGGGGACCTGACGGTGGTCAACCAGGTGCCCTGGCCGACCCCGCTCACCCGCGAACCGATCGGGGAGGGCCGGCCCTTCCTCGGCGGATCGCCCCGGCAGGTCGCCGAGGACCTCATGGCCGCCCGCGAGTGCGGCGCGACCCAGGTCTACCTGGCCGGCGGCCAGGGCCTCGGGCTCGATGTGGGCCTGCAGGCCGCCGACGTGGACGAATGGCTCGGGCTGCTCGGCGAGGTGATCGAGGAGGCCGACCGCCTCGGCGTCCGCGCGCCGTGACGAGCGGTGCGCCCGAGCGGTGGGGGTGACTCGGGAAGGGGGGCCGAGTCGGGGCCGGCGGGGTGCGAAAGAAGCGGAAGCCCGCAATCTATGACATCGGTCACAAGACCCTGCCAACCTACCGCCGCACTTAGTAGGTGCGTGTGGAAGGTATCGGCAAATTTGTCCAACTTCGCCGGAATGTGAATCCTGTCCCGCGTCCCGCGATTCCGCCCGGCCGACCCGTACGCCGACTGCACAGCGGCGTACGGGTCCTGACGTTGTGACAGTTCCTTCCTCCACCGCCGTGTGCGGACGGAGTCCCGATCACTTGCCGTGGCAAGGTCCCGGGACCTACGAGGCGACCTAGTGGCGGGGCCCGTTGCGCTCCCCGTCGGGCCGTTCTAAGAATGGCGACCCACAGGACGTCGCTGCAGGTCGGAACCGGTGTTCGCGGAGTCGGACGCGCACCGGACGCTCGGCGTCACCGAGTGAGTAGGAGACCTCCCATGAAGTCGTCCCGTACGTCCCCGAGACTCTTCGCCCTGGCTCTCGGCCTGGGTCTGGCCTCCAGCGCGCTGGGCGCGGCGGTGCCCGCGAGCGCCCACGCGCCCGCCGCCCCGTCCGCCTCCACCGGTACTTCCGCGGCGGCGCGGTACGACGGGTCGGGCGAGGAGGCCGCGAACAACCAGGCGTTCTTCAAGGCCGTCCTCACGTCGGTCGCCGCGAAGCGCGCCGCCCAGCCCAGCGCGCAGGCGGTGACCGTCCACTACGACGCCTCCCACGCACCGAGCTTCCGTTCGCAGATATCGAGCGCCGCCTCGATATGGAACAGCTCCGAGTCCAACGTCAAGCTTCAAGAGGCCTCGGGCAACGCGGACTTCTCCTACTACGAGGGCAACGACCAGCGCGGGTCCTACGCCTCCACCGACGGCCACGGAAGCGGCTACGTCTTCCTCGACTACACCCAGAACCAGCAGGACGACTCGATCCGCGTCGTCACCCACGAGACCGGGCACGTGCTGGGCCTGCCGGACAACTACAGCGGGCCGTGCAGCGAGCTGATGTCGGGCGGCGGCCCCGGCCCGTCCTGCACCAACCGCTACCCGGACGCCACCGAGCGCTCGCGTGTCGACCAGCTGTGGGCCGGCGGACTCGCACAGGCCCCGGGCACGGGAACGCAGCAGCCGGGCGGCCAGGTGAACCCCGCACCCCCGGCGCAGCAGCCCGGCGGCCAGGTCAACCCCGTACCCCCGGCGCAGCAGCCCGTGATGCCGGGCCACGGCCCGGGGCGTCCTATCCACGGTTCGCCCTGGAGGTGATCCCGTTCCCGCATGGGAAGCGGCCCGCTGTCGCGGATGGCGTCAGCCACACCCGGGCGGACCGCCCCATGCGGCACGGGTGGCTGCCCGGCTCGCTCGCCAAGCAGGGTGTGGCCGCGGGAGGATGCGCCTATGGCTCGCCCGTACGACGACCCGGAGCTGCGCGAACTCGCCCGCCGCCATGTCATGCCGGACCGGCGGTACATGAAGCTCGGTGGGGCGCTGCTTCGGCTCAACGACGCCGAACGCGCCCGCTTCGCGGAGGAGATCGGTCGAGTGGCCGCCGAGATCACGCCACAGGAGCTCTCCGTCCTGCTGGAGGGCGGCTGGCGTGAGCGCAAGACGGCGGCCTGGCTGATCGCGGTCTCCCGCCGGGAGGAATTCCGCAGCCGGATCGGCGAGCTCCTCGTCGCCAGCGAAGGGCCGTACGCCGGCGGTGCCTACTGCACCGTCCTCGCGTCCTTCTCCACCGCGGCCGACGCCGGACTCCTGGTCTCCTATCTGGACCGGTATCTGCGCAGGCCCGACCTGGACTACGACCAGGGCCTTGCGATGGGGGCGCTCTTCCACCTCGATCACGGCTCGGGCAGCGAGTACACGGGACGGTTCCTCGTGCCGGACGGCCTCTGGTGGCAGTGGCTCGCCGGCCCACCAGCCAGGACCTGCGAACCGGACGCCTACCGTCCCCTCATCGAGCAGTGGTGCGCCTTTGCCGCGGCCGCCGCGCAGGCAGGGATCCACCGCCGGTCCACCCGCCGACCGCCCGGCTGAGCTGCCGGCTGAGCAGCGTTGACGCCGCTACGACGTGGGCCCCGACCTTCGAGGCCTGCCCCGGCTCGGCGCGTGCGCTGGGTTTGCGACCCGCGGCCTAGAAGCGCGGGTCGTCGCTGCAGCCGGGCTGCTGGTCGCTGATGGAGACCGCATCACCCCACGGCGACCCCTCTTGTTCTGTCGGCCGGGGCGGACGGACGTCGGTGGGGCGCATGAGGTCTTCGTAGGGCTCGCCCCAGGCCTTGAGGCCGTCGATGGCGCTGTGCCGGTAGTACTGAGGCCGTTCGCAGGTCTCCAGGAGATCCCGTGCACGGATGGCCAGGTCAGGTCGGTGGCCTGCCAGCTCGGGGTGTTCGGAGAGGAAGACGGCCGTCATGAGGGCGGCGTGGCGCACGGCCGGCTCGGCGTCGTCCAGGAAGGGGGCGACTGCCCGGAAGAACAGCGGCCGCAGAGCCCGTACCGTCTCGATCTCCGACGAGACCTCGCCCCGCCTCCGTAGTCTGGCGTACAGCTCGTCGTCGGTGTCGTGGACCAGTGACGCCAGCCATTCGAGCAGTTCCACGCGGAGCAGGCCGTGTCGTTCCCCTCCGACTGGGCCGTTCCAGGAGTTGTAGGTCCCTTCGATCTCGGCGCTCGGCTCAGGAAGGATCGCGGCGATGACCAACGCCGCCGGCACGGTGGCTGAGTAGACGCTGCTTTGGTGACGCAGGGGCTCCAGGTCCGTGGCCATGACGCGCGCATGGGCGACGGGATCGGTACCACGTAGGGTCACCAGCGCGGCGGGCATGTCACCCGCGGGACCGCGCGCGTGTTCCAGACCGGCCCAATCGGTGCCGCGGAGGATCGTCTCCACATCGGGCAGAGACCGCATCTCCGCAGTTGTGGTGTGCTCCGACTCGCTTGTCACCAGGACAGGCTACGGAGGGCCATCAGTCGGCGTTCCGGCGACGGTTTCCAACCGCCGACATCTGCCTTGCGGCCCGGTGGTCCAGGGCGTCGAGGGTGCGCAGGTCAGAGCGGCCTTGGAGAGACCCGGGCTCCGCCCGAATGATCGCGACCGCGACGCCGCGTGCTTGGGCCAAATCGAGCCGACCCGGCCCGGAGCCGCCACGTAACGTCCGACCTGTGCGTCCGACCTGCGCCCGATGCGGCACGGCTGCGGCACGCCGGCGCGGAGGCGGTTGCGCTTCGCCGTGGGCAGCGTGAGTGACGCGGCCACGGCGGGGAGGGTTAGGGTTGCGGGCGTGATGCGTGACCTGATCGCGGCGTTCAATGCCGCCGCACGCGAGCGTATGACGGAGGCCGGCTGGCGTCGGCGCGGCCGCGGGGGCATCTTTACGCTGGACCTTGGCGACGGCTTCGAGGCCTCGGTCGGTCTCAACACAGCCACGAGGTATCACCCTCCCCAGATCAATCCGGTTGCCGGTCTCGCATACGTGCCGCTGGAGCGGCTCCTGGCTGAACTGCTGGGTGAGAAGCCCATCCCAGGAAGGGCCACCCTGAGCAGGCCGATCGGATACCTCACCCCGTACAACAGTTTCGTTCAGCTGGAGATCGCGACTCCCGAGGCCGCTGGACCCGCAGCCGAAGAGCTCGTGGACCTGGTCATCCGGTACGGGCTTCCGCACTCGCGCCGGTACGCAAGTCCGGACAGGCTGCTGGCTGCGTTGGAGGAAGGCGGCCACGTGGGCAATCCCGGGCGGGCGAGTCTTCTGATCCCGGCACTGCATCTCTTGCGGGGTGAGGCCGACCGGGCCACCTCCACTGCACAGCAGCACCTGCTTCGATACGGCAACGACCTCAGCAAGGCGAACGTCGAGGAGTACCACCGGTTCGCCCGCGCCCTCGTGGTGCGCTGCGGCCTGGATCTCGACGTGCTCGGCCACGTTTGGTAGCAGCGGTCAGGCCCTGCCCGCGGTGACGAGACTGATGGCCAGCAGTGGGAAGCCCGCGATGAGCAAAGCGACGTCAACGGCGAAGGTGCGCACCATGCGCAGCATGTAGGTCTGCCAGGGGCGGCTTCGTGACGGCGTGAGCCCCAGCCGCTCGGCCGCGCGGCGGGAGACGTCTATCCGGCCGGCTGGAGCCTGCGTGATCGCCGTTCGAATCTCCGCCTCGTGACCTTCGTCGAGGATGAGGCGGACACCGTGCGCATCCTTGATCGCGAGCTGGTCCACCGCCGGCGTATAGGGACCTTGGAGTTCAATCCGTCGCACCTTGACCAGACTGGTGAGATCGACCGTGCGTCGCCCATATTGAGTGCGTGCTGTCAACAGATGACCGTCACGCAGCTCCGGGGACCGCGCCTCAGCGGGACTCTGCCACACAGCGAAGCCCAGCAGGGGGGAGACGACGGCGAGGGCGCACCATGCGTCTCCGACCAGCCCGGACCTCACGAGCAGCGCAGGGATCACCACCAGCAGGAGAACTACCAGCAGCGCTCCCCAGCCCACCATCTGCTGATTGATGCGGCCCTGGCCCGCAGTGACGTCGTCGATGGGGGGATCAGAAGTCACCTCGCGACGATACCGGTGGCCGGTACGCGACGTACGTCGGGTGTCACGACGATTGTCCGGGCGAGGTTCGTGGGGCCCCCGCCGACGGTGTGCCGTTGCACGAGGTCGGTGGGTACGGCCCAGAGACGGCCCGGAGACGGTGCTCGACGCGTGGGCGACATCCGTTCCACGAGCGAGGTCGGCAATCACGCGCCGCGCCCGCGCGGACCTGTCCTGACCAGAGTCCGGAGGCCGTACCCTTGCGCACCCCTGATCACCGTGATGCCCCTCCTGGCTCCCCGCGTGATGCGGCACGGCTGTGGCACGCCCGCCGGCTGTTACCGTGCGCGCGTGGACGAGATATCCGGGTCGCCGCCGTGGCTTTTCCAGCGCATCCCGGCCGGGAGGCCGCTGATGAGGGACCACGGGGCGCGTATGTCGGCCGGGGCGCTGGCCGTTGCCGCGCTGCTCCTGACCGTTGCCTGTACCCCCAGTGCGCCCGCGCGAGCGCGAGAGGCGTCGGAGAACGGGAAACAGGCCGCAGGCTGCGAGTTGCGGGACACCACGCAGCAGATCACCGACCGGTTCTCAGAACTGGGCACGGTCGTCCGCACGCGGTGGTGCGCCGTCAACCTCTCCGGTGGTTCCGGTCGGGTCCCCGGGCCGACCGACTTCCGGCTCGTGGGCTACTTCGACACCACGGCGGCCGACATGAAGGCGCTCCTCGACCACCCGTACTGGACGTTCGAGCATTCACGGCCCAAGAGCATCCCCGGCCCCGTCGCCCAGGCCGCCGGGACGGCGTCGGTCTCGTCGTGGATGACGAGCACCGATCTGGAGACGACGGTCACGCGCGACCTCTACACCGCCACCTTCTACCTGGACGAGGAGTCCAACCGCATCGTCTTCGACACGGTGAACCCCATCAACCCCAAGGACAAGGCGGTCATCGTCAAAGGCTGACCCCT
Organism: Streptomyces sp. NPDC111520; assembly: GCF_055635295.1. Taxonomy (NCBI): domain Bacteria; kingdom Bacillati; phylum Actinomycetota; class Actinomycetes; order Kitasatosporales; family Streptomycetaceae; genus Streptomyces; species Streptomyces sp. NPDC111520. The sequence goes on along the minus strand of NZ_JBVKBW010000001.1, from coordinate 275,080 downwards.
CCGGCACCCGCAGGGGTGGCGCTCGACGCCGTCCCCATCCTTCGTGGCGTGGCTGATGTCAGGGCTTGCAGCGCATGGGGTCGACCCTTCCCCCGGCTATCGCGGCTGGCGCGCGCAGATTGAGGAGCGGCCGAGTGCGGAGAGGCGCAGCGGTCGCCTCGTGATCGCCTGGTACCTGCGACGTGAGTCACGACCTGGGGATGCCGGCTTGTCAGTGCTCGGTCCTAGCATGCGGAGCATGAAGCGGTATGTTGACGAGGATCTGCACGGTGCCGAGTTCCGCGAGTGCGATCTGACCGGGGCACGCCTGATCGGCGTCGCCATGCAGGATGCCGTGATCGACGGGCTCGTCACCAACCTCGTGGTGAACGGTGTCGAGGTCACCGAGTACGTCGAGGCAGAGCTCGACAGGCGTCATCCGGTGCGGCTGCTGATCCGCTCCGAGGACCCGGCCGATCTGCGCGAGGCATCGCGTCAGCTCCATGCCGGCTGGGCCGCCACGATCGAGCGCATCCGCCGTAGGCCCGGCATCGAGCGCCGCAGCGTGAACGACGAGTGGTCGGCGGTGCAGACGATGCGCCATCTGGTCTTCGTCCACGACTCGTGGTTCCGCCGCTGCTGCCTGGGCTCGACGGAGCTGTTCACGCCGATGGGCATCGGGCCGACCGCCGAGCCCTACCGTGGAGCGCACGGGCTTGACCTCTCGCTCGACCCGGCCCTCGACGAGATCGTGAGCGTGCGTGACGCACAGGCCGCCGAGCTCGAGGCCTGGCTCGACGAGGTCACCGCTGTGCAGCTCGCAGCGCGGGAGCCGGTGCCCGACGACGATGTCTGGCCGCCGTACGCCCGGGGCCGCTCGGTGCGGCAGTGCCTCGGCACGGTGCTCAACGAGACCTTCGAGCACCACGGCTTCTGCGTACGCGACCTCGACCTGATCGAGGCACAGGACGCCGAGTAGGACCGGCTGCGGATTCGAGCCAACTGTGGTGTCTGCCACTGTCGGCAGTCGTCAAGCATGACCCAGCGCACGCCGCTACCGAGCTCCGGCGGGCCTCAGAGAGCGATGGGCTCGTACGCGATGTCTCGGTCGACGACCTTCTCCGCGTTCAGCGCGGGGTCGAGTTCCAAGGGGATGGTGGCTGCCGTACTCGCCATGACCGGCTGGGGGTCTCCTCAATGGCGGGCGTGGACGGTTTCGAACCGCCGACATCTGCCTCGCAAGTTCGTTCCGGGCCTGCTGCGGCGGCTTTCGTCGATTGGTGCGACGGTCGGGCAGAGGCGCTGGTGTACGCACCCGTCCAGCGTCGTTGATGTCAGCCGCTGATGTCGGCCCCCGCACGCGGTCTTTGCAGGCGTGGCGGCGCTGTTGAGCGATTGGGGCTGTCTCTGGCGTGGCGGAGAATGGTGCTCATGTGCGCTCTCATCGACCCCCCTGAGCCTCGCCGCGTCTCGCCGGGCGAGTACCCAGTGTGGGACCAGGCTCTCGCCCTTCTGAACCGGGACCTGGCGGTGACGCTTCCCCAGCTGGAACCCCTGCAGCTGGTGGCCCTTCCGTCCTACGAAGCGGATGAGCCGGAGAATGTCCACGTCGCCATGGCCAACGGCGAGTGGCACGGCAACCACTTGGACCCGAACTCACAGGACAGCCTTGCCTCTGCACTGGCGAGCGTCGCCGATGCCGCGCAGGAGACCGTCATGGAGCTTCTGCGGCAGGCGTGGCCCCTGTGTCCCGAGCATGGCCTGGGCCTGCATCCAAGGGAGGACATAGAAGAGCGACTGTCCTGGTGGTGCGCGGGAGAACGGTTGCGTCGCGGCCCGGCTCATATCCACGCGGCCGTGGGTGCACTCGACGCTTTGGGAGCGTCGATCCGTACACGGCCTTGAAAACCGTCGTGGCAGCGATGTCACCGTGGGTTCACATCCCACACTCTCCGCACAGGCCGGCGAAGGCGCTGGACAGAAGGGGTGCCCCAAGACACGGGGGCGCCCCTTCTTCGTGCTCGATGGCACCGTGGTTCCCCGCGGTTCCCGTGCGATCGGGCACGCCTGGAGCACGGGCTGGGATGGAGTGCACGTCGGCCGCGTAGGCTGTCGCCGGATGAGGTCGCCCGCACGGTAAAGGACGGGACCCGGGGTGCGGACAGGGTCGTCTGCCTCATCCATCTACGGTCGCGGTGGACAACCAGTTTGGAAGACTGAGGCTGCGGACCCTGCCTCACCTGGGCGGACGCTGACCTGCGGTAAAGCGAACCCGTCACTGCTGTGGCACGCCCGATCCCCTCGATGCGAACTATGGGCACGACGGTCGCTGAGGTCTGCCGGGGACGTCAGCCGGTCTCCTGGGGCCGGTGGCGGTCGGTTGTGGGCAGGGAGGTTGCTGTCGCTGCTGTACAGCAGCTGCCGGGCTACCCGTCAACCGGGTTGGCCTGGTGAGCGAGGCTCGCCACGGCGACGCGATGAGGGGCACCTCAGGGCTGTCATAGGGGTCTGGCACGATTCGCGAATGTGATCGATGTCGATGACCTCATTGTGAGAGTGACGGAACAGGCGAGGGTCGGCTCGGCAGCATTGCCGCCGCCCGTGCAGGTCGAACAATTGGCCGAGGCTGAGGCAGCTCTCGGCTTTCCGCTACCACCCCTGCTTGCGCGGCTGTACACGGAGATCGCGAATGGCGGCTTTGGTCCCGGCTGCCAACTGCTTCCACTCGTTGGGCAGCCGCATAGTGCGGTGGGTTCCTACCAGACCGAGCGGTCGGAATCAGAGGCGTCGGACTCGCCACACTGGCCGGCTGGCGTGCTGCCGATCCTTGACTGGGGCTGCGGGATGTACGGCGCCGTTGATTGTCAAAGCGATTCCGGCACCGTACTCATCTTCGAGCCGAACGCGGACGCTTGGGTTGAAGCCTGGTTTGTGGACGCCGAGAGCTTGACCGACTGGCTTGAGACCTGGCTCGCCGGCACTGGTTGGTACGAGCCCGATGCCCACGACGACGAAGAGGCTGTGGATCCGGAAATTTGGCAGGACGCCGCCTTGCGACTCACAAGCTGACGTCGACTTCAGAGGTCGACGTAGCGGCTTTGGGCGGGAGCTGCCATGGGGCGAGAGATCGGGGCCCGTAAGCTGCTGGCGACTCGGGCGATCTGTTGACCTGCCCGCAATGGCCCGATGTGGGCCCCGATCTTCGAGGCTCGCCCCATGGCGGCTGCCGGCGCGAACTGTGTTTGTCGAGGTCACGGTTCGAGGGGGCTCCGGACGCTCGTGCCGACTCGTGATCCGTGGAAGATCCTCCGCGACTGCCGACTGGAAGGCGACGGCGTCCACCACGCCGTTGCTGGCATCGCCCGCCTCTACAGTCAGACTCTGACCCGGTGACCCAGGGGGTCAGTCCAGTGCGGCAACGTTAGATCCAGGCGGTCTCGGGGGCCTCTGGTGACCGCACTCCAGCCGAGTTCCGTTGGCGTCAGTCACCGTGTACTCCAGGACGATCTTGGTCGGGTCGCCGTCCTCGTAGGGCCACACCGTGATGCCTCCCTCCCAGAGGATGGTGGAGAACCACACATCGATCCCCTCGGCTTCGGGCGCAACCGTGAAGACGTCCCCGGGCTTCAGATAGAAGTCCTCACCGTACGGCTCGATGAAGAGACACAGGTCCCTATCGCCCGCATTCTCCACAGGAAACCTGCTGCGTCCCACTTACCCCCCAGACTGCTACCCCGATGAACCACTCCACCGTATCCGCCCACACCCGCACCGCCGCCTTCAAGCGGCCCAGCCCTACCGGTTCTTTGTAGGACAGCCCATAGCCCCGAGTGGTGTGATGACGAAACCATTTGGTCACACTGGACCTAGAGGTGACTCTGGTGTGGGTCCTGGGGGGATCGTGGTTGAGCAGCCGGAAAGGCACGGCCATCCTGTCCCTTTCGGCGTGCGGGACATACCCGAAGAAGTGCGCACCATCGCGGGGGAATGTGAACGGCTCTGGGAGAGGGCACACAACCAAAAGGGATGTCTAGTTGACCACCTCGGCACTCAACTCAACCACGGATACCCCTGGAATGCCGAGTGCTCCAATTAGCCCTTCCGCCGCCTCCGCAGAGAAGAGTCCACTGCTCGCACTGAGGAGAAATCCGGGCGAAGGTGGAAATTGAGCCTCCCGCTGCAGGGCGAACTTTTCCCCGTTGGGCAACGAGAACGCGAAGCACAGCCATTCGGCCAGATCGTCCACTGCGACGTCGGGGCGGCCCCAATGGCGGTACAACGCTATGAGATCAACTTGTACCAGCGCCAAGTATCGGATTTCCTTTAGCACTAGCTGCTCTTCTGGAATTCTCTGGAGATCTGTAAAGCCGAGCCCCATCGGACGCCCTACCTCGCTTCCGCAATGATGATTGTATTCCTGTCATATCCCTGCCGGGTCCGCTTCTCGGTATTCATGTATGCCAGAGAGCGGGAACCCGGTGTGAAGATCGTAGAGCCTCAAATAACCAAAGCCTGACCACGTCATGCCCGCCGGAGTCGAGAATGATGTGGTCGGATTCCCCGGGGTGCGGAAGTCAGACCGATAACCCGTTTGGCCAATGATGAATTTCGACCGAGGATGCTAGGCTCGAGTCTAGCCGCAACGTGATGAAATCGTCGTCGGCAATTTCGAATGCAGCCCCAAGTGGCTCGAACGTGACCCGTGCGGGACCATCAGTCGCAGCGATTTTGATGTCCATCATCGAACGTGCCGCAGCCATCTCAGCTCCAAGCGTCGATAATTTCTCGCAGGAGTATCACTCGGTTTGCGGTCGGGTTTACAGGCGCCTGGAATTCAGTGACCTGAGGTGCGAGGCGAGGACGGCCTTGATGAGTAGGTGATGCGAGTCGCGCTCCACCGCTAGCCCCCTTGCATAGTCATGGGCTTCCTGGTGCCTGCTCACGTTTCAGGTAGTCCTCATCAGGGCAGCCGACATCAGTGTCGTCGGTCGGGCAGAGCACAGGGTCGTCCTCGTCACCGAACAGATAGGCCTCCACCTCACAGTCGCCGTTGGCAGACCGCAGCGAGAGCACGCTTCCGCGCGTGACGTCCTCGTCGGGAGTGCCGAAGCCGCCTTCCTCAGGAAAGACTTCAAACGCCCATCGGCCCGATGCAAACACCGACGGATCATCACAATGCGATGCCGCTGGCATACCGGCAGGCCTGACGCTGGCGAACGTGTGGTCCTCGCGGAACGTCAGCGATGTACCCGACCCGCTGGTCCAGCGCCCCGTGAGCTGATCCGCCCGTATCTCCGCAGCCCACACCCCCGCGGCCAATCCACTCATACATGACGTCGTGAGCATGCCTGCGGCCACCATGCCAGCACCCCAACCCCAAACCCACCGACCCACGCCACCCCTCCCCACGCGACTCCTGGGACACCATATTTGAACACGCTCAAAAAGCGCTAGTGATCAACGTCGGTACGCCCGCCGTAACGTGGCTGCGGACAGGAGCAGTTGCCGGTGGGCTGCGTGCGGGAAGAGGTGCGGCCGTGCAGCGCAGGGGTGTGATGTGCGATCGGGCGACGTTGCCGTGGCTGGCGAGCCGTGCGCGCGTTGGGGCGGCACCCGCTTTAAAAGCCGTGGAGCCGACCGCCCGAGCCACAGCGGGTTTCACCCTCATCGATCCTTCGCCTTCCGGCGGGCGGCCGGCGGCCGGTCCGGAGCGGGACGAAGGCAGGAGCGTCGGGCCGAGGCGCCGGGCCGCGCGCCGCCGCGCTGTGCGCGGCGGAAGCGCCTTGATGAAGTAGAGAAAGTCTTACCGCGTCGGGATCAGGTGCTAGTTGTCCCAGCGTTGTCCTGGTCTTGATCAGCGCCGTTCGCCGCCCGAGAGGGCCGTGGCATCCTGTGGCAGTGCTCTTGAGTGACGATGCAAACCGTATCGAGCTTCGCCCATTGCGCTATCAGTTTGCCAGGGCCCGAGGCAATCGGTACGACGACAACTGGCTGGTCATAGGTGGCAAGGTGACGACCGCTGAAGGCCAATGGGTCTTTGCCGATCCATCTCTGCTGACCCACGAGGCTCGCCAGGTCACCGCGTGGCTACGTGCGGCGGCTGAGGGGACAGTTGCCGTGACGTGCCCCGATGAGGAAGGCAATTTGTCCCCCGACACGTGGTTCAACGAGCCGGTCTTGGCCTTCAGTCTCGCCGCCCGAAGCGACGCTGAGGCAGTGATTCGCCTTCATCTGTCCCACGAGGCGGCGCCGCCGTGGCGACTGGGGGATGACAGGCCCGAGATCTACCAGTACTTCGTAGAGGTCCGGGCGGATGCCTCTTCACTGCTTCTTGCCGCGGACGAGTGGGAGCTTGCCCTGGCTTCCTTCCCGCCCCGCTGATCAAGATGAGTTCACAGACCTCTGCGTCGTCGCTCATGCCGCCGACCAGGAGACGGTGGATCAGAGGTGTACCACGACGACCCCAAGGGCCGCCGACGCAAGCAGTCGCTTCCCCTGCCGGCGATGTGCGTCGCTCCTCTGCAGTGGCAGTGGATTGCGCCAGGCAGCCGTGCGGGAGCGCGCGGGGGAGCAGTGGGCCGAGAGCGACTACGTCTTCACCACCCGCACGGGGCGGCCTGTCGAGCCGCGGAACCTGTACCGCTCGTTCACGCGCGTCGCTGGCAGCGCTGGCCTCCGGGTGATCCGGTTGCACGACGCCCGGCACGGCTGCGCCACGCTGCTCACCGCGGCCGGCGTCGCGCCCCGCGTGGTGATGGAGATCCTCGGGCACTCCCAGATCGCCGTCACGATGAACGTCTACACGCACGTTGTGCAGGACACCCAGCGTGAGGCCGTGAGCCACATGGACCGGCTGCTGCGGAGGCGTCCCGGGCGTGAGTGAGGGTGGCCGTTGATGTCAGATCTGGATGTCAAAGACCCCCAGCCATGACCGGCTGGGGGTCTTCTCACTGGTGGGCGTGGACGGTTTCGAACCGCCGACATCTGCCTTGTAAGGGCAGCGCTCTACCGCTGAGCTACACGCCCGCTGGACATGCGAAAGCACACCCTACCCTGCCATACCCGGTCGCCAGCAAACGCACGCCCGGGGTCAGGTGTAGGTCACGCGGAGTTCCTTCACGCCGTTGAGCCAGGGGGAGCGGAGGCGGCGGGGTTCGCCGGCGAGGCGGATGGCGGGGAGGGCGTCGGCGATGGCGTTGAAGATGAGGTCGATCTCGAGGCGGGCGAGGCTGGCGCCGAGGCAGAAGTGGGGGCCGCCGCCGCCGAAGCCGACGTGGGGGTTGGGGTCCCGGGTGATGTCGAAGGCCTCGGGGGCGGTGAAGACCTCGGGGTCGTGGTTGGCGGAGGCGTAGAAGATGCCGACCCGGTCGCCCTCGCGGATCTTGGCGCCGCCCAGTTCCGTGTCGTGGGTGGCGGTGCGCTGGAAGGAGGTCACGGGGGTCGCCCAGCGGACGATCTCGTCGGAGGCGGTGCGCGGGCGCTCGGCGCGGAAGAGTTCCCACTGGTCGGGGTGGGTGAGGAGGGCGTGCATGCCGTGCGTGATGGCGTTGCGCGTGGTCTCGTTCCCCGCGACGGCCAGGACCAGGACGAAGAAGCCGAACTCGTCCGTCGTGAGGTTGCCCTCGTCCTCGGCGGCGACCAGCTTGGTGACGATGTCGTGCGCGGGGCAGGCCTTGCGCTCGGTGGCCATGTTCATCGCGTAGGAGATGAGCTCGATGGAGGACTCGGTGCCGACCTCCTCGGTGATGGCCAGCTCGGGGTCGTCGTAGCCGATCATCTTGTTGGACCACTCGAAGATCTTGCTGCGGTCCTCCTGCGGGACGCCGATGAGTTCGGCGATGGCCTGGAGGGGCAGTTCGCACGCGATGTCGGTGACGAAGTCGCCGGTGCCGTGGGCGGCGGCACCCGCGACGATGTGCTCGGCGCGGCGGCGGAGGGCGTCCTCGAGGGCGCGGATGGCGCGGGGGGTGAAGCCGCGCTGGACGATTTGCCGCAGGCGGGTGTGCTCGGGCGGGTCCATGTTGAGGATGATCAGCTGCTGGGCGTCGATCCGGTCCCGCTGCATGTGTTCGTTGAAGCGGATGATCGCGGTGTTGGTGCGCGAGGAGAAGGTCTCCGGCGTGGTGGAGACCGTCCTGACGTCGCTGTGCCGGGTCACCGCCCAGTAGCCGTCGTCCCCGAAGCCGGCGACGCCGTGGGGCTGGGGGATCCAGGAGACGGGTGCCGTGCGCCGGAGGGCGGCGAACTCCGGGAGCGGTATGCGCTCCTGGTTGACGTCCGGGTCGGTGAAGTCGAAGCCGTCGGGGAGGGCGGGGCAGGAGGGGGGCGGCGGCGTGGCGGACATCGGCGGCTCCTGGTCCGGTTGGCTCCTGGTCTGGTGTTGGTGCTGGTGTTGGTGCTGGTCCGGTGGTGGTGCCGGTCGGTGGTGGTCGCGTTCTGGTGCCGGTCCGGTGGTGGTGCCGTTCTGGTGCCGGTTCGGTGGTGGTGCCGTTCTTGTGCCGGTTCGGTGGTCTTCCGGTCCGTGGTCCCGTGCGGTGGAGGGCCGGGGCCGGGTACGTCCCCGCGCACCGTCTTCTGACGGGGCATCAGATGTGCCTGTGGACGGTAGCCCCGCCCCCTTCAAGTCGCAAGGCCCGTGGCGGTGCGGATCGGCCGGCTTGGTGCACGCCCCTTGCGCCCGCGTACCGCCGGTAATCAGACTGCTGGGCAGAACTAGAACGCGTACTAGTTCTGCCGTGGGCGCCGGGACGCCCCGCGGCCGAGGAGAGGACGAGGTACATGGCCGCTGAACCCGTCATCGTCGAAGCTGTACGCACCCCCATCGGCAAGCGCGGCGGCGCGCTCGCCAATCTGCACCCCGCCTACCTACTGGGCGAGACGTACCGCGAACTGCTCGGCCGCACCGGCATCCAGCCCGACGCGGTGGAGCAGATCGTCGGCGGTACGGTCACCCACGCCGGGGAGCAGTCCATGAACCCGGCGCGCACCGCCTGGCTGGCCTGCGGGCTGCCGTACGAGACGGCGGCGACCACCGTGGACTGCCAGTGCGGCTCCTCGCAGCAGGCCAACCACATGGTCGCCAACATGATCGCGGCCGGGGTGATCGACATCGGCATCGGCTGCGGCGTCGAGGCCATGTCGCGGGTGCCGCTCGGCAGCGGCTCCAAGCACGGCCCCGGCAAGCCCTTCCCGGACGAGTGGAACGTGGACCTGCCCAACCAGTTCGAGGCCGCCGAGCGCATCGCCCGGCGCCGTGGGCTCACCCGCGAGGACGTCGACCGGCTCGGGCTGCTGTCCCAGGAGCGGGCGGCGCGGGCCTGGGCCGAGGAGCGCTTCAAGCGGGAGACCTTCGCCGTGCAGGTGCCCACGACCGAGGAGGAGCAGCTCGCCGGCCAGGGCATGTGGCGGTTGGTCGACCGTGACGAGGGGCTGCGCGACACCAGCATGGAGGCGCTGTCCGGGCTGAAGGCGATCATGCCGACGGCCGTGCACACCGCGGGCAACTCCTCGCAGATCTCGGACGGCGCGGCTGCCGTGATGTGGGCGTCCAAGCGGATGGCGCGGGCGCTGAAGCTGCGGCCGCGGGCCCGGATCGTCGCGCAGGCCCTGGTCGGCGCGGACACGCACTACCACCTGGACGGGCCGGTGGACGCGACCCGCACGGTGCTGGGCAAGGCCGGCATGACGCTGAACGACATCGACCTCGTCGAGGTCAACGAGGCCTTCGCCTCCGTGGTGCTGTCCTGGGCCCGGGTCTTCGACCAGGACCTGGAGAAGGTCAACGTGAACGGCGGCGCGATCGCCCTCGGCCACCCCGTGGGCGCCACCGGGGCCCGGCTGATCACCACGGCGCTGCACGAACTGGAGCGCGCGGACAAGGAGTTCGCGCTGATCGTGATGTGCGCCGGCGGAGCCCTCGCCACCGGCACGATCATCCAGCGGATCTGACCCGGAGGGTGCGGCCGCCTCCCGGGTACGCCCGGGGGACCACCGCATTCCGGGCGGAGGCCGTCGCGGCGGGCGGCGGCGCCTGGCACGGGCGCATGCCTGCCCACCCCACGGACCGGCGTCCTCCGCGAACGCGGCGGAGGGCGCTCGCGAGCGCCGCCACCGTCCTCGCGACGGCCGTCGCGATCGGCGCGGTCGCGGGGCCGGTGGCGGCCGTGACCGCCCCGCGTCCACCCGCCGCGACGGCCCCCGCCGGCCGCGGGCGGCTGCTCTCTGTGACCCGCCGGCGACGTACGACCGCGCCGCGTTGGTGCGCCTGCCCGGCGACACCGGCCGCTTCCGCGCGTTCCCGCGCCCGGCGCCCGAGCAGCGCACGCCGGTTCGCCGCGCCGGCCCGTCAGCGCGGCTGAGCCGGCCCGTCCGGTGCGCGCGGTCCCCCGTCCCCGAAGGCCACCGGGGCGCCGAAGGCGGCGCGCCGGGTCGCCCGGCGCAGCGCGCGCAGCACGAACGGGCCCAGGGTGAGGGCCAGCACGGCGGTCAGCACGGCACGCGGGAGGTCCCAGCCGAGGGAGGTGGCCAGGCAGTACGCGACGAAGCGGGCGAGGTTGTCCGGGAGCGGGTCGCCCGGCACGAAGGAGACCCCGGAGGACAGGCCGCCCAGGTACGGCCAGCCCTGCAGGTTCATGACCGTTCCGTACGCGATCGAGGACACCGCCCCGTACCCGGCGAGCAGGACGAGCTCGCCCCGGCCGCGCAGCTGCGCGGCGCCCGGGAGCAGGCCCGCGCCGAGCGCCACCCAGCCCATCGAGAGCATCTGGAACGGCATCCACGGCCCGACCCCGCCGGTGAGCAGGGCCGAGGCGAACATCGTCAACGCGCCCAGCGAGAAGCCGAAGCCGGGGCCGAGCACCCGGCCGGACAGCACGACGAGGAAGAACATCGGCTCGATGCCCGCCGTGCCGCCGCCGAGCGGCCGCAGGGCCGCGCCCGCCGCGGCCAGCACACCCAGCATGGCGACGGACTTGGCGCTCAGGCCCTCCTCGTCGTCCGCGATCGTCGCCATGACGACGGCGAGCAGCAGCGGCAGCAGCAGCGCGAACAGCCAGGGCGCGTCCGCGCTGTGGGCGAGCCCGGAGCCCGGGTCGGCGAGCAGCGGCCAGCCGAACGCGGCGACGCCGATCACCGAGACGAGGGTCAGCGCGACGACGGCCCGGCGGCCCAGCCGGACCGCGCGCGGCGGACGCGCGCTCACGCCGTCCCCGTCAGGGCCGCCTCGACCTGGCCGACGGTCAGCCAGGGCAGGGGACCGAGCACCTTGGCGACCTGCGGCGCGAAGGCCGGGGAGGAGACGACGACGTCGGCGGTGGGCCCGTCCGCGACGAGGTCGCCGTCGGCGAGGACGACCACGCGGTGGGCGAGTTCGGCGGCGAGTTCGACGTCGTGGGTGGCGAGGACGACGGCGTGGCCGTCCGCGCCGAGCGCGCGCAGGTGCGCGGCGAGACGGGCCTTGGCGGCGTAGTCCAGGCCGCGGGTCGGCTCGTCGAGCAGGATCAGCGGGGGCCGGGCGGTCAGCACGACGGCGAGGGCGAGCGCCAGGCGCTGGCCCTCGGACAGGTCGCGCGGGTGGGTGCCGTCGGCGACGCCCGGCAGCAGTTCGCCGACCAGGGCGCGGCAGGTGCCGGGCGTCGCGCGGGCGTCGGCGTCGGCGGCGGCGCACTCGGCGGCGACGGTGTCGGCGTACAGCAGGTCCCGGGGGTCCTGCGGGACGAGGCCCACGTGGCGGATCAGTTCGGCCGGCCTGGTGCGCGACGGCTCCAGGCCGCCGACGCGCACGCCGCCCGAGGTGGGCGCCCGCATCCCGGCGAGCGCGGACAGCAGCGTGGACTTGCCCGCGCCGTTGCGGCCCATCAGGGCCACGGTCTCGCCCGGTCGTACGGTCAGGTCCACCGCGCGCAGCGCCTCCACGCGGCCGCGGCGCACGGTCAGTCCCGTCACGACCGCGACGGGCTCGCCCGTGGCGGGCGCGGGCGGCGCGGGCGGGGTGCGGCCGGCGAGGCGCTCGCGCAGAGGGGCGGCGGCACGGCGGGCGTCGCGCACCGACAGCGGCAGCGGCGACCAGCCCGCGAGGCGCCCGAGCGCGACCACCGGCGGACGGACCGGCGAGACCGCCATGACCTCGGCGGGCGGCCCGCAGACCGGGGCGGCGCCCCCGCCGGGGAGGAGGACGACCTGGTCGGCGTAGTGCACGACCCGCTCCAGGCGGTGCTCGGCCAGCAGCACGGTCGTCCCCAGGTCGTGGACGAGCCGCTGCAGCACGGCGAGCACCTCCTCGGCGGCGGCGGGGTCGAGCGCGGACGTCGGCTCGTCCAGCACCAGCACCCGCGGGTGGACGGTGAGGACGGAGCCGATGGCGACGCGCTGCTGCTGCCCGCCGGAGAGGGTGCCGATCGGGCGGTCGCGCAGCTCGGCGAGGCCCAGCAGGTCGAGGGTCTCCTCGACGCGGCGGCGCATCACGTCGGGGGCCAGGCCGATCGACTCCATGCCGTAGGCGAGTTCGTCCTCGACGGTGTCGGTGACGAAGTGCGCGAGCGGGTCCTGGCCCACGGTGCCGACGACATGCGCGAGTTCGCGCGGCCGGTGGGTGCGCGTGTCGTGCCCGGCGACGGTGACCCGGCCGGTGAGGACGCCGCCGGTGAAGTGCGGCACGAGACCGGAGACGGCGCCCAGGAGCGTGGACTTGCCGGTGCCGGAGGGCCCGACGACCAGGCAGAGTTCGCCCTCGGGGACGGTCAGGTCGACACCGGCGACGGCGGGTTCCGCGGCGCCGTCGTACGTGACGGAGACCTGCTCGAAGCGGATCACGCGCGGGCTCCCTTCAGATGGGCGGGCAGCAGGCCCAGCAGGACGGCGGCCGCGGGCCACAGCGGCAGCGTCGGCGCGGTCAGCGGCACCACGGGCGGGTCCAGGTCGGCGGGCGAGGCACCGGCGGCCCAGATCGTCAGCGCGGCGACGGCCACGCCCGAGGCGGTGATCAGCCATGCGGTCGCGTCCCAGCGGTCGGGGCGGTAGCGGGTGCGTACGGAGCGGCGTCCGCCGAGCCGCAGCCCCGCGACGGCCGCGGCCGCACCGGCCAGCAGCAGGGGCAGGCCGTACGCGGCGCCCTCGGCGGCCAGCAGCGCGTAGGTGCCCGCGCACAGCCCGAGCAGCCCGCCGAGGGTGAGCGCGACGGTCGCCCGGCGTACGGCCGGCGGCACCTCGGCGGTGCGGCCGTAACCGCGGGCGTCCATCGCGGCCGCGAGGGCCACCGAACGCTCCAGGGCGCCCTCGAGCACGGGCAGGCCGACCTGGAGCAGCGCCCGTACGCCCCTGTCCGCGCGGCCCCGCAGCCTGCGGGCCGTCCGCAGCCGGCGGACGTCGGCGACCAGGTGCGGCGCGAACGTCATCGCGACGACCACGGCGACGCCCGCCTCGTACAGGGCGCCGGGCAGCGACTTCAGCAGCCGGGCCGGGTTGGCCAGAGCGTTCGCGGCGCCCAGGCAGGCCAGGAGGGTGGCCAGCCGCAGGCCCTCCCGGAACGCGAACCACAGCCCCTCGGCGGTGACCCGGCCGCCGAGGCGGACCCCCTGCGCCCAGTCGGGCAGGGGCACTTCGGGGAGGGTCAGCACGGTGTGCGTGCCGGGCACCGGGGAGCCCAGGACGACGGCGAACGCGAGCCGGATGGCGACGACCACCAGGCCCAGGCGGAGGAAGGCGGCGTACGACCGCGACCAGGGCGCGTCCGGCACCCGGCACACGGCGACGACGTAACCGGCGACGGCCGCGAGCAGCGCGAGCAGCGCGGGGTTCGACGTCCGCGACGCGGCCGTGGCGAGCCCCAGCGCCCACAGCCACCACGCCCCCGCGTGCGGTCCCCGCGCCCGGCCCGCGGGTGCGCCCTCCGCGCCCCCGTCCTCCGCACGGTCCGGCCGCCGCATCAGCGCCCGCAGGCGGCCGGGGCCGCCGCCTTCCGCTGCACGGCGGACGGGGTGACCGTCGCCGCCCGCGGTGGCCGAGCCGCCCCGGGTGCGCGGCCGCGGCCGGCCGGGCAGGGCGCGGGCCGTCGAATCGTCCGGGCCCTCTGCGACGGCCGGGTTCCAGCCGGGGACGGTGGCCGCCGCCATCGGCGTCGGCGTGCCGGGGTGGCGTGGCAGCGCGGCCGGGGTGACCGGGTCGTCGTGGGTGGGGACGGCTGCCCGGTGGTCGCGTGGGTGGGGCCGGCCCGGCCCGGACGAGGGGCACGATGGCGTGGCCCGTCCGTCGGAGGCGACGGCCGTGTGTGGTTTGCCGCCGATGTCGTGGGGGCTGACGGTCCGACGGGTCGGCGTTGCGGCGTCGTCCGTGCGGGCGGCCGGGGTGACGGCTGCCCTGCGGTCGCGGGGGTGCGGGCGGGCTGGCCCGGACGAGGGGGGTGATGGCGTGTCCCGTGCGGGGGTTGTGCCGAAGGTACCGGGTCCGGTGGGGGAGCCGCCGCGAGGGATGCCCGGGCGCCGGGGCCGGGTGGCCGCCCCGGTGGGGGTGCGCGGCGGTTCGGGCCGGGCGGCGGTCGTGCTGCCCGGTGTCGCCCGCGCGGTCGGGCCGGCCAGGCCGTCGCCGTCGCGTGGGCGCAGAAGCCGCAGCAGCCGAAGCAGGCCGAGGCCCCGCAGGGCACGCGGGCCGGGGAGCGGAGTGCCGCCGGTCCACGGCAGGGGTGTGCCGGCGGTCACGGGCGGTCGTTCCGGCGGCGGCGGATCTGCCAGGCGGCGGCCGCGGCGACGAGGAGGACGACGCCGGCGGCGCCGTACGTGCCGAGCGCGGGACCGGGGGAGGAGGTGGGCGCGGGGGGTGCGGCGTCGTCTGTGACCTGCTCGCCGCAGCCCTCGGCGGGGTAGCCGGCGACGGCGCACACCAGGCCCGCGGAGTTGTAGCGGAGCGGGGGCGCGACCGCGGCGAGGGCTTCGGCGGAGGTGGCGTCGACGGGGACGCGGGCGCAGGCGGCGCGGGCGGCCGGGGCGTCGGCGGCGGTGCCGAAGTCGAGCAGCAGGGCGACGCGCTTGGTGCCGGGGCGGGCCGGGGTGCCGTCGCAGACGGCGGCGAACCGGGCCGTGCCGCGGGGGCGGGCGGCCGAGTCGGCGTCGGGGCTGACGCCGAAGCGCCAGCCCTCGACGGCACCGTCGTCGGGGCGGCTGAGGGCGGGCCCGGTCGTGGCGAACGTCCAGGCCTGGCCGGCCGCGTCACGCTGCCAGAAGGACCAGTAGCGGTAGGCGGCCGCGTGCGCGGGCGTCGCGACGAGGGCGGCCACCAGGGCCAGGAGGAGTGCCGCCGCCGTGAGGGGCGGCCGCCTCACAGCCGGTGCTTCCGGCCGGCGAGCAGCACACCGATGCCGATGCCGGCGACCAGGCAGGCGCCGACGAACCACCACACCGAACTGCCGCCCGAGGAGTCGGGCTTCTGCTCCGCGACCGGGCCGAGGGCGCTGAGCCGCGTGATGTGGTCGCGCATCGGGTTGCCGGTGGCGTACGCGGCGAGGGCGAGCTGCGCGAGGGCGGTGGGGTTGTCCTTCGCCCAGGCGCCGGAGTTGGCGGCGAGCCAGTTGTACGCGCCCTTGGCGGCGTCGAGGTGGCCGCCCGCGGCGAGGGCGATGACGGCGTCGGCGGTCGTGCCGAAGTCGGGGGTCTTCTGGTCGGAGCCCGGGGTGACGGCCTCGAAGTGGCTGCCGCCGGCGGTGAGCCGGGCCGCGAGCCAGGCGGCGCCCGCGTCGGAGGCGCTGCCGCCGCACTCGGTGCGCACGGCGAGGTCGCGGTCGGGGGCCTCGACGACGAAGCCCGCGCCCTCGGCGCCGCGCACGGCGTCGGCGGTGGCCTTGGCGTTGGCCGCGAGCGCTCCGGACTTCGCGTCGGGCTGGTAGGCGAACGCGCCGCCGTCCTCCTTGCCGCAGGCCAGCTGGAGGGAGCGCAGCGCGTCGTAGGGCGACTGGCCGTCCGTGGTCACGGACTTGACGTCGGTTCCGGCGGCCTTGAGGCCGCCGATGACGACGCCGGTGGAGTCGGCGTCGGAGGCGCCGCCGGGGTTGTAGGACCAGCCGCCGTCGCGGTTCTGCACCTTGGCCAGCCACTCGGCGGCGCGCTTGACGGCGAAGTCCTGGCCGTGGACGGCGAGCGCCTGCACGGCTATGGCGGTGGCGTTGGTGTCCTCGGTCTTCGGGTCGCAGGGCGCCGTCGGGTCGGGACGGTACGAGGCGAAGCCGCCGTCCGCGCACTGCTGCTTGGCGAGCCACTCCACCGCGTTCCCGGCCGGCTCCGTGTCGGCCGCGTGCAGCGCCAGCAGCGCGTACGACTGGCGCCACACGCCGTCGTACGTCGGGTCGGCCTCCCCGTACAGCGCGGCGGGCGCGGTCGCCGGCGACGGCGAGGGCGACGCGGCTATGAGGAGCGTGCTGACGGCGGCCAGGGCGGCCGCGGCGGTGCGGCGCAGGTGCATCGGGTGGTGCCTTTCGGTGAGCGGTCGCGCAGACGGATGCGGGCGCGCGGTCACGGCACCGGGCTCCGGCTCCGTGTACCTCGACGGAAGAGCCGCTCCCGTCCGCGCGGGTGCTCCGGCTGGGCCCTCCCCGGACGGGGACGGCTCACGGTTGCGGGTCAGCGCCGGATTCGCACCGGCTTCCCCCGCTCGGACGTGATGGGACTTGGTTGTGTCGTGCACACCTTAGCCGGGACCGCGTGCCGTGCCGCCCCCGGCCGTGTGCGGTCTGCCTCACACCGGTGCCCTCACACCGCGGTGTACGCGACCGGGTCGGACCCGGGCACCGGCTCGGCGTGGCCGAGCTTGACCAGGCGGCGCAGGTGCGCCTCGGCCTCGGCGACGGCGATGTTCCGGGAGGGGAAGGGGATCTGCTCCCAGGGCCGGTTCCACTGCATGGCCACGGCGAGCTGCCACGGGGTGCGGGGGGCCTCGGCGATCAGGGCGCGCAGCGAGGCGAGGCGGGCGGTGTGGTGGTCCAGCAGTTCGCGCACGCGGGCGGCGGCGCCGGTGAAGGCGTGCTCGTGGGCGGGCAGCACCTCGGCGGGGGCGAGCCGGGCGACGCGTTCGAGGGAGTCGAGGTAGTCGCCCAGGGGGTCGCCTGCGGTCGCGTCGTCGGGGTCCTCGTACAGGCCGATGTGCGGGGAGATGCCGGGCAGCAGGTGGTCGCCGGAGAACAGGCGGCGGCCGTCCTCCTCGAAGAGGCAGACGTGGCCGGGGGTGTGGCCGGGGGTCCACACGGCGCGGACGGCGCGGCCGGCCAGCGGTACCCGCTCGCCGGGGACGATCTCGCGGTCGGGGAGGGCGGGCCGCAGTCCGGGCACGTCGGCGGCGCGGCGCTCGGCGCGCACCGCCCGCAGCGGGGCGAGGTGTTCCTCGGGGGCGCCGGCGGCGGCGAGCTTGACGGCGAGGTAGTCCAGCCACACGCCGGGCCGGGCGCCGCGGGCGCGGCGGACGACGGCGGTGTCGGCGGGGTGCATGGCGATCCAGGCGCCGGAGGCCTCGCGGACCCGGCCGGACAGGCCGTGGTGGTCGGGGTGGTGGTGGGTGACGAGGACGCCGTGGACGTCGGCGACCCGGGTGCCGAGCGCGCCGAGGCCGTCCGCGAGGGCGTCGTAGGAGGCGGGGTCGTCCCAGCCGGTGTCGACCAGGACGGGGCCGCGGTCGGTGTCGACGACGTAGACGAGCGTGTGACCCAGGGGGTTGTCGGGGATCGGGACCGGGATGCTCCAGATGCCGTCACCGTGCTCCATGAGGTCCCCTCTCCGATCCGTCACGCGCATTGCCCACCATAACTAGAACTGGTATCAGTTCTGAAGCAAAGTCACCTTCTGACGAGGCATCAGCCAAGGGCGGGACGGGACAGGCATGGACGGGAACGGGATCGTCGAACACGGAAAGCTCTACATCGGCGGGCAGTTGGCGGACCCGCTCGGCACCGGCACCATCGAGGTCGTCTCGCCCCACACCGAGCAGGTCTTCGCGCGGGTGCCGCACGCCTCCCGCGAGGACGTCGACCGGGCCGTCGCCGCGGCCCGCCGGGCCTTCGACGAGGGCCCGTGGCCGCGGGCGACCCTCGACGAACGCATCGAGGTCGTCACCCGGATCAAGGACGCGATCGCCGTACGCCACGAGGAGTTCGCCCGCGTCATCAGCGCGCAGAACGGCTCGCCCTACTCCTGGAGCGTGCTCGCCCAGGCGCTCGGCGCGATGATGGTCTGGGACGCCGCGATCACCGTCGCGCGCGGCTTCACCTGGGAGGAACGACGGGCCGGTGCGCTCGGCCCGATCCTGGTGCGCCGCGAGCCGGCCGGCGTCGTCGCCGCCGTCGTGCCCTGGAACGTCCCGCAGTTCACCGCCGCCGCCAAGCTCGCCCCCGCGCTGCTCGCCGGGTGCACGGTGGTCCTCAAGCCGTCGCCGGAGTCACCGCTCGACGCGTACCTGCTCGGCGAGATCGCCGCCGAGGCGGGACTGCCCGAGGGCGTGCTGTCGATCCTGCCCGCCGACCGCGAGGTCAGCGAGTACCTGGTCGGCCACCCCGGCGTCGACAAGGTCTCCTTCACCGGCTCGGTCGCGGCGGGCAAGCGCGTCATGGAGGTCGCCTCCCGCAACCTCACCCGCGTGACGCTGGAACTCGGCGGCAAGTCCGCCGCGCTGGTCCTGCCCGACGCCGACCTGGACACCGCCGTCCCCGGCATCGTCTCGGCCGCCTGGATGAACAACGGTCAGGCCTGCGTCGCCCAGACCCGCATCCTCGCGCCCCGATCCCGCTACGACGAGACCGCCGAGCGCCTGGCCGCGGCCGCCTCCGCCCTCGTCGTCGGCGACCCCCTCGACCCCGCGACCGAGGTGGGCCCGCTGGTCGCCCGCCGCCAGCAGCGGCGTTCCCTGGACTACATCGCCCTCGGCCAGCAGGAGGGCGCCAAGGTCCTCACCGGCGGCGGCCGCCCGCAGGCCCAGCCCACCGGCTGGTACGTCGAGCCCACCCTCTTCGGCGACGTCTCCAACTCCATGCGGATCGCCCGTGAGGAGATCTTCGGCCCGGTCGTCTGCCTGCTGCCGTACGAGGACGAGGCCGAGGCCGTCCGCATCGCCAACGACTCCGAGTACGGCCTGTCCGGCAGCGTGTGGACGGCGGACGTCGAGCACGGCATCGACGTCGCCCGCCGGGTGCGCACGGGCACGTTCAACGTCAACACCTTCAGCCTCGACATGCTCGGGCCCTTCGGCGGCTACAAGAACTCCGGGCTGGGGCGCGAGTTCGGCCCCGAGGGGCTGGGCGAGTACCTGGAGCACAAGATGGTCCACCTGCCCGCCGGCTGGGAGGGCTGACCCGGTGGGGGACCGGTGGCACATCGAGGTCGACCGAGGGGTGTGCATCGGCTCGGGCATGTGCGTGAACTCCGCCCCGGACGGCTTCACCCTCGACTCCGCCCGGCAGTCCCACGCGGCCGCCCCGGACACCGACGCGGCCGAGGCGCTGCTCGCGGCGGCGGAGGGCTGCCCGGTGGAGGCGATCAGCATCACGCTGGCCGCCTCCGGCGAGGCGGTCTTCCCGCCCGAGGAGTGAACGGTCCGCAGGGGTCAGGGCTGCGCGCGGCGCGGATCGGTGAGGTCGATCAGCCGGCACACCGTCTCGATGTCGATCTTCACCTGGGCGATCGAGGCGCGCCCGGACAGCCAGGTCACCAGGGCCGAGTGCCAGGTGTGCTCGATGACGCGCACCGCGGACAGCAGCTCGGGCCCGGGCGGCCCGTCCAGCCGCATCGCGTCCAGGACGATCGAGGTCGTCAGCCGCGACACGGCGTCCACCTCCGGGCTCACCGAACGGTCGGCGAACGTCAGCGCCCGCACCATGGCGTCCGCGAGGTGCGGCTCGCGCTGCATCGCGCGGAACGCGCGCATCAGCGTCTCCGCCACGCGGTCCGCGGGCGCGGAGGCGGTGGGCGGGCGCTTGCGCAGGGCCTCGTGGAGGTGCTCCAGCTGGTCGCGCATCGTGGCGACGAGCAGATGGATCTTGGACGGGAAGTAGCGGTAGAGGGTGCCGAGCGCGACGTTCGACTGCTCGGCGACCTCGCGCATCTGGACGGCGTCGAAGCCGCCCCGGACGGCGAGTTCGGCGCTGGTGCGCAGGATGCGGCGGCGGCGGGCTTCCTGACGTTCCGTCAGCGGCGCGGGGGGCGGCGTCGGCTGAGGAGCTGCGGTCATCTGTCCCAATCCGAATCTGTGCGCCGTGCGGAACCGTCCCCCAGCGTACTGCGGCCCTTTCTGCGGGGGGTGCGTCTGTGCGGGTCCGGTGCCGCGGGGTGCCCCGGGGTGCCCCTTGCGGCGGGTTGTTGTGTGCGGGTTGTTTGCGCCTGCGGCGGGCATCCCCCGCCCTCCCGCCCTCCCCCCAGCCTTCGGCCGGGGGGAGCACCCCGCCACACCCCCTCCGGTCGTGTGGGCGCATGACGGCCGGAGGGGGGTGATGGGGTGCGCTCCTCCCCACACCGCTGGAAACTGTCCCCAGCAGAGGGTCCCCCGGCCGCAGGACCGGACAGGGTGCCCGCACCGGTGGCGCGGCCGACCCGCCGGCATCGGGGCTGGATGGTGTGGGCGTCCGGTAAGGCGCGTGCGGCGCCCCCGGACCGCCCTCTCCCCCCACCGGCCGTCGGTCGCCGAACCGACCGAGGGGGCGGGGTCGTAGGGGTGGGCGTTCTGGACGCTGACGTGTATTTGTTGTGCGGCATCCGGGGCGGCAAGAGCGGGTGCCCGCCATGCACATAAATATGCGGTACAGAATGCCCACCCCGGAGGCCCCGACCCCGGCCCACCGCGAACCGCGCGAGGCCCGCACCAATCATCCGGGGCAATCGGGCGGGCGGGTGGGAGAACCCCCAACGGTCACCACGACGGCGTGGCGGGAATCACCTGCACCAGCCAGAACCCCCCGCACGGCTACAGGTATCTTCGTGCTCTCGGGCCAACTCCTGAGTAACCGATTCTGAAACTTGTTCTACCCGGGCACGGGCGGCTACGCTCCCGCTGAAGTGCAGTGAGAAGGGGGCCGTGAGTGACCGCAGAGGCCAGGCCGCTCCGGATCGCGCTGCTCACCTACAAGGGGAACCCGTTCTGCGGGGGCCAGGGCGTGTACGTGCGCCATCTGTCGAGGGAACTCGCCCGGCTCGGCCACAGCGTCGAAGTGATCGGTGCCCAGCCCTACCCCGTGCTCGACGCGGTCGGTGACGGGGTGCGCCTCACCGAGCTGCCGAGCCTGGACCTCTACCGTTCGCCGGACCCGTTCCGCACCCCGAAGCGCGGCGAGTACCGCGACTGGGTGGACGCGCTGGAGGTCGGCACGATGTGGACCGGCGGCTTCCCGGAGCCGCTGACGTTCAGCCTGCGGGCCCGCCGTCACCTGGCCGCCCGGCGGGGGGCCTTCGACGTCATCCACGACAACCAGACCCTCGGCTACGGCCTCCTCGGCGGCCCGGACGCCCTCGGCGCGCCGCTGGTGACGACCATCCACCACCCGATCACCGTGGACCGGCGGCTCGAACTCGACGCCGCGCAGGGGTGGAAGCGCCGGGCGTCGGTCCGCCGCTGGTACGGCTTCACACGGATGCAGCGGCGGGTCTCGCGCCGGCTGCCGTCCGTGCTCACCGTCTCGGGCAGCTCCCGTCAGGAGATCGTCGACCACCTCGGGGTGCGTGAGGACCGGGTGCACGTGGTGCACATCGGCGCCGACACGCGGCTGTTCTCGCCGGACCCGTCCGTGCCCGAGGTGCCGGGCCGGATCGTGACGACGTCCAGCGCCGACGTGCCGCTCAAGGGCCTGGTCCACCTCGTGGAGGCCCTCGCGAAGCTGCGCACCGAGCACCCCGACGCGCACCTCGTCGTCGTCGGCAAGCGGGCCGACGACGGCCCGGTGGCCGCCGCCATCGAGCGGTACGGGCTCGGCGGCGCCGTCGACTTCGTGAAGGGCATCAGCGACGAGGAGCTGGTCGACCTGGTGCGCGGCGCCCAGGTGGCGTGCGTGCCGTCGCTGTACGAGGGGTTCTCGCTGCCGGCCGCCGAGGCCATGGCCACCGGGACGCCGCTGGTCGCCACCACCGGCGGCGCCATCCCCGAGGTCGCCGGGCCCGACGGGGAGACGTGCCTGGCCGTGGCGCCGGGGGACCCGGGCGCGCTGGCCGCGGCGCTGGGCCGGCTGCTGCGCGACTCGGAGCTGCGCCGCCGCCTCGGCCGGGCCGGCCGGGAACGCGTACTGGCCCGCTTCACCTGGGAGCGGGCCGCCATCGGCACCGCCGAGCAGTACCGTGCGGCGATCGAGGCCGCCGCGGGGCCGCGGCCCACTGTCCAGTCACCGTCCCGGACGAAAGCAGACTCCACGTGCTGACCGTCGACTTCTCCCGCTTCCCGCTCGCCCCGGGCGATCGCGTGCTCGACCTGGGCTGCGGCGCGGGCCGGCACGCCTTCGAGTGCTACCGGCGCGGCGCGGACGTGGTGGCCCTGGACCGGAACGGCGACGAGATCCGCGAGGTCGCCAAGTGGTTCGCCGCGATGAGGGAGGCCGGGGAGGCTCCGGCCGGGGCGACCGCCACGGCGATGGAGGGCGACGCGCTGAGCCTGCCGTTCCCCGACGACACCTTCGACCGCGTCATCATCTCCGAGGTCATGGAGCACATCCCGGACGACAAGGGCGTGCTCGCCGAGATGGTGCGCGTCCTCAAGCCGGGCGGGCTGATCGCCGTCACCGTGCCGCGCTACTTGCCGGAGAGGATCTGCTGGGCGCTGTCCGACGCCTACCACGAGGTCGAGGGCGGCCACATCCGCATCTACCGGGCCGACGAACTGCTCGGCAGGATCCGCGAGGCGGGGCTGCGCCCGTACGGCAGCCACCACGCGCACGCGCTGCACTCCCCGTACTGGTGGATCAAGTGCGCGGTCGGCGTGGACAACGACAAGGCCCTGCCGGTGAAGCTGTACCACAAGCTGCTGGTCTGGGACATCATGAAGAAGCCGCTGGCCACCCGGCTCGCCGAGAACGCGCTCAACCCGCTGATCGGCAAGAGCTTCGTCGCCTACGCCACCAAGCCGCACACCCCGAAGGCGGGCGTCGACGCGTGAGGCGGACCGAACACCTCGTCCTGCCCGGCGTCCTGACCTCGGAGCAGGCCGCGCAGACCGTCGCCGGGATCCTCGCCGTGCAGCGGCCGGACGGCGCCGTACCGTGGTTCGAGGGCGGCCACCTCGACCCGTGGGACCACGTCGAGGCCGCCATGGCGATGGACGCCGCCGGCGAGCACGAGCACGCGGAGGCCGCCTACACCTGGCTCGCCCGCCGGCAGAACCCGGACGGTTCCTGGTACGCCGCCTACGGCTTCGCCGACGGCGCCGAGGGCGAGCCCACCGACCTGGGCCGGGAGAGCAACTTCTGCGCCTACGTCGCCGTCGGGGTGTGGCACCACTACCTCTCCACCGGCGACGACGCGTTCCTGGAGCGCATGTGGCCGGTGCTGTACGCGGCCGTCGAGTACGTCCTGGAACTGCAGCTGCCCGGCGGCCAGATCGCCTGGAAGCGCGAGGACGACGGGTCGTACCCGCAGGAGGCGCTGCTGACCGGCTGCTCGTCGATGTACCAGGCGCTGCGCTGCGCGCTGGCCGTCGCCGAGCACCGCGAGGACCCGCAGCCGGACTGGGAGCTGGCCGCCGGCGCCCTCGGGCACGCCGTCGCGCACCACCCCGAGCGGTTCCTGGACAAGGACCGCTACTCCATGGACTGGTACTACCCGATCCTCGGCGGGGTGCTGCGGGGGGAGGCCGCCCGGGAGCGCCTGCTGGCCCGCTGGGACGAGTTCGTCGTGCCCGGCCTCGGGGTCCGCTGCGTGGTGCCCAACCCGTGGGTGACCGGCGGGGAGAGCGCCGAACTCGCCCTCGCGCTGTGGGCGATGGGCGAGTCCGACCGCGCCGTGGAGGTCCTCGGCGCGATCCGGCACCTGCGTGCCGAGGACGGCATGTACTGGACCGGGTACGTCTTCGAGCCGGACGAGGAGGCCGGTACCGGCCCCGCCGTGTGGCCCCGGGAACGGACCACGTGGACGGCCGGGGCCCTGCTGCTCGCCGTCGCCGCCCTGGGAGGGGACGAGGCGACGACGGCGGTCTTCGGGGGTGAGAGGCTGCCGCTGGGGCTGGTGCCCGGGGCGGCGGGGTGCTGCGCCGGCCGGTGAGCGGGCGTCAGGCCCGGTTGACGCGACCCGCCACGGCGTGGCCGACGACCAGGTAGACCGCCGCCGGCAGGCCGTAGTTCAGCAGGGTGCGCGCCCACGCGGAGTCGGTGTCGAAGATGTCGTGGGCCCAGCCGCCGAGCCAGGACGCGACGTCGTGGATCCACTCCACGAGGTCGTTCGCCCGGTTGGCGTCGAGCATCCACAGCACGATCCACAGGACCAGGATGAAGGCCGCCACGTCCGCGGCCACCATGATGACCGTGGCGGCCAGATTGCCGCGATATCGTCTGGACATACCTGCCGTCTTGCCCCGATCGGCGGACTGAAACGTGGGGGCCGGCCCCCGCCTGACGCCCCGTACGGCCCTGTGCGGTGGCCGGTGCCGGGGGCCCGGGCGAGGATGCGATCACGCACCGCATCCCCCCGGGAGAACCGTCATGCCCTTGCGCCGTGCCCTGACCGCCCTCCTGCTCTGCGGCGTGCTGATGCTCGTCCCCGCCTGCGGCGGCGACTCGCCGCAGACCGCGAGCGTCGGCACCGCGAGCCCCACCTCCTCCGTGCAGAAGCAGAAGCTCGCCAAGACGCGCTTCGTCGCCAACGCCGGACTGGCCGCCGGCGCGACCTACCAGTGGATCGTCAAGCCCTACCGCGAGGGCAAGTTCAAGAAGGACGCCGAGGGCCGCAAGCTGGCTTTGGTGAAGGCGGGCCTGGCCGGGGCCTTCGCCTACAACCGGCTCAAGGCCGCCTCGGAGAACGCCAAGGGCGATCCGACCCTGGCCAAGCTGGTGGCCCCGCTGAACGCGGGCATCGAGTCGCTCAAGGACCTGCCGGCCAAGCTGCGCAGCGGCCAGGGCACGGACGACATCGTCGGCACCTTCCAGGACACCATCACCGGCGTCAAGTCGGCCGGCGAGGGCGCCGGCGCCAAGGTCACCGACAAGGTGCCCTCGCTGTCCCAGCTCAGCGGCGGATGAGCTCGGCCAGCACCCGCAGGGTGGCCGGGTCGGGCGCGGTGACCAGCAGGTCGGTCACCGGGCCCGACCGCCACACCTCCAGCCGTTCCGCGATCCGCTCCCGCGGGCCGACGAGCGAGATCTCGTCGGCGAAGGCGTCCGGCACCGCCGCGACCGCCTCCTCGCGCCGCCCGGCCAGGAACAGTTCCTGGACGCGCCGGGCCTCCTCCGCGTAGCCCATCCTGGCCATCAGGTCGGCGTGGAAGTTGCGGGTGGCCGCGCCCATCCCGCCGATATAGAAGCCGAGCATCGCCTTGACCGGCAGCAGCCCCTCCGCCGGGTCGTCGCACACCTGGGCGCGCGCCATCGGGGCGATCATGAAGTCCTTCGGCGCGTCCGCCAGTGACACCTCGTACACGTCCGTGCGGAACGGCGACCAGTACAGCGGCAGCCAGCCGTCGGCGATGCGGGTGGTCTGCGCGATGTTCTTCGGGCCCTCGGCGCCCAGCAGGACCGGCAGGGCGGCCCGCAGCGGATGGGTGATCGGCTTGAGCGGCCGGCCGAGGCCGGTCGCGTCGGGTCCCGCGTACGGCAGCGGGTGGAAGCGCCCGTCCATCGCCACCGGGCCCTCGCGGCGCAGCACCTGGCGCACGACGTCCACGTACTCCCGGGTCGCGGTCAGCGGACTGCGCGGGAACGGCCTGCCGTACCAGCCCTCCACCACCTGCGGCCCCGACAGGCCGAGCCCCAGCATGACCCGGCCGCCGGAGAGGTGGTCCAGGGTCAGCGCGTGCATGGCGGTGGCGGTGGGGGAGCGGGCGGCCATCTGGGCGATGCCGGTGCCGAGCCGGATCCGGCTGGTGTGCGCGGCGATCCAGGTGAGCGGGGTGAACGCGTCCGAGCCCCAGGCCTCCGCCGTCCACACCGAGTCGTAGCCGAGCCGTTCGGCCTCCTGCGCCAGGGCCAGGTGGCCGGAGGAGGGGCCGCGCCCCCAGTAGCCGAGGGCCAGTCCGAGCCGCATGCGCACGCCTCCTACCGGAGCTGACGGTACGTCAGCCGTACGGTACGGCAAGCGCCCCCGCCCCGGAAGAGCGGACAGCCGTGCCCCGGGCCGGACGGCCCGGGGCACGGCTGTCGCGTGCGTGCGCGAGTGGCGCTCCGGCGGGGATCAGCCGCGCTGGATGCCGCCGGCGTCCTGGAGGACGCCGCGGCGGCCGTCCTGGGTCTGCGCGACCAGGGCGGAACCGCGCTGCTCCACCGCCAGGTACCAGGTGCCGGGGGCCAGCTCGGCGATCTGCCGGCCCGAACCGTCTTCCGCGTACAGCGGACGCGCCACGGGCACCGCGAACCAGAAGGCCGCGAACTCCGCGGAGGGCTGCGCCTGCGGCTGCTGCTGGGGCTGCTGGGCCTGCGGCTGCTGCTGGGCCTGCGGGTAGCCGTACTGGCCGCCGCCGAAGGACGGGTCGGCCTGCGCGCCCTGACCACCGGTCTGCCCCGGGTACCCGTAGCCGCCCTGCTGCACGCCCGGGTAGGGCTGGCCCTGCTGGCCGCCGTACGGCTGCGCCTGCTGGGGCTGCTGCGGCCGCGGAGCGGGCAGCAGCGGCGCCTTCAGCACGGGCAGGCCCTGCAGGGTGAGCAGCATGGCGGCTGCGAGGGCCGCGGCGGCGACGAAGGAGAGGTACGCGCCGGCGGCCAGCTCGAAGGCCTCGCTGCCGTGGAACAGCGACCACAGCGCGTCCCAGGCGGCGGCCACGGAGAGGACCGCGCCCCAGTGCGCCAGCCCGATGCCGAGCAGCTTGCGCCCCTCGGGCTGGAACCGCGAGGCGACGAACAGGCCGGCGGCGATCAGGCCCAGGAGGTGCACCGAGGGCAGCAGCGGGAACAGCTCGCTCTTCCACGCGCTGGCTCCGCACTCGTCGGAGCTGCATCCCTTGAACGTGTAGAAGTTCAGGAACGAGGCGATCAGCAGCAGCAGCGCCGCGCCGATCACCGCGCCGTCTCCTCGGGTGAGGGAGCGGTTATTCACTAGGAGTCCTTGTCAGTCGTCTCGTTGTCGCTGTCGCCGGGCGGTTCCCCATCGTATGAGGGCCGTTGCCGCCGGGTGGGACCGGTCCGCCCCTCGGTGACACGATCGGGACCCAATGCTCACCGGCCGATCACCCGCGGTCTTCCAAGAACGCGGTGATGCCGTCCGCGATGCCCTCCGCGGCCCGCTGCCGCCAGGCCGGGCTGGTCATCAGCGCGGCGTCCCTGGGGTCGCGCATGTTGCCGCACTCGATCAACACCTTCGGCCGGCTGCTGAGGTTGAGTCCGCCGAGGTCGCTGCGGACGTCCAGGCCGGTGCCGCCGCCGATGTAGTTGGACGGCCGGGTGCCCGTCTCCTCGGCGAAGTGCCGTTTGAGGGCGGTGCCGAGCAGTTTCGACGGCCCGCTGATCTTCCGGGTGTCCGCGATGCCGCGGTGCACCGCGGCCGGCATGATCACGTGGAAGCCGCGGTTGCCGGCCGCCGAGCCGTCGCCGTGCACCGACACCACCGCGTCGGCCTTCGCCGTGTTGCCGGTCCGGGCCCGCTCGTCGATGCAGGGGCCGTAGGCGCGGTCGCCGTCGTGCGTGAACGTCACCTTCGCCCCCCGCGCTTCGAGCAGCGCCCGGGCGCGCCGGGACACGTCCAGGGTGAACGTGGCCTCGGCGTACCCCGCGTTGGTCGCGGTGCCCGTGGTGTCGCACTCCTTGCGGGCGGTGCCGATGTCGACCAGGCGGTTGATCTCGGCCGTGTGACGGCTGTTGCGCGTGTTGTGGCCCGGGTCCAGCACCACGACCTTCCCCGCGAGCGGCTTCGCGGACCCGGCGGACGGTGCCGCCGAGGACGGTCCGGAGGACGCCGCCGCCGAGCGGTGCGGACGCACGCTCTGCGGCAGGTCCCCGTTGCGTCCGGGGTCGTCCGGTCCGCCCGTGGCGTCCCACACCAGCCACGCGGCCGCGCACGCCGGGACCAGCGCGGCCACGACGACCACGGTGGAGCGGCCTTTGCTCTTGAACACGTCAGCGATGCTATCCGCCGTCCCGGACCCCGGCGCACGTACGCCGGAGGACGTGCAGTGAACCGGTCACGGACAGTTCCGTGAACGCGCCCGACTCCAGCGCCCGCCGGTAGATCCGCCAGGGTGCCTGGCCGCCGTCGGCGGGGTCCGCGAAGACGTCGTGGATGACCAGGAGGCCGTCCTGCGCGAGGTGCGGCACCCAGCCCTCGTAGTCGTTGCCCGCGTGCTCGTCGGTGTGCCCGCCGTCGATGAAGACCAGGGCCAGCGGCTTCCCCCACACCGCCGCGACCTGCGGGGAACGGCCGACGACCGCGACCACGTGCTCCTCCAGCCCGGCGGCGTGCAGGGTGCGCCGGAAGGTGGGCAGGGTGTCCATCAGGCCGACCTCGGGGTCGACCAGGGTGGTGTCGTGGTACTCCCAGCCGGGCTGCTGCTCCTCGCTGCCGCGGTGGTGGTCGACGGTGACGGCGACGGTGCCGGCCTCGCGGGCGGCGGCGGCCAGCAGGATCGTGGAGCGGCCGCAGTACGTGCCGACCTCCAGCAGCGGCAGGCCCGGGAGGCGGGCGGCGGCGTCGGCGGCGGCCGCGTGCAGGGCGAGGCCCTCATCGGTGGGCATGAAGCCCTTGGCCGCCTCGAACGCGGCCAGCGCGTCCGCGGGGACCGCTGCGGGGGGTGGCGTGCTCATGCCCCCATCGTCCCGTACGGCCGCGGTGCCCTTCGGCGGGGGTGCGCCGGCGTCGCGCCCGGCGGGTGCGAGGCCGGTCCCGGATCCGGACGTTCTGGTTCAATGGTCACGTCATGACTGATCCGCTGTGGGCCGGGGCACCGCTCGACACCGAGCTGGTGCGGGCCGCGCGGTGCGGTGACGCGGGTTCCCTGGGGCTGCTGCTCGCCAGGCACCGGGCGGCCATGCACGCGGTCGCCCTCGCCGTGCTGGGCCACGGCCCGGACGCCGAGGACGCCGTGCAGGAGGCGGCGCTCATCGCGCTGCGGCGCATCGGCGACCTCCGCGACCCGGACGCCGCCGGCCCTTGGCTGCGGATGGTGGTCCGCAACGTCTGCCGAGCCCAGCTGCGCAGGAAGTCGGCGGTCCCCGTGGCCGAGATCGAGGGATTCGTCGCCATGGACCGCTCGGGCGGCCCGCCCGACCCGGCGGACGTGCTCGACGGGCACGTGCTGCGGGACTGGATCTGGGGCGCGCTGGAGGGCCTGTCGCCCGGGCTGCGGCTGGTGACGATGCTGCGCTACTTCACCGACGTCACCTCCTACGAGGAGATCGCGCTGCTCTGCGGCATCCCCGTCGGCACCGTGCGCAGCAGGCTGAGCCAGGCGCGCGCCAACCTGTCCGCCGCGCTGGTGGCCGCCGGCGACCGGGTCCACGACGACTCCGCCTCCCTCACCGCGCGCCACCGTCGGCTGGCCGAGGAGACCATGCTGGCGGCGCACCGCGGCGAACTCGCCTCGGCGTGGGCCGGCTGGCGGTCCCCCGAGCTGGAGGTGACGTGGCCGACCGGCAAGCGCACCGACCTCGACTACCTGGGGTTCTCCTTCCGCCGCGACGTCTCCGAAGGCGTCCGCCAGAAGCTGCTGAACGTGGTGGCCAGCCGCGAGGTCGTCATCTGGGAGGCGGCCATCGTCAGCCCCCCGGATGACCCGTTCCACTGCCCGCCCGGCGTGGTCTGGGTGCACTTCCTCGACGGCGGGGGCGGGGACAGGCTGCGCCTGTACCACCCGCGGCGCCGCCGGGAAGAAGCCCGCGCGAACGATCACGGGAACTGACCGAACCTTTTCGCCGCCCGCCGCATCGTGTGGGCATGAACGTCATCCCTCACGAGGCGGAGCACCCCACACGTGCCGCCGCCGAGGTGCGGACCGTCCTCGTCGACGGCGTGCGCCAGGTCTACCGGGTCAGGGGTGCCGGGCCGGTGTGCCTCGTGCACTCCGGAGGCCCCGGTGTGCACCCGGAGTACCTGCGCGTACCCGCACTGGAACAGCACCTGACCATGGTCCACGTGGACCCCGTCGGCTCGGGCGACAGCGATCCGCTGCCGGACGGGGACTACTCCACGTCCCGCTACGCGCGCTTCGCCGCGGCCGTACTGGACGACCTCGGGGCGCCCACCGCCTACTTCCTCGGCCACTCGCACGGCGGCTTCGTCGCGCTGCAGTTCGCCCTCGACCACCCCGGCCGCCTCGACGGGCTCATCCTCTACGACACCGCGCCCGTGTACGGGCCGGAACTGATGGAGAAGGCGACCGAGGAGATGGCCGCCTTCGTCGAGCGATGGCCCGACCGGCCCGAGGCGGCCGCGGCGGGGCGGGCGTGGCGGGCCCGGGTGGCGGGGACGGCGGCGATCACCGACGACGTGTCCATGGAGCGCTACCTCGAGGCCGTCCTGCCGGCCTACTTCGCCGACTACCGCAGGACGGTGATGCGGAGCGGGTCAGTCCCCGCCCTCCGGGCCACCCACGACCCGAACCGGCGCCCCTCCGCATGGGACGTCCGCGACCGGCTGGGCACGATCGGGGCGCCGGTCCTGGTGATCGTCGGCACCCACGACTTCATCTGCCCGCCGGGCTTCGCGTACGAGCTGCAGGTCGGGATACCGCAGGCGCGGCTGTGCGAGCTGACCGCGAGCGGCCACTTCGGGCACATCGAGGAGCCGGAGAGGTTCGTGGCCGCGGTGCGCGACTTCGTCACCACCCAGGACAAGGAGAACGCAGCATGACGACCACGGTGCCGACCGGCCTGGCCGAGGAGACGGAGATCGCGGCGTACGCCGACTTCGTGACCGGAGCGCCGGCCGGCGTGCACGGGGCACTGGGCATCGGCACGCAGCGGTTCGGCGCGGTGCGCGCGCTGGCCGTCCGCGAGGACCCGAGCCGCTTCTTCAACCGGGCCGGGGGATTCGGCTCCGCCGGACCGGTCACGGCCGACGCCGTGGACGAGGTGTGCGGCTTCTTCCGGGCCCAGGGCGTGCCCGTCGGCTCGCTCATGATCGCGCCGTCGCTGCTGCCGTCCGACTGGGCCTCGATCGCCGGGAAGCGGGACCTCACCGAGGGCACCCGCTTCGCCAAGCTCGGCTGCGACGTCCCGGCGGCCCTGGCCGCGGTCGACGGGGCCACCGCGCTCGACCCGGGGCTGCGCGTCGGCCTCGTCGAGCCCCACCAGGCGCACGAGTGGGCGACCGTGATGATGACGACCTTCGGCTTCACCACGCCGGCCATGACCGACATGGCCGCGGCGTGCGTCGGCAGGCCGGACTGGCGGCAGTACGCGGTCTGGGAGGGCGAACGGATCGTCGCGGTGGGCAGCGTCTTCCTCAACGGCGACTGCGCCGGCATGTTCGGCGGGGCGACGCTGGCGGGATGGCGGGGCCGCGGCGCCCAGTCGGCCCTGCTCACGGCCCGCGTCCGGGCCGCCCACGACGCGGGCTGCCGCTGGCTCGTCGCCGAGACCGGCGCGGAGGGCCCGGGCGAGCACAACAGCTCCCTGCACAACATGCTGCGCGCCGGCTTCGAGCCGCTGTACGAGCGGGTCGCCTGGGTCTGGCGCGGATAGCCGTACGGCGCCGCCGGGCCGGCTCGCTTCGTGCGCCGGCCCGGCGGCGGGTGCTCCGGCAGCGGTGGGGCGCGGGCACAGGTGGGGTCCTTCGTCCGGTGCGGGCGGAGTGAGATGACGCGCACGGTCGCGCGGACCCGTGACGTGTGCCGATGCCGCGGGGAGGTCTCGCAACCTCCCGGCCGTGCCCGCAGTGCCGCGGCTCCGGCACCGTCGCGCCGACCCCGTGCACGGAGTGGTCCGGCGACGGCCGGATCCGGTCGCGGCGCAGGTTGACGGCGAGATCCCAGCCTGCGTCGGCCGACCGGCTGCCGGACACGGACGGGGTTCCTCTGTCCGGAGGGGGCGTGAGCGGGCCCGGAACTGCCCGGCGCCGTGGGCCGGGTCGCCGGGAGGGGTGGCCGGCCGGGACGGGCGGGTCCTCCGTTCGGTGGGGGATGTGGGTCTTGCCGGAGATCCGGGCACCGCGATGGCTGCCGGGCGCAGACGGGGCAACTTCGTCCGCCAGGAGGGGCGGTGGCCGGCGGGGCCTGGGGCCTTCGCCCGGTGCGGGGATGCGGGTCTTGCCGGAAAACCGGCCCCTGCGAGCGGCTGCCGGGCGTGGACGGGGCTCCTCCGCCCGGAGAGTGCGTGAGCGGGCCCGGAACTGCCGGGCGCCGTGGGCCGGGTCGCCGGGAGGGGCGGTGGTCGGCGGCGGCGGACGGGGTCCTTCGTCCGGTGCGGGAGTGCGGGTCTTGCCGGAGATCCGGGCACCGCGATGGCTGCCGGGCGCAGACGGGGCAACTTCGTCCGCCGGGAGGGGGTGTCCGGCGGGCCGTACACCGACGGGGGCCCCGGGGCGAGGGTCAGAGCCAGCCGTTGTGGCGGGCGGTGCGGACGGCTTCCGTCCGGTTGCGGGTGCCGGTCTTGCCGATGGCGGACGACAGGTAGTTCCGCACCGTCGACTCCGACAGGTGCACCCGCGCCGCGATGTCCGCCACCGTCGCCCCGTCCGCCGCCGCGTTGAGCACGTCCTGCTCGCGCGGCGTCAGCGGGCTGGGCCCGGTGCTGAGGGCGGCCGCGGCCAGGACGGGGTCGATCACGCGGTGACCGGCGAGGACGCGCCGGATCGCGGCGGCGAGGTCCTCTACGGGGCCGTCCTTGACCAGGAAGCCGGACGCCCCGGCCTCCATCGCGCGGCGCAGGTAGCCGGGGCGGCCGAAGGTGGTGAGGATGAGCACCTTGCAGGCCGGGAGACGCTCGCGCAGTTCCGCCGCCGCGTCGAGCCCGCTGCGGCCGGGGAGTTCGATGTCGAGCAGCGCGACGTCGGGCCGGGCCTCCAGCGCCGCGGTGACGATCCCGTCGCCCGCGGCGACCTGTGCGACGACGTCGATGTCGTCCTCCAGGTTCAGCAGCAGGGACAGCGCCCCGCGCATCATGCCCTGGTCCTCGGCCAGCAGGACCCTGATGACGCCGCTCATGCGGTCTGCTCCTCCTCCACCGGCAGTTCGGCGACGACGCGGAACCCGCCCCCGGGGCCCGGGCCCGTGCCGAGGGAGCCGCCCGCCGCGGCGAGCCGTTCGGTGAGCCCCTTCAGCCCCGAGCCGGAGCCGGAGCCGGAGCCGGAGCCCGGGCCGGATCCGGGGGCCGAGCCTACGCCGCGGCCGTCGTCGGTGATCCGCAGACGTACCCGGCCGCCGGCGCCGGCGAGCTCGATGACGCAGGTGGCGGCCCCGCTGTGCCGTACGACGTTGGTCACCCCCTCCCGCACCACCCACCCGAGCAGGGCCTCGGTCTGCGAGGGCAGCGGCGGGCCGGACTCCTTGACGACGGCCTCGATCCCCGCGGCCGCCAGGGCCGAGCGGGCGCGGTCCAGTTCGGTGGAGAGGCTGCCCTCGCGGTAGCCGGTGACGGCCTCCCGGATCTCGGTGAGCGCCTGGCGTCCCACCGCCTCGATGTCGGCGACCTGGGCGAGGGCGGCCTCCAGGTCGCGCGGGGCGAGCCGGCGGGCGGCCTCCGCCTTGACGACGACCACGGAGAGGGTGTGCCCGAGCAGGTCGTGCAGGTCGCGGGAGAAGCGCAGCCGTTCCTCGGCGACGGCGTTGCGGGCCAGTTCCTGGCGGGTGGCCCGCAGTTGGGTCACCGCGTCGAAGAGGGTGAGCATGGCGGCGGTGACCAGACCGGAGATGAGGCTGCCGTACCCGATGGAGACGCCCTCCCAGATGTCGCCGCTGCGCATCCCGGAGACGATCCCCGCGGACACCGCCAGGGCGACCAGCACGGGACCCATCCGCCGGCCGCGCACCACGATCCCGACGGCCAGCGACAGCAGCGGGAAGAACACCAGCCAGCTGCCGCCGTAGCCGATGGCGAGGGCGTAGGTGACGGCGGCCAGCGCCAGGAGGTAGCGCCGGGGCACCTTGCCGCGGGCGGTGCGCGGGTCGAAGGAGGTGAAGACGACGCCGATGTAGAGGGAGTTGAAGGCCAGCAGGCCGAGGCCGCCGAGCCAGGGGTTGGCGGCCCTGCCCTGCAGGAGGTGGGACAGGGCGCCCACGCCCATCAGCAGCCAGGGCAGGAAGGTGAACCGGGTCGGGGGCTTGAGGTCCTCGATCTCCTCGGCGAAGGGCCGGGTCACCCGCAGCTGCCGCCAGTGGTGGAGGAGCCGTGCCGGCAGCGGGCGCCGGGGTTCCGTGCTGATGGCCATGGCCGTCGCCACCTCCTCTTCCACGGTGCCGGTGGGGTTCACGGGGTGCGGGCCGAGCGGCGGTAGGCGTACACGGCGTACGCGCCGAAGACGGCCGTCCACGCGGCGAGCACGGCGACGGTACCCGTCCGCGGGACCGCGCCGTCCGCGATGCTCCAGCCGAGCTGCCCGAAGCGCTGGGACGGGGTCCACTCGGAGACCGCCCGCAGCCAGTCCGGGAAGACCGACGAGGGGATCCACAGCCCGCCGACCACCGACAGGCCCAGGTTGCAGGCCATGTTCACCACGCCGGTGGTCTGCCCGGACAGCCGGTAGCCGTTGCCGAGCCCGAGCAGGGTGAAGGGGGCGGTGCCCACCCACAGCAGCCCGCCGACGGCGGCCCACTGCCAGGGCCGCAGTTCGACGCCGTTGACGAGCCCGCCGGCCAGCAGGACGGCCAGGATGGCGGGCAGCACGGTGACCGAGCCGCTGATGCAGCGGCCGGTGACGACCAACAGCGGCGACATGGGGGTGATCCGCAGCTGGCGCAGCCAGCCGAGGCCCTTGTCCTCGGCGACGCTCGACCCGGTGGACACCGCCGAGCCCAGCGCGCCGTACGCGGCCATGCCGATCATGGCGGCCAGCGAGGCGGCCTTGTCGTCCTCCGAGCCGGAGACGCCGAGGTTGGTGAAGAGCAGGTACATCATGACGGGCATGCCGACGCCGAAGATCACGAATCCGGCGTCGCGCAGGGTGCGGCGGATCTCCAGCGAGACGTAGGCGAGCAGCATCAGACCTTCTCCTCGGCGAGGGCGGCGGTGTCCTTGGCGGTGGTGGGCGCGTCGTCCGGGGCGGGGGACTGCGCGGTGAGGGAGAGGAACGCGTCCTCCAGGCTGGCGGCGGTCACCGTCAGGCCGCGGACCATGCTGCGGTCGGCGAGGGCGACGACGGTGGCGTCGGAGTCGGCGGAGCGCAGCAGGGCGCGGTCGCCGCGGACCTCCACGGACACCACGCCGGGCAGCTGCCGCAGGCCCTCGGTGGGGGCCCCGGCCAGGTCGAAGGAGACGAGGTTGCCGCCGACGGCGCGCTTGATGCGCTCGCCGCTGTCGTCGGCGACGACCCGGCCGCGGTCGATGACCACGATGCGGTCGGCGTTCTCGTCCGCCTCCTCCAGGTAGTGGGTGGAGAACAGCACGGTGTTGCCGCGGGCCGCGTACGCGCGCATCGAGTCCCAGAAGGCGCGCCGGGCCTCGACGTCGAGGGCGGCGGTGGGCTCGTCCAGCACGATGAGCTCGGGGTTGCCGGCCAGGGCCACGGCGAAGCGGACCCGCTGCGCCTGGCCGCCGGAGAGCCGGTCGGCGCGGCGGCCGGCGACCTCGGTGAGGCCGGCCAGCTCCAGGGCCTCGGCCACGGGCAGCGGGTCGGGGTAGGTGCGTGCCACGAAGGTGATCAGCTCCCGGACGGTCACCCGGGGGATCGGCCTGCCGTCCTGCAGCATCGCGCCGACCCGGCCCGCGCGGACCGCGGTGTGCGGGGTGCCGCCGAAGAGCCGGACCTCGCCGCCGTCGGGTTCGTTGAGCCCGAGCAGCAGGCTGATCGCGGTGGACTTGCCCGCGCCGTTGCGGCCGAGCAGTGCGACGGACTCCCCCCGCCGGATCTCCAGGTCGACGCCGTCCACCGCGCGTACCGCGCCGAACGTCTTGACGGCCCTGGTGAAACTCACTGTCGTCGTCATGTCACCGACACTACGGCCAGGGCCCGCGGCGGGTCAGTGGGGAATGTACGGACCCTGGCAGGACAAATGTCACTGGTGCGAAGCCGCTCTGACGATGCGTCAGCTATTCCCAGGGCCCGGGCGATGCGTTATACATGGGCTGGCTAGAACGCGTTCTAGTACGCGCCCTGGCGGGGCCGACGGTGCGGACGGCCGCGCCAGGGCCCCCGCGCAGCGAAGGAGCCGCCGGACATGCCGATCGACGTCGCCGCCGCCACCTCGGCCGAAGCCCGCAGCGCCGAACTCGTCTGGGACCACCGGGACGTCATCCTCTACCACCTGGGCCTCGGCGCGAACGCCCTCGGCTACGCACTCGAAGGCCCCGGCCTGCAGGTCCTGCCCAGCTTCGCCACCGTCGCCGGCGGCTCCGCCGCCACCGGGGAACCACGGGGCGGGCTCTCCCTGCCCGGTATCGAGATCGACCTCGCCGCCGTCCTGCACGGCGCCCAGCGCATCGAGGTGCACCGCCCGGTCCCCGTCCGCGGCCGGGCGCGGCAGACCACGCGCGTCGTCGACGTGTACGACAAGGGCAAGGCCGCCGTCATCGTGCTGCGCCGCGAGGTCGCCGACGAGCAGGGCCCGCTGTGGACTTCCGACGCGCAGATCTTCGTCCGCGGCGAGGGCGGCTTCGGCGGCGACCGCGGGCCCTCCGCCCGCACCGAACCGCCCGGAAGGGCGCCCGACCGCACCGTGCTGCGCGCCACCCGCGAGGACCAGGCCCTGCTCTACCGGCTCTCCGGCGACTGGAACCCGCTGCACGCCGACCCCGGGTTCGCGAAGCAGGCCGGCTTCGACCGGCCGATCCTGCACGGTCTGTGCTCCTACGGCATCACGCTCAAGGCCGTCGTCGACACCCTGCTCGGTGACGACGCGAGCCGTGTGACGTCCTGCTCCACCCGCTTCGCCGGGGTCTTCTTCCCCGGCGAGACCCTGCGCATCCGGATGTGGTCGCAGCAGGGCCGCGTCCTGGCGTCGGCGACCGCCGTCGAACGCGACGACGCGCCGGTCCTCGCCGACACCGTCGTCGAGCACTCGTAAGTCCCGGAGGGGAGAGGGGAACACGCATGCGCGCAGCACTCCTGCAGGAGATCGGCCAGGACAAGCTCGAGGTCGTCGACGACGTCGAGACGGTGGGTTTCGGCCCCGGCAAGGTGCGCATCCGGCTGCGGGCGACCGGACTGTGCCACTCCGACCTGTCCGCCATGAGCGGCGTCCTGCCGCAGCCCGCGCCCTTCGTCCCCGGCCACGAGGGCGCCGGGGAGATCACCGGGACCGGCGAGGGCGTCAGCGGCCTCTCGGCCGGCGACCGCGTCCTGGTCTGCTGGCTCCCGGCCTGCGGCGCCTGCCCGGCGTGCCGGCGCGGCCAGTCCCACCTGTGCCTGGCCGGGTTCATGAACGCCGGCACCCCCAACTTCCGCCGTCCCGCCGGGGACGTGTTCGGCTTCGCCGGCACCGGGACCTTCGCCGAGGAGGTCGTGGTCCCCGCCTCGTGCGCCGTGCCCATCCCCGACGACCTGCCGTACGAGATCGCCGCCCTCATCGGCTGCGGCGTCACGACCGGCATCGGCGCCGCGCTCAACACCGCGCGGGTCACCCCCGGTTCCTCCGTCGCCGTCATCGGCTGCGGCGGCGTCGGCATCAGCGTCATCCAGGGCGCCCGCGCCTCCGGCGCCTCGGAGATCATCGCCGTCGACCCCGTGCAGACCCGCCGCGACGCGGCCCTGCGCCTCGGCGCCACCGACGCGGTCGCCCCCGAGGAACTGGCCGACGCCAAGGCCCGGATCACCGGCGGCGAGGGCTTCGACTACGTCTTCGAGGTCGTCGGCCGCAGCGCGACGGCCCGCACGGCCTACGACACCACCCGCCGCGGCGGCACCCTCTGCGTCGTCGGCGCCGGCGCGATGGACGACCTCCTGCAGGTCAACATGTTCGAGCTCTTCTTCGACGAGAAGCGCATCCTGCCCTCCCTGTACGGCGGCGGCGACGTCCTGCGCTCCTACGACCGCGTCATCCGCCTCTGGCGTGCGGGGCGCGTGGACCTGGAGGGCCTCATCACCCACCGTGTACGGCTCGACCAGATCAACGAGGCCGTCGACCAGATGCGCAGCGGCGAGGCCCTGCGCACCTGCATCGCGGTCTGACACCGGGACGGGAGGACGCATGGGCGTGCTGGACGGCAGGACCGCCGTCGTCACGGGGGCGGGACGCGGCCTCGGCCGGGCCGAGGCGCTGGAACTGGCGCGGCTGGGCGCCAACGTGGTCGTCAACGACTACGGGCAGTCCGGCCGCGACGGCTCCGGCGAGGCGTCGGCGAGCCCCGCCGACGAGGTCGTCGCCGAGATCACCGCCGCCGGCGGCCACGCGGTGGCGCACCACGGCGACGTCGCCGACCTCGACCAGGCGCAGGACCTGGTGCGGCTGGCGGTCGGCACGTACGGCGCGCTCGACGTCCTGGTCAACAACGCCGGGATCCTGCGGGACCGGATGGTGTTCTCGATGACCGAGGACGAGTGGGACTCGGTCGTCCGGGTCCACCTCAAGGGCCACTTCGCCACCACCCGGTTCGCCGCCGCCCACTGGCGCGAGCGCGCCAAGGCGACGGGCTCCCCGGTCTACGGCCGGATCGTCAACACCTCGTCCGAGGCGTTCCTCGCCGGCTCGGCCGGCCAGCCCAACTACGCGGCCGCCAAGGGCGGCATCGTCGGCCTCACCTCGTCGACGGCCGCCGCCCTCGGCAGGTACGGCGTCCGCGTCAACGCCATCTGCCCGCGGGCGCGGACCCGGATGACCGAGGACGTCTTCGCGGGCCTCGGCCGTCTCGCGGACGGGCCCGACCCGCTCGGGGTGGAGCACGTCGCCCCGCTCGTCGGCTACTTGGCCTCACCGGCGGCCGACCGGATCACCGGCCAGCTGTTCGTCGTGCACGGCGGGATGGTGGCGGTGATGGACCGCCCCCGCGTCGCGGCGAGGTTCGACACCGCCAAGGACGCGTTCACCCACGACGAGCTGGACGACCTGCTCACCCCCTACTGGGCGGTCCGTGACCCCGGTGACGGCTTCGCCGCCACCGACGTCCTGGCCCTGCGCCACGAGGGCTGAGACGGGCCCGGGCCCGTCAGATCTCCATGGCGGGGGGCCCGGAGGGACGGCGGTGGCGGCCGTGCGGCGCCTCGACCACCTGGGCGTTGTCGTCTTGGGCGGAAGCCGTACCGCGGTGGCGGCCGGCGTGCAGGCCCTCGGCGGAACCGTCCTCGAGGCGGGCCTCGGCGGCGGTGTCGTGTCGGGCATCGGACATGAGGAGACTCTCCGTCGACTAGCTTGCAGGGTGCGCGGAACGCCGCAGGAGTTTACCCATTCAAGATCCCGTGGCCATCGGCGCCTTCTGCAACGGGAGCACGGGGCTGGTCCGCGCGGCCTCCGGCAGCTCCGGAGGAGCGCCCTCCGCCGCGCTCCCCAGCGGGAACGGCACGGGCACCGCGGGCGGCGCCTCGTACTCCACCGTGCCGCACGGGCAGTGCGCGCAGGCGTACGGCAGGCGCAGCACCCCGCGGGCCGACCACAGGCCCGCCCCGGGCAGCCATCCCTCCGGCGCCGACAGCCAGGTGGCGCGGCGCTCCCCGGGCCGCCAGACCGCCAGCGACGTGCCGTGCGGGCCGTCGGCGCGCAGCGCCACCGCGCACGCCTCGGGCATCAGCACCTGCCCGGGCTGGGCCGCGAACGGGGTGAGCACCGCGTCCGGCACGCGCAGGCACTCCGCGAACCGCATGGGCCGGCGGCTGCCCAGCACGCCCCAGCCGATCCGGTCCTCGCCGGTGGCGTCGCTGCGCACTATCAGCAACCCGCTGTCCGGTTCCGCCAGCAGCAGCCGGTCGTTGCTGTCGTCGGTGATCTGCAGCAGCGGGCTCACCGCCCCGGCCCGCTCCAGGTCGACGGCGACCGTCTTGACCGCCCCGTCCGCCTCGCGGTCCAGCGCCAGCAGCCGCCCCGCCCGGTCCAGCCACGCGCCGCCCCCGCAGCGGCCCGGGACCTCCGCCAGCCGGCGCGGCCGCAGGTCCCGGTCGTCGTGCACGAGCCACACCGCCGACACCTCCCGCGCCGGGTCGTAGGTGAGCGCGTACACCTCGCCGGAGGCGACCGGAGGCAGCAGCCGCGCCCGCGCGTCCCCGCCCGGGAGCGAGCCGACGAGCAGTTCGCCGGTGCCGGGGCCGGTCGGGTAGAGCAGGGCGAGGTCGTGCCGGTCGGCGACCCGGCGCAGGATCAGCACGCGGCCGTCGGGCAGCGGCAGGACCTCGGAGCACTGTTCCTCGGGCTGGTTGCCGGGCAGCGGCACGGTGTACGGCTCCGGCCCGCCGAGCGTCCAGCGCTCGGGGTACCAGCCGTCGTCCCCGTCGGGTCCCTGGGCCAGGCAGGCGGCGTAGGAGCCGTCCGCGGCGATCGTGAACCCGGCCCGTCGCACGGTGGTGGTCTCGGTGGCGCAGGCTGTCATGGTGTGGCTCACCTCCGGGCCACGACGCTAGTTTTCGCACGCCCGGCCGCCCGACACGAGTCGGTGGTCTTCACACGTAAGGGTGGCTCTCGTCCCGTTCCGTCGGACTTCGGATGCTCGGTGTGCTCATGACCAGGCCGGGATTCCGGCCGTCCGCCACGGGCGCGGTAACCTCGACCCGTGCCGAAACTGTCCGACGTCATCGCCGCCCTCGAAGCCCTCTGGCCCCCGGCGTGGGCCGAGCAGTGGGACGCCGTCGGCCTCGTCTGCGGCGACCCGGACGCCGAGGTCGGCCGGGTGCTGTTCGCCGTCGACCCGGTCCGGGAGGTCGTCGAGGAGGCGATCACCACCGGCGCCGACCTGCTGGTCACGCACCACCCGCTCTACCTGCGCGGGACGACGACGGTCGCGGCCACCGGCTTCAAGGGCCGCGTCGTGCACAGCCTGATCAGACACGACATCGCGCTGCACGTGGCGCACACCAACGCCGACCGGGCCGACCCCGGGGTCTCCGACGCCCTCGCCGAGGCCGTCGGCCTGCGCGTCACCGGACCCCTGGTGCCCGACCCCGCCGACCCGGCCGGCCGCCGCGGCCTCGGCCGGATCGGCGAGCTGCCCGAACCGCTGACGCTGGCGGAGTTCGCCCGCCGGGCGGCGGCCGGCCTGCCGGCCACCGCGACCGGGCTGCGCGTCGCCGGCGACCCCGAGCGGCCGGTCCGTACCGTCGCGGTGTGCGGCGGCTCCGGCGACGGCCTCTTCGACGACGTGCGCAGGGCCGGGGTGGACGTCTACCTCACCGCCGACCTGCGCCACCACCCGGCGTCCGAGGCGCAGCAGGCGGGACCGCCGGCGCTCGTCGACGCCGCCCACTGGGCCACCGAGTGGCCCTGGTGCGAGCAGGCCGCGCGCCGCCTCGACGAGGTCTCCGAACGGCACGGCTGGACGCTGCGCACGTACGTGTCGCGCACCGTCACCGACCCGTGGACGGCCCACGCCCCGGCACTTCCCCTCGACGAACCCACGACCTCAGGAGCCCCCCGCTGAAAGCCGCGCCCGCAGACCAGATCCGACTGCTCGAGGTCCAGTCCCTCGACTCGCGCCTCGCGCAGCTGGACCACAAGCGCAAGAACCTTCCCGAGCACGCGGAGATCGAGCGCCTGAACTCCGACGTGACCCAGCTGCGCGACCTGCTGGTCGCCGCCCAGACCGAGGAGAGCGACACCGCCCGCGAGCAGACCAAGGCCGAGCAGGACGTGGACCAGGTGCGCAAGCGTGCCGTCCGCGACCAGGAGCGGCTGGACTCCGGTGCGGTCTCCTCCCCGAAGGACCTGGAGAACCTGCAGCGCGAGATCACCTCGCTCGCCAAGCGGCAGAGCGACCTCGAGGACGTCGTCCTGGAGGTCATGGAACGCCGCGAGGGCCTGCAGGAACGGGTCCAGGAGCTCACCGGGCGCCTGGAGTCCGTGCAGGCCAAGGCCGGCGAGTCCGGGGAGCGCCGCAACGCGGCGCTGCAGGAGATCGACGCCGAGGGCTCCACGGTCGTCAAGGAGCGCGAGATCATCGCCGGTTCGGTCCCCGCCGACCTGCTGAAGCTCTACGACAAGCTGCGCGCCCAGTCCGGCGGCGTCGGCGCCGCCCGGCTCTACCAGAAGCGCTGCGAGGGCTGCCGGCTGGAGCTGAACATCACCGAGCTCAACGAGGTGCGGGCGGCCGCCGCCGACGAGGTCGTGCGCTGCGAGAACTGCCGGCGCATCCTCGTCCGCACCCCCGAGTCGGGCCTGTAATGGCCCGTACGTTCGTGGTGGAGGCCGACGGGGGGTCCCGGGGCAACCCGGGACCGGCCGGCTACGGCGCCGTCGTCAGCGACGCCGCCACGGGCGAAGTCCTCGCCGAGGCCGCCGAGTTCATCGGCACGCACACCAACAACGTCGCCGAGTACCGGGGCCTGATCGCCGGGCTGCGCGCCGCCCACGCGATCGACCCGCAGGCCCGGGTGCGGGTGCGGATGGACTCCAAGCTGGTCGTCGAGCAGATGTCCGGCCGCTGGAAGATCAAGCACCCGGACATGCGGCCGCTGGCCGCCGAGGCGAAGACGGTCCTGCCCGCCGAGCAGGTCAGCTACGAGTGGATCCCGCGCGAGAAGAACAAGCACGCCGACCGGCTCGCCAACGAGGCGATGGACGCGGGCAAGCGCGGCAAGCAGTGGGAGCCCGGCCGGTCCGTCGCCGCGCTCGCCTCTTCCTCTGCGCCGGCCGCCGCCACGTCGGCCGCTGCGCTGGCGGACGAGCCGGTGGACGAGGCCCCCAAGGCCCCGCCCGTCGGCTGGGCGGCGGTGGCCGACCTCGGCACGCCCACCACCTTCGTCCTGCTGCGGCACGGGGAGACCCCGCTCACCGCGGAGAAGCGCTTCTCCGGCAGCGGCGGCGACGACCCGGAGCTCTCGGAGAAGGGCCGCTGGCAGGCCCAGCGTGTGGCCGACGCGCTCGCCGCCCGCGGGACCGTCCAGGCCGTCGTCACGTCGCCGCTGGCCCGCTGCCGGCAGACCGCGCAGACCGTCGCGGACCGGCTCGGGCTCGACGTACGCGTCGAGGAGGGGCTGCGCGAGACCGACTTCGGCGCCTGGGAGGGGCTGACCTTCGCCGAGGTGAAGGAACGCCATCCGGCCGAACTCGACGCCTGGCTCGGCTCCGCCAAGACCGCCCCGCCCGGCGGGGAGAGCTTCGCCGCCGTCGCCCGCCGGGTCTCCCTCGCCCGGGACAAGCTCATCGCCCGCTACGCCGGCCGCACGGTGCTGGTGGTCACCCACGTCACGCCCATCAAGACCCTCGTCCGGCTCGCCCTCGGGGCCCCGCCGGAGTCGCTGTTCCGGATGGAGCTGTCGGCGGCGGCGCTGTCGGCGGTGGCGTACTACGGGGACGGGAACGCGTCGCTGAGGCTGCTCAACGACACGTCACACCTGCGCTGACGGCGCGGTGAGCGCGGCCGCCTCGCGGGCGAGCCGCTCCACCCGGTCCCAGTCACGGTCCCGCAGGGCGTCCTGCGGGACCATCCAACTGCCGCCCACGCAGGACACGTTCGGCAGGGCGAGGTAGGCCGGCGCGCGGGCCGCGTCGATGCCGCCGGTCGGGCAGAACCGGACATGCGGCAGCGGGGCGGCCAGCGCCTTCAGGTACGCCGGGCCGCCGGCCGCCTCCGCGGGGAAGAACTTCAGCTCCGTCACGCCGCGTTCGGCAAGGGCGAGCACCTCGGAGGCGGTCGACACCCCGGGCAGGAACGGCAGCCCCGAGGCGGTCATCGCGTCGACCAGGCCGTCCGTCCACCCCGGGCTCACCAGGAACCGTGCCCCGGCCCGCACCGCCGCCCCCACCTGCTCCGCCCGCAGTACGGTCCCGGCCCCCACGACCGCTTCCGGCACGGCCCGCGTGGCCGCGGCGACGGCGTCCAGCGCGGCGGGGGTCCGCAGCGTGATCTCCACCGCGGTCAACCCGCCGCGGGCCAGCGCCCCGACGAGGGGGGGTGCGTCCGCGGGGTCCTCCAGCGTCACGACCGGGATCACGGGGGCGAGGTTCAGCACCATGCGCCGCATCGTGCCGGTCCCTTGTGCCCTCCGCAACGTGCGTTGCACGCTGCGCAACGGCTGCGCCGTGCTGCCCGGTTGTTGTGTGCGGGTCCGTTGCGCCTGCGGCGGGCTGTCTCCCACCCTCCCGCCCGATTGCCCGGCACGGTTGGTGCGGGCCTGCGCACGTTGTGTTGGGGTCGGCGCCGCGCCGGCGCACGTCCTCAACGCTCGCGGTTTGGCCCTACGTCATTCGGCGCCCGGGTCCGCCGCTCGTCGTTTCCGGGCGCACCCCGCCACACCCCCTCCGGTCGTGTGGGCGCATGACGGCCGGAGGGGGGGTGATGGGGTGAGCCCCTCCCGGCACCGCTGGGAGCTGCCCCCTGCGGGGGTCCCCTGGCCGGAGGCCGAGACGTGGTGCGCGCCGTGGTGGGGGCGTCATCCGCCCGAGCCCCCCGAGCCCCTCTGGTCCGCAGTGCGCCTGACGGTCGTGGGCGTTCAGTAGGGCGCGTGCGGCGCCCCCGGACCGCCCTCTCACCACC
This sequence comes from Streptomyces sp. NPDC111520, assembly GCF_055635295.1. Lineage (NCBI taxonomy): Bacteria > Bacillati > Actinomycetota > Actinomycetes > Kitasatosporales > Streptomycetaceae > Streptomyces > Streptomyces sp. NPDC111520. The sequence goes on along the minus strand of NZ_JBVKBW010000001.1, from coordinate 230,334 downwards.
CACCGGCCGTTGTCGCCCGACGAAACGGAGGGGGCGGGGTCGTAGGGGTGGGCGTTCTGGACGCTGACGTGTATTTGTTGTGCGGCACAGACGGCCCGACAAGTACCGCCCGCCATGCACATGAATATGCGGTACAGAATGCCAACCCGGAGGCCCCGACCCCGGCCCACCACGAACCGCGCGAGGCCCGCACCAACCGCGCCGGGCAATCGGGAGGGCGGGCGGGCAACCCCAAACCGCAACCACAACGCACCCGCACACGACAACGGGCCGCAACCACAACCCACCCGGCACACAACTCAGTGGACGTCGGTGACCAGCACGTCGAGCCGCCCCGGCGCAGCCACCTCCACCGTGAAGCCCAGGTCCCGCAGCGCCACGACCAGCGCGCCCGGGTCCTCGGGGCGGGCCCCGGACTCCAGGAGGGCCCGCACGATCCGCCCCTTCGTCGCCTTGTTGAAGTGGCTGACGACCTTCCGCGTCTCCGCCTGCACCACCCGCACCGTCGCCGTCCGCCCCGCCAGCGCACTGCGCGGCGCCGGCTTCCACGCCGCCCCGTACGCCGACGACCGCAGGTCGAGCAGCAGGCCGCCGCCCGCGGCCTCCGCGGCGTCCGGGAGGGCCTCGGCGAGGTGCGTGCGCCAGTACGTCGCGAGGGCCCCGAGCGCCGGCAGCCGCACGCCCATCGAGCAGCGGTACGCCGGGATCGCGTCCCGGATGCCGACCGCGCCCCACAGCCCGGAGAAGACCAGCAGGGACCGGGCGGCGCGGCGCCGGGCGGCGGCGCCCAGGGTGTCCAGGCCGAGCGCGTCGTAGAGCACGCCGGTGTAGATCTCGCCGGCCGGCCGGGTCCGTGCCTCGCGCAGCCCCGCGTTGCGGGCGATCTCGCCGCGCAGCCCGGGGCTGAGCCCGAGGACTTCCGCGGCCTTGTCCTCGTCGCCGCCCGCGCAGAGGCCGACCAGTTCGTCCAGCACCGTCGCGCGGGCCGTGGTGAGCCCGGGCAGGGAGAGGGAGCCCAGGTCGACGGCGGGGCCGGTGCCGTCGGTGGCCTTGCCCTCGGACGGCGGTAGCAGGACGAGCACAGTTGTTCTCCTTCACGTTTCCCCGGTGCAGTGCAGCCTACGACCGTGCGACTTAGGCTCACCCCATGCCTCGTCGTCCCCTGCGCGTCACCACCGCCGACGGAGTCCGGTTGCGGTCCGCGCTGGACGCGCTCCGCGCCGATCTGCACGTGCGGCGGGACTTCCCGGCGGCGGTGCTCGCGGAGGCCGCGGAGGCCGCGCGCGATCCCCGGCTGCCCGCCTACGACGCCACCGATGTGCCGTTCTTCACCGTCGACCCGCCCGGGTCCCTCGACCTGGACCAGGCGATGCACATCGCCGCCCGGGAGGGCGGCCGCGGCTACCGGGTGTCGTACGCGATCGCGGACGCCGCCGCATTCGTCGCGCCCGGCGGGGCGCTGGACGCCGAGGCGCACCGGCGGGTGCAGACCCTGTACTTCCCCGACGTCCGGGTGCCGCTGCACCCGGACGTGCTCGGTGAGGGGGCGGCCAGTCTGCTGGCCGGGCAGGACCGGCCCGCCGTGCTCTGGCGGATCGACCTCGACGCCGACGGCACGGTGACCGACGTCGACGTGCGCCGCGCGCTCGTCCGCAGCCGCGCCCGGCTCGACTACGCGGGCGTGCAGCACGCGATCGACGCCGGCACCGCGGAGGAGCCCGTGGCGCTGCTGCGCACCGTGGGACGGCTGCGCGAGGAGCAGGAGCGGGCCCGCGGCGGCATCTCCCTCAACGTGCCCGAGCAGGAGGTCGTGGAGCTCGACGGGGGCTACGCGCTGCGGTACCGGGCGCCGCTGCCCGTCGACGCCTGGAACGCCCAGATCTCCCTGCTGACGGGCATGGTCGCGGCCGGCGTGATGCTGCGCTCCGGCACGGGCATCCTCCGTACGCTCCCGGTCGCCCCGCAGGGGGAGGTGGCGCGGCTGCGCAGGGTCGCGGCGGCGCTGCGCATCGACTGGCCGCACATGACCTCGTACGCGGAGCTCGTCCGCACCCTGGACCCGGAGCGCACCACCCACGCGGCCTTCCTGCACGAGGCCACCAGCCTGTTCCGCGGCGCCGACTACACGCCCTTCTGGCCCGGCCACCCCGCCGAGCCGGCCGTGCACGCCGCCGTGGCGGACGCGTACACGCACTGCACCGCGCCCCTGCGGCGGCTCGTCGACCGCTACGCCGCCGAGTTCTGCCTCGCCGCGGTGGCCGGCCAGGAGCCGCCGGAGTGGGTCGAGGCGGCCTTCCGCGACCTGCCCCGCGACATGCGCGGCGGCTCGCACTTCGCGGGCACCATCGAGAGCGCCTCCGTCGACCTGGTCGAGGCCGCCCTGCTCAAGGACCGGGTCGGCGAGGTCTTCGACGCCTACGTCATCGACGTCAAGGACTCCGACCCGACCGCCGGCACCGTGCACCTGCGCGACCCGGCCGTCGTGGGCCGCGTCCGCGGCGGCGCCGCCCCCCTCCCGCTCGGCGAACCGCTCCCCGTCCGCCTCACCCAGGCCGACCCGGGCCGCCACACGGTGCTTTTCACGCCGGCGTAGCTCCGTGTGCCACGATCGGGTGAGAGGCCTCCGTACGGATCTGCGACCACCCCCCGGATCCCTACGCTCGCTGCCGGACCAGGAAGGGGCGCGATGACCGCTATGCCGCACGAGCCGCTGTCACAGGAGGAACTTCTCCTGGAGGGCTTCCTGGCGCTGGAGACCCCGGAGGGTTTCCGGGCCGAGCTGATCGAAGGGGAAATCGTCGTGAGTCCGCCGCCCTCCCCGCGGCACGAGAGGAACATCGGCCGGTTCGTCCGGCAGGTGACGCACAAGTCGGCGACCGAGATGGACTTCGCCGGCAATTGCGGCCGGGAGGTCCCACGGGGTGGCCTGTGCCCGCGCAACCACCTCATTCCGGACGTGACGTTCGCGCCGCTGGACCTCGACCTCTTCGACGACGACAGCACGTGGATGCCTTGCGAAGGCGTCGCCATGGTCGTGGAGGTCACCTCGGGCAGGCCCGAGCGGGACCGGGGGACCAAGCGCCACTGCTACGCCAAAGGTGCGATTCCGCTGCACCTGCTGATCGACCGTGAGAACGGCGCCGTGACGCTGTTCGCCGAGCCGGTGGACGACGACTACGTGCAGCACTGCCGGGTGCCCGTGGGCAAGTCGATCGCGCTCCCCGCGCCGTTCTCCTTCGAGCTCGACACCTCGGAGTTCGGCTGACCTTCCCGTCGACTACGATGGTCGGCACGGCAGACGAGCCGAGCGGGCGGCCGCGTCAGGACCCTGGTCCTGCCGAGGAACGTCCGGGCTCCACAGGGCAGGGTGGTGGGTAACGCCCACCCGGGGTGACCCGCGGGACAGTGCCACAGAAAACAGACCGCCGGGGCCGCGAGGCTCCCGGTAAGGGTGAAACGGTGGTGTAAGAGACCACCAGTGCCCAGGGTGACCTGGGCAGCTAGGTAAACCCCACCCGGAGCAAGGTCAAGAGGGGCCGTCGCGAGACGGTCCTGCGCGGACGTTCGAGGGCTGCCCGCCCGAGTCCGCGGGTAGACCGCACGAGGCCGGCGGCAACGCCGGCCCTAGATGGATGGCCGTCGCCCGGCCGGCCGCGAGGCCGACCTGGGACAGAACCCGGCGTACAGCTCGACTCGTCTGCCTCACCCCACCGCGCCGGCCCCGCCGGCCTCCGCCAGGAGGGCCGCGCACTCCCCGGCCAGCCGGGCCATCCCGTACTCCTCCGCGACCGCGTGGGCCGGGCGCAGCACGCGCCGGGCCTCGGCGGCGGCCTCCGGGCGGCCGGAGGCGCGCAGGGCGCGGGCCTGCCAGAGGCGGAGGCGGGCGAGCTGCGGGGCGGAGGTACGGGCCGGGGTGGCGGCCAGGCGGAAGTGCGCGAGGGCGGCGTCCGGTTCCCCGGCGGCCAGGGCGAGCACACCGCAGGCCTGGGCCGTGGGCGTCACCAGCACCGTGGGCCAGCCGGCGAGGGCGATGCCGGTGCCGTTGTGCGGGGCCAGCCGTTCGCGCAGCCGGGTCACCAGGGGCCGCAGTCCGGCGTGGTCGCCGATCGCGGCGCAGGCCTCGGCGAGCAGGGCGAGCGTGGGCACCGCCCAGCCGTGCGGCGGCAGGGCGCGGAAGCCGTCGGTGTCGTCGGCGAAGGCCTGCAGCTGGTCGGCGGCCTGGTCCAGGGCGCCGGTCTCGCACAAGGCGAGGACGAGCCCGGCCCGCCAGACCGGGAAGTAGCCGTGCTCCTGGACGTCGTCGGCGAGGCCGCCCGCGAACAGCTCGTGCATCCGGCCCTGCTCGCGCAGCAGCCAGTACGCCTGTCCCATCCGAGTCTGCCGGAAGTTGCCGGCCGGTACGTCGAGGTCGGCGGCGAGCCGGTCGGCGTACTCCGCGGACTCCCGCAGGATCCAGTCGGCCGCGGCCGCGAACCGGCCGCGCCACAGGTCGAGCGTGGTGTCGAGGGTGCGCTGCTGCCAGCGGGCCAGTTCGCTGCGGCTCGCGGCGGCGTGCCGGCGCTGCTCCTGGGCCGTGGACAGTGCCGGGTAGACCCGGCCCATGCGCAGTTGGTCCACGGCCAGCGCCATCAGCGCCTCGCCCCGGAAGTGCGCGGAGCCCTGGCGCACGGCGGCGTCGCGCAGCCGTTCCGACAGCGTCAGGGAGGCGGCGGCGGGCGCGAAGTCGTACAGGCCCCAGCGGCACTCGGTCAGCACCTCGCAGCGCACCTCCTCACCGACACCGCCGGCGCCCGCGGAGTCCGCCCGGTCCAGGCCGTGCAGTGTGTGCCGGGCCAGGGCCGCGCCGCTGTCCGGGCCCGCCTGGGCCACCGCCGTGTCGGCGCTGACCGCCATCGACAGCTTCTTCGCCCGGTGGGCGTTGAGCTGCAGGCGCAGTGCCCCGGCCTCGGGAGCGGGGTCGTCGCGCAGGGCGGCCAGGCTGTCGCCGATCAGGTGCAGCAGCTCCCGGTCGACCTGGCCCGGGTCGGACCAGCGGCGGCAGATCCGCACCACGGCCAGGGCCTGGGCGCGCGGCTGCCCGTCGGCCAGCCGGTGCGCCTCCCGGTAGCAGCGGTCCGCCTCGCGCATCCGGCCCGCGGCGTGCCGCAGGTCGCCGCGCCGGACCAGCCGGTCGAACTCCTCGCCGTACCCGGAGGCCGGGGCGGGGGCGTCGGGCGGCGCGGCGGCGGTGCGGTCGACCAGCTTGGACGCCGTACGGGCCGGGCCGCGGACGCCGTCCCGCTCCTTGCTGCCGCCCCGGGGCCCGCGGGCGGGCCGCGGCAGCGGGGCGAGGCTGAGGAGTTCGCCTCCGGCCTGGAGGAAGTCGTCGCACCTCTCGGCCAGTTCGTACGTCGGGCGGCGCTGGCCGTTCTCGACCCGGCTCAGGAAGCTGCGGCTGCACGGCACGCGTTCCGCCAGCTCGCCCAGCGACCTCCCGGCCGCCTGGCGCCTGCGGCGCAACTCCTGCCCGAAGCCGTTCTGTTGCGCCTGCAAGGGCCGCCTCCGTCTTCCGTCGCCCGGTGCCTGCCCGGCCACTGTTGCCAAATATGCCCTGGCAACACCCGGGCCCTCCGGATAACTACGGAATTGGGGGAGCCTGTCAGGTGCGGGGCGGGTACGGACGCCCCTCGACCGGGGGGAGTTGACCGATGAGCGGTTTCGGGACGCCAGGGGCGGCGGCCAGGCCGAAGGTGGTGGCGGCCGTCGACTTCGGCACGCACGGCACCGGCTTCGCCTGGTCGGTGGTGACCCCGCTGAACGACGATCCGCAGTCCCGGCGGATCACCTTCTACAGCCGGTTCCCCGAGCACCGTGTGGACTACCCGAAGAACCTGACCGCGCTGCTGGTCGACGCGGAGGGCACCACGGTGGCCTGGGGCCACAAGGCCCGCAAGCAGTGGTCTGAGGCCTCCGACGCGGGCCGGACGGACGGCCTGGGCTACGCCTACGCGTTCAAGATGGCGCTCAAGGACGACGGCGGCCCGGTGGACATGCCGACCACCGGCGGCATCGTCGACCTCGGCGACCGCGGCCGGGTGCGCGAGCTGATCACGGCCTACCTGCGGGAGATCAGGGAACTGGCCGTCGCCCAGGTCAAGGACGCGGGCTACGCCGAGCGGGAGATCCGCTGGTGCATCACCGTCCCGGCGATCTGGGACGACGAGGACCGGGCCGCGATGCGGCGCGCGGCGGTGGAGGCCGGTTTCCCCGACGACCCGGAGCGGCTGCTGCCGTCCATCGAGCCGGAGGCCGCGGCGCTCTACTGCTACCTGCGGATGGCCGACCTGACCGACGGCACCGGCATGCGCGACCGGCTGCAGCTGAACGTGGACGGCTTCCGCTTCATGGTCGTCGACTGTGGCGGCGGCACCGTGGACATCACGGCGTACGAGACCTCCAGCGACGCGGCGGAGCTCATCGCGCTCCGCGAGATCGGCGTGGCCACCGGCGGCCGACTGGGCTCGGAGTACGTCAACCAGGCCTTCCGTGAGCAGGCCCTCGGCAAGCGGCTGGGTCCCGAGCTGCTCAAGCGGCTGGAGCGGGAGCACTCGGGGGACCTGCTGGAGCTGTCCGAGCAGTGGGAGCGGGCCAAGACCACCGCGGAGGTGGAGTGGGACGAGGACGGCACCCCGCACATCATGGACACCGTCCGGATCGACCTGCCCGTCACCGTGTGGCAGCTGCTGGACGAGGGGACCAGGGCCCGGCTGACGGAGGAGGCGGGCGGCCGCCCGCAGCGGCTGGTGCTGGCGCCGGAGGAGGTGGAGGTCCTCCTGGACAGCGTGGTCGAGGGCATCCTGGACAAGGTCGAGGAGCAGCTCGCCGCCATTCGCCGCACCAGCGGGGAGGCCGCGGGCGCGGGCGCCACGGGGTCGGAGACGCTGGTCCTGGTCGGCGGGTTCGCCAAGTCCCAGTGGCTGCGGGAGCGCATGCACCGGCACTTCGGGTCCCGGCACCGCATCCTGGTGCCGCCGGACCCGGCGCTGGCGGTACTGGAGGGCGCCACGCACTTCGCCTACAACCCGCGGGTGTTCCTGTCGCGGCAGGCCAAGTACACCTACGGCTTCGAGACCTCGAAGCTGTTCGAGGAGAGCATCGACTCCCCGATGCGGATGTTCCGCGACGACGACGGCGACATCCTCTGCGTGGGCCGCTTCGCGGTGGCCGTGCGGCGGCTGGACAGCGTGCGGGTGAAGGACGCGTTCCCGTTCACCATCCTCCCCACCCGGGAGGACCAGACCCAGATCGAGCTGCGGATCCACCGCACCGTCAAGGCCGAGCCCCGTTACGTGGACGAGGACGGCTGCGAGGAGATCGGCCGGCTCACCGTCGACATCGGGGAGACCGTGGGGCGGCCGCTGCGGGAGCGGCCCATCCGGCTGCTGTTCTACTTCGGCCGCTCCGAGATCGAGGTGGAGGCCTTCGACCCGGCGACCGGCGGCAGCCACAAGGTCCGTGTCGACTTCGACCGCATGTAGGGACGACGGCAGATGAGCGGTGCGGACGACAGCGAGGAACGCGCCGAGGAGGAGGGGGACAGCATGCGCGGTTGGTTCCGGAAGCCGGAGCCGGCGACACCCGCCGGCGACCGTGGGGACGACGAGGACGCCGGCGCCGGGCACGGCGGTGGTGGCCGTGACAGCGGTGCCGGGACGGCGGAGCGGCGGACCCCGCCGAGGACGCCACCACGGCAGGACCAGGGGCCGGACCACGAACAGGACCGGAGGCAGGCGCAGGGGCAGGGGCCGGGACAGGGACAGGGACAGGGACAGGGGCAGCGTCAGCCGCTGCCGCAGCGGCAGGGGGCGGGCTCCGGGAGGGCACCCGCCAGGACCCCCGCGACGGTGGCGGTGCCGCGCGCCGACTGGGAGCGGCTGTCCGCACTGCTGGACCGGATCGCCGAACTCGACAAGCTGGAGGTCCGGCTGACCGCGCTGGAGCAGGACACCGCCCGCCGCGAGGCCCGCCTCGGGGCCCGCATCGGCGCCCTGACGGGGCTCCCTGCCCGCGCCGAGGCCGCCGAGGCCGCACTGGAGGAGCTGGCCGGGCGCGTGGAGTCGGCGCTCAGCCGGATCGACGGGCTGTCGCGCCTGCACGACTCCCTCTCCGCACGCATCGGGGCCGGCGAGGCGGCGGCCGAGGCAGCGGCGCGCAGACTCGCCGACCACGACGAGGTGCTGGACCTCATGCGGGCCGGCCAGGTCAGCGAGCGCACCGACCTGACCGATGAACGGGCCCTGAGCCACTACGCGTTCGCCGACCGGCTCAAGGCGCTGTTCACCCAGCGCCTCCCCGAGGTGATCGGTCCGCGCACCGCCGCCGACGGCGGCGACGACGTGGTGCTGCGGGAGGCCGAACTGGTACGGCAGATGTGCGGCGCGCTCTTCGGTACCGGCACCGGCGAGCCGGACCTGGCGGAGCTGAACCGGATCGTCACCGACGGCGGCCGGATCGAGCCGGACCGGCGCGGCCGCAGGCTGCTGGACCGGGTCGGGCAGGAGGCGGGCGACCTGCTGCGGGCCATGGCCGCCACCGGCCACCCCGTCGAGTTCGTCTTCGACCTGCCCGCCGGCACCACGGCCGACCCCGACCACCACATCCTGTGGCCCACCTGCGAGCCGGGTCGGCCCGTCGCGTTCGTGGTGTGCCCCGCGTACCGGGCGGCCGGACTGCGCGTCCTGGAACCCACGGTGTTCGCCCTGCGCGGCGGGAAGGGCTGATCCGGGGTGCGCGACGTCGACCTGCGGGAACTGCGCAGGCGCATCCCGATCGCGGGCAACCGGGCACTGGCCGAGATCGTCGACGGCCTGGAGACGGCCGAGAACCTGACCGCTGCCCGGGTCGAGCACGGCTTCTTCAGCCGGGTCATCCTGGGCTGGAACCGCAAGGACCGGCAGCGCGCCCTGGAGTCGCAGGCCGCGCTCGCCCTCACCCAGCGCCGGATGGTGGCCTGGGCCCAGGAGACCGCCCGGCACCTCGCGTTCACCGACCTCACGGTGGGCCTGCTCGCCATGGAGGTCGAGCAGTTGCAGGACAGCGTGCTGGAACTGCGCGAGGCCAACCGCCAGGCGTTCCGGGAGATCCGCGAACTGGCCGCCGTGCTGGCCGAGTTCATCGACGCCGTGGACCGCAGGTTCGCCGAGATCGACGAACGCCTCGACGGGCACGAGCGGATCCTGGACACCCACGCCCGCGCCCTGCTGGAGCTGGACCGGCGGGTGCTCGCCACCGAACTGTGGCAGTCCGCCTGGGCCGACGGCGACACGGCGGTACGGCGCTGGCGCCACCAGGGCGCCTACGCCGGGCTGCCGTGGCCGTGCCAGGTGCTGCTGCTGGCCCGGGAGTGCGCGACCGGGCGGCAGGGGCTGCACGAGTTCGTCACGGGCGACGAGGGCTGGCGCGAGCGCCTGGCCGACGACATCCTCGCCGACCCCCGCGCGGCGGCGGGGGCGGAGGCGTACTGGCCGGCCAGGCCCGTGGCGGAACCCGGGCCGCCCACGCCCCCGGCGCCGGCCTACCGGGTGGCGGAGGAGACCGCACGCGGCGCCCGGGGCCCGCGGCCGGCCCCCGGCGGCCGCACCCCGGCCGCCGATCCGCTGCCCGTGCCGCACCGCAGGCCGGTGCGGTCCCTGCTGGAGCGGATCATCGCCGACATGCCGGACCCCGACGAGCGGCGGATGGTCGCCGAGGTCGCCGGCATCGGCCTGTCCGCCCGGCTCCGGCCGCCGCACCGGCCGATCGGCTACGCCGTCGCCCGCGCGCTGGACCTGTCCACCCGGCCGCCCGCGCGCCGTCCGGACGACCCGGCCCGGGCTGCCGTCGAGGACGCCCGGCGCGACTGCGGCCACGTACCGGCGGTGACCCACGAGGAGTTCGTCCGCGGCGTCGTCCACGAACAGGCCGACGCCGCCCGCCAGGCGCGCGCCGCGCTGCGCACCGAGACCGAGAAGCGACGGGGGACGGGGGAAGGGGGAGGGCCCGATGCCTGAGCACCAGGGGGAGGTCCGGGGGTCGGGGGGCATCGGGCCCGCCGGACCCGGTCCGGGCATCGGGCCCCACGACGGGGGCGGTCCGCGGCCGGACCGCTTCGGGGACCTGCGGCGCCGCGCCGCGGGCATCGGGTCCGCGCCGCTGCCGGAGTACGGCACGGCGGCGGGCCCGGGCACGGGGGTGGTACCGGCGCCGGACCGGTGGGAGACCGCACAGGGGACGGCCTCGCACCGGTTCGGGCTGGTACTGGCGGGCGGCGCCGCCAAGGGCGCCTACCAGGTGGGCGCGGTCGAGTGCCTGGCCCACCACGGCGCGCGGATCACCGCCATCGCCGGGACCAGCATCGGCGCGCTCAACGGGGTCGCGCTGGCCGGCGCGCCGTCCCTGCGGGAGGGGGCGGCGCGGCTGGCGGCACTCTGGCGGGACTTCACCTCCCGCATGGGCGACGCCCCGTTCGGCTCCGGCGCCGGCCCGGACGGGCCCGTCCCCGAGTCGCTGCTGCAGAGGTTCGGCAACCTCGCGCCCCGGGTGGCGCGCCTCCTCGGCGCCCACGGCGACCTGGAACGGCTCGCCGACGACGCCATCGACGCGGCCGCGCTGCGGCACCCCGCGGCCGTCACGATGCGGGTCGCGGCGTACCCCGTCCTGGCCCCGCACCCGCTGCCGCACTTGAGGGCCGGCCAGATGGCCGCCGAGTGGCTGGCCGGTCTCCTCGGCAGCCGTTCGCGCATCCTGCACCTCAACGGCCTGGAGCACGCGGAGATCAAGGAGGCCGTGCTGGGCAGCGCCGCGCTGCCGTTCCTGTTCGCGCCGCGCCAGGTCGCGGGGGAGTACTACCGCGACGGCATGCTCGGCCGGGACAACACGCCGATCCGGGCGCTGGCCGACCTCGACCGCTGCGACATCGTCATCGTCGTGCAGCTCGCCCCGGGCGAGACCGTCCGGCAGATCGAGCACCCCGGGCTGACCCTGCTGCGCGTCCGCCCGTCCCGCCCGCTCACCCCCGAGGGCGCCCTGGGCACCCCCAGCGGGCTGCTGGACTTCTCACCCGCGACCTTCGAACGGCTGCGGGCCCGCGGCTACGAGGACACCGAGCGCCTCCTCGCCAGGACCGCCGGCCTGCTCGGCGCGGCCCACGAGGTGCGCGCGGCCGAGGAGTTCATGGCGGACGCGGTGCAGCGGGTCGTCGACAAGGGCCGCCGGCTGCGCGGCGGCCCGTGAGGCGCGGGGTCACGGGAGGCCCTGCCGCAGGCGCCGCGGTGGGTGCCCGGAAGCCGGGGGCAGGCGGTCACCGGGCGGTGGACGCCGTCGGCGACGTGCGCAGGCCGGTCCGGGCGCCGGGGCCGGGGCGGGCGCCGTTCGCCGCCGATCCGGCGCCGGACGCGCGAGAACACTGCCGGGAACGGGCAATGCCCGCGGCCCCGCCGGCCTGCCAGCCTCGTCGTGGCGGTGGTCCCGGGGAGAGGAGCCCACATGGCGGGCGGCGGTGACGGCGGCGGGTTCTTCCTGCTGGTGTGGGGGCTCGGGGCGACCGGCCTCGGCTTGATCGTCGCGACCGACTTCCGGGGTGCGGCGCGTCGCTTCCACGCGATGTCCGCACGCTCCTTGCCGTTCGGCGGGAGCCGGCCGCCGGCCGTGGGGGTCGGGTTCCTCCGCCTCGTCGCGGGGGTGTTCGCCCTCGCCGGGCCGGTGGCCCTGGTGTCCGGCCTGCTCATGTCCGTACGGGACCCGGCGGCGCCGGAGCCGATGCCCCGGCCGCCCCTCCCCTTGGCCCTGTTCGGCGTCCTCGCCGGCGGGTTGGCGCTGTGGACGTTCTGGCGGCGGTCGGGCCTGCTCCGCGTCGAGTGGGCGCGGGGCGGCGGCGTCCGGCGGACGGCCGTGGTCGTGCTCATGGGGGCGCTCGTCGCCTTCGCGGCCCTCTTCGCGTTCGGCCGGACGACGCCGATGCTCCTCGTCTGGCTGCTCGGGGGCCTGGCGGGCGGGGTCCTGCTGTTCGGCGGGAGGGACCGGACGCCGCCCGGTCCCGGTGCGGACGACGTCCGGGCGCCGCGCTGACTCAGCGGGCCCCGGCGGCGCGGCCGCGGGCCCGCCGGCCGCGTCTGCCACCACGCTTTCCGCCGCGCTTCCCTGCGCCCGCCGGCCACAGGCGCGCGCGGCGCCGGGAGGCGAGGTCCTCGGTCCAGCCGACCAGGACGACGGCCGCGCCGATGAGCGGCCAGACGACGAGGAACTGGAACCAGGTCGCGTCCAGCGGGAGATGGGCCTCGAAGAAGGGCACGTCCCACATCAGGTCGATCAGCGGGACGCTGGCGAACAGCGCGACCTCGTGCCACAGGTAGACGGTGACGGCGCGGGCGTTGAGCAGTCCGACCGCTCCGTCGGCGCCGGGCACCCGGCTCATCCGGCGCGGCCGGAAGCGCAGCAGCAGGAGCACGAAACCGGCCGACCACAGCGCCTGGGCCAGCGGGATCTCACCGAGGTCGATGCCCTCGTCGGTGGGGTGGGCGTACGCGAACCAGCCGCCCGCGAGGAGGCAGAGCGCGGCGGCGGCGACCACCGTGCGGGCCCGCAGGGCGTCCAGCAGGCCGTCCCGGTGCGCGAAGCCGAGCAGCCAGCAGGCGGCGAAGGTGACCAGGTCGACCACCGGGGTGAGGGCCGGTTCGGCGATCGGCAGCCGGTCGTACTGGGCGAGGACGACCAGTGCGCCGCACGCCGCCAGGCAGGAGCGCGGCGCCGCCCGGAAGGCCTTGAGCAGCCACGGGGACAGCAGCACGAGCCACAGGTAGGTGCGGATGTACCAGAGCGGGGCGATGATCTGCTCGGCCCAGGCGGTGCCGGGCGGGTCCGCCAGCGGCAGGATCCACAGCAGCATCCGGTGCCAGGAGTGCGGCCGCCAGCCGTGCAGCAGCATCAGGACGGTCACGGCCGCGGCGAACAGCCAGAAGGGCACCAGCAGCCGCCGCAGCCGGCCGCGCACCACGGACAGCGCGGGCCGCTGCAGCGAGTGCGCCGCCAGGGACCCGGCCAGGGCGAACATGATGCCGATGGAGGGGAAGAGCAGGGTCAGCCAGGCCCAGCCGAAGGTGTGGTAGACGACCACCCGCACCAGGGCGAGGGCGCGGAGCAGGTCGAGGTAGCGGTCCCGGCCCCCGCCCCCGCCCCCTGTGGGCGCGGCGGCGGGAGCGGCGGAGGCGGAGCCCCGCGGACCCGGTACGTGCGTCCCGGTGCCGGTGCCGTTGCCGGCACCGGCCGCCGGCCGCGGCGGGGCCGCGGGGGCTCCCGCCTCGCGTGCGTCGGCCATGGGGCAACTCCTCCGGGAGATACGGGTGTTCAGGCGCGGCCGGCGGTGCCGCTGCCGACGGTGGGCGCGCCGACCTCGCCGGTGCGGCGCAGCTTGTGCCAGCCCAGCCGGCCGCCGTTGACGGCCGTCACGCAGGACTGCAGCAGCACCAGGTACATCAACTGCCGGTACAGCACCTGCTGGAGCGGCAGCGGCCACAGGTCCCGCAGCGGCTCGCCGTCCAGCCGGAAGGCGTACGCCGCGCACGCGGCCTGCACAGCGAGCACGCCCGCCCACGCGAGCGCGGTGCGAAACGGGTCCATGAACACCAGCCCGTAGATCGCGAACACGTCGATGAGCGGCGCCAGCAGCGGCGCGAGCACCTGGAAGAGGACGACCAGCGGCAGCCCGACCCGGCCGAAGCGCCCGGAGTGCCCGCGGTCCAGGACGGCACCCCGGTGCTTCCACATCGCCTGCATGGTGCCGTAGCTCCAGCGGTACCGCTGCTTCCACAACTGCCGCACCGAGGACGGCGCCTCGGTCCAGGCGCGGGCCCGCTCCGCGTACACCACGTGCCAGCCGGCCCGGTGCATCGCCATCGTGACGTCGGTGTCCTCGGCGAGGGTCTCGTCGCTCATGCCGCCGACGTCGCGCAGCGCGTCCCGCCGGAAGGCGCCGCACGCGCCGGGGATGGTGGGCATGCAGCGCAGCAGGTCGTACATGCGGCGGTCGAGGTTGAAGCCCATCACGTACTCGATGTGCTGCCAACGGCCGATCATCCGGGTACGGTTGCCGACCTTGGCGTTGCCGGCGACCGCGCCGACCCGCGGGTCGCCGAAGGGCTGCACCAGTTCGCGGACGGTGGCGGGCTCGAAGACGGTGTCGCCGTCCATCATCACGATCAGGTCGTTCCGGGCGTGCGCCACACCGTTGTTGAGGGCCGCGGGCTTGCCGCTGTTGGGCTGCCGCACGACGGTGACGCCCGGCAGGTCCAGGGCCTCCACGATGTCGGCGGTGCCGTCGGTCGAGCCGTCGTCGACGACCACGATCTCCACCGGGTGGTCGCTCGCGGCGAGGGACTGCACGGTGTGGGTGATGCACTCCTTCTCGTTGTACGCGGGCACGATGACGCTCACCGGCTCGGTGACCTGCGGTCCCCAGGTGAAGCCCGGTGCCCGGCGCTGCCGGGAGTGCCGGCGGGCCAGCACCAGCATGGCGGCGAACCGGGCCAGCACCAGCAGGCCCACCCCGGCGAGCAGGACGGCGAGCGCCGGGACCGCCGCCTCGGAGAGCTCCACCGCGGCGACGAAGATCCGGCCCTTCCACAGCTCCGAGCCGCCGACCCTGTTGTTGGTGGACGTGGCGCCGACCGCCCCGCCCACCGTGTCGAAGCGGTAGCCGCGCTCCTTGAGCTGCGGGATCAGCCGGTCCAGCGCCGCCACCGTCTGCGAACGGTCGCCGCCGGCGTCGTGCAGGAGCACGATCGCGCCCCGGCCCGGCTCGTCCGGCACGGAGGCGTCCACGATGGCCTGCACGCCGGGCCGCCGCCAGTCCTCGGCGTCGCGGTCGATGAAGGCGGTCACGTAGCCCTGCCGGCCGACCCGCTGGACGACGGGCCAGGACAGGTCGTCCAGCGCGTCGGCGGTCGAGGAGTAGGGCGGCCGGAACAGGGAGGTGTGGATGCCGGCGGCCCCCGCGAGCGCCAGCTGGGTCTGCGACAGCTCCCGGTCGATCCGCCCCGGCGACTGGTAGACCAGGTCGGGGTGGGAGAAGGTGTGCACGCCGATCTCGTGGCCCTCGGCGACCATCCGCCGGATCAGCCCCGGGTGCCGGGCGGCCATGCCGCCGGTCACGAAGAAGGTGGCCCGTACGTGCTGCCGCGCGAGCACGTCGAGCACCTTCGGCGTCCAGACCGGATCGGGTCCGTCGTCGAAGGTCAGGGCGACGGTGCGGTCCGGGGTGCGGTACGAGCGGGGCCTGTCACCGGTGGCGTCCACCACCGGGCCGCCCTCCAGCACCGCCTCCGGCACCTTGTCCGTCGCGACCGGCGGGTGGACCCGGTGGTCGGCCTCGAAGTCGCCGCGCACGTAACCGCCGAGCAGCAGGACGCAGACGAGCACCACGAGGGCGAGCAGGGGTATGACGAGGCGGGGGCGCAGGGCGGTCACTGACCGGCCTGCGGCTGCTCGACGGGGGCGTCGGAGGCGCCCGGCGCCGGGGACGCGGAGCCGCTGGGCAGGCCCGAGGGGGAGCCGGACGGCGCGGGTTCCGACGGGGTCGTGCCGACGGACGGGGTCGTGGCGGCCGGGCTGCCCGCGGTCGCCCGCGGGGTGCCGGGGGCGCCGCCGCCCTTGGCCGGGCGCTTGGTCGGGGAGGCGCTGGGGGTGGGGGAGGACGCGGGGCGGGCCGTACCGGACGGGGACGGCGCGGCGGCCGCCCCCGCCCGGATGAAGCCCGCCGTCGCCGGGGGTGCGGCCTGGTCGGCCGGTTCGTCGACTTCCCCCGTCCCCGAGGAGCCCGCGTCGTCCGGCGCTGTGCTCGGCACCCCCGGCAGCGGCAGCAGCGTCTTCGGCGCGATCGGCGTCGCGCCGGAGAGGCTGAGTGCCAGGGCTGCCGTGTAGACGGAGCATGCCGCGCCGATGGCCCAGCCGGCCCTGCGTACCGCGCGGGCCCGTCTCCCGCTGGAATCGACGAACACGGGGCCGGGCAGCGCTATCAGCTCGGTCTCCGGCTCGGGGGTCCCGGCCTCGGACCCGGCTTCTTCTGCGGGCGGTTCTGACCATACGTCGCGGTGGTGCTTGGAGAGCATGCCGCAACGTAACGCGACGCAAGCAGTCCTATGGGACGTATTTCGGACTTGACCATTTCCGGGGGTTAAGTGGTCGAATCCGGCCGCGGGTGGCTGTGGCCCGGACCCCGGGCCCGAGGTGTCCGCGGCGGTGCTCCCGGCGGCGTCCCGGCGTGTCCTCGGCCGTGTCCTCAGCCGCGGCCGATGTACGGCATCGTCGTCGCCATCACCGTCGCGAACTGCACGTTCGCCTCCAGCGGCAGCGAGGCCATGTGCGCGACGGTACGGGCCACGTCGGTGACGTCCATCAGCGGCTCGGTCGTCAGCCGCCCGTCCGCCTGCAGCGTCCCGGCGGCCATCCGCTCCGTCATCTCCGTGGCCGCGTTGCCGATGTCGATCTGGCCGCAGGCGATCCGGTACGGACGGCCGTCCAGCGACAGGGACTTCGTCAGCCCGGTGACGGCGTGCTTGGTCGCCGTGTACGGCACGCTCAGCGGCCGCGGCGTGTGCGCGGAGATCGACCCGTTGTTGATGATCCGCCCGCCCTGCGGCCGCTGCGCCCGCATCGCACGGAAGGCGGCCTGCGCGCACAGGAACGCCCCGGTGAGGTTGACGTCGACGACGGCACGCCACTGCTCGTACGTCACCTCGTCCAGGGACACGGCGGGCGCGCCCGTCCCCGCGTTGTTGAACAGCAGGTCGACGCGGCCGAAGCGGGCGCCGACGGCGGCGAACAGCGCGTCCACCGCGTCCGGGCGGGTGACGTCCGTCGGGATGACCGCCACCGTCGCCTCCGGCAGCCCGCCGGCGGTGGCGCGCAGCGCCTCCTCCCGCCGTCCGGCCAGCGCCACGGCCCATCCCGAGGCCACCAGTTCGCGCGCGACCGCCCGGCCGATGCCGGACCCGGCCCCGGTGACCACCGCGACCCGGAGCGCCGCACCCGTCCCATTTCCCGCGATCTCAGTCATGGCTCCGCAGGGTATGCGGTGCCACGATGAAACCATGTCACCCTACGCCGAGCCCCTGTCGCACAAGGAGATCGAGGACCGCCTCGCCGAGCTGCCCGGCTGGTCCCTCTCGGAGGACGGCGCGAGCCTGCAGCGCACGTACCGGCTGCCGCACATCCCCGCGGCGGTCCTCGTGATGCACATCGCGCAGATCCAGGACGAGCTGAACCACCACAGCGATCTGACGCTGGGTTACCAGACGGTCGCCGTCACCATCACCACGCACGCGGCGGGCGGCCGGCTCACGGAACGGGACTTCGGCCTGGCCCGCCGCATCGAGGACATCGCCCCGGCCCACGGGGCCGCGTAGCGGTACGGCCGACGTGGTGGGGTGTCCGCCGACCGGCGATTGGGGTGCGGCTGACGCCGGTGGGGAGAGGGCCCGTGGTGTTGCGGGTCCTTTGTGGATGTTTCCGCGGGCCCTCACGGGTGTGGTGAGTCTGTCGGTGTGGGGTCGCGGGCCGCTGGGGGTCCGCCGTGCGGTCCGCCGCGGCCGACTTCGCCCGGTTGTCCGGTCCGTTCCGTCGGGGGCGTCGCTCCGGCCCACGGGGCCGCGTAGCCCCGCGGCCGATGTGGCCGGGACACCGCCAAGCCGGCGATTGGGGTGCGGCTGACGCCGGTGGGGAGAGGGCCCGTGGTGTCGCGGGGTCCGTTGTGGATGATTCCGCGGGCCCTCACGGGTGTGGTGAGTCTGTCGGTGTGGGGTCGCGGGCCGCTGGGGGTCCGCCGTGCGGTCCGCTGCGGCCGGTTTCGCCCGGTTGTCCGGTCCGTTCCGTCGGGGGCGTCGCTCCGGCCCACGGGGCCGCGTAGCGGTACGGCCGACGTGGTGGGGTGTCCGCCGGCCGGCGGTTGGTGTGTGGCTGACGCCGGTGATGTGGGGGTGCCGTTCGGGCGGCTCCGCCCGCCTTCCGCAGGTGCGGTGAGGGTGCCGGTGTGGTCTCGGGCCGCTGAGCGCCTGCCGCGGGGTGCCTGCCGCCCGGTCCGTGGCCTATGGCTTCCCCCGGCCGTCCGGCCCGTCCCGTCGAGCCCGCCGACGCCGGTGTGGCGGGGGCGGTAGGCGTGCGTACGCGGGTCGCGAGGTGCCTCGCCGGCACGAGGGCAAAGCGTTCGGCTCTCCCCTTCGCCGCCCCCCGAACTTGGGCCCGTTCGGAGCAGCCCCCCGATGTCCGTTACCGCCCAGCCGCCGTGACGCATCGTCACCCCTTGCCATCAGCGCCGCACCGACGTGCATCCGGACTCCCCGCACCCGTACGGGCCCACGCATCCACCCATATGACGTCCCGTCATGCCAGTCCCCCTGACGCGTGACCGGCGGAGCCCGGTGTCACCGGTCAGGGTGATCTTGGCGGCGGGCGCCCCGCCCGGTGCGGTGCGTGGGGGCTCCCCGGACGGGGGGCTTCGCGTCGCGGGGGTGCGCGGGCGCGGTTAGGGTGGCCGTTCCGGGTCGCGGAAGTGACGCGGCGTCAACAGTGAGGCGGCTGCGCCGTGGGCCGAACGGGGGGTTCCGGGAACCGGTGCGCGCGTCGACGCAATGGCGTGTACGCGTCAACATAGGCTCCCCCTGGCCACGCGACCGGGGCCACGAACCCACCGCCGGGGAGGGACACGTGACGCACCCGCAGGCCCACGGCCGCCACGACCGCACGCTGCGCGCCGCCGCCGCCCTCTTCGACCGCCGCCGCTTCCTGACCGTCACGGGGGCCGCCGCGGCCCTCGCGTTCAGCACGAACCTGCCCGTCGCCGGTGCCGCCCAGGCGGCCGAGGCGGTGCCCGGGGCGATCACCGAGGACCCGTTCACCCTGGGCGTCGCCTCGGGGGACCCCACGCCCTCGGGGGTCGTGCTGTGGACCCGGCTCGCGCCGCGCCCGTACGAGCCGGCGCCGGCCAACGGGATGCCCGACGCCCGGGTGCCCGTCCAGTGGGAGATCGCCCGGGACGAGAGGTTCGCCGGCGTCGTCAGCCGCGGCACCGCCACGGCGCACCCGGAGTTCAACCACACCGTGCACGTCGACGCCCGGGGCCTCGCGCCGGACCGGGTGTACTACTACCGCTTCCGCACCGGCCCCTGGACCAGCCCCCCGGGCCGGACCCGCACCGCCCCCGCGCCGGGCTCGCTCCCGTACGAGATGCGGCTGGCCGCGGTGAGCTGCCAGGCCTACCACGACGGCTACTTCACCGCGTTCCGCCACCTCGCGGACGAGGACGTCGACGCCGTCTTCCACCTCGGCGACTACCTCTACGAGTACGCCGTCGGCGCCACCGGCGGCGCCCGCGCCTACACCGACCGCACCCTGCCGCCCTGGTTCGCCAAGGAGACGGTCACGCTGGAGGACTACCGCCTGCGGTACGCCCTCTACAAGTCCGACCCCGACCTCCAGGCCGCGCACGCCGCCTTCCCCTGGTTCGTCACCTGGGACGACCACGAGACCGAGAACAACTACGCGGGCGGCTCCGACGAGAACGGCGGCCCGGGCGAGGAGTTCCTGGTCCGTCGCGCCGCCGCCTACCGCGCCTACTGGGAGAACCAGCCGCTGCGCCTCCCGCAGCTCCCGCAGGGCCCGGACATGACGCTCTACCGGCGCTTCCACTACGGACGGCTCGCGCAGTTCGACATCCTCGACACCCGCCAGTACCGCAGCGACCAGGCGCACCGGGGCCGCTGGCACCTCCCCGGGCCCGAGTCGCAGGACCCGGCGCGCACCATCATGGGGGCGAGCCAGGAGCGCTGGCTGCTGGACGGCTTCCGCGGCTCGCACGCCACCTGGAACGTGCTCCCGCAGCAGGTCGTGCTGTCCCGCCGGAAGAGCACCACCGCGGTCGCCTCGCCGCTCAGCATGGACACCTGGGACGGCTACCCGGCCTGCCGGGACCGCGTGCTGGCCGGGGCGGCGGCCGCGGGCGTCGAGAACCTGCTGGTGCTCACCGGGGACGTGCACGTCCACTTCGCGATGGACATCAAGGCGGACTGGGACGACCCCACCTCGCGCACGGTCGGCACGGAACTGGTCACCAGCTCGATCAGCAGCGGCCGCGACGGCTCCCCGCGTCCGTCCAACTGGTCGGAGCTCATGACCGCCAACCCGCACCTGCGGTTCTACGACGGCCGCCGGGGCTACCTGACCGTCCGGCTGGACGCCGAGGAGGCGCGGGCCGACTTCAAGACGGTCGACTCCGTGACCACCCCGGGCGCCGGCCTGACCACCGCCGCGTCCTTCGTGACCGAGGCCGGCGACCCCGGTCTGCGGGAGACCTGAGGCGCTCAGTCCTCGCCGGGGTAGCGGACGCCGATGCGGTCCCGGACGGTGTCGAGCGTGCGCATGACGGCGAGGCTGCCCTCCAGCGGCACCAGCGGGGACTCGCGCTCGCCCGCGCGCAGGCAGCGCATGACCTCGGCCGCCTCGTGCTGCAGCCCGCGCAGTCCGTCGTCCGGGGCGCCGAACTCCTCCGGCTCGCGGCCCTCGCGGCGTAGCACGAAGCGCTCCGGGTGGAAGAAGCTCGCCGGGACCTCGATCCGCCCCTTGGAGCCGGTGACCACCGCGGTCTGGGCGGTGTCCGCGGTGAGGGAGCAGCTGAGCACCGCCATGGCACCGCTGTCGTAGCCGAGCAGCATGCCGGTGTTGTCGTCCACGCCCTGCTCGGTGAGGTGGGCCCAGGCCTGGACCTCGTCGGGCTCGCCGAGCAGCAGGTGGGCGAAGGAGACCGGGTAGACGCCCAGGTCCAGCAGGGCGCCGCCGCCGAGCGCCGGGTCGAGCAGCCGGTGGCCGGGCTCGAAGGGGCCGCCGAGCCCGAAGTCCGCGTGCACGCTGCGGACCTCGCCGACCGCCCCGTCCGCGACCAGCTCGGTCAGCCGCCGCACCACGGGGTTGCAGTAGGTCCACATCGCCTCCATCAGGAAGTGTCCGTGGGCCCGGGCGAGGTCGGCCAGCTCGCGTGCCTCGACCGCGTTGACGGTGAAGGGCTTCTCGCAGAGCACCGACCGTCCGGCCCGCAGGCACAGTCCGGCCGCGACGCGGTGCGCCGAGTGCGGGGTGGCGACGTACACCACGTCCACGCCGTCGTCGTCGGCGAGTTCGGTCCAGCTGCCGTACGCGCGCGGGATGCCGAAACGGTCCGCGAACGCGCGCGCGGATTCGATCCGGCGCGAGCCGACCGCCACGATCTCGGCGTCGTCCTTGAGTTCGCGCAGGTCCTCCGCGAAGGACGCGGCGATGCCGCCGGTGGCGAGGATGCCCCAGCGCACTTTCCTACCGGAACCGACCGATTCCGTCATGAATCTGCCCCCACCTGGCCTCGACCACCTCGTGATTGCTGAGAGCATAGAGAACGATTCACACACCACGGAGAGAGACCCATGCCGGAAGCCGGCGCGACCCCGCCCGACCAGATATCCACACCGGGGCCGTCAACCCCGGTACGACGCGCCGGAGAGATCCCAGGAGCCGCCACCAGCCTGATGGTGACGTTCCTCCTCGGCGCACTCAGCGCGCTCCCCGCGCTCTCCATGGACATGTACCTGCCGGCCCTGCCGCAGGTCACCGAGGACCTGCGCAGCCCCGCCGTCACGGTGCAGCTCACGCTCACCGCGTGCCTGCTCGGACTCGCCCTCGGCCAGTTGGTCGTCGGCCCGATGAGCGACCGCTGGGGCCGCCGCCGCCCGCTGCTCGCGGGGATGGTGCTCTACGTCCTGGCCACCGCCGTCTGCGCCTTCGCCTCCACCACGGAACTGCTGATCGGCTTCCGGCTGCTGCAGGGCCTCAGCGGCGCGGCCGGCATCGTGATCGCCCGCGCGATCGTCCGCGACCTCTACGACGGCGTCGCGATGGCCCGCTTCTTCTCCACCCTGATGCTGATCTCCGGGGTCGCGCCGATCGTCGCGCCGCTCATCGGCGGTCAGGTGCTGAGGATCACGGACTGGCGCGGGGTCTTCGTCGTGCTGACCGTGGTGGGGGTGCTCCTCACCCTCGTGGTGTGGCGCTGCCTGCCCGAGACGCTGAGCCCCCACGACCGGCACGGGGGCGGGTTGGGCTCCACGATGCGGGCGATGCGCGGGCTGCTCGCGGACCGCGCCTTCACCGGCTACATGCTCACCGGCGGCTTCACCTTCGCCGCGCTGTTCGCCTACGTCTCGGCGTCCTCCTTCGTCGTCCAGGAGATCTACGGGGCCTCGCCGCAGACCTACAGCCTGCTGTTCGGCCTCAACTCGGTGGGCCTGGTGGCGCTCGGGCAGGTCAACGGGAAGCTCCTGGTCGGGCGGGTCAGCATGGACCGGGTGACGGGGATCGGGCTCGCGGTGATCACCGTGGCCGCGGCCGTGCTGCTGGCGCTGACCGCGGGGTGGTTCGGTCCGGTGGGGCTGCTGCCGGTCGCCGCGGGGCTCTTCGTGCTGATGGCGGCGATGAGCCTGGTGCTGCCGAACACCAACGCCCTCGCGCTGATGCGCACCCGGCACGCCGCCGGTTCCGCCTCCGCGCTGCTGGGCACGACCTCCTTCCTGGTGGGCGCCGTCGCCTCGCCGCTCGTCGGGATCGCGGGCGAGCACACGGCGGTCCCGATGGCCGTGGTGCAGCTGGGCAGCGCCCTGGCGGCCTGGGTCTGCTTCGCCGGGCTGTGCCGACCGTGGCGGCGTACTGTGGATGCACGGTGAGCCGTGCCGTCATTGCCGCGCCGAGTCAGGAGGCAGCGATGTCCGAGCCGATCGACGAGAGCAGGTGGGCCTGGAAGACTGCGGACAGTTGTCTGCACACCGGGTCCGAACACATGATCGATCCGGAGGACCTGGTCATGGCCTCCGGCCGCGAGCCGACGCCGGCCCTCCTGGAGAAGGCCCGCAAGTTGCTGGAGGAGCATGGCCCCGCAGCTGTCGAGAGGTACCTCCCGTGAGGCGGAGCTGCGCGGCGACGAGCTGAGCCGGCTCGTCAGGGACATCACCCCATATTTGGAGCCCGTGCCCCCCTCCGCGCACCCCTGGTGCGCGGGGGCCGTGGTGCTCGCGGGGCGCGGCGGGACGGTCGCCCTCCACGAGGCCGTGGGATGGGCGGAGCGGTACGCCGCCTACGACGAGGACGCCGACCGCGGTGTGGAACTGCCCCGCGAGCAGTGGGTGCCGATGCGGCCGGACACCGTCTTCGACCTGGCCTCGCTGACCAAGCTGTGCACGGCCGTCGTCGCGGCGGGCCGGCTGGAACTCGGCCGGGAGGTCGCGGCCTACGTGCCGGAGTTCGCCGCGGCGGGCAAGCAGCGCATCACCGTCCGGCAGCTGCTCGACCACACCTCGGGGCTCCGTCCCGAGCTCCCCTTCCACGACCACGCCGACGCGGAGGCCCGGGCCGAGCTCCTCTGGGAGGAGGCCCCGGTCGCGGCGCCGGGCACCGAGCGGATCTACTCCGACCTCAACCTGATCGCGCTCCAGCACGTCCTGGAGCGGACCACCGGGGAGGCCCTGGACGCCCTCGTGCGGGAGGACGTCACCGACCCGTTCGGGATGTACGACACCCGCTACAACCCGCCCGCCTCCTGGCTGCCGCGGATCGCCGCCACCGAGGACCAGCGCAGGCCCTGGGCCCGGCTCGACCGCGGCCCGCTCCGCGGGACCGTCCACGACGAGAACGCCCACGTCATGGGCGGGGTCGCCGGTCACGCGGGCCTGTTCTCCACCGCCTGGGACCTCGCCCTGTTCTGCCGCGCGCTGCTGGACCGCGGCGGCCCCTACCCCGGTTTCGAGGTGGACCGGCCCTGGTTCATGGGCGCCCTCGCCGGGCGCGGCGCGGCCGGTCACACCGGGTTCACCGGCACCAGCCTGGTGATCGACCCCGCAACCGACGGCTTCCTGGTGCTGCTCGCCAACTCCGTGCACCCCTGCCGTACGTGGCGCGACGGGAGCGCGCCCCGGGCGGCGGCGGGCACCCGGTTCGCGAGGGCACTCGGCGTGGTGTGAGCCCCTCGGTACGCGCGGGGGGCGCCGGTGGCAGGGCGGCGGGGGGCGTGCCCGAAAGGTGCCCCATGCGGTTCTTCGGGTAGTTTGGCAGCTGACGTGGGGTGGGGATCCGTCCGGCAGCCGCGTCGGCCCGCGGCGGCCCCCACGGCTGGAACGGAGGCGCAGCAGGCGATGGTCCCTGAGGTCAGGACGCCACCGGGCCCGGCATCCGCCGGGGGGCGGTGAGGGCATGCCGCCGGAGCTCGCCGGTCTCGTCGCCGCGGACCCCGGTCCGGCGCTGCTGGACTCCCCGCTGAGCCAGGTGGTGCGCGACACGGGCGCCTCCATGGGCCTGGTCTACCTGATGACCCCCGAGCGCGACCTGCTGCGGCTGACCGTGGTCGTCGGCGTCTCCCGCAAGATCGACACCATCTGGGGGCGGGTCGTGCCCAGCGCCTCCAGCCCGGTCGCCGACGCGGTCCGCGAACGGCGCATGGTGCTGCTCGGCGGCCACGAGGACACCGCCCGGTCCTACCCGAGGCTCGCCCTCGTCCTGCCGTACGACTTCCCGCTCGCCGCGGCCCCGATCACCAGCGGCCCCACCGTCTGGGGCGCGCTGTGCCTGGTGTGGCCGGGCGGCCACCCCGGGCGGATCACCCGGCGCGCCCGCGAGGCGTACCGCGGGGCCTGCGACCGCATGGGGCGGCTGCTGCGCAGGGCGGCCGAGGACGGCAGGCCGGTGCTGCCCCCCGGCGAGCCGCGGGTGCTGCCCGCGCTCCGCACCCGCAGCCACGGCCCGGAGGAGGCGATGGCCGCGGCCGACCTCGCCGAACGGCTCCCGGAGGGCGCCTTCGCGCTGGACCTCGAGGGCCGGATCACCTTCGTCACCCAGACCGCCGCCGCCCTGCTCGGCGCGGAGGTGCCCGACCTCCTGGGCACCGAGCCCTGGGAGTTGCTGCCCTGGCTGGACGACCCGGTCTTCGAGGACCGCTTCCGCGGCGCGATGATCAGCCGCCGGTCCGGCACGGCCACCGCGCTGCGCCCGCCCGACCGGTGGCTCACCTTCGGGCTCTACCCGGACGGCACCGGCGTGAGCGTCCGCGTCACCCCCGCCCCGACGCCCGAGGCCGCGGAGACCGCCGCGGCGCAGCTTCCCGAGGGCCCCACGCCGGACCGGGCCATCGCCCTCTACCACCTGCTGCACATGGCCGCCACGCTCACCGAGGCCGTCGGCGCGCAGGACGTCATCGACCTCGTCGTCGAGCAGATGCTGTCGGTCTTCGGCGTGCAGGCCGTGGCGCTGCTGACCGCCGAGGAGGGACGCATGCGCGTCATCGGGCACCGCGGCTACCACGAGGACTTCATGGAGTCCGTCGACGCCCTGCCGATGGACGCCGACAACCCGGGCGTGCGCATCCTCAAGACCGGCGTCCCGAGCTTCTTCGCCAACGTCGACGAGCTGCTGCGGATCTACCCGGGCACGGTCGTCCGGGACCGCAAGGCCGCCTGGGCGTTCCTGCCCCTGATCACCTCGGGCCGGCCGGTCGGCTCCATGGCCCTCGCCTACGACCGGCCGCACCGCTTCTCCTCGGGCGAGCGCAGCGTCCTCATCTCGATCGCCGGCCTGGTCGCGCAGGCGCTGGACCGGGCGCGGCTGTACGACGCCGAGCACAGCCTCGCCATCAGCCTGCAGGCGCGGCTGCTGCCCCGGGCCCTGCCGGAGGTTCCCGGCCTGGAGGTGGCCGCCCGCTACATGCCGGCCACCCGCGGCATCGACATCGGCGGCGACTTCTACGACGTGATCCGGCTCGACACGACCACCTGCGGGGTGGCGATCGGCGACGTCCAGGGCCACAACGTGAACGCCGCCGCGCTCATGGGGGAGGTCCGCACCGCCGTCCGCGCCACCGCGGGCGCCTCCCCGAGCGAGGTGCTGACCCGTTCCAACCGGCTGCTCGTCGACCTCGACCCCGGCCTGCTCGCCAGCTGCCTGTACGCCCAGCTCGACCTGGAACGGCACACCGCCTGCATCGCGACCGCCGGCCACCCGCCGCCAATCCTGCGGCACCCGGACGGCACCACCGAGGTGCTGCCGCTGCCGCCCGGCCCGCTGCTGGGCGTCGACCCCGACGCGCGCTACCCGACGACGGAGATCGCGCTGCCGCCCGGCGCGGTGCTCGCGCTGTACACCGACGGCCTGGTGGAGACCCCGGGCGTCGACATCGACGTCTCCGCCGCCGACCTCGCCGCACAGCTCGCCCGGGCCGGGCCGGACGCCTCGATGGACGCGCTGGCCGACAGCCTCCTCGGGCACGCCCAGCGGTCCGGCCCGCGCAACGACGACATCGCCCTGCTGCTCACCCATGTGACGGGACGGCCCGCCCGGCCCCCGGAGTGACGCCTTTCGTGTGACGGCCCCTCAGGAGCCCGACCCGCCCCACACGGGGGCCGTGTCCTGCCATGATGTGATGCGCACGAATGTCGCATTGCTGGGGGACCACGTGACGCTGACCATCGGTGGCGCGCTGCGCGAGCTGCGCACGGCCCAGAAGTCCGCCAAGGGCGTGTCGCTGTACTCGCGCCACGTCAACCGTCCGGCCGGCCGGGTGCTCGCCGCCGCCGCCTACCGCGCCGGGCTGACGCCCAACCAGGTCACCCTGGTCAGCGCCGCCTTCAGCCTGGCCGCCGTAACGGCCCTGGCGCTGGCCCGGCCCTCCTGGCCGCTGGCACCGGCCGTGTACCTCGGGCTCGTCGTCGGCTTCGCCTTCGACTCCGCGGACGGGCAGCTCGCCCGTCTGCTCGGGAGGGGCAGCCCGGCGGGGGAGTGGCTGGACCACGTGGTGGACGCCGGGAAGATCACCGCGATCCACGCGGCCGTCCTGATCTCCTTCCACCGCTTCTTCGACCTGCCCTCCGAGGGCTGGCTGCTGCTGCCGCTCGGCTTCCAGTTCGTCGCCGTACTGACCTTCAGCGGCGGCCTGCTGGCGGACAAGCTCAAGCCGAAGCCCCCCGCGGCCGGGCAGGCGGCCCCGGCCGCCGCGCCGTCACGGCTGCGCGCGGTCGCGCTGCTGCCCGTCGACTACGGGGTGTTCTGCCTGGTGTTCCTCACCCTCGGGGCGCCGCGGGTCTTCCTCGCCGCGTACACCGCGCTGTTCGCCGTGCACACGCTCTTCCTCGTCGCCTTCCTCGCGAAATGGTTCCGCGAGCTGAGCGCGTCCGCTGCTAGCATCGAGGCATGATCGCGAACCCGTACCACCGGCGAATGACGGCCCCCACCCGGGGCCGCTGACACCGGACGCGTCCGCGTCTTCCGAGGCCCCCGACGGGGCCTCGATCCTTTTGCGCGTCGGAGCCCCGCCCCGTTACTCCCGGAGGTTCCGATGACCACACCCCAGACGTCCCGTTTCTACGTCACCACCACCATCCCGTACGTCAACGCCCGCCCCCACCTGGGCTTCGCGCTCGAACTCGTCCAGGCGGACGTGCTCGCCCGGCATCACCGCAAGCGCGGCGAACCGGTGCGCTTCCTCAGCGGCACGGACGACAACTCGCTGAAGAACGTGCTGGCCGCCGAGGCCGAGGGCATCCCCGTCCAGGACCTGGTGGACCGCAACGCGGCCGCCTTCGCCGCGCTGGACGCCCCGCTCGCGCTCTCCCTGGACGACTTCATCCGCACCAGCCGCGACCCCCGCCACCGTGCCGGCGTGGAGCGCCTGTGGCGGCGCTGCGCCGCCGCGGGCGACCTCTACCGGGAGCACTACGAGGGGCTGTACTGCGTGGGCTGCGAGCAGTTCTACACCCCGGACGACTTGGTCGGCGGGCGCTGCGCCGAGCACGGCACCGAGCCGCAGACCGTCGCTGAGGAGAACTGGTTCTTCCGGCTCTCCCGCCACACCGACGCGCTGCGCGCGCTGATCGAGGACGGCCGGCTGCGCATCGAACCGGCCGCACGCCGCAACGAGGTGCTCGCCCTGCTCGCGCGCGGACTGCGCGACTTCTCCGTCTCCCGCTCCCAGAGCCGGGCCCGCGGCTGGGGCATCCCGGTGCCCGGCGACCCGGGGCAGGTGATCTACGTCTGGTGGGACGCGCTCGGCAACTACGTCACCAGCCTCGGCTACGGCGGCCCCGAGGGGGAGGGCGACGGCGCGTACGACCGGTGGTGGGCGGGCGACGGGCGCCGCGTGCACCTGGTGGGCAAGGGCGTACTGCGCTTCCACGCCGTCTACTGGCCCGCGATGCTCCTGTCGGCCGGGCTGCCGCTGCCCACGGACATCCTCGTCCACGACTACCTGACGGTGGAGGGGCGCAAGATCAGCAAGTCGGCAGGCCCGGCCGTCGACCCGGAGGAACTCGCCGCCGAGCACGGCACCGACGCCGTGCGCTGGTGGCTGCTGCGCGAGGTGCCACGGGTCGGCGACGCCGACTTCACCCGCGAACGACTGGTCGCCCGCGCCGACGCGGACCTGGCCGGAGGACTCGGCAACCTGGTGCACCGGGTGGTGACCATGGTCCACCGGTTCCGTGACGGCGTCGTCCCCACGGTGGACGGGCCCGGCGAGCCCGGCTCGGAGGGCGTGGTGACGGCGTGCCAGGAGGTGCCGGAGGCGGTCGCGGCGGCGCTGCACGACGTGGACTTCCGGCGTGCCGCGGCCGCCGTGTGGCGGATCGTCGACGAGGCCAACCGCTGCATCGACGAGACCCGGCCCTGGGAACTGGCCCGCGCCGAGCGCCGCCACCGCAGCGCCTCCGCCGGACACCGCCTCGACGCGGTCCTGGCCGCCCTCGTGCACGCCTGCCGCACCCTCGCCGGCGAGCTGGAACCCTTCCTCCCGGACGCCGCGGCCCTGATCGCCCGCCGCTGCACCCCCGACTCCGACGGCCGCCTCCCGTCCCCCGCCCCCCTGTTCCCCCACTCCACCCACCGGCACCCCGCCCCGACGCCGGGGCCGTGAGGCGGGCGCGCCCGCGCGGGGCGTTGGGCGGGTGGCGGCGTGTTGGTGCGGGCGGTGGGCGGGTGGCGGGTTTCGTCTCGCTCCCTCCGGTCGCACTGAGGGCGGGCTGCGGACGGGGAGGGACGGAGCGGGGCTCATCGCCGTCCGCGGGTGCTTCGGGGTGCTGCCCGGGGGGAGTGAGACCGGGCTCTGTTTCGCTGTCCGTACCGGCGAAAGCGGGCCCGATCTCGCCCGGAATGCCCTGCAGCACCTCGAAGCAGCCGCCGACGCGGGTAACGGCGGGCGCGCCCGCCGCCGGGAGTAGGCGTGGTCACCGGCCATCTGCACCCGCGGGCGGCGACAAGCCCCGAGGCCGATGGAAAGGTGACCCGCTCCGGCGCCTGAACGCCCGCCATGTGCCCAGCCGCGCACAGCAGACAAGGTGAGGCCCCACCCTCCCGTCCGCAGCCCGCGTCGGTGCGACCGGAGGGAGCGAGACGAGACCCGTCACCCGCGACGGAACGGGGCCGGCGCCCCGGCGGGCGCTACGCGGGGGCCGGTTCGGGGCGGGTTTCGGGGTCGTCCGCCGGGGCGGCCTCGCGGCGGACGACGGCGATGCGGGCCCAGAGGACCAGGGCCTTGAGGGCCGAGCCGAGGGCGAGGCCCCAGGCGGCGCCGAGGACCCCGCCGAGGGCGTAGCCGCCGATCATGAAGGCGACCGAGGCGAGGGAGAAGACCACCTGGATCGGCAGCGTGGCCTTCGGGCGCAGGACGCGGAGGGTGAGCAGGGCGCTGGTGCCGGCGGCGATGGCGGCGTACTGCGTGCCCGTGGCGGGCAGCAGGCGGGACGCCGCCGACCAGGTCTCGCCGAGGAGTTCACGGCCGGCGCGGTCCGGCAGCGCCATGAGGACGGCCGTCCAGCCGGCGGCGACGCCCGCGAGGACGCCGGCGAGGACGGCGGTGGCCCGGACCTGCCCGCGCATGCCGGGGACCCGGTTGAGCAGCGGGGGCCCGAAGGCGGTGGCGGAGTTGAAGAGGACGTTCATCGGGCCGAAGAGCGTCGTCGTACCGCGCAGCGCGCCCACCGCGAGCGGGCTGGCGAACACGCCGAGGCCGACCACCGCGAGCTGGCTGGAGGCGTTGCCCACGCCGTACTCGACGACGAAGCGCTGCCCGAGGTGGCCGCGGCGCACGAAGCGCCGCAGGTCGGCCCGGGTGCCGCGCAGCCGGGGGGCCAGCAGGGCCGCGCCGGCGAGCAGCGCGGGCACCGCGGACAGCCCCCACACCGCCACCAGCCGGGCGGGCCCGGCGCCGTGCGGCTGCAGGGCGAGCGCGGGGAGCGCGACGGCCAGCCGCAGCACGTCGCTGGTGAGGGCGAGGTGGGGCAGTCGCAGGGCCGAGAAGCAGTAGCGCAGCCCGTCCTGGGTGAGGACCAGCGGGAGCACCATGCCGAGCACCGCCAGCGCCCACGCCGTCTGCCCGGGGACGAAGGCGAGCACCGCCGCCATGGCCGCCCCGGCCACCGTGGACGCCACCGCGACGAAGGACGCCGCCGAGCGGCAGGCGGCGGCCACCGAGTCCGGCCCGCCCCGCTCCAGCACCAGGGCCTGGCCGACGTACGACACGCTCACGCCCAGCAGCACGGAGAAGACGGTGTAGACCATCGAGAAGACCGAGAACCCCGCGGCGCTGGACAGCCGGGCGGCGACCACGAGCACCAGGATGTTCGTGAGCGCCGCCACGCCCTGGTCGAGCACGGAGCAGACGATCGCGGTCTTCGCGCCCGGCGCCGGGCGCACCGTCACCGGGTCACCGTGCGCAGCGGGATGGTGTCGGTGGTCGGCGCCGGGGTGTCGCCCGCGGAGGGGAGGGACGTCCTGGCCGTGGCGGCCGCCGCGACCGTCACGCCGCTGTCCGCGGAGGACGCGGTCCCGGCGGCCGGGACGGCGGCGGCCTCGGACCGCGCGGCGGCGGCGTTCCGCTTGCGCGCCGCCCTCCGCGCCCGCCGGGCCCACCAGCCGCGGCCGGGCGAGGTGTGCAGGACGGCGCCCAGTACGGTGCTGCCCGCGCCGCTGATCAACTGGCGCACCCGGTCGAGGTCGGCGCGGTGCACCGCGTGCGGGTCGGCGACGACCAGGACGCCGTCGATGCGGTCGGCCAGCGCGAGCGCGTCGGCGTAGGTGAGGACGGCGGGGGCCAGCACGATCACCGCGGCGCCCGGGGCGTCCGCCTCCGCGAACAGCCGGCTGGTCGCCGACGAGGTCAGCGCCCGGGCCACGTTGCGCACCCGGCGTCCCGGCACGAGGTCGAAGGAGCCGGACTCGCCCGCGTCGATGGGCACTTGGAGACCGGCCGGCCAGCCGCCCTCGCTCAGGTGCGGGGAGCGTGCCCAGCCGGGCCGGGAGCCGTCGGCAGAGCGCAGCCGCGCCGACAGCCCGGGGGTGCGCAGGTCGGCCTCGACCAGCAGCACCTCCATGCCCATCTCGGCGAAGGACGCGGACAGGTTGACGGCGACGGAGGCGGCCGTCTCGCCGGTGCCGCGCGGGGCGACCACCAGCAGCCGGCGGTGCTCGGCGAACCGCTGGTCGTACGCGAGCCGGAAGGCGACCGAGCGGAACTCCTCGGCGAGCCGGGGGTCGGCGTTGTCGACGGCGAGCAGCGGGCCGCCCTTGCCGCGCGGCAGGGTGCCCAGCACCGGCGCGCGCAGCGCCCGCACCACGTCGCCCTCGGAGCGCGCGGTGGGGTCGAAGACCAGCCGTACCCAGGCGGCCAGCAGGCCGATGGCGACACCGACGAGCGCGCCGAGGCCGAGCATCATGGGCAGCCCGGGCCCGGAGGCCGCCGCCGGCGGGGAGGCGACCCGGATCCACTTGCCGGGCGTGGTGTCGAGGGTCTGCAACCGGGTGATGTTGGTGCTGAGTTCGGAGATGCGGCCGACGAGGGTGGCCTGCACTGTGGTGGCCGCGTCGAGGGTGGGGCCCTCGCCCAGCCGCAGGATCTGCTCGTCGAGCTCCTTGCGCTGCTTGACCACCGGGTCGAGCTGCTTGCGCAGGTTGTGGACGGTGTTCTTGATCGTGTTCTCGGTGGCCTCCCGGCGCGCGTCCATGAACGCCTGGGTGAGCGCGTTGGCGCGGCGGGCCGCCTGGTCCGGGTCGCTGTAGGTGTACGCGAAGCGCAGCACCAGCGTGTTGGGCGGGTTGGTGACCTGGAGGTCGGACTGGAGCGCGGAGACGGAACGTTGCGGCAGGTGCAGCTTCTTGGCGGCGCGCTTGGCGATCTCGTTGCTCATCGCCGTCTGCCGCTCGGTGCCGATGTTGATCGCCTTGTCGGGCGCCGTGCCGCCGGCCGCGAACTCGTCGACGGTGGCGGCCCTCAGCACGACCTCGCTGGTCGCCACATAGGTGTCCTTGCCGGAGACGGCCAGGTATCCGCCGCCGAGCAGCCCGATCAGCACACCGGCCACCAGCAGCGCGCGGTAGCGGACGAGCTGGCGGAACTGGTCGCGCAGGAGGTCCGGTTCGTCGTGGGCCTCGGACATCTGCGATGCGTGCGGTTGATCACTCACGTGCGTGGAACCCCCCATACGTCCGACCCCTCAGGATCGACAGCTTCTGCGGCCGTGTCCAGTGCCTCCGCGAGGAGCGCGCTGATCCGTGACAGTCCGGCCTCGCGACTCAGGTGCGCCGTCACGTACGCGGGTCCCCGGGCCCCGAGTTCGGCGGCGGCCTCCGGGTCCTGGGCGAGGGCGCGCACGGCCTTCAGGAACGCCCCCGGGTCCTCCGGCTCCACCAGCAGCCCGGCCTCGGAGCGCAGCACCTCCTGCGCGGTGCCGCCCTCCGCGGCGACGGAGGCGACCACCGGCCGCCCGGTGGCGAAGTAGGAGGTGAGCTTGGACGGGATGCTCATGTCCAGCACCGAGGCGCGCTGGGTGACCGCCAGGACGTCGGCGGCGGCCAGTACGTCGGGGAAGTCCGCGTCGTCGGCGGGCGGCGCGAACTCCAGGTTCGGCACGTCCGCCGCGAGGTCCCGCAGGTGCTCGCGCTGGTTGCCGTCGCCCATCAGGACGATCCGCACCGAGGGGTCGAGACGGGCCGCCTCGACCAGCACCTCCAGGCCCTGCTTGAGCCCCATGTTGCCGGAGTGCAGCACGACCGTCTGCTCCCGGCCCCAGCCCAGCCGCGCCCTGGTCTCCTCGCGCGGCCGCGAGGGGCGCGCCACGTGCGACCAGTTGGGGACCAGCCGGATGCGCCCGCGGTCCACGCCCATCGCGGCGACCTTGTCCACGAAGCTCTCGTGGATCACCCCGACCAGGGTGGCCCGCTTCAGCGCGTACGCCTCCACGGCCCCGGCGGCGGCCGCCGCCCGGTCACCGCCGCGGATGCCGCTCTGCGCGGCGGCGGCGCCCATCAGGTCCTGGACGATCGGCACGTACGGCACCTTGTGCCGGGCGGCGATGCGCGCGCCGACCACGCCCCCGGCCAGGCTCGGCATCTGCGCCACCACCGCGTCCGGCCGGACGCGGGGCGCCGCGACGAGCCCGTGGGCGAGGACCGAGGCCTCGAACAGGGCGCGTGTGAGGGCCGTCTGACGCGGCGGCACGGTGTGCCGCCTGCGGTGCACGCGCACCCCGGCGCGCCGCTCCTCGATCCGCCACACGCCTTCGTACGCCGGGTCGAGCCGCCACGACGGGTAGTGCGGCATGCCGGCCAGGACGTGGACCTCGGCGCCCCCGCCGTCCGCGGCCGCCCAGTGCTCGGCGATCTGCGTGGCGTACGGGCCGATGCCGGTGTGCTCGGGCGCGTAGTTGGTGGAGACGAGTAGCAGAGTGCGGCCCTTGAACTCGGGCACGGAAGGACCCCTTCCCCCCAGAAGTGACCAGATGCTCACCTTATCCGTTCACCAGAGAAACACACTGGCTTCACGCTAATGTCTGAGACTCCGCAACTCGCGGAACGGTTGTATTCCTGTGGGGGGATTCGCAACATGCACCGTGTGGGGTATGCACCTGGTGTCTACGACCTGTTCCACGTCGGCCACCTGAACATCCTGCGGCACGCCCGCAGTCAGTGCGACTACCTCGTCGCGGGAGTGGTCTCCGACGAGATGGCCGCGTTCGCCAAGGGGCGCACGCCGGTCGTCCCGCTCGTCGAGCGGCTGGAGATCGTCCGCAGCGTGCGCTTCGTGGACGCGGCGTTCGTCGAGACCGTCCCGGACAAGCTGGAGACCTGGGAGCAGGTCCGGTTCGACGTCATCTTCAAGGGCGACGACTGGCGCGGCACCGAGAAGGGGGCCAGGCTCGAGCGCGACTTCGCCACGGTCGGCGTCGAGGTCGTCTACTTCCCGTACACGGTGCACACCTCCAGCACGCAACTGCGCCGCGCGCTCGACGCCCTGACCACCCCGGCGGCGGGCGCGGCCGGGCGCTGACCCGCCGCGCCGGCCCCGAACGGCCCCCTCAGCGCAGCTGCTTGCGCTCGTCCGAGCGCAGGGTCGTGACGAGGGCGAAGCAGATCAGGGCGACCCCGATGCGGCCCGAGGCCTGGAGCAGCGGGCCGCGCAGGAGGATGAAGGAGTAGCCCGCGACGAGCGGGATGACGATCGCCATCACATTTCCCGGGCGCGGGTCCACCGAGGTGCGCAGGGCGTAGCGGCGGTCGCCGCGGGCGGCGAGGTAGCCGAGGGCGACGAAGCCCACGACCACGCCGCCGGCCCCGAAGTCGATCCAGACCTCGGCCCACATGGGGGAGGAGAGGTTGACGTTCTTCATCCCCATCCACTGGCCGATCATGACGCCGGTGTCGCGGGGCTTGCCCTGCCAGACCGACCGCGGCACGAAGAAGAACGCGGAGCCGGCGAGCTGGCGGCCGTAGAAGTGGCCGGGGCCGGAGTCCGAGAAGGTGATGGTGTTGGCGAACATGCCGATCTGGTCGTAGTCCTTGATCGCCAGCGGTTCGAAGACGGACGTGGTCTGCACCGGCTTGTAGCCGTCGTCGTCGTAGCGGAAGCGGTCGGCGAACGGGAAGACGACCAGCGCCGCGAGCACGCCCAGCGCCAGGGCCGTCCGGTACATCGTGGGGCTCTTGGGGAAGGCCGTGAACAGGAATGCGAAGAGCACCGTCAGGAACCAGTAACGCGGGTTGCTGATGGGGTTGTTGACGACGCCGTTCAGCAGCAGCAGGGCACCCCAGGTGGCGATCACCAGCGGCCTGCGGCGGGCCCGCCGCGAGGTCACCAGCCAGCGGGTGAAGACCAGCAGCGCCAGCAGTGCGGGGACGGTGCCGAAGCCGCGCAGGAAGGCGGAACCGACGTTGGACTCCGCGGAGGCCGCGCCGTCCGCCCGGATCGTGTCGGTGATGGCCTGGCGGCTGCTGAAGAACACCGCGGGGCCGCCCAGTTTGGCCACCAGCAGCGCACTGCCGACGAAGGCGATCGCCACCAGCAGGAACACCCGCCTGCGGTGGAAGGAGGCGGAGCGGTCCCTGCGCCGGGCCCGGCGGATCGGCCGGTGCCGCGAGAGCAGGGCGCCGACGTCGAAGGCCGCGCAGCCGATCAGTACCAGCGCCACCGCGACCAGCAGGTCCGCCCGGGTGCCGACGACCGGCGTCGGCGTCTGGTCGAGGACGTCCTGCACGAGCGGGGCGACGCCCATCGCCACGTACACGAAGAGCCAGAACGAGCCCTGGATCAGCTTGCGGTGGGCCGTCAGCGCCATCACCGCCAGCCGGATGCCGGAGTAGCAGGTGAGCACCATCTGCAGCCAGAAGACGCCGTCGCGCACGCCCGGACCCGGCTGCACGGCGACAACCGCCGGCAGGAAGAGGCCCAGACCCAGGATCAGCGGCACGGCCAGCGCGCGGGAGAGCAGCGCTCGCGGCGAGACCGCCGGGACCTCGACGCCCCCCGCCGCCGCGCCCGTACCCGCCCGGCCCCCCGGCCCCGTCGGACCCCCCGGACCGCCGGGCCCGCGCGACGGGATTCCGCGCGGCTGGATTTCGTGTGCCTGAACGGCCATGCAACAGCCCCCCAACGATTCCCCTCGCGCAGTCTATAGATCCTGCCTCCCCGGAAGCGTGTCCACGGATAATCTGTGCGAACGGTGCCGGGGAGGGCACACGGGACGGGGGTTCTTGGGGGTGCGTCCGTGACGGCACGTGATCTGTCGGCCTTCACACTGGCCGGGTACGACAAGGGACGGGGCAAGGCCGTCCAGGCGCTGTGGTTCGCGGTGATGAACACCGTGTTCTCCGCCTGGTTCTGCCCGGCCCGGCTGCGGGTGGCCATCCTGCGGGCCTTCGGCGCCACCATCGGCGAGGGGGTGCTGATCCGGCACCGCGTCCGGGTGCTGTGGCCCTGGAAGCTGACGATCGGCGACCGTGCGTGGATCGGCGAGGGCGCCTGGCTGCTCAACCTGGAGCCCATCACGATCGGCAGCGACGTGTGCGTCTCCCAGGAGGCGCTGCTGTGCACCGGCAGCCACGACCACCGCACCGTCGACTTCCGCTACCGCAACGCGCCGATCACGGTGGAGGACGGCGCCTGGGTCGCCGCCCGCGCTGTTGTGCTCGCCGGGGTGACCGTGGGCCGCCACGCCGTCGTCGGCGCCGGCACCGTCCTGTCGAAGGACCTGCCCGAACTCACCCTGCACGCCGCCGACGGCACCCGGACGCTCAAGGAGCCCCAGCCGTGAAGAAGCCGCAGCCGTGAAGCCGCAGCTGTGAAGCAGCGCCAACCGTGAAGAAGCCGCAGCCGTGAAGGAGCGCCAGCCGTGAAGGTGCTGCACGTCGTCACCCTGCACACGCCCACCAACGCCTTCGGCGGCCCCACCCGGGTCGCCCTCAACCTCGCCCGGGGGCTGCGCGGCCGCGGTGTCGACGCCGAACTCGTCACCCTGGGCGACGGTTTCCCCGAGGGCGCGCTACCGGACGAGGTGGAGGGGGTGCCCGCGCGGATCTTCCGGGCCCGGCACGTGCTGCCCCGCTTCGAGGTCTCCGGGATCACCTCGCCGTCCCTGCTCGCCGGTGCCACGCGGCTGGTGCGCTCGGCGGACGTCGTCCACGTCCACCTCATGCGCGACCTGATCACCCTGCCGGTCGCACTGGCCGCGCTGCGGTGCGGGCGGCCCCTGGTGCTGCAGACCCACGGGATGGTCGACCCCAGCGACAAGCCGCTGGCCAAGGTGCTCGACGCGCTCGCCACCAAGCGGCTGCTGCGCCGGGCCGACGCCGTGCTGCACCTGACGGAGTGGGAGCGCACCGACCTGGAGGCGGTCGTGGGCGCGGGCAACCTGGCCCGTCCCGTACGGCTGCCCAACGGCACCGCGCTGCACCAGCCGAGGGTCCGCAGCGGCCCGCCGACCGTGCTCTACCTGGCCCGCTTCCAGACCCGCAAGCGCCCGCGGGCCTTCGCGGAGGCGATCCCCGAGGTGCTGGAGCAGTACCCGGACGCCCGCTTCGTCCTCGCCGGACCGGACTCCGGCGAGCTGGCCGGCACCCTGGAGACCGTGCGCACGCTGGGCGTGGAGAAGTCCGTGCGGCACGTCGGCCCGCTCAGCCACGCCGAGGCGCTGGAGGCCTTCCGCGCGGCCGACGTCTACGTCCTGCCGTCCGTGGACGAGCCGTTCGCGATGTCGCTGCTGGAGTCGATGTCGGTGGGCACGCCCGTCGTCGTGCGGGAGTCCAACGGACTCGCCCCCGACATCGAACGGGCCGGCGCCGGACGGGTCGTGCACCGCGCCGAGGACATCGGGAAGGCGGTCCTGGAACTGCTCGGGACGGAGGCGAACCAGACGGCCGCGCGGGCCGCCTGGCGCCTCATCCGGGACGAGCTCTCGCTCGACGCCGTCCTCGACGTCCTCCAGGAGGTGTACGGGGCGGCTACGAAGGAACGTCCTCCCGTGTCTTCACCCCGATCTGCCAGCGGTAGAAGCTGAGCGCGAGGGCGTAGTCGAAGCCGGCGCGGCCGTCGAGGAAGCCGCGCCGGGCGAGGTAGGTGTAGCCGAAGAAGAGCAGCGGCTTGAACGGGACCTTCTGGAAGATCCGTCCCTGCCGCGTCTTCAGCCCCCGCACCTGTTCCTTGGCGCCCGGGTGGTGCTCCAGCCAGGCCTCCCAGTCCGAGTAGCGGTTGTGCCGGTCGAACCAGGTGCGCACGGGGTCCAGGTCGCGGTGCTCGATCCGGCCCCTGAGCTGCCCCACCGGCCCGTCCGCGCGCGGCTGGTAGTGGCCCTCCTGCTCGCCCATGCCGGGCGCGCCCAGGTCGTCGACCTCCGGGTACGCCACCCGGGTGCGGTCCAGCAGCGACCGCTTGACCACGGTGTGGCCGCGCCGCAGCGGCCGCCCGGCGAACCAGTACAGCAGCGGGATGTCGAAGGCCGCCGGCAGGACGGGCTGCCGTGCGAAGACCTCGCGGAGCTCGTCGATCAGCTCCGGCGTGGGCACCTCGTCCCCGTCGAGGAACAGCAGCCAGGGGATGTCCGGGTGGACGTTGTCCAGGCACCACTGCTTCTTCTTGGGGTACTTGCCGTCCCAGGTGTAGGGGACGACCTGGGCGCCCAGCGACTCGGCGATGGCGCGGGTGTCGTCGGTGCTGTCGGAGTCGACGACCACCACGGCCTCGAAGTGGCCGATGACCGAGCCCACCGTGGTGGCGATGTTCTCCGCCTCGTTCTTGGTGGGGATCGCCACCACGACCGGCAGCCTGCTCACGAGCTCCGTCATCGGCCCTCCCGTGCCCAGGCGAAGCAGCCGCGCGAGTCGAAGGTCCTCGTGGCCGCGGTGATGGTGACCTCGTGGGTCGTGCCGGTCCTCGTCCCGGCCGTCCACGTGCAGTCCTTGGTGGGGGTCAGGGCGCGGTAGGTGCCGGGCACGACGACGCTGCCGGCCTTCGCCTTGACGCCCACGGTGTAGGAGCCGTCGGCGAAGCCGGTCTCGGCGGCCGCCAGGACGTCCCGCTGGTCCGGGCACAGATGGGTGACGGCGCCCTTGGCGCCGCCGATCTGCCCGGTGATGATGCCGCCGATCGCGGCGTCCTCGTCGACCTCGGCGACCCGGGCGATGCGGTCGCAGGTCTCCTGGCCCAGCTGCAGGACCGCCGCGGGGTCGGTGCCCTTGGGCACCCGGCCCGACAGGTAGCCCTTCTCCTTCTTGGTGAAGGAGCCGGTGGCCGGTGTCAGTTCGTCCTGGGGGAGCTTGGGCCCGCTCGGGACGGCGTCGGATGCGGGGTCGGTGGGTGTGGTCGGTTCGGCGGAGACCGAGGCGGCGGCGGTCGGCGCGGGGGTGGGCGCGGCCGCGGCGTCCTTGCCGTCCGAACCGCCGGAGCAGCCGGTGAGCAGCACCGCCGCCGCCGTCACGAGGACGGCGGCGGCGGTGGCGACCCGGCGGGGCGGGTGGGTCATCCGTTCTTCCCCAGGTTGTAGTGCTGGGCGATCTGCGACGCCGACAGCACGCTCGGGTAGATCGCGGTCTCGTCGATGGAGCCGGCGAAGTAGTTGCTCGTCGGGCGGCTGGTCCAGCCCGAGAGGTTGTCACCGCCGACGTGCCAGTAGCCCACGTAGTCGTTGCCGCCGGTGATCAGGAAGTTCGACGCCTGGAGCGAGCCGTCGACGTACAGCCGCATGCCGTTCGAGCCCTGGGTGGCGACGACGTGGTGCCACTCGCCGTCGTTGTAGGCCCCGGAGCTGGTGATGGTGCGGTTGCTGCCGCTGCGCACCCCGAAGACCAGCCGGCCCGCGTTGGTCATGTAGACGTGCTTGTCGGTGGTGGCGCTGGCCTCCGTCGTCCGGTCGCCGAAGCCGACGATCTTGCCGCCGGTGGTGGTCGTCGTCCGGAACCAGGTCTCGATGCTGTACGCGGACGGCCGGTTGCGCTTGGCGTCGCTGTACGACCACTGCGTGGTGCCGTTGTAGGTCACGGCGGTGCTGGCGTTGCCGGCGAGCGCGCCGGGGCTGACGCCGCGGGTCGGGCCGCCGACGTGGTTGCCGCCGTCGTCGGCGGGAGAGTTGTCGGCGACGAAGGTGTTGGCGGTCTCGTTGTAGCGCCAGTACAGCGTGGCGCCGTCGGCGAGCACCTGGGTCGGGTACGCCTCGGGGGTGGTCGCCGCCGTGACCGTCTGGGTCGGCGACTTGACGGTGGTGTTGGTGCCGTCGCTCGCGGTGACCCGGTAGGTGTAGGTGGCGCCCGCCGTCACGTCGGTGTCGGTCCAGGTCAGCTGCGGCCGCACCCACGGCAGCGAGGAGGCCGTCGTGGTGTACACGGGCGTGGCGGCGCCGTTCTTGTACACGCGGTAGGTCAGCGAGCTGTCGTCCAGGTCCAGGCTGGTCTGGATGCGGACCTTGACCGAGCCCGGGGTGACGCTGGAGGCGTTGACGTTCGGGGTGGTCGGCACGCCGGTGTCCGGACCCGAGGAGAAGCGGGTCAGGCCCTGCTGGGCCACGCCGTTGACGGTGGTGAACTCGCCGCCGACCCACAGGTAGTCGGTGCCGCCGGACGAGGAGAGGGACATGGCGCGCGGGCCGATGCCCTCGCCCAGGCCGTCGTTGGTGTCGGGGAACCAGCCCAGCTTCGCGGGGTTGTCGACGGACTCGGCGAGCAGGTGCTTGCGGCGCTGGTTCGGGTACTCGTTCATGGTGCTGCAGTCGTGTGCGTGCGAGCCGCTGTACAGCACGGACTTGTAGACCTCGACGGACTGGGTGGCGCCGAGGCAGGTGTCGCGCCAGCGCTGGTTGAAGTCGCTGAGGTTGAGCGCGATGCGGCCGTCGAAGACGCCGCCGCCGGTGCCCTCGTTGCCCGTGTAGACGCCGGTGGCGTCGCTCGTGATGTCCTTGACGACCGACGTCGACGGGATGAAGGAGGACCCGTAGCCCTTCACCACGGCGCCGGTCGTCGCGTCGACCACGGCCAG
Organism: Streptomyces sp. NPDC111520; assembly: GCF_055635295.1. Classification (NCBI taxonomy): domain Bacteria; kingdom Bacillati; phylum Actinomycetota; class Actinomycetes; order Kitasatosporales; family Streptomycetaceae; genus Streptomyces; species Streptomyces sp. NPDC111520. The sequence continues at coordinate 189,491 of NZ_JBVKBW010000001.1, read as the reverse complement.
GGCGTGCGAGGAGGTGCCGTTGACGCGGTCGAAGTCGCCGCCGATGACGACGTTCGCCCCGTCCGGGGTGATCTCCAGGGCACGGCCCGGCGCGTCGGCGTTGGCGGTGAAGGAGGTGACGTCCCCGGCGGTGGTGACGGCGGCGAAGTCGTCGTGCGGCTGGCCGTCGACGGAGCTGAAGTCGCCGCCCAGGTAGACGGTGTCGTCGGTGGCGGCCAGCGCGCGGACGGTGGCGTTGACCGCGACCGCGAAGTTCGTCCTGACGGTGCAGGTGGCGATGTCGATCGCGGCGAGGCTGCTGACCGGTGTGCCGTTGACCGCGCCGAAGAAGCCGCCCGCGTACAGCGTGGCCCCGTCCGGCGACACGGCGAGCGCCCGCACGGTCGCCGTGCCGGAGCCGACGGTGAAGGACAGCCGGCAGTCGGTGGGCGCGCCGGTCGCCGCGTCGAAGGCGGCGAAGTTGACCGCCTCCCGCTCGTTCGGACCGCCCGCCGCCTCTCCGGACGGGCGGACCGAGGAGAAGGTGCCGCCGGTGAAGACGGTGCCGTTCGCCTGCGCCATGGCGAAGACGATGCCGTTGGTCTGCCAGGTCGGCAGGCTGTCGGCCGTCAGCGCCACCGGCGGCGTCAGCGCTGCCGCCGGCTGTGGCGCGACGGCCCCCGCCGCCAGGGACCCCGCCGCCATGGTCAAGGCGGCGGAGATGGATCTGAGCTTGCGCATGTGCCCCCCAAGGCCCCAATGCCCCCGAGCGTCCCACTTGGCCGCCCGTGCACCGCAGGGTATGGGTTGACATACGGCTGATGGACGGTGTTTGAAGAAAATGTGAGCACTAAGGTGCGCCGAATGTCAGTACGAGAACGGGGTGGTTGGCCGCCCCCGCCGCCTCGCTCGACCACAGCCACAGCGCGTCGGTGCCCGTGCTGGTCACCGCGAGGTCGTAGGAGCCGCCCAGGGCCCCGGCGAGCGCGCCGGCGTCCAGTGCCGTCTCGTACGTGCTCTGGGCCGCCGTGGCCCCGGTGAGCGTGCCGAGCACCGAGGAGGACAGCGCGGGCCGGTTGGCGTACGTCACGCCGCTCTCCGTCCAGCTCCCGGTGACCGGGACGACGCTCGCGCTGTCGGCCGTCCCCGCGCTCGCGTCGGAGTTGGTGTGCACCCGCAGCCGCGCGCTCTTCAGCACCGTCCCGGCGGGTGCGGCGGGCAGGGCGAAGCGCAGGTAGGTCAGGTACGCCGAGCTGCCGCGCACCGCCAGCGAGCCCGAGGTGCCGTAGGTGGACGACGGGGCGCCCGCGTTGACGTACGAGTCCTCGTTCGCCTCGACGGTGACCTCGGACTCCGGGGGAGTGCCGCCGCCCCCGGTGCCCAGCGCGTGGTGGTCGGCGACCTGGGCGGCCGTCAGCACGGACGGGTAGACGGCCGTCTCGTCCAGTTGCCCGGCGTAGTAGTTGCTGGTGGGGCGGTTGGGCCAGCTGCTGAGGTTGTCGCCGCCGACCCTCCAGAAGCCCGAGTAGTTCTGGCTGGTGGTGGTCGGGTCGGTGCCGGCGAGGGCGCCGTCCACGTACAGCCGCATGCCGCCGCTGCCCTGGGTGGCGACGACGTGGTGCCAGCCGCCGTCGTTGTAGGTGCCGGTGGTGGTGATGGTGCGGGCGCCGTTGTTGTACACCCCGAAGGCCAGGCGCCCGTTGTTGGTCATGTAGACGTGCTTGTCGTAGCTGCCGCTCAGGTTGTCGTCGACGTTGCGGTCGCCGAAGCCGATGAGCTTGCCGCCGGCGGTGGTCGTGGTCCGGAACCAGGTCTCGACGCTGTACGCGGCCGGGCGGCCGTGGCGGGCGTCGCTGTAGGCGTAGTCGTTCGTGCCGTTGAACCCCATGGCGGTGCTGCCGGCGACGGCGCCCGGGGTCTGCCGGTACGACGGTCCGTTGAGGTAGACCGCGTTGTCGTTCCCGGGGGAGGAGTCGGCGCCGAACTGGCCGGAGGCCTCGTCGTAGCGCCAGTACAGCGTGGCGCCGTCGGCGAGCACCCGGGCCGGGTACGCCTGGGCCGACGAGGCGGCGGTCACCGACTGGGCGGGGGACAGGGCGCTGGTGTTGGTGCCGTCGCTCGCGGTGACCCGGTACGAGTAGGTGCTGCCCGCGGTGACCGAGGTGTCGGTGAAGGTCAGCTGCGGGCGGGCCCACGGCAGGGAGGAACCGGTGGCCGTGTGGATCGGCGTGGTGGAGCCGTTGCGGTAGACGCGGTAGGTCAGCGGCCCGTCGTCCAGGTCGAGGCTGGTCCGCCAGCGCACGGTGACCTGACCCGGCCGGATGCTCGCCACGTTCACCTCGGGCACGCTCGGCGCCCCGGTGTCCGGGCCGGAGGCGAAGCGGGTCAGGCCCTGCTGGGCGGCGCCGGCGACGGTGGTGAACTCCCCGCCCACCCACAGGTAGTCGGTGCCCCCGGAGGACGCCACGGTCATGACCCGCGGGCCGAGCCCCTCGCCGATGCCGTCGTTGGTGTCCGGGAACCACGGCAGCAGCGTCGGGTCGTCGACCGACTGCGCGAGCAGGTGCTTGCGCCGCTGGTTGGGGAAGCCCCCCATGCTGCTGCAGTCGTGGGCGTGCGAACCGCTGTACAGCACGGTCCGGTAGACCTCGACGGACTGCGTGGCGCCCAGGCAGTTGTCCCGCCAGCGCTGCCCGAAGTCACTGGTGTTCAGGGCGATCCGGCCGTCGAAGACGCCGCCGCCGGTGCCCTCGTTGGCGGTGAAGACCGCCGTGGCGTCCGCGGTGAGGTCCTTGGTCACCGAGGTGGCCGGGATGAAGCCCACCGGGTAGGCCCTGGTCAGGGCGCCGGTGTCGGTGTCGACCACGGCCAGGGCGTGCGAGCCGGTGCCGCCGACGGTGTCGAAGTCACCGCCGATCACCGCATGGGCGCCGTCCGGGCTCAGTTGCACCGCCCGGCCCGGCTTGTCCGCGCCCGGGTTCCAGGCGCGCAGCGCGCCGGCCGTCGACAGCGCCGCGAACCGCTGCCGGGACTGGCCCGCCACCGAGGTGAAGTCACCGCCCACGTACACGGTGTCGTCGCTGACGTCGATCGCCCGTACGGTCGCCGAGAAGGAGGGCCGGAAAGAGGCGATCGGCGTGCAGCTCGTGATGTCGATCGCGGCGAGGCTGCTGACGGCCACGCCGTTGACGGCGTTGAACCAGCCGCCCGCGTAGAGCGTCCGCCCGTCCGGCGAGACCTCGAGGGCGCGCACGGTGGCGCTGCCCGAGCCGATGGTGAAGGAGAGCCGGCAACCGGTCGGGGCGCCGGTGGCGGCGTTGAACGCCGCGAAGTTCACGGCGGACTGCGTGGTGCCGCCGGAGCCGGAGGACCTGACGGTGGAGAAGGTCCCGCCCGCGAAGACCGTGCTCCCCTGGTGGGCCATCGCCCACACCACGCCGTTGGTCTGCCAGGTCGGCAGAGGGTCGGCGGTGATGGCCACGGGCGGTGTGAGCGCCCCGGCCGTCGGTGCCACCGCCACCCCGGCGCCCGCCAGCGATGCCGATGTCAGAACGAGTGCAGCGGAAAGTCTTCCCCAAGTGCGCATGAGCCCCCCAGCCCTCGCCGCCCCCGGCGGTGCGGGAACGGACCGCCTGCCCCGGCAGCGTACGCCGGGACAGGCGGTCCGGAGGAGACCCCGGCGGCCACTTTCGGTCTCCGGCGGTGTACGCGCGCCGGGCGCCGGCGCCCTGGGGCGTCGGGTTGGGCACCTCGAACGGGGCGAGCCGTCCGCCGACCGCGGGGACCAGCGGCAGGACCGGCTCACCCGCGCGCCACTCGGGGCGGACGTGTCCGCTGGTGAGGATCTCCGCGGACGGCGCGGGCCGCTCGTCCGCGGGGGAGCCGAGCACGACGAGCCGGGTGATCGGGGTGCGGTCCAGCAGTTCGGCCACGGTGACCGTGCCCGTGAGGCCGTCGACACCCGGGTACACCACCGCCCGGCCCGCGGTGCGTGCCGGGGCCTCGGCGGCGGCGCCGGCCGCCGCCTCGGCCAGGGCGGCCGGGCCGTCGCTGCGGCCGGCCAGGAAGACGCCGAGGCCGGCCGGGGCCCTCCCCGGCGCCGGCGGCGCCGTCGCCGCCCTTCTCCGGGCGGCCCCGGAAGGGGATGCAGTCGTCGAGGAGGCCGCGCATGCGGGTGCCGGCCGCGGCACGCGCGCGGCCCCCGGCGGGGCGGACGCGATCGAGGTGATCCGTCCCCGCCGGGGGCCGCGGGTCGGGCGGGACGCCGTTACGAACCGAAGGTGAGCACCAGCCGCGGCCCGTTCGCCTGCGACGCCGCCTGACGCGACCAGAGCCACATGGCGTCGGTGCCCGTACTGGTCAGCGCCAGGGCGTAGGAGCCGCCCAGCGAGCCGCCGAGCTGGGAGACGTCCAGCGGCACCGTGTACGACGTCGACACCGTCGTCGCACCGCTCAGCGTGCCCAGCACGGTCGGGGACAGTGCCGGCCGGGTGTTGTACGCGACCCCGGTCTCCGTCCACGCGCCCGTGACGGGCACGACGGAGACGGTGTCGTTGGTGCCCGCCGTCGGGTCGCTGCTGGTCATGACCCGCAGCACGGCGCTCTTCAGGGTCTGGCCGGCCGGAGCCGGCGGCAGGCTGAAGCGCAGGTACGTCAGGTACGCCGAGCTGCCGCGCACGGCCAGCGAGCCCGAGGTGCCGTAGTTGGCGGAGGGCGCTCCGGCGTTGACGTAGGTGTCCTCGGCCGGGGTGAGCGTGCTGACGGTGTCGGCCGGGGCGCTCGCCAGGGCGTAGTGGTGGGCGACCTGGGTGGCCGTCAGCACGGACGGGTAGACCGCGGTCTCGTCGATCTGCCCGCTGAAGTAGCCGCTGGAGGGCTGGTCCGGCCAGCCGTTGAGGTTGTCGCCGCCCGCGCGCCAGTAACCGGTGTAGTTCTCGTTGGAGGTCTGCGGGTTGCTGCCGGCGAGGGTGCCGTCGACGTACATCTTCATGCCGTCGGCGCCCTGGGTGGCCACCACGTGGTGCCAGGCGCCGTCGTTGTAGGCGGTGCCGCTCGTGATGGTGTTGGTGGCACCGGTGTAGACGCCGAAGACCAGCCGACCGTTGTTGGTCATGTAGACGTGCTTGTCGTACTGGCTGCTGGTGTCCGTGGTGGCGTTGCCGAAGCCGACGATCTTGCCGCCCGAGGTCGTGGTGGTCCTGAACCACGACTCCACGCTGAAGGCCGCCGGACGCGGATGGCTGCGGTCGCTGTAGACCCACTGGCTGGAGCCGTTGAAGCCGATCGCCGTGCTGGAACCGCTGACCGCGCCCGGGCTCTGCCGGTACGACGGGCCGCCGACGTAGTCGCCGTTGTCGTCCGCGGGGGAGGCGTCGGCGGCGAAGGTGCCGCCGCTCTCGTCGTAGCGCCAGTACAGGTTGGCGCCGTCGGAGAGCACCGCCGCGGCGTAGCTGTTGCTTCCGCTCGCCACGGTGGCCGTGGCGGTGGAGGACAGCGGGCTGGTGTTGGTGCCGTCGCTCGCGCTGACCCGGTAGCTGTGGGTGGAGCCCACGGTCAGCCCGGTGTCGGTGAAGCTGAGCTGCGGCCGCACCCAGGGCAGCGAGTTGCCGGAGGTGGTGTACACCGGGGTGGCGGAGCCGTCCCGGTAGACCCTGTACGACAGCGCGCTGTCGTCGTCGTCCAGGCTCGCCTGCCAGCTCACCTTGACCTGCCCGGCCGCCAGGCTCGCCGCGCTCGCCTCCGGCGTCGTCGGGTTGCCGGTGTCGGGACCGTCGGAGAAGCGGGTCAGGCCCTGCTGCGGGGCGCCCTGGACGGTGGTGAACTCGCCGCCCACCCAGAGGTATTCCCTGCCGCCCGCGGACGACACGGACATCACCCGCGGCCCGATGCTCTCCCCGAGGCCGTCGTTGGTGTCGGGGAACCAGCCGAGCAGCTTCGGGTCGTCCACCGACTGCGCCAGCAGGTGCTTGCGCCGCTGGTTGGGGAACTCGCCCATGCTGCTGCAGTCGTGCGCGTGCGAACCGCTGTACAGCACCGTCCGGTAGACCGCGAGCGACTGCGTCGCGCCGAGGCAGGTGTCGCGCCAGCGCTGGTCGAAGTCGCTGAGGTCGAAGGCGGTGCGGCCGTCGAAGACACCGCCGCCGGTGCCCTCGTTGGCCACGTACAGGCCCGTCGCGTCGTCCGTGATGTCCTTGACGACCGAGGTGGCCGGGAAGAAGCCCACCGGGTACGCCTTCGTCAGCGCGCCGGTTCCGGTGTCGACGACCGCCAGGGCGTGCGAGTTGCTGCCGCCGACGGTGTCGAAGTCACCGCCGATCATCACGTGGGAGCCGTCCCGGGCGGCCTGGACGGCCCGTCCCGGCTCGTCGCCCTGCGGGTCCCACGGCTTGAGGGCCCCCGCGGTGGTCAGCGCCGCGAAGTACCGCCGGGACTGGCCGGCGACGGTGGTGAAGTCGCCGCCCATGTAGACGGTGTCCGCGGTCACGTCCAGCGCCCGTACGGTCGCGGAGATCCCCGGGTGGAAGGAGGCGACCGGCGTGCACGTCGCGATGTCGATGGCGGCCAGGCTGTTGACCTGGACGCCGTTGACGGCGCTGAAGTATCCACCCGCGTAGAGGGTGCCGCCGTCCGGCGAGACGGCCAGGGCGCGCACGGTGGCCGTGCTGCCCGGGCCGATCGTGAACGACAGCCGGCAGTCGGTCGGTGCGCCGGTCGCGGCGTCGAACGCCGCGAAGTTCACCGCGGACTGCTCGTTGGTGCCCGCGCCGCTGCCGGGCGGGCGGACGGTGGAGAAGGTCCCGCCGGCGAAGACGACCCCCTCCGACTGGGCCATCGCCCAGACGATGCCGTTGGTCTGCCAGGTCGGCAGTTCGTCCGCGGTCATCGCGACCGGCGGGGTGAGCGCGGTCGCAGCCGGAGCCGCGGCCACCCCCACCCCTGCCAGAGCCCCCGCCACCAGTGTCCCGGCGGCGGTCATCGCCCCAAGTCTTCGCATGTGCCCCCCAAGGCCTCACTCGTGCACAAGCGGCCCATTCGCCCGCCTGTGGACGGCAGCGTAGGGGTCTGTGAAGCTCCTCGCGTGAAAGTTTGACGAAATTGTGTTCACTCTTGGCTCGGCGGGACGTTGCCAGGGCTTAACGCGACGGACCCCGGGCCGTGTTCAGCGGTCGATGCGCACGGTCACCCCGGCCAGCTGGTCCTCGACCTGCTTGCGGTCGGCGTCGACCATGATCCGGGCCAGTTCGTCGACCCGTACCGAGGGCTTCCACCCGAGGAGTTCCTCCGCCTTGCTCGCGTCGCCGATCAGCGCGTCGACCTCGCTGGGGCGCTCGTACTTGGGGTCGTAGCGGACGTACTCCGCCCAGTCGAGGTCCACGTGCGCGAAGGCGGTCTCCACGAACTGCCGTACGGTGGCGGCCTCGCCGGTGGCGACCACGTAGTCGTCCGGCTGGTCGCGCTGCAGCATCCGCCACATCGCGTCGACGTACTCCGGGGCGTAGCCCCAGTCCCGGACGGCGTCGAGGTTGCCCAGGTAGAGCCGGTCCTGCAGACCGGCCTTGATGCGGGCGACGGCGCGGGTGATCTTGCGGGTCACGAAGGTCTCGCCGCGGCGCGGGGACTCGTGGTTGAAGAGGATGCCGTTGACCGCGAACATGTCGTACGCCTCGCGGTAGTTGACCGTCGCCCAGTAGCCGTAGACCTTGGCGCAGCCGTAGGGGCTGCGGGGGTGGAAGGGCGTCCGCTCGTTCTGCGGCGGCGGGGTGGCGCCGAACATCTCGGAGGACGAGGCCTGGTAGATGCGGGTCTCCACCCCGCTGGCCCGTACCGCCTCCAGCAGCCGCATCGAGCCGAGACCGGTGACGTCCCCGGTGTAGAGCGGGGCGTCGAAGGACACGCGGACGTGGGACTGGGCGCCCAGGTTGTAGACCTCGTCGGGCCGCAGGTCGCGCAGGAGGTTCACCAGCGCCACGCCGTCGGCGAGGTCGGCGTGGTGGAGCACGAAGGAGCGGTTGGCCTCCTGCGGCCCCTGGTAGATGTGGTCGATCCGCTCGGTGTTGAAGCTGGACGACCGTCTGACGAGGCCGTGCACGGTGTAGCCCTTGTCCAGCAGCAGCTCCGCGAGGTAGGAGCCGTCCTGGCCGGTCACGCCGGTGATCAGGGCGCTCTTGCCCATGCGATCTCCCCCCTTGGGTCGGTTATGTTTCTTTTGCGTACTGATGTTTGGAATCACCCCCGGTGGGGTGAACCCTGCTGGCAGAATCCGCTTCCATGAGCGAAGCGAACGCACTCCTGCCCGACCGCGCCCGGATCTTCGTCGCGGGCCACCGTGGTCTGGTCGGATCGGCGGTGACCCGGCGGCTGACCGCGGACGGGCACGAGGTGATCACCCGTGGCCGCGGCGAACTCGACCTGCGCGACGCGGCGCGCACCGAGGCGTTCCTGAAGGAGCGGCGTCCCGACGCGGTGGTGCTGGCGGCCGCCAAGGTCGGCGGCATCATGGCCAACAGCACCTACCCGGTGCAGTTCCTCGAGGACAACCTGCGCATCCAGCTGAGCGTGATCGCGGGGGCGCACGCGGCCGGGGTGGGCCGGCTGCTCTTCCTCGGCTCCTCGTGCATCTACCCCAAGCACGCGCCGCAGCCGATCTCCGAGGACGCCCTGCTCACCGGCCCCCTGGAGCCGACCAACGAGGCGTACGCGCTCGCCAAGATCGCCGGCGTCGTCCAGGTGCAGTCCTACCGGCGGCAGTACGGCGCCTCGTTCGTCTCCGCGATGCCCACCAACCTGTACGGCCCCGGCGACAACTTCGACCTCGAGACCTCGCACGTGCTGCCCGCGCTCATCCGCCGCTTCCACGAGGCGCGACGCGACGGCGCCCCCGAGGTGGTGCTCTGGGGGTCGGGCAGCCCGCGCCGGGAGTTCCTGCACGTCGACGACCTCGCCGCCGCCTGCGCGGTGCTGCTGCGCTCGTACGACGGCGAGGAGCCGGTCAACATCGGCTGCGGCGACGACCTGACGATCCGTGAACTCGCCGAGACCGTACGGGAGGTCACCGGCTACGAGGGCGCCGTCGCCTGGGACACCTCCAAGCCCGACGGCACCCCGCGCAAACTGCTGGACGTCTCCCGCCTCACCGCCCTCGGCTGGAAGCCGGAGATCCCGCTGCGGGACGGGATCGCCGCCACGTACCGCTGGTGGAGGGACGATTTCGCGGTCTGACATTCAGTACGCCCCGCGGCCGTCCACCACGGCCCGGAAGGTGCGGGCCATCACGTCGACGTCGCTGGTGAAGGTCCAGTTGTCGACGTAGCGCAGGTCCAGCTGAAGCGTTTCGTCCCAGGAGAGGTCCGAGCGCCCGCTGACCTGCCACAGGCCGGTCAGGCCGGGCTTCACCGACAGCCGGCGCAGCGCGACCTCGTCGTAGCGGGCGACCTCCTCCGGCAGCGGGGGACGTGGGCCGACCAGCGACATCTCGCCCCGCAACACGTTGATCAGCTGAGGGAGTTCGTCCAGCGAGCAGCGGCGCAGGATGCGCCCGACCCGTGTGACGCGCGGGTCGCGGCGCATCTTGAACATCAGGCCGTCGTTCTCGTTGGCGGTGGCGAGCTCGGGCTTGCGGTCGTCGGCGTCCGTCACCATCGTGCGGAACTTCCACATGGTGAAGGGCACGCAGTCCAGCCCGTGCCGGATCTGCTGGTAGAACACCGGCCCCTTGGATCCGAGCCGGATGGCCGCCGCGATGAGGCCGAACAGCGGCGAGAGCAGCAGGAGTCCGGCGGCGGCGCCGGCGCGGTCCAGCACCTCCTTCAGGCCCACCTGGACCCCGCGCCGCAGCGGCGGGCTGATGAGCAGCAGGGTGAGCCCGGCGGCGGAGGTCAGCTCCACCCTCCGCACCGCGACGTCGGTGAGGCCCGGCAGCACGGCCAGCGGGATGCCGGCGTCGTGCACGGACCAGGACAGCTGCCGCAGCCGCTCGCCCGCCATCCGCGGGCCGGGCGCGACCAGCACCAGGTCGGCGCCGAGTTCCCGCGCCGCGGTCAGCACCGCGCCGGAATCGGCGCCCGGCCGCGCCGGCGCCAGCGACTCCAGCCGGGCGGCCACGGGCGCGCCGCACTCCAGGTTGGCCAGGCCGACCGGGATGGTGCCGACCACGACGTACTCGTGGTCGGTGCGCGCGGCCAGCTGGTCGACGACGTAGTCGGCCGCGCTCGGCTCGCCGATCACCAGGACGCGGCGCACCGCCTGCGCCTCGCGCCGGGAGGCCAGGAGGTGGCGGTAAGTCAACTTGCGGCAGGCGGTGGTCAGCAGCAGGCCCGGGGTGAGCGCGAGCAGCGCCACGGACGGTTCGGAGTGCTCGCCGAGCAGCGCGCGGACCACCGCGAGCACGCCGAGCAGGACCAGCCAGTCGTAGAGCACGGACAGCCCGCTGCGCGACTCGCCGAGCGTGCGCCGGGCGTACCTGCGGCGGGCGGTCTGGACGGCCGGCCAGGCCACCGCGACGGTCGCGGCGCACAGCACCGGGTGCGGCTGGAACGTGGCGTCGAAGACGACCAGGACCGGGAGCGCGACCCCCACCGCGTCCGTGACGAGCGCCGCCGGCAGGTACCAGCGCGCCTTGTCGCTCAGCCCGCGCGGGGCGGCCGTCCGGCCGCGCGCGGGAGACGTATCCGTCGGGCCTGAATTGGGTATACCGACACGCCGCATGGACCCCCCTGGCACAACGCGACAAATGTGGGCGCACTCGCTACTTCCCCAAGCAGCAGTGCGCCGTAGTAACCCGGAACGCTATGCCAAACAGTTGTGCGTTCGCTGCGGTTTACGAAATTTCGGAGGCCAGTTGTCCTGAAGTTCACATTCGGCTTGATCTGTCCGCTGGCGGGCCCTGTGGTGCGGTAAGGCGCCGTCCGCGGACCGTTCCTGACCGTACGGGGTCGAGGGCCCTTGTCCGCGCTCGTGACGCGCTCCGGCGTGCGGTTCGTGCGCCCCCGGTGGGGGCGTGCCGCGCACGGCCGTTCCGTATACGGTTCCGGCCGGCCGGAACGGCGCGTTCCGGAGCGGGAGGGAGGGTGACGGAGCGGGCGGACCCGGTCAGTATGGTGTGACCATGCCAGGAAGCCGCATCGCGCCCACCCCGAGACACATCGGCAGTCCGGTCCGGTTCCTGTGGTGGCTGGTCGTCAGCCAGCGCCGCCGGGTCGCCTTCGGCGCGCTGCTGGGCAGCACGTGGACGGTGAGCCTGGCGCTCTCCCCGTACCTGCTGTCGCGCGCCGTCGACGACGGCCTGCGCGCCCACGACCACGGCGCCCTCGCCGGCTGGTCCGGGGCGCTCCTCGCCGGCAGCGCGGGCACGGCGTGGCTGGGCATCGCCCGGCACCGGACCATGACCAAGGTCCGGATGGACGCCTCCTTCCGCACCGTCCGGGTCACCGTGGCGCACGCGACGCGCCTCGGCGCCACCCTGCCGCGCCGGGTCACCGCGGGCGAGGTCGTCGCCATCGGCATGAGCGACGTCCAAGCCATCGCCCAGTCGCTCACCGTGACCGGCCCCGGGGTCGGCGCCGTCGTCGCCTACGTCGTCGTCGCGCTGCTCCTGCTCTCCATATCCCCGCTGCTCGCCGCCGTGGTGCTGGCCGGGGTGCCGCTGCTCGCCGTGACCGTCGGGCCGCTGCTGCACCGGCTGCAGGGCGTCGGCGCCGGATACCGTGAGCAACAGGGCGCGCTGACGGCGCGGTTGGTGGACATGGTGACCGGACTGCGGGTGCTGAGCGGCCTCGGCGGCAAGGAGGCGTACGCCGCGCGCTACCGCCGCGACTCCGCGGACCTGCGCGAGCAGGGGTACCGGGTCGGCGCCGTGACCAGCTGGGTCGGCGCCCTCGGCAACGGGCTCCCCGCGCTCTTCCTGGCGGTCGTGACCTGGCTGGCCGCACGGATGGCCGCGCAGGGCACGATCAGCGTCGGCGAACTCGTGGCCGTCTACGGCTACGTCGCCGTGCTGGTGGTGCCCGTGGCGTTCTTCATCGAGGGCGGCGCCGACCTCGCCCGGGCCCTCGTCGCCGCCCGGCGGGTCATCCGCTTCCTCGCCCTGCGGCCCGAACACGCCGACGACCCGGGGCGGCCCCCCGCCCCCGCCCCCGACGCGCCCGCCGCCCTGCGCGACCCCGACTCCGGCGTCGAGGTCCGCCCCGGGCTGCTGACCGCGCTCGCCGCCACCCGGCCCGAGGACGCCGTCGCCGTCGTGGACCGGCTCGGCCGCTTCGCCCCCTCCGACGTGACCTGGGGCGACGTCCGGCTGGACGCCGTCCCCGTCGGGCCAGTGCGCGAGCGCGTGCTCGTCGCGGACAACGAGGCCGACCTCTTCGCGGGCACCGTCCGCGAGGTCGTCGCGGGACGCCGCGAACCCGCCGACGACGCCGTCCGCGCGGCCGTCCACGCCGCCGTCGCCGACGACGTCGTCGACGCGCTTCCCGACGGCCTCGGGTCCGCCGTCGCCGCGCAGGGCCGCAACCTCTCCGGCGGCCAGCGTCAGCGCCTGCGGCTCGCCCGCGCCCTGCACGCCGCCCCGGACACCCTGCTCGCCGTCGAACCCACCTCCGCCGTCGACGCCCACACCGAGGCCGCGATGGCCGCGCGGCTGCGCGCCGCGCGGCGGGGCCGTACGACCCTCGTCACCACGACGTCCCCGCTCGTGCTCGAACAGGCCGACGTCGTCGTGTTCCTCGTCGACGGCAAGACCGCCGCCACCGGAACGCACCACGACCTGCTGCGTGACGAGGCCGGCTACCGGGCGCTGGTGGCGCGCGGCTCCGGCGGGGAGGCGCGATGACGACGGGGGTGCTGCCGGTCGCCGACCGCGCACGGGTACGCCGCGCCGCCTTCGCCGAACTCCGCGCCGACCGGCGGGCGTTCGCCGGCGTGCTCGGCCTCAACGCACTGGCCGCGGCCGCCGGGCTCGCCGGACCCCGGCTGCTCGGCGGCATCGTGGACACCGTCAAGGACGCGCCGGGCCGCGCCGCCCTCGCCACCGTGGACCGATTGGCCCTCGCCATCGCCGCCTGCACGGTGCTGCAGGTCCTGCTGTCCCGCCAGGCCCTCAGTGCGGGCGCCCGCTTCGGCGAGCGCGCCGCGGCCCGGATCCGCGAACGCTTCCTCGACCGTACGCTCGCACTCCCCGCCGCCACCGTCGAACGCGTCCCCACCGGCGACCTGGCCGCCCGGGGCACCGGCGACGTCACCGCCGTGGCCGTCACGCTGCGCGACGCGGTGCCCGAGGTCCTCATCTCCTGCGTCCAGGTGCTGTTCGTCCTCGGCGCCGTCGTCCTGCTCGACCCGCTGCTCGGGCTGTGCGGGGCGGCGGGCATGACGGTGATGGGGGTCGCCCTGCGCTGGTACCTGCGCCGGGCCCGCGCCGCCTACCTCGCGGAGGGCGAGGCCAACTCGGCGCTCGCCGAGGAGCTCGCGGCCACGGCGGGCGGCGCCCGCACCGTCGAGGCCCTCGGACTGCAGGAGCGCCGCGTCGCCACGGCCGAGGCGGCCGTCGCCGAGGCCCGCCGCACCCGGCTGCGCACCCTGTGGCTGCGCACCGTCCTCTTCCCGGCCGTGGACGTCTCCTACACGCTGCCGGTCGTGTGCGTGCTGCTCGCCGGCGGCGCGCTCCACGCCCGGGGGGCCGTCTCCCTCGGCACCGTGATCGCCTCCGCGATCTACCTGCGGCAGATGGTGGGGCCGCTGGACAACCTGCTGATGTGGGTCGAGCACCTGCAGGGCAGCGCCGCGTCGTACGCACGCGTCGAGGGCCTGGCCATGGTCCCCGCCGCCGGCCCGCCCACCACGGCCGTGCCCGCCGACGGCCGCATCGAGGTGGCCGGCGTCCGGTACGCCTACGGCCACGGCGGCGACGTGCTGCACGGCGTCCACCTGGACGTACGGCCCGGCGAACGGCTCGCCGTGGTCGGCCCGTCCGGGGCCGGGAAGTCCACCCTCGGCCGGCTGCTCGCGGGTGTCGACCGGCCCCGCGTCGGCGCCGTCACCGTCGGCGGCGTGCCGCTCGCCGACCTCGCCCCGGACGAACTGCGCCGCCAGGTCGTCCTGGTCACCCAGGAGCACCACGTCTTCCAGGGCACGCTCCGCGACAACCTGCTCATCGCCGGACCGTCCGCCACCGACGACGCGTTGCATGCCGCGCTCGCGGCCGTCGACGCCCGCTGGGCCGGTGACCTGCCGGACGGCCTCGACACCGAGCTCGGCGGCGGCGCCCACCACCTCGGCGGCGCCCAGGCACAGCAACTCGCCCTCGCCCGGGTCGTCCTGGCCGACCCGCACACCCTGGTGCTGGACGAGGCCACCGCCCTCCTGGACCCGACGACGGCGCGCGACACCGAGCGCGCCCTCGCCGCCGTCCTGCGCGGCCGCACGGTCATCGCCATCGCCCACCGGCTGCAGACCGCCCACGACGCGGACCGCGTCGCCGTGATGGACCGCGGCATGGTCACCGAACTCGGCACCCACCACGAGCTGGTGGCCGGCGGCGGCGCCTACGCCGCCCTCTGGCGCTCCTGGCACGGCACGACGGGCACACCGGGGTCCCCGGGTGCACCGGCCCCCGGCACCCGGGGCGCCGCACCGGTGGGCGCGCCCGACGAGGGGTGACCGGGGTCAGCGGAGCGCCTGCGCGCCGATCGCGGACAGGAGCCGCAGCCTGTCGTGGCTCTCGGAGCCCGGGACCGCGGTGTAGACGAGCAGGTGGTGCGACTGCTCCGGGTCGAGCAGCGTCTGGCAGTTCAGCTCCATCTCGCCGACCTCGGGATGGACGAAGCGTTTGACCTGGCCGGGGCGGACGCCGACCTCGTGGTCGTCCCAGATGCGCCGGAACTCCTCGCTCCGCGCGAGGAGCAGGTCGACGTAGTCCGCGGCGCGCGACCCGAGACCGCGCAGCGTGGCCATCTCCCGCAGGCCGGAGGCGAACATCCGGGAGATCAGCAGATCAGCGTCGCGGCGAACAGCAACGGCATCAACTGGGACGACCCGAACCGGGAACGGTCGTACGACGGCATACGCGCCTACAGCCAGTCGAAGATCGCGCTCGGGCTCTTCGGCCTCGAACTCGACCCGGCGCAGCGAGGCCGGCGGCTGGGGCATCACCAGCAACCTGTCCCACCCCGGGGTCGCGCCGGCGAGCCTGCTCGCCGCCCGCCCCGAGGTCGGCCGCGACCAGGACACCAGGAGCGTGCGCCTGATCCGCGCCCTGTCCGCGCGCGGCATCCTCGTGGGGACGGTACGGACCGCGCGGCTTCCCGCGCTCTACGCCGCCACCCATCCCGACGCCGAGCGGGGCGCGTTCTACGAGCCCCGCGGGCTCGCGCACATGGGCGGCGCTCCCGGACGGCAGCGGTTGTACGGCCGGTTGCGCGGCGCCGACGACGCCCGGCGCATCTGGGATGTCTCGGAGGAACTGGTGGACGTCCCCTTCCGGGGAGGGCGCGGTGCGTGACGGGCGCTCCCGGCCGGCTAGCCGATCAGGCGCTTGCGCCAGTCCAGCGGGGTGACCGTGATGACGCTGTCCGGCTCCCCGTCCCACTCCCACGGCAGCCCGGCCGCCGTGAGCGCCGCCACGACCTCCCGGCCGATCGCCGCCGTCGTCCCGGACGAGCCGTCGAACCCACCGTAGAACAGGGGCAGTCCGCGTCCGGCGGCCGCGGCGTCGGTGCACCCGGGGTGGAAGTGGACGAACCCGCGGACGCCGGGCGCACCCGCCGCGCCGGTCCCGGCGCCGCCGGACGGGAGGGGGCCGGTGACGTGCTCCCGCGCGGACACGCCCGCCGCCTCCAGCGTCGCGAACGCGGCGGTCAGCCGTTCCGGGTCGGTCTCGCCCGTCCAGTGCGCCTGCTCCGCCACGCGCTCCAGCCACATCCGGTCGGCGAGTTCGCGCGCCTGCTCGCGGGAGACCGGCCGTCGCCTCCCCGGGACGGGGAACTTCTCGGCGACCTCGGCCAGTTCGGCCCGGGTGGCGTACCCGCCGACCAGCACCTCGCGGACCCGTGCCTCCAGCATCGCGCGCTCGTGGTCGTCGAGCTTGAGCGGGCGGGCCCGTTTGGGGGCCCGCCGCTTCAGACGGGTCCAGGCGAGCCCGGCGTCCCAGCCCTTCTCGCCGAGGGCCCAGCCGGTCATCGCGGCCACCACGTCCGCCACGGGGTCGGGCGTGTCCACGAACACCACGTAGTGACGGTCGTACCCGCCGTCGCAGTGCTCCAGCTGGTAGTGGTCGTCCCCGGCGATGTGCCACACCTGGAGGAAGTGGTCCGGCAGGTCCGGTATCCGCTGGACGATCAGGAACAGGCCGTCACCGCCCCCGATCCCGCCCACCAGTTCCGCCAGCTCGCTCGCGGAGACCCGGACGTGCCGCCGCCCGTCCTCCCTGCACACGGTGATGGGAAGCATGCGGCCACCCTGGCACGGACCGCCGCCCGGGGCCACGGTCCGCGCACGCAGGGAACGCACCGCACGCACCGCAGCCATCGCACGCACCGCACGCGAGCACCTTCCGTACCGCGAATCCCGGTTGACCCGGGCGCCGGCGTCCGGATACTGGCTGTCGTCCGGACCGGACCTGTGGAGGGCCCTCGACCGTGCACGACGACCTCATGGACGTGACCACCGGAACCGTCGCGGCCCTGATCCGGGAACAGTTCCCGCAGTGGAGCGGCGAGGGGATCCGGCGCGTCCCGTCGACCGGGACGGTCAACGCCGTCTTCCGCATCGGGAACGACCTCTCGGCGCGCTTCCCGCTGCGTCCGGCCGACGCCGCCGAGGCGCTGGCGGTCCTGGAACGGGAAGCCAGGGCGGGCGCGGAGCTGGCAGGGGTGTCGCGGTTCCCCGTTCCGGAACCCGTCGCCCTGGGAAGGCCCGGAGCGGGCTACCCCATGCCGTGGTCGGTCCAGACGTGGCTGCCGGGAACGGTCGCCTTCGACGCCGACCCGAGTGGTTCGGAGGCCTTCGCCGAGGACCTCGCGGCCTTCATCGCGGCCCTGCGGGACGCCGGGACGCGAGGGCGGCCGTTCGGCGGGGACGGCCGTGGCGGCGTCCTCGCCCACCACGACGACTGGATGGCGAAGTGCTTCGAGGAGAGCCGGGGGCTGCTCGACGTGCCCCGGCTGCGCCGACTGTGGAGCCGCTTCAGGGAGTTGCCGCGCAGGGGTGCCGACGTGATGAGCCACGGTGACCTGATCCCCGGCAACGTCCTGGTCGCGGGGGACCGGCTCGGCGGCGTACTCGACACCGGCGGCTTCGGCCCGGCGGACCCCGCGCTGGACCTGGTGGGTGCCTGGCACCTGTTGCAGCCGGGCCCGCGGAACGTGCTCCGGCGGGCACTGGGCTGTGACGACCTGGAGTGGGAGCGCGGAAGGGCATGGGCGTTCGAGCAGGCGATGGGGGTCGTCTGGTACTACGTCGAGAGCAATCCCACGATGAGCAGGATGGGGCGCCGGACGCTCGACCGCATTCTGGGGTCGACGGACTGACGCCGTCCCGGGCACGGGGAATCAGCGGGGTCCGCCGGACCCCGACGGGACGGGACGCTCCTCCCCCGTCTCCGCCGGCCCGGGATCCGCGGCCCCCGGCGGCAGCGCACGCCACGGCAGGAGCAGGGCGCTGCCCAGGCACAGCACGCCCGCCACGACGATCGCCACCCGGACGCCCCCCACGGCGGCGACGGCACCGCCGGCCAGCATCGCCAGTGGCTGGGCCGTCCTGGACCCCACCGACCACGCGGTGACCACCCGGGTCATGACGGCGTCGTCCGTCGCCGCCATGCGGTACGTCGCGAAGGACGGGTTGAAGACCCCGGCGGCCACCAGCAGGAAGGTGTTGGCGGCGATCAGGACGACGGTCCCGAGGTGCCCGGGTGGTGCCCAGGCGAGCAGCAGGAGCCAGGGCGTGCGCAGTACCCCGGACAGCAGCAGCACCCGGTGCGGGCCGAGCCGGCCGGTCAGCGGCGCGGTGAGGCGGGAGCCCAGCACGCCCCCGAGGCAGGGCAGCCCCAGCGCCAGACCGTACTGCCAGGGGGCGAAGTGCAGTTCACGGAGCATCAGGACGGTCAGCAGCGGACTGCTCATCATGATGGCCCCGCCGAAGAGCAGGGCGTTGCAGAAGAGCGGACGCAGTCCGCGGTGCCCCAGGACGTAGGCCCAGCCGGCGAGGAGGTCGCGGCCGCCGCCGGTCGAGCCGGCCCGCGCCGGGGGCTCCGGCTCGGGGCTGCCGATCCGGCGGACGCCCAGCGCGGACAGCAGGAAGGAGAACGCGTCCACGCCCAGGGTGACGGTCGTCCCGAGGGCGGTGACGAGCAGCCCGCCGATCGGCGGCCCCGCGCTCTGGCTGAGCCAGCTGGTGGTCTCCAGCCGCGACACGGCCCGCAGGCGGTCACCCGGTGGGACGAGGCCCTTGAGATGCGCGGTGCTCGCCGCGCCGGACACGATGGCCGCGGCCGCCTGCACGATGCCCACCAGGCACAACTGCGCGAAGGTGAGCGCACCGAGGGCCGCCGCGACCGGGACGGACAGCAGCACGAGGCAGCGGAGCAGATCGGCGGTGATCATGACGGGCCGTTTGCGGCGCCGTTCGACACGGCCCCCCAGGGGAAGGGTGAGCGCGGCGCCCACGAGCGCCGACAGCGCCGCGAGGAGGGACACCTGGAAAGTGGTGGCGTCCAGCGCGAGGACGGCCACCAGCGGCAGGGCCCCGGAGCCGACCGCGCTCCCCGCCGCGCTCACCGCGTAGGCGCCCCACAACCGCCCGAAGTCCCGCCGTACACCGTCCGATTGCCATCCCGATGAGGTCATGACGCGCGAGCCTAAGCC
Source organism: Streptomyces sp. NPDC111520 (assembly GCF_055635295.1). NCBI lineage: Bacteria > Bacillati > Actinomycetota > Actinomycetes > Kitasatosporales > Streptomycetaceae > Streptomyces > Streptomyces sp. NPDC111520. The sequence goes on along the minus strand of NZ_JBVKBW010000001.1, from coordinate 170,664 downwards.
GTCCCGCCGACAGCCGCCCCGGCGGCGCCTTCGCCGCCCGCGAGGGCGGGTGTTGGCCGCTCCGGACGGGGGTGGGGAGAGGGCGTGTGGCGACGGGTCCGGGTCAGGGCCCGCCGCCCGGGGTCAGCTGCCGGTGCCTCCAGGTGCCGGCGGGCCCGTACGTGGTGGGCCGGACGACGCGCCAATTCGCGCCGATCGGGGGCGGGGCGAGGGCGTGTGGCGACGGGCCCCGGTCAGGCCCCGCCACCCGGGGTCAGTTGCTGGTGCCTCCAGCGCCCTGCGGGGTGGGCTTCCCGAATGGGGTGCCGACCCTTCCTGGTCGGGGGTGGGGCGAGGGCGGGTCACGACGGGCCCCGGTCAGGGCCCGCCGCCCGGGGTCAGCTGCCGGTGCCTCCAGGTGCCGGCGGACCCGTACGTGGTGGGCCGGACGACGCGCCAATTCCCGCGGGTCGGGGGCGGGGTGAGGGCGTGTGGCGACGGGTCCCGGTCAGGCCCCGCCGCCCGGGGTCAGTTGCTGGTGCCTCCAGCGCCCGGCGGGGCGGGCTTCCCGAATGGGGTGCCGACTCTTCCCGGTCGAGGGCGCGCAGAGGCCGCGTGCGACGGGCCCCTGCCAAGCACTGCCGGCGGCTTGGACTGCCCGGTCGTCCGCGGGCGGTGCTTTCACCACGTGGGGGGAGTGCTTCCGTGGGTTGGGCGGGGTGCGGCGCCGATCGGGCCGGGGGCGGGACCTTCGACGAGGGGCCCGCACCGTGAGGGCCGCGGGTCACTCGCGGGCCCGGCCCGGGCGGCACGCGGCCGGCCGTCGCAGGACCTCGTCCCCGTCCGTGCCGGCGCCGGCCGCGCCCTTGCCGCGCACGACCCGCACCCCCGCACGACGCGGCCGGCGGCTGGGCCCGGCACCTCCCGTGCACCCTGCCCGCGGCGGTCCCGGCGGGCCTTACCCTTGATCCTTGTGTCCTCCCTGCAATCCGCCCTCGCCGGTCTCCTCGACGGGCTCCCGCCCGGCCGTGCCACCCAGGCCGTCGACCGGCTGATCGCCACCTACCGGGGGCGCACCACCAGCAGCACCCCGATCCTCCGCGACCGCTCCGACGTCGCCGCCTACGCGGCGTACCGCATGCCCGCCACCCACGCCGCGGTCGGCGCGGCGCTGGCGGAGTTCCGGGCACGGGCGGGGGAGTGGGCGCCCGCGAGCCACCTGGACGTGGGCGGCGGGACCGGCGCCGCGACCTGGGCGGTGGCCGACGCCTGGGAGGACGGGACGCACACCAGCACCGTCCTCGACTGGTCGGACGCGGCGCTCTCGCTCGGACGTGAGCTGGCCGCGGAGTCGGAGCACCCGGCGGTGCGGGACGCGCGCTGGCAGAAGACGCCGCTGGGCGGCGGGGCCCGGCTGCCGGAGGCGGACCTGGTCACGCTGTCGTACGTCATCGGCGAACTGACGGGCCCCGACCGCGACGCGGTCGTCGCCGAGGCCGCCAGGGCGGCGCGCGGCGCCGTGCTCGTCGTCGAGCCGGGCACCCCCGACGGGTACGCGCGGGTCCTCGCGGCACGCGAGAGGCTCGTCGCGGACGGTTTCCACGTCCTCGCCCCCTGCCCGCACGACGGCACCTGCCCGGTGACGGCCCCGGACTGGTGCCACTTCGCCGCGCGGGTCGCCCGTACCTCGCTGCACCGGCAGGTCAAGGGCGGCTCCCTGCCGTACGAGGACGAGAAGTTCAGCTACGTCGCCGCGGCCCGCTTCCCCGCCGCCGGCACCGGCGCACCGGACCGCGTGGTGCGGCACCCGCAGATCCGCAAGGGGCAGGTCCTCATCGACCTCTGCACGGTCGAGGACGGCCTGCGCCGCGACACCGTCACCAAGCGGCACGGGCCGCTGTACCGCGCGGCCCGCGACGTCGCCTGGGGCGACGCGTGGCCGCCCGCGGCCGAGCACGAGCAGGAGTAGCGCCCGGCGTCAGGCGTCAGCCGCCCAGCACCGCCATGGCCGCGTTGTGCCCCGGGACTCCGCTGACCCCGCCGCCGCGCACCGCGCCCGCCCCGCACAGCAGCACGTTCGCGTGCGCGGTCCCCACGCCCCAGGCGCCGCCGCCCGACTCCGCGTACGGGAAGGCCAGGTCCCGGTGGAAGATGTGGCCGCCGGGCAGGCCGACCTCCCGCTCCAGGTCGAGCGGGGACTTCGCCTCGACGCACGGCCGCCCGTCCGCGTCCACCGCCAGGCAGTCCGCCAGCGGCTCCGCGAGCACCGCGTCCAGCTGCGCCAGGGTGGCCTTGAGGAGGGTCTCCTTCGCCTGCGCCGGGTCGTCGGCGAACAGCCGCGCCGGGGCGTGCAGCCCGAACAGGGTGAGGGTGTGCACGCCCTGGGCTGCCAGCTCGGGGGAGAGGATCGAGGGGTCCGTCAGCGAGTGGCAGTAGATCTCGGACGGCGGCGCCGTGGGCACCGTGCCCGCGGCCGCCTCGCGGTAGGCCCGCTCCAGCCCGGTGTACGACTCGGCGATGTGGAAGGTGCCGGCGAAGGCGTCGCGCGGGTCCACCGAGGTGTCGCGCAGCCGGGGCAGCCGCCGCAGCAGCATGTTGACCTTGAGCTGGGCGCCCTCCGGTCGCGGCGGTGCGGCCTCGCCCAGCAGCCCGGCCAGCGTGTACGGGGAGGCGTTGACCAGCACGTGGCCGGCGCCGACGACGCCGCCCTCGAAGGAGACCTCGGCCCGGGTGCCGTCGGTCTCGACCGCCGTCACCTCGGTGCCGGTGACGATCTCCGCCCCGGCCGCGCGCGCCGCGTCCGCCAGGGCGTCGGTGAGGGCGCCCATGCCGCCGACGGGGACGTCCCAGTCGCCCGTGCCGCCGCCGATGACGTGGTAGAGGAAGCAGCGGTTCTGCAGCAGGGAGGGGTCGTGGGCATGGGTGAAGGTGCCGATCAGGGCGTCGGTCAGCACCACGCCGCGCACCACGTCGTCCTCGAAGAGCGACTCGACGGTCTCGCCCAGCGGCCGTTCGAACAGCGCCGACCAGGCCTCCGGGTCGTCCACGGTCCGTTCCAGACCGGCTCGGGAGGGCAGCGGCCCGGTCAGCGTCGGGAAGACCCGCTCGGCGACCCGCTGCGTCATGCCGTAGAAGCGCCGCCAGGCCTCGAAGTCGCGGTCGGAGCCGGTCAGCCGGACGAAGCTCTCGCGGGTCGCGGACGGCGACTCGGCGTCGACGAGGAGCCCGCCGTCGCCGTGCGGGGTGTACGAGGAGATGCGCCGGCGCCGCACCGCGAAGCGCAGCCCCAGGTCGTCGACGATCTTCCGGGGCAGCAGGCTCACCAGGTACGAGTACCGGGACAGCCGTGCGTCCAGACCGGTGAACGCCCGGGTGGAGACCGCGGCGCCGCCGGTGCCCGGCAGCCGCTCCAGCAGCAGCACGGAACGGCCCGCGCGGGCGAGGTACGCGGCGGCGACCAGGCCGTTGTGGCCGCCGCCGACGATCACGGCGTCGTACGAGGTGCGGAGGGGCAGCTGCTGCGACATGCGCCCCTTCGTATCACGCTCAGTCGCGCAGCTCCATGGTGCAGCACTTCACGCTGCCGCCGGCCTTGTGCAGTTCGGACATGTCCACCGGCACCGGCTCGTAGCCGCGCTCCCGCAGCCGCCGCAGCAGCCCGGTGGCCCCGGCGGGGACCAGGACGTTCAGGCCGTCGCTGACGCAGTTGAGGCCGAAGGCCGCGGCGTCCTGGCGGGTGGCGGTCAGCGCGTCGGGGAAGAGCCGGCGCAGCACCGCCCGGCTGCCGGGGGAGAAGGCGTCCGGGTAGTACATGATCTCGTCGCCGGACAGCACGCACAGCGCGGTGTCCAGGTGGTAGAAGTGCGGGTCGGTGAGCTCCAGGCCGATGACGGGGCGGCCGAAGAACTCCTGGAGCTCGGCGTGCGACAGGGGGCTGCTGCGGAAGCCCTTCCCGGCCAGCAGCCAGCTCTCGGTGACGGCGAAGTCCCCCTCGCCCTCGTTGACGTGGTCCGGGTCGTGCACCTCGCCGTAGCCGCGGTTCAGGAACCACTCGCGGTGCGCGGGCGCCTCCGCGGCCCGCTCGGGGTTGGCGAAGCGGGCGCCGAAGACCCGGCCGTCGACCACGGTGGCGCCGTTGGCGGCGAAGACCATGTCGGGCAGGCCCGTCAGCGGCTGCAGGATCTCGACGGTGTGGCCCAGCGAGCGGTAGCGGTCGCGGAGGTCCTCCCACTGCAGCAGGGCGAGCGCGGGGTCGACCGGCTTCGTGGGGTCCATCCAGGGGTTGATGGAGTACGTGACGCGGAAGTACGTGGGAGGACACATCAGATACCGGCGGTACGAGGCGGTGCGCGCTGCGCTCAATGAAGGCTCCTCGCGGTGTGGTTGAGGCCCGTGTGACCCGTAGTGACATGGTGGACCCGCAGCGGACGCCGCGCACCGGATTGCGGACGCAAACACCCCCCGGCGCAGCGGTCCCAGAAGCACCGGGAGGCCCCGTGCCGGGTTGACCCAAGTTCCTCTTATGATTCATGGGTGTTCGATTCCAGGCACATCAAGACGTTCCATACCGTGGTCACGGCCGGCTCCTACTCCGCCGCGGCCGTGGCGCTGGGTTACACCCAGCCCGCGGTGACCCAGCAGATGAAGGCGCTGGAGCGTTCGGTGGGCACCGCGCTCTTCGTCCGCGTGGGGCGGCGCATGCGCCTGACGGAGGCCGGCGAGGCGCTGGCCCGGCACGCCGAGGCCATCCTCGACAGCATGTCCGTGGCCTGGGAGCAGATAGGGGCGGTGACCCGGCTGGAGACCGGCCGGGTGAGGCTGTGCGCCTTCCCCAGCGCCAACGCCACCCTGATCCCCGAGGCGCTGGCCCTGCTCGCGGCCGAGCACCCCGGGATACGGGTCGAGCTGCTGGGCGACGAACCGCCCGACTCGCTGGAGCGGGTCACCCGCGGCGAGTGCGACATCACGCTGGCCTTCACCTACCCGGGGCTGCACGAGGCGGTGCCGGACGACCTGGTCGAGATCCCGCTGCTGGAGGACCAGCTCATGGTCCTGATGCCGGCCGGGCACCGGCTGGCCGGCTCCCGCTCGGTCAGGCTCGGCGACCTGGCCGGCGAGCGCTGGATCGCCGGCTGCATGCGCTGCCGGGTCAACTTCCTCCACGAGTGCGCCGAGCTGGGCTTCGCCCCCGACATCGCCTTCGCCACCGACGACAACCTCGTGGTGCAGTCACTGGTCGCCGAGGGCCTGGGGGTCGCGATGATGCCGGGACTGGTGCTGTCGTTCATGCGGCTGGACCGGGTCACCGGCCGGCCGCTCGACCCCGTCTCCCGCCGCCGCGTGGCGGCGTACGTGCCGCGGGACCACCTGCGGATCCCGGCCGCCGCCCTGGTGCTCGACGCGCTCCGGACGGTCGCCGAGCGGCGCAGCGGCTGCTGACCGCCGGAGCGCCGTCCGCCCCGTCCGTCGCCCCATCCATAAGGAGGGGCACAGCGGAGTGAAGGAACTGTCAGTGGACGCGTGGGCCCGCGCGCACGGACGCTGCGGGCATGACCTCCGCGACCGTTCCGGCGCTCTCCGCGCCCACCGCCCGGCTGGCCCGCCTCGTCGACGAGGTGCGCGAGACCGTCGGCCGCGGCCTGCCGCCCGGCCCGACGGCGCACCTGGTGGGCGAACGGCTCGCCCCGCACCTCGGCGCCCCCGACCTGCTGGCCGGGCGGCACACCGAGGGCGACCCGGACCGCTACCGCCAGCACGTCCTGCACGCCGAGGAGGACGGCAGCTTCTCCATCGTCGCCCTGGTCTGGCTGCCGGGGCAGCGCACCTCCATCCACGACCACGTGTCGTGGTGCGTCACGGGCGTGCACCTGGGCCGGGAGCACGAGCGCCGCTACCGGCTGGTGCCCGACGGCGCCGGCTCCCGCCTGGTCCCCACCCAGGACGTGGTCAACGCCCAGGGCGAGGTCTGCGGCTTCGCGCCGCCGGGCGACATCCACGAGGTGTGGAACGGCGGCACGGGCAAGGCGATATCGCTGCACATCTACGGCGCCGACATCTCCCGCCTGGGCTCCAGCGTGCGGCGTGTCTACCGGCTGCCGGTCGGCGAACGGTGAACCTCCGCACCCCGACGCGCAGCCCCCTGACGCACACGCGCCCGGCCGCGCCCGCGACCGCCCCCGCCGGGGCGACCCCGGCCGCCGGTCCCGCCGAGGGCCCCGCCGGAAGCGGCGCGGGCCGCCGCCGGGCCGTCGTGGCCGTGCTGCCCGGCCTGCTGCTCGCCGTCCTCGGCGCCGCCCTGGCCACCGCGCTGCACCTGCTGCTGCCCGCCGTGCCGGTGCCCACCACCGCCGTCGTCCTCGGCATCGCCGCCGCCAACCTGCCCGGCCTGCGCACGACCCTGCGCGGCCGCGCCCGCCCCGGGCTGACCTTCGCCGGGAAACGGCTGATGCGGGTCGGCATCGTCGTGCTCGGGCTGCAGCTCGGCCTGGACGACGTGCTCGGCCTCGGCTGGGCCACGGCCGGCATGGTGGTCGGCGTCGTGGCCGCCACCTTCTGGGGCACGCTCTGGCTCGGCCGCCGCATGGGGCTGCGCGGCGACCAGCCGCTGCTCATCGCCACCGGCTACTCCATCTGCGGTGCCTCCGCCATCGGCGCGGTCAGCCAGGTCTCCGGCAGCGACGAGGAGGACGTCGCCGCCTCCGTCGCCCTGGTCACGCTCTGCGGCACCCTCGCCATCGGCGTGCTCCCACTGCTGCACCACCCGCTCGGCCTGGACGACGTCCAGTTCGGCCGCTGGACCGGGGCCGGCGTGCACGACGTGGGCCAGGTCGTCGCGACCGCGCAGACCGCGGGCCCCGCGGCGCTCGGCGAGGCGGTGCTGGTCAAGCTGATGCGGGTCGCGCTCCTGGCGCCGCTGGTCGCCGCCGTCGCCTACGGCCTGCGCCGGCGGCGCGCCGTCTCCGGTGCCGAGGGTCCGGACGCCGCGGCCTCCGCGCGACGCACCCCGCTGCTGCCCCTGTTCGTCGTCGGCTTCCTCGTCATGATCGGCGTACGCAGCACCGGGCTGATGCCGGCCGGCGTGCTCGACGGCGCGCAGCAGGTGCAGCAACTCCTGCTGGCCATGGCCATGGTGGGGCTCGGCAGCATGGTGAACCTGCCCGTCCTGGCGCGTACCGGGCCGCGGGTGGCGGCGGTCGGGCTGATCTCCTGGACGCTCATCGCCACCGTGTCCTACGCGGGTGTGCTCCTGACCGGCTGACGCCTCGGCCGGTGCGCGCACCGCACCCCGGGGTGGCCGGGGGAACCCGCTTGACGGCAGCGCCTAGGGTGAGTTCATGCCGACACCGCAGACCGAGCCCGACGACGCCCTGCTCCCCGACACCCGCCGGGCGCTGCTGCACCGCGTCGCGGTCGCCCAGTCCCACAGCCGCACCCCCTCCCTCGTGGCGGCCGTCGTACGGGACGGCGAGGCCGTGTGGACCGGGGCCCGCTCCTGCGTGGACGGGCACGCCCCGGACGGGGACACCCAGTACCGGATCGGCTCCCTCACGAAGACCTTCGTGGCCGTCCTGGTGATGCGGCTGCGCGACGCGGGGCGCCTCGGGCTGGACGACCCCGTCGAGAAGCACATCGGCGGCACCCCCGCCGACGGGGTCACGGTGCGCCAACTCCTCACGCACACCGCGGGGCTGGCCGCGGAGACCCCCGGCCCCTGGTGGGAGCGCACGCCCGGTGAACTGCGCCCGGAGACCGCCGACCTCCTCGGCGAGACGCCGCGGCTGCACCCCGCCGGCGAACGCCACCACTACTCCAACCCCGGGTTCGCCCTCCTCGGCGCCGTCGTCGAGGCGCTCCACGACGGCACGCCCTGGGACGAGGTGCTCACCTCCGACGTCCTGGAACCGCTGGGGATGACCCGCACGACGCGCCGCCCGCGGGCCCCGCACGCCGGCGGCTGGGCCGTCCACCCGTACGCCGACCTGATGATGGCCGAGGCCGTGCAGGACACCGGACGGATGTCCCCCGCGGGTGAACTGTGGTCGACCGCCGACGACCTGTGCCGCTGGGGCGCCTTCCTCGCCGCGGGCGACGAGCGGGTGCTGGCGCCCGCGACGCTGGAGGAGATGCGCCGGCCGGCCGCTCCGGGCGGCGACCAGGGCCTCGGCGTACAGCTGATGAAGGCCCCGGGCGACCGGGTGCTGGTCGGTCACGGCGGTTCGATGCCCGGTTTCGTGGCCGGGCTGTGGTGCGACCTCGCCGAGGGCCTCGGCGCGGTCGTCCTCGCCAACTCCACCACCGGCGCCCCGGCCACGTCGATCGCCGCCGACCTGCTGCGCCTCGTCGCCGAACGCGAGCCCCGCATCCCCGAGCCCTGGCGGCCCCTCTCCGACCCCGACCCGGACCTGCTCGCGCTCACCGGCCCCTGGTACTGGGGCACCGCCCCGCACGTCCTGCGCCTGCGCGCCGGCCGCGACCTGGAGCTGGCCGCCCTCTCCGGCACCGCACGCGGCGCCCGCTTCCGCGCGCGGCCGGACGGCACCTGGACCGGCCTGGACGGCTACTACGACGGCGAGACCCTCCGCGTCGTGCGCACCCCCGACGGCGCCGTCAGCCACCTCGACCTCGGCTCCTTCGTCTTCACCCGCACCCCCTACGACCCGGCGGCCCCCGTCCCGGGCGGCGTCGACCCCGCCGGCTGGACCGCCCCCGTCGACTAGCGTCAGGCCGTCAGGGGGAACTCGCGGCCGAGCGCCGCGAAGACGGCCGAGTTGTGGGCGAAGGCCCGCCGGCACTCGTCCACGACGCGCTGCTTCTCGAGCTCGGCGACCGGCAGGGCGTCCAGCAGGCTCCGGTACTCGCGCTTGAACGCCGCGGGGTTGCCGATCGCCTCGAAGACGTAGAAGCGCACGCCGTCGCCCTTGCGGGCGAAGCCCCAGGTCCGCTCCGCGATGCCGCGGATGACCTGGCCGCCCGAGAGGTCGCCGAGGTAGCGGGTGTAGTGGTGGGCGACGTAGCCCGCCGGCCACACGCGGGCGGTCTCGGCGATGCGGCCGGTGTAGGCGAGGGTCTCGGGCAGCGCGGCGGCGTACTCGCGCCAGCCGGGCGCGAGCAGGTGGTCCAGGTCGCGTTCCAGGGCGGCGACGCGGGACAGCTCGGGGCGCAGGAAGGGGCCGGCCACGGGGTCGCCGGCGAGTTCCGCCGCGGCGCCCTCCAGGGCCCGGTAGACGAACCAGAGCTGCTCGGTGTAGCGCGTGTACGCGGCGACGCCCAGGCGTCCGCCGAGCAGGTCGCCGAGGAAGGTCGAGTTCTCCGCCTCGCTGTGCCGGTCGTGGCTCGCGGAGCGGATGACGGCCGAGAACGGTGCGGACACGGAGCCGTGGGCTGGCGTCAAGGGAATCCTCCTGCGTCGGGCCTGCAGGAATCGTCGCAACTTAGGACACCCTAAGTCAATGGGTTGCCGACAAGCTGTCGGAAAACCAGGCTAGCGCGGATCCGCCCGCCAGGGCGGTCGGCGCGTGGGCCCGCGGGTGACGGTGCTCACGGACCCGCGGCCCTGGCGGGCCGTCGCGCCGTGCGTCGCGAGCAGCGGTGACGAGGAAATCATTCCCGTATGTCCGTGAAATCCCTCATGGGCGTCCCCGTCGTGCTTCGCCCCGGTACGGCGGGGCGTACGACATCACCCCTTCAGGGGGACCCCGCGTGACACCGGAATGCGGACGGGGAGCAGGATGGTTTCCACCATCCGTGGATTCCGCCTACGGCCTTTCCCTCGTTACGTAGGGTGGAGCAAGGGTTCACGGGGCGAGGAAAGAGGCTCGATGGTCACCAAGGGCAGGTTGTCCGACTGGCTGCGCCGCAAGGCGGGGGAGCGTGGTGCCGGGATGGACGGGGCCGCGGTCCGCGCGGCCGCCGGTGGCCGGAACGGGGACGACCTGCGCCGGGACGAACTCCTGCTGGAGGCCGCGGGTTCGGGCCTGCCGCTGGCGCCCGCCGCCCATCCCTCGCCGGTCTCCGGCTACCGCTGTTCCTGCGACCGGATCGGCTGTCCCACCCCGGGCACGCACCCCGTCTCCTTCGCCTGGCAGACGCAGGCCACCACCGACCCCGAGCAGGTCAGGCGCTGGCTGCGCGCGCACCCGCTGGCCAACTTCATCACGGCCACCGGCATCGCCCACGACGTCCTGGACGTACCCGCGGAGGCGGGCCGCATGGCCCTGGAGCGGCTGGCCGCCGAGGGCTCCGCGACCGGACCCGTCGCGGTCTCCGACGGGCGGATGCTGTTCTTCACCGCCACCCGCGCCACGGCCGACGAGGACGAGTGGTGGCCGTGCGAGCTGGACTGCCATCCCGAGACCCTCGACGAGCACCCGGGCCTGCGCTGGCACTGCCGCGCCAGCTATGTGCTGCTGCCGCCCTCCCGGCTGCCCTCCGGCGCCACCGTCGCCTGGGTCGCCGGCCACGGTCCGGACCGCCCGCTGCCCGACCCGCTGCCGCTGCTCGCGGTGCTGACCGACGCCTGCGCCCAGGTCGAGCCCGAGCCCGAGACGGTCGGCTGGCTGCACTGACCCCCGCGGCACGGCCCCCCGCGGGTCACTCCCCGCGCGCGGCGACCAGGCCCACGGTGCGGGTGAGGAAGACGACCTGACCGCCGCCGTCCTTCGCCGCCGGGACGAGCACGGCCTGGCGGGCGATCCGGCCCAGCGTGACCGACTTCTTCGGGGTGCCGGTCATCAGCGCCTCGGTGTACGCGTCCACCTGCGGCGTGACGCCCGCCCGCAGCATGGTGACCTTCGCCGTGTGGTGCGTGGCGAAGAAGACCAGCGCGCCGCCGTCCTCGGTGCGCAGCCCCAGCGGCGCGAAGTCCCCCTCCGTGGCGGGCTGGTCGGCGAACTGGGTGGCCGAGCGGGCGGTACGGGCGGTCTTGGCCCGGCTGGTGATCAGTTCCGAGGTGGACGAGCCCGGGGCGAACACGGACACGTCCTTCGCGTCGCCCTCGGCCAGGTAACCGGTGTAGGCACCGCCCAGCTCGCCCGGGTCCACGACCAGTCCGGAGCGCTCGGCCGCCACCGGCTCCACGTGACCCTGCCCGTCACGGGCGAACTCCGGTACGGCGGAGGCCCGGACGGAGGCGACGTACGAAACGCGCCACCCCTCGCGCGCGCCGCCCCGCTCGAAGACCATCAGCCACCGGTTCGTGCCGGGGCCGGAGCCGTCCGAGTCCGGCGCGACGTCGGCCACGAACCACTTGGGCCAGCCCACCTGGCGGGGTATCAGGAAGCGCGGGTCGCGAAGGCTCAGCGCCTTGAAGTCCGGGTCGCCGCCCGGGTCGACGCTGTGCCGGGCGCGCAGACCGGCCCCGTCGACGGCGCCGAGGGGGCCGGACTCGACGGTGGAGATCAGCTTCGCGTCGAGCTTCCGGTTGGCCTCGTTGTTGACCTCGGTGAAGCGGTCCAGTGCCTCGGTGGCCTCAGCCTTCGTCACCGACGGGATGAGCGCCCGCTCCCCGTGCACCGTCACGCACCCGGTCAGCGGTGCCGCCGTCAACGTCAACAGGGCGAGCGCTGGCAGGAATCGCGGCCTGCGGGTCATCGGACGTCGGCTCCTTCGGGGCTGCGGCGGACGGCTTCACGGCCGGCGCGGTAACCCTACCGGGGCGCAGGAAGAGGAACATCGTGGGCGCGAGATACAGCGCCCAGACCGTGACCTGCAGCCAGGTCGGGTCCGGCTGGAAGTTGAACACGCCCTTCAGCAGCGTCCCGTACCAGGAGTCGGGGGGCACCACGTCGCTGATGTCGAAGGCCCTCGCCGTCAGCCCCGGCAGCCAGCCCGCCTCCTGCAGGTCGTGGAAGCCGTAGGCGAGCACGCCCGCCGCGACGACGACCAGCATCGCGCCCGTCCAGGTGAAGAACCTGGCGAGGTTGATGCGCAGCGCGCCCCGGTAGAACAGCCACCCCAGCACCACCGAGGTCAGCAGGCCCAGGACCGCGCCGACCAGCGGTCGCACGCCGTCGTCGGTGGCCTGCACCGCGGTCCAGATGAACAGCGAGGTCTCCAGCCCCTCACGCCCGACGGCGAGGAAGGAGGTGACGACCAGCGCGCCGGTGCCCATGGCGATCGCGGCGTCCAGCTTCCCGTGGAGTTCGGCCTTCAGGTGCCGCGCGGTGCGCCGCATCCAGAAGACCATCCAGGTCACCAGGCCGACCGCGACGACCGACAGCGAACCGCCCAGCGCCTCCTGCGCCTCGAAGGTGAGCGTGGAGGAACCGAACTGCAGGGCGGCGCCGAAGGCCATGCTCACCAGGACCGCCGCGCCGACGCCCAGCCAGACCGGCGGCAGCTTCTGCTTGCGGCCGGTCTTCACCAGGTACGCGACCAGGATGCAGACGACCAGGCTGGCCTCCAGGCCCTCCCGGAGTCCGATCAGGTAGTTGGCGAACACCGCCGGTCACTTCCTCTCAGTCGTTCTGGAAGAGCTCGCGGCCCCACCAGTCGTCCTCGTCGCGGACGCCCGGCGGTACGGCGTAGACGGCCGAACCCACGTGCTGGATGTACTCGTTGAGCGAGTCGAGCTTCGCCAGCCGCATCTGCAGCGGCACGAAGCCGTCCCGGACGTCGCGCTGGTAGGCGATGAAGAACAGCCCGGCGTCCAGGCGGCCGAGGCCGTCGGTGCCGTCCGTGAAGGAGTAGCCGCGGCGCAGGATCGTCACACCGCTGTTGTCCGGGTGCGCCAGCCGGACGTGTGCGTCCGGGAGCATCGCCTTGAAGTCCGGGGTGTCGTGCTCGCGCTGCCTGCCGATCGGGGCGCCCTCGCCCTTCGTCCGGCCGAAGATCTGCTCCTGCTCGCGCAGCGGGGTGCGGTCCCAGGTCTCGATGTGCATGCGGATGCGGCGGGCGACCAGGTACGAGCCGCCGGCCATCCAGGAGGGGCCGTCCTTCGCGGCGACCCACACGTGCTCGTCCTGCGCGGCCCGGTCGGAGCCCGCGACGTTGTGCGTGCCGTCCTTGAAGCCCATCAGGTTGCGCGGGGTCTGCTCATCGGGCGTGGTCGAGGAGGTCTTGCCGAAGCCGAGCTGCGACCAGCGCATCGCGACCTTGCCGAAGCCGATCCGGGCCAGGTTGCGGATGGCGTGCACCGCCACCTGCGGGTCGTCCGCGCAGGCCTGGACGCACAGGTCGCCGCCGCTGCGGTTCGGGTCGAGGGCGTCGCCGGGGAACTTGGGCAGGTCCACCAGCGCCGCGGGGCGGTGCGCCTTGAGGCCGAAGCGGTCCCCGCCGTCCTTCGTGGTGAACAGCGAGGGCCCGAAGCCGACGGTGAGGGTGAGCCGCGAGGCTTGCAGGCCCAGCGCCTCGCCGGTGTCGTCCGGCGGGGCCTCGGCGAGGCCGCCGACCGCGCCCTCGCCGACCGGCCGGCCCTGCGTCAGCTTGCGGGCGGCGTCGGTCCATTCCTTCAGGAGCGCGACCAGTTCCTCGCGGTCCTCGGTCTTGACGTCGAAGGAAGCGAAGTGGAGCCGGTCCTGCACCGGGGTCGTGATGCCGGCCTGGTTCTCGCCGTGGAAGGCGATCGCGCTGCCCGCCGCGCCGGCGGGCCGTACGTCGTCCCCGGCGCGGACGGCGGCCACGCCGCCGCCCGCCGCGGCGGCCGCGACGACGACGCCCGCTCCGGTCCAGCCGAGCACCTTGCGGCGCGACGTGACGGTCTCCTCGGACATGGTCCGGTGCCCCCTCGGGTTACTTGGCGACGGCTGCGGCGAGCTTCGACAGGGGCTCGGCGAGCGCGTTGACGGCGTCCGAGAGCTCCTTGCGCTGGTCCTTGCCGACGGTCTCGTAGGAGACGAACTCCGTGGTGCTGCCGCCCTTGCGGTACTTGTCGAGCAGCGCCGTCAGGGCCGGGAACTGCTTGTCGAGGTCGGCGGCCAGGGCCGCGTCGTTCTCGGCGGCGACCGGCTTCAGCAGTTCGTAGGCCTTCATCGCGCCCTCGACGTTGGCCTGGAAGTCCGACAGGTCGGTGTGGGAGTAGCGGTCCTCCTCACCGGTGATCTTGCCGGTGGCGACCTCGTCCAGCAGCTCCTTGGCGCCGTTGGCCATGCTGGTGGCGGTGATGTCGGCCTTGCCGACGCGGGTCTGCCAGTCCTTCAGGTCGGTGACGAGCTGGTCGGCGAGGGCGCCCTCCTCGGCGCCGGCCTTCTTCTCCTGCCACAGGGACTTCTCCAGCCGGTGCCAGCCGGTCCACTTCTGGCCGTCCTCCAGGCCGTCCTCGCGGGTGTCGGTCAGCGGGTCGATGTCGCCGAAGGACTCCGCCACCGGCTCGGTGCGCTCCCAGCCGACGCGGGAGGGCGCGAAGAGGGACTTGGCCTTCTCCACGTCGCCCGCCTTGACGGCGTCGGCGAACTGCTGGACCACCGGGATGGTCTGGTCGGCCTGCTCCTGCGCGTACGTGCGGTACGCGGCCACCGCGGCGTCCAGCCGGGGGTCGCCCTTGGCGGCGCCCTTGCCGGTGACGGTGATCTTCTGCCGGATGCCGTCGCCCTGCATGCCGGGCTTGCAGGCGATCTGGTACGTGCCGGCCTTGATCTCGGCGGTGATGGTGGCCTTGGTGCCGGGGCCGATGTTCTCCCGCTCGGTCACGATCTGGTCGCTGGGCGTGTAGACGTAGACCTCGGTGACCTTGGAGCCCTTGTTCTCGACGGCCAGCTGCACGTGCCCGGCCGGGAAACTGGTCCTGGAGACCTCGCACTTGCTGTCCGTCGCGGTCACCGTGATCGCGTCGGAGGCCTTGCCGTCCGCTTTCTCCGCGCATCCGGTGACGGCGGTGACGGCGACCACTATGCCGGCGGCGGCGGCGACGGCGGACATGCGGACGGCGGACATGCGATCTCCAGGAGGCTCAGGGAAAACACGTTAGGCAAGCCTTTCCTGTGAAAGGCTTGCCTAACCTATCCGAGGCTCCCTGCGCCTTCTTCTGCTTTTCGCAAAGGAAAGGCAATGGAAAGGTCAAGGGAGTGTCAGTACCTCCGCGCCTGTGTCCGTCACCACAAGGGTGTGCTCGAACTGCGCGGTGCGCTTGCGGTCCTTCGTGACGACCGTCCAGCCGTCGTCCCAGATCTCGTACTCGTGGGTGCCCAGGGTCAGCATCGGCTCGATGGTGAAGGTCATCCCCGGCTTCATGACGGTGGTGGCGCGGGGGTCGTCGTAGTGCGGGACGATCAGGCCGGAGTGGAAGGCGGTATTGATGCCGTGGCCGGTGAAGTCGCGCACGACGCCGTAATTGAATCGTTTGGCATAGGACTCGATGACCCTGCCGATCACATTGATCTGCCGCCCCGGCTTCACCGCTTTGATGGCGCGATTCAGGGATTCCCGCGTACGTTCCACCAACAGCCTTGATTCCTCGGCGACTTCACCGACGAAGTAGGTGGCGTTGGTGTCCCCGTGCACCCCGTGGATGTAGGCCGTGACGTCCAGGTTGACGATGTCGCCGTCGCGCAGCTCGGTGGAGTCGGGGATGCCGTGGCAGATGACCTCGTTGATGGAGGAGCACAGCGACTTGGGGAAGCCCCGGTACCCGAGGTCCGAGGGGTAGGCCTGGTGGTCGCACATGTACGCGTGCGCGATCCGGTCCAGCTCGTCGGTGGCGACGCCGGGCGCGATCGCCTTCGCCGCCTCCTCCATGGCCCGCGCGGCGATCCGCGAGGCGATCCGCATCTTCTCGATCGTCTCCGCCGACTGCACCTCCGGGCCGTCGTACGGCCGCGGCGCCGGCCGGCCCACGTACTCCGGACGCGGGATCGAGGCGGGCACGGGACGGATGGGGGAGAGCTTGCCGGGAACCAGGACAGACATGTCAGCGAGTGTATCGGCGGCCGGTCGGGCAGCATGGCGGCAGGACGTCGTACGAGGAGGGACGATGGCGCTGTTCAGGCGAGTCCGCAAGCCCGCGGGGAAGCCCGGCGAGTGGTTCTACTGCATCGAGCACCACAAGGTCGAGGAGGGGCCGGATTGCCCCGCCAAGGACCGCATGGGGCCGTACCCGAGCCGCGCGGACGCGGAGCGGGCGATGGAGACGGCCGCCGAGCGGAACCTGCAGTGGGAGAACGACCCGCGCTGGAAGGACCGTGCGCGGGAGGACGAGGAGGGCTGACCGGGCCGCGGGGGCCGGGTGCACGATGGAAGGGTGAAGCTGGGTCTGGCCGGTGACACCATGCTCGGCCGCACGGTCGCCGCGCGGCTGGCCGAGGCCCCCGCGGAGGCGCTGTTCTCCGAGGAGGTCGTGGCCGCCGCGCGGGAGGCGGACCTCTTCGTCCTCAACCTGGAGTGCGCGATCTCCGACCGCGGTGAGCCCTGGCCCGACCCGTTCAAGCCTTTCTTCTTCCGCGCCCCGCCGCTCGCCGTGCGCGCCTTGACGCACCTGGGCGTCAGCTGCGTCAACCTGGCCAACAACCACGCCCTGGACTACGGCCGGACGGCGCTGCTGGACACCCTGGAGCACCTGGCCGGCGCCGGGATCGCCGCCGTCGGGGCCGGACCGGACGAGGCCGCGGCGCGCGCACCGGTGGTGCTGGGCGGCGTCGGGGGCTCCCCGGCCCTCGGCGTCCTCGGCGTCACCGACCATCCGCCGGAGTACGCCGCGGGACCGAACCGCCCCGGGGTGGCCTACGCCGACCTGGCCGGGGGCGTCCCGCGCTGGCTCACCGACGGCGTCGCGGGCCTGCGCGCGCGGGCCCCGGCGGTACTCGTCACCCCGCACTGGGGGCCCAACATGACCACCGGTCCGGCCCGCTGCATCCGCGACGCCGCATCGGCCCTGCGCACGGCGGGCGCCACGCTCGTGGCGGGCACCTCCGCGCACGTCTTCCACGGCGTGACGGACGGGGTGCTCTACGACCTCGGGGACTTCGTCGACGACTACGCGACCGACCCGCGGCTGCGCAACGACCGAGGTCTGCTCTTCCTCGTCACCTTCGACCCCGCCGGGCGGCGCCCCGTCCGGCTGGAGGCGGTGCCGATCGCCCTCGACCTCTGCTTCACCCGACTGGCCGACCGCGGTGAACGGGCCTGGATCGCACGGCGGTTCCGACGCGCCTGCGCCGCGTTCGGGCACGAGGTCACGGAGGAGGGCGGACGGCTGGTGGTCCGCTGGGACGCCGAGGCTACCCGCCCGTAGCACACGCACCCCCTTCCTGTCCGAGATTCCGAACGGATTGAGGTCCAGACCAGCCGCGCTCCGTTTCCCAGGGCACGTGGACCGGAACCGACCGAAGGCCGGTCGGAGGAAAGGGGCCCCATGTCCAGGAAGCGCACGATGAGCACCAAGCAGAAGATCGCGCTCGTGACCGGGGCGGCGACCCTGGCCGGCGGCTTCGCCGTGGTGACGATGAGCATGGGCCACGCCTCGGTGGTGTGCGACGGGCTCGACCAGGCACTGCGCAACAACGAGAGCTTCATCGCGGGGCAACGCGCCAACCCCGACTCCCAGTCGGCGGCGAGGATCGCCAACCGCGAGGCCGTGATCCAGCAGATCAACGTGCAGCGGGCGGCCTCCGGCTGCGGAGCCGCCCAGGCGGCGCCCGCGGCGCCGGCCGCCCCCGCCGGGCAGGGCCAGAACCAGCAGGGCCAGAATCAGAACCAGGGTCAGGGTCAGAACCAGGGCCAGGGCCAGGCCGCGCCGCCGGCCGGCGGCGGCCAGGTCGTCTGCGCGGGATCGACGGTCACCCTCTCCGGCGAGGCCGGTGCGCCCGCCGCCTCCAGCAACCAGTTCCCGCTGGGCACCAGGCTCAGGGTGACCAACCTGGACAACAACAAGTCGACCACGGTGTCGGTGACTTCGACCTCCGGGAGCTGCGCGCTGCTGAACAACGCGGCCTTCGAGCAGGTCCGGGAGCCCGGGAAGTTCCTCATCAGGAAGGCGCGCATCGAACGCGTCGGCTGACCGGGACACCGCGGCCGGTCCGGGCCACTGCCGAACCAGGAAGCGGTGGTGGTCCGGACCTCTTGACGGGAGCACGACAGTTCGCTTCAATCCGCGATGACAGGTCCAGACCAACGGTCCAGACCACTCGCACAGCGCAGCCCCCCGCCCCCCACAGGGAGGTCACGTGCTCTTCCGTCGTCATGTCCCCCGCCCGGGATCACGCAGATCCCGCATCCTCGCCGGCCTCACCGCCGCCCTCCTCGCCGCCGCGGGCAGCCTGATCGCCCTGCCCGGCACCGCCCACGCCGCCAACCTCGTCACCAACCCCGGTTTCGAGAGCGGCAGCCTCTCCGGCTGGTCCTGCTCCGGCGGATCGGTCGTCGGCAGCCCCGTGCACGGCGGCACCAAGGCACTCGCCGGCGCCGTCAGCAGCAGCGACACCGCCCAGTGCACCCAGACGGTCTCCGTGCAGCCGAACACCGCCTACACGCTCTCCGGTTGGGTGCGCGGCGCGTACGTCTACCTCGGCGTGACCGGCGGCGCGTCCACCTGGACCCCGTCCGCCGCCTCGTACTCCCAGCTGACCGTCCCCTTCACCACCGGCGCCGCGCAGACCAGCGTCCAGATCTACGTGCACGGCTGGTACGCCCAGGGCGCCTACAACGCCGACGACATCAGCCTCGACGGCCCCGGCGGCGGGGGCGGCGGTGACACGCAGGCGCCCACCGCGCCCAGCGGCCTCACCTCCACCGGCAAGACCGCCTCCAGCGTCTCGCTGTCCTGGAACGCCTCCTCCGACAACACCGGCGTCACCAGCTACGACGTCTACCGCGGCAGCATCCTCGCCACCACCGTGACCGGCACCTCCGCCACCGTCACCGGACTGGCCGCGAGCACCGCCTACACCTTCACCGTCAAGGCGCGCGACGCCGCGGGCAACACCTCGGCCGCCTCCAACGCGGTGAGCGTCACCACCAACGCCGGCGGCGGCGGTGGCACCGGCTTCAAGCAGGCCGCGCCCTACCTCTACCTCGGCTGGGGCGACCCGCCCAGCCCGGCCACGGTGATGAGCGCCACCGGCATCAAGTGGTTCACCATGGCCTTCATCCTCTCCTCCGGCGGCTGCAACCCCGCCTGGGACGGCTCCCGTCCGCTGACCGGCGGCACCGACCAGTCCACCATCAACGCGATCCGCGCCGCGGGCGGCGACATCGTCCCGTCCATCGGCGGCTGGAGCGGCAACAAGCTCGGGCCCAACTGCTCCACGCCCGCTGCGCTCGCCGGTGCCTACCAGAAGGTGATCGACGCCTACGGCCTCAAGGCGATCGACGTCGACATCGAGAACACCGACGAGTTCGAGAGCGAGGTCGTCCAGGACCGCGTGCTCAACGCCCTGAAGATCGTCAAGCAGAACAACCCCGGCATCCGCACGATCATCACCTTCGGCACGTCGACGACCGGCCCGAGCTACTGGGGCAACCGTCTCGTCGAGCGGGCCAACGCGCTCGGCGCCGACATCGACGTCTTCACGATCATGCCGTTCGACTTCGGCGGCGGCGCCGACATGTACGGCAACACCGTGAACGCCGCCGAGGGCCTGAAGGCCAAGCTGAAGTCCACCTTCGGCTGGGACGACGCCACCGCCTACGCCCACCTGGGCATCTCCGGCATGAACGGGCTGAGCGACCAGCAGGAGACCACCACCCCGGCCATCTGGACCCAGATCCGGGACTGGGCCAACTCCCACCACATCGCCCGGCTCGCCTACTGGGCCGTCAACCGGGACCGCCCGTGCCCCGGTGGCGGCGTGACCAGCAACTGCTCCGGCATCAACCAGAGCACCTGGCAGTTCACCTCGATCACCGCCGGCTTCACCGGCTGATCGCACCCCCGCCCCCCACGGGTCAGGCGGCGGAGGACACGGCGTCCTCCGCCGCCTTCCGCATGCTCACGGCGTGCTCGTTGGTCCGGGCGTCGTACGCCATCAGCGTCGGCAGGCAGGCGGCCAGCGCCCCGACCGCCGCCACGCAGGCCAGCCCGCCCGTCCACACCGAGGTGCGCAGGCCCAGCAGCGCCGCCGAGCCGCCGGCCCGCACCTGGCCGAACTGCGGGCCGACGGTGAAGGAGAGCAGTTCGATGCCGGCCAGCCGGCCGCGCAGCGAGTCGGGGATGGTCTGGTTCCAGATCGTGGCCCGGAACACCCCGCTGACCATGTCGAACGCCCCCGCCAGCGCCAGGAAGGCCAGCACCGCCCACACGTCGCGGGACCAGCCGGCCGCCGCCATGCACAGCCCGAAGGCCGCCGCGGCCAGCACGACGGCCCGCCCGTGCCGGTGCACCCGCGACGACCAGCCGCCGGTGAGGCTCATCAGCAGCGCACCGGCCGGCAGGGCCGCGTACATCAGGCCCAGCGACCAGGGCGCGCCCAGGTCGTCCGCCATGAAGGGGAACACGGCGATCGGGAAGGCCAGTCCGGTCGCGGCGATGTCCACCACATAGGTGCCCAGCAGCTCCTTGCGGCTCCACGCGTAGCGCGCGCCCTCCGCGATCGAGCTCAGCGACGGGCGCTTCGCGTCGTGGGAGGGCGGCGAGGGCCGCAACCCGAGGCCCAGGACGACGGAGACGGCGAACGTGAGGGCGTCGATGGCGTACGCCCACCGCAGACCGGCGTACGCGATCAGCACGCCCGCCAGGGAGGGCGCCGCGATCGCGCCGATCTGCCAGCGCAGCGCGTTCAGCGAGGCGGCCGCGGTCAGTTGCCCGTGCGGGACGATGCGCTGCACGATCGCGTCCAGGGCCGGCCGCTGCAGCCCGCCCAGCGCGCTGGTCAGCGCGGCCACCACGTATAGCGGCCAGAGCACCGGCCGCGGCAGCAGGGCGTTGACCAGCAGCACGGCCGACAGCACCCCGAGGGCCGCCTCCGTCCACAGGATGAGTTTGCGCCGGTCCAGGGCGTCCGCGAGCGCACCGCCGTAGAGGCCGCAGACGATCAGCGGCACCAGTTCGACGGCGCCGAGGGCGCCGACCGCGAGGGTGGAGCCGGTCAGCTCCTTGACCTGGACCGGGACGGCCACGAAGGTCAGGAAGCTGCCGAAGGTCGTGATCAGGCCCGCGCACCACATCAGGCGGAAGTCGCGCGAGGTCCGCCACGGTGCGAGGTCGGGAAGGAGTCTGGACACGAGGTCGCATGCTCCGCGCGCGGGCCCGCCGGCGCAACCGGGTTTTCCGGCCCGTGCGCCGGTGACGGCACGGCCCGTTCACATCCGGGCGCCGTCCGGGCCGCCTCGGGACCACGTGCGCACCGGTGGCCGGGGCGTCGCCGTCAGCGCATCAGGCCCGCGGCCGCCAGGCGTTGCCGGACCACGGCGACGGCGGTGTCGTCCAGCGGGACCTGCGGGGGAGCCGTCGCCGCGCAGCCGATGACGCCGCGCAGCCGCAGCGCCGCCTTGAAGCCGCCCAGAGCGGAGGAGACCGGGCCCATCGGCGTGGAGTCCGCGCCCGCGTCGACGATGGCGTAGAGCTGCGCGAGCCGGTCCTGCTCCGCCGCGGCCTCGCGCCAGCGTCCCTCGACGGCGTACGCGTGGAGCCGTACGTAGCCGTGCGGGTCCACGTTGCCGAGCCCCGGGACGACCCCGTGCGCGCCCGCCAGGAGGGCGCCGTCCACGGCCAGTTCGGAACCGGTCAGCAGGGCGAAGGAGGAGTCCAGGCCGCGTCGGCGCAGCTCCGTCAGCAACCGGCGCATGGGGCCGTCCGCGCCGCTGCTGTCCTTCAGCCCGGCCAGCGTGCCCTCCTCCGCCAGGGCCAGCACGGTCGCCGCGGGCAGCTTGGTGTGCACCGCGGACGGGATGTCGTACGCGAACAACGGCACCCCGCCGGCCCCGTCCCGCACCCGGCGGAAGTGGTCGGCGATCTCCACCGGATGCGTCGCCGCGTAGAAGGGCGCGGTCGCCACCAGCGCGTCGGCGCCCGCCGCGACGGCGGCGCGCGCGTGCTCCAGGACACGCGGGGTGGTCATGTCGACGACACCGGCCAGCACGGGCACCCGGCCGCCGACCGCCTCCACGACCGTCGTCAGCGCGGTGCGCCGCTGCGCGTCCGTGAGGAAGGCCGTCTCGCCGCTGGACCCCAGGACGAAGACCCCGTGCACCCCGGCCGAGAGCACGTGCCCGACCAGGGCGCGCAGCCCCGCGGTGTCGACGTCCCCCGTCTCCGTGAACGGGGTGCACAGAGGTGGTACGACCCCGCGCAGCGGGCGGAGCGGATCGGTCCCGGTTGCCGTCATGGACCGCTTCTACCAGCTCGCCGGCGGCGGCGACACCAACTGCTCGGCGAGCCGCGAGAGCCGCGGCAGCCGGTCCCGCAGCCGCACCCGGCGCCCGGCCGCCGCGCTGACCAGGTGCTGCAGTACGTCCATGCCGACCTCGGAGGGCTCCGGCGGCACGGTGAGCGCGTCATGCGCCAGCCCGCGCAGTTCCGGGTCGCCGGCGTCCATCGCCAGCACCGTCGCGCCGGAGCGCCGCGCGTCGTCCACCCGCTCCAGCAGCCCGGCCTCGGCCCGTTCGGGCGTGACCACCAGCACCGTCTCGCCCCTGCGCGCCGCCTCCAGACGGGCCGTGCCGACCGCCAGGTGCGGCGGCGCGCCCGGCGGAACCCGGTGCCGCACCAGCGTCGGGGACAGCTCCGGCAGCCCGTTCCAGGCCGCCTCGTCGTCCAGATGCGCCGCCATGTGCCAGGGCTCGTAATCCCCGCTGCCGACGAGCAGCAGCCCACCGGCGGGCCCCCGGCGGACGGCCCCGCGCAGCGAGCCGGCGAAGGACCGGGTCAGCTCCGGCCACTCGCTCCCGGCGAGCAGTTCACGGACGACCTCGACCCGTACGGCATCCATCCCCGCATCCTCGCGGACCGCGCCCCCGCCCGGCCCCGCTTCGCGCCCCGCTCACCCGAAGGGGTCAGCCGGTCGTGTCCGCGGGCAGCGCCCGGGACACCCGCTCCCGCACGTCCGTGAAGTGCCGCCGCATGGCGGCCCTGGCCGCGCCCGCGTCCCCGGTGCGCAGCGCGCCGACGACGGCGCGGTGGTTGGCGACGACCCGCTCGACCGGGTCGTCCGCGGGCACCAGGGCGGCGCCGACCTCGTGGTAGGCGCTCCAGAACAGGTCGAGGAGCTGCAGCACGAGTTCGTTGCCGCAGGAGGAGTAGAGCAGCGCGTGGAAGGCCCGGTCCGCATCCGGGTCGACGACCATCCGGGAGGCGAGCGCGTCGAGTTCGTCCAGCCGCCGGTCCGGTATCGTCCCGGCGACCTCGCCTATCAGGCCGACCTCCAGCAGCTCGCGCACCGCGACGAGGTCGGCCAGCGCCCGTACCCGGGACCGCAGCTGGAAGGTGAGCGAGGGCATCAGCACCCGCAGCGGCGCCTCGCCGACGAACGTGCCCGTGCCGTGCCGGATCTCCACGATGCCCAGTGCCTGCAGCGCCCGCACCGCCTCGCGCACGCTGTTGCGGCTCGCACCGAGCAGGTCCATCAACTGCGGTTCGGTCGGCAGGGTGGCGCCCGGGGCGAGCCGCTGCTCGTGGATCAGCTCGACGATGCGGTCCTGGAGTCCCGGGCCGCGGCCCTTGCCGGCGGTTCTGGTCACGGGTGGCCGCCTTTCCCTGTGCTGTCGCGCACCTTTGACGTTCCGTCAGTGCCCCCTCCGGGCCCCGCGGGACGAGGGACGTCCTGCGTCCGCCCCGCGGCCGCATCAGGAGGCAACACCGATGTCATACCTCACATCCGTCGTCCGCCGAGCCAATTCCGGTGCGGAAGGGGGCTTTCCCGTACCGCGGGGCACCGGGCGGCGAGGGGCGCGTCACAGCGTCCGCGCGGGCCGGGCACCGTCCCCAGCTGGCAGGATCGCGGTATGACTGTTGACAGTGGCAATGAGACCCCCGCCCCCAAGGCGCCGGCGAAGGACCCCTGGGAGCTGCCCGACGTGTCCGGCCTCGTCGTCGGCGTCCTCGGCGGCACCGGCCCGCAGGGCCGCGGCCTGGCGTACCGGCTCGCCAAAGCCGGGCAGCAGGTGATCATCGGCTCGCGCGCCGCGGAACGCGCCCAGGCCACGGCCGACCGGATCGGCCTCGGCGTACGGGGCGCCGACAACGCGGAGACCGCCCGCAGCAGCGACGTGGTCATCGTCGCCGTCCCGTGGGACGGCCACGGCGAGACCCTGGAGTCCCTGCGCGAGGAGCTCGCCGGCAAGCTCGTCGTCGACTGCGTCAACCCGCTGGGCTTCGACAAGCAGGGCGCCTACGCCCTCGAGCCGGAGGAGGGCAGCGCCGCCCAGCAGGCCGCCGCGCTGCTCCCGGAGTCCCGGGTCACCGCCGCCTTCCACCACCTGTCCGCGGTCACGCTCGAGGACCCGGAGGTCGACTCGATCGACACCGACGTCCTCGTCCTCGGCGACAGCCGGGCCGACACCGACCTGGTCCAGGCCCTGGCCGCGCGCATCCCCGGCATCCGCGGCGTCTTCGCCGGCCGGCTGCGCAACGCGCACCAGGTGGAGGCGCTGGTCGCCAACCTGATCTCGGTCAACCGCCGCTACAAGGCCCACGCCGGTCTGCGCCTGACCGACGTCTAGGGCCGCGGGGGCATGGGGGACAATGGGCGGGTTCGCGACCGACCCGACAGGAGCCGCCCCCCATGCCCCGCCTCGCCCTCTACGCGCTCGTCCTGTGCGCTCTCGCCGTGGCCGCCGCCGTCGTCTCCTTCGTGGAGGGCAGCTGGCTCGGCGTCCTCTGGATCCTGATCGCCGGCCTCACCAGCAACATGTGCTGGTACTACCTGCGCAAGGGGAAGGCGGAGCGGGAGGCCGGCGAGCCGGGGACCGCTAGCTGAGTGGGTCGCCCTTCCAGAACTGGAAGTACGCGTAACCCAGGCTCGACAGCCAGTCCGGGATCCCGAAGGCCGCCGTCACGGAGTGGACGAAGCCGAAGAACGCGGCGTTGACCTCGGGGATCCACAGCACACCGAAGACGGCCAGCAGCCCGAACTGGCCGAACGGCTCCAGCTGGCGCCGCGTCCGGTACGACAGCCAGGGCTCGATCACGCCGTAGCCGTCCAGGCCCGGCACCGGCAGCAGGTTCAGGATCGAGGCCGTGACCTGCAGCATCGCCAGGAACGCCAGCGCGGACGCGAAGGGCGTCTGCGCCGGGTCGCGGTAGTCGACCAGATCCAGCGTGAAGGGCAGCAGCAGGGCGATCGCGCACACCACGTTGGTCAGCGGGCCCGCCGCCGAGATCAGGCTGTGCTTCCAGCGGCCGCGGATCCTGCCCCGCTCGATGAAGACGGCGCCGCCGGGAAGGCCGATCCCGCCCAGGATCACGAAGATCACCGGCAGCACGATGCTCAGCAGCGCGTGCGTGTACTTCAGCGGGTTCAGGGTCAGGTAGCCCTTGGCGCCGATCGAGATGTCGCCGCCGTGCAGCGCGGTGCGGGCGTGCGCGTACTCGTGCAGGCACAGGGACACGACCCAGCCGGACACGACGAAGAGGAACACGGCGAAGCCGGTGCTGGTGGAGAAGTCCGTCCACACCGCCCAGCCCGAGACGGCCATGATCGCGACCAGGCCCAGGAAGATCGGGCTGATCCGCCGTTCACTGCGGGTTGCTGCGGTCGTCATCGTTCGGGGCTCCTGCGGAGGCGGTGCGTCATCGGTCGTGGTCCTGGCCGCCCGATCATGCCATCCGGCTGCCGCCGGGCAAACCCACGGCGGGACAACGCTCCGCCAACGCCGTACGTTCCTGCGCCCGCGTTGCGATCCGCCATCGATCGGGCCCGGACCGGTTCCCCGTGTACGGGGTACGGGGGCACGCTGGGGGTGTCCGGCGGGGGCCGGGGGAGCGGGGGGAGCCATGACGCGGACGGGGGTCGTCGTGCCGACACTGGTCGGCATCGCGGCCGTGCTCGGCACACTGACCGGGTGCGGCGTGCCACCGGCGGGGGTCACCGGCATCGCCGTGAGCGAGGACGGCAGGCCGCTGGGGGTGATGCTGGTGTGCCACGACCACATCGACGGGGCCACGCTCTACGACTCCGACTCCGACGCGGACGCGGACGAGTCGTCGGACCACCTCGGCAGGTGGAGCCGGGGGAGGCCGGTGACGGGGTTCACGGTGTGGTCGCTGGAGGGCGGCGGCAGGGGGTGGCGCACCGAGGTGCCGGCGTCCCTGCCCTTTGCGGCGCACCGCACGTACAGCCTGTACGGCTGGACCCGGGACAACTCGTGGTCGACGCAGCACGTGGACTTCACGGCGGAGCAGTTCGAGGGCCTGGAGCCGGGGGAGGTCCGCTGGTACGGGGGCGAGGGGGCGCCCGGGGCGGACCGGGACGGATTCGTCACGGCGCGGCTTGCGGGGTTCCGTGCGAGTGCCTGCGTCGCCTTCTGACCGGGGTCCATGGTTGCGGCCGGTTGCTTGTGTGCGGGTCCGTTGCGCCTGCGGCGGGCGTCCGCCCGCCCTCCCCCAACCTTCGGCCGGGAGGACCCCCCATCCGGCGCGGTTGGTGCGGGTCTGCGCAAGTACGTATGGGGTCGGCGCCGCGCCGGCGCACTCCCCCAGCCTTCGGCCGGGGGGACCCCCAGAACGCTCGTGGTTTGGCCCAACATCATTCGGCGCCGGGTCCGCCGCTCGTCTCCCCAGCCTTCGGCCAGGGGCCCCGCCACACCCCCTCCCGTCGTATGGGCGCACAACGCCCGGTGGGGGTAAGGAGGCGGTCCGGGGCGTCCCGAACGGTCTCTGGCCCCCACCGCCCCACGGTGCGAGCCCACATCACTCCGTGCCGGGTCCCCCGCTCGTCTTCCCCAGCGGCCTTCGGCCAGGGGGAGCACCCCGACACACCCCCTCCCGAGGTATGGGTGCACAACGGCCGGTGGGGGGTCAGTTAGGCAACCGAGGTGACCCCGGACCGCTCCTGGTGCCCCCTCCCGGCCCCGTCCCACCCCTGGGCGGCACCCTCCTCGTGTGGGCGCATGACGGTCGGTGAGGGGTGCGTTGGACAGGTGCGGTGCCCCCGGACCGCCTTGTGACCACCCACCGGCCGCTGGTCGCCGTCGATACGGAGGGGGTGGGGTCGTAGGGGTGGGCGTTCTGGACGCTGACGTGTATTTGATGTGCGGCACAGACGGCACCGACGAGTGCTCCCCGCCATGCACATAAATATGCGGTACAGAATGCACACCCCGGAGGCCCCGCCCCCGGCCAACCAACCCACAGAGCGCAGGCTCGCACCAACCATGCCGGGCAATCGGGAGGGAGGGCGGGGGAGAAACCCCAACAGAAACCACAGCGCACCCGCACACAACAACCGGGCCGTACACAACCACCGGGCCGCACACAACAACCGGGCCGCACGGCGCAGCCGCCCTCGGACAGAATGGGGGGCGTGCGTTACGGCATCCTCGGGACGACCCAGGCCCACCGCGAAGACGGCACCGCCGTGCCGCTGTCCGGCACGCGCCTGAGGGCGCTGCTCGCCGCGCTGGCGCTGCGCCCCGGCCGGGTGCGCACCAGCGAGGCGCTGATCGGCGAGGTGTGGGAGGACGAGCCGCCCGCCGACGCCACGGGCGCGCTGCAGGCGCTGGTGGCGCGGTTGCGGCGGGCGGTGGGGCACGAGGCGGTCGGCTCGGCGGACGGCGGCTACCGCCTGGTCGCCACGCCGGACGCCGTGGACCTGTACCGCTTCGAGCGGCTCGTGGAGGACGGCGGCCGGGCGCTCGCCGACGGCGACGCCGCCAAGGCGGCCGAGGCCCTGGACTCCGCGCTGGCGCTGTGGCGCGGTCCGGTGCTGGCCGACCTGCCGGACCGGGTGGCCGTCGCGCCCCGCTACGACGCGTTGCGGCTGGACGCCCGGCGGTTGCGGATCACCGCCGAGGTGGGGCTCGGCCGCGCCGAGCAGGTGCTGCCGGAGGCCGTGGAGCTGGCGGTGGCCCATCCGCTGAACGAGGCGGTGCAGGTGCTGCGGCTGCGCGTGCTGCGCGAGGCGGGCCGGGGTGCCGACGCGCTGGTGGCGTACGAGGAGGTGCGGCGCGAGCTCGCCGAGACGCTGGGCACCGATCCGGGCCCGGAGTTGCGCGCCCTCCACGCCGAGCTGCTGAATCCTTCCGCCCCCGCACACACCCCCGCAAACACCCCCGCCCCCGCCCCACCCCCCATGACCGCACCGCGCCTCGGCAACGCGCGCGCCCGACTGACCAGCTTCGTGGGCCGGGAGGCCGACCTGTCCGCGATCGCGGCGGACCTGTCGGCCGCCCGGCTGGTCACCGTCACCGGCCCCGGCGGCACCGGGAAGACCCGGCTGTCGCAGGAGGCCGGGGACCTGGTCGCGGGGGACTGGCCGGACGGCGTGTGGTTCGCCGAACTCGCCCCCGTCGAGGACCCCCGCACCGTGGCCGTCGCCGTGGTGAACGCGCTGGGTCTGCGCGAGACGCTGCTGCACCCCGCCTCGGCGACCGAGGCGGCGCTGTCGGCGGAGGCGAAGGGTGCCGCGGCCAAGGACCCGCTGCTGCAGCTCACCGAGTACTGCGCGGAGCGCCGCATGCTGCTGGTGCTGGACAACTGCGAGCACGTGATCGGCGCCGCCGCCGAGCTCGCGGAGCGGCTGCTCGCGCAGTGCCCGGGCGTGGCGGTGCTGGCCACGAGCCGTGAGCCGCTGGGTGTCCCGGGGGAGCTGATCCGGCCGCTGGACCCGCTGCCGCGGACCCCCGCCCTGCGGCTGCTGGCCGACCGGGGTGCGGCGGCCCGCCCTGGCTTCACGCCGGACGAGGACCCGGAGGCCTGCGCCGAGTTGTGCCGTCGGCTCGACGGGCTGCCGCTCGCCATCGAGCTGGCCGCGGCCCGGCTGCGGATGATGACGCCACGTCAGCTCGCGGACCGGCTCGACGACCGCTTCCGCATCCTCACCGCGGGCAGCCGCACCGTGCTG
Source organism: Streptomyces sp. NPDC111520 (assembly GCF_055635295.1). NCBI lineage: Bacteria > Bacillati > Actinomycetota > Actinomycetes > Kitasatosporales > Streptomycetaceae > Streptomyces > Streptomyces sp. NPDC111520. The sequence goes on along the minus strand of NZ_JBVKBW010000001.1, from coordinate 141,823 downwards.
CCCCGCCAGCAGACGCTGCGCGCGGTGGTCGACTGGAGCTGGGGCCTGCTCAGCGAGGCCGAACGGGTCGTGCTGCGCCGCTTCGCGGTGTTCGCCGGCGGCTGGGACCTGGCCGCCGCCGAGGCGGTGTGCGGTGACGACGGTGAGGACGGCGGCGTCGTGGACGCCCGTGACGTCGCCTCCGTCCTGGCCTCGCTCGTCGACAAGTCGCTGGTCGTCGTCGACCTCGCCGAGGACGCCGCCCGCTACCGCATGCTGGAGACCATCGGCGAGTACGCGGCCGAGCGCCTCGCGGAGGCCGGTGAGCGCGACGCCGTGGGGCGCCGCCACACCGCGTACTTCCGCGAGTACGTCCGCACCGCCGATCCCGAGCTGCGCGGCCCGGGCCAACTGCGCTGCCTGGACCGGCTGGAGCGCGAGCACGAGAACCTGCGGGCCGCCATCCGCCGGGCGGTGGACACCGGGGACGAGCAGGAGGCGCTCTGCCTCGTGCTGGCCTGCGGCTGGTTCTGGGAGATGCGCAACTACCGCAGCGAGATGGGGTACTGGCCCACCGTGGTGGCCGCGATGAGCCCGGTGGACGCCTTCGCCGAGCCGCTGCGGCTGCCGCCGCTGGACCGCGCGCCGCTGGAGGACCCGCTGCCGATGACCCCGCTGCAGCTCACCGAGGCGCGGCGCTGGGTGCGTACCGCCGAGGTGTTCGCGTTCATGGGCGAGCACGACGTGTGGAACGACCCGCGGCTGGTCGGGCTGGGCGAGGCGATCATCGAGGCCTACCCGCCGGAACTGCCGCAGTCCAGCCTCCGCCCCGGGCTGTTCCGTGTGCTCGGCGCCATGCTGACCGGGCGCTTCGACCGCATGCCCGAGCTCATGGACGACGCGGTGGCGAGCTGCCGGCTGCACGGCCGGGTGTGGGAGCTGGCGTTCGCGCTGCAGTTCCGCGCCAAGGTGATGAACGACGTGGAGGACCGGCTGGAGGCCTCCATGGACGACATCCGCGAGGCCCGGGAGCTGTTCGGCAGGGTCGGCGACGACTGGGGCATGGCCGAGGCGCTGGCGGCGGAGGCCGAGGCGAGCTCCAACGCCGGCGACTGGGCCCGCGCGGCGGAGAGCTGCCGCGAGGCCATCGAACTCGCCCGCAAGCTCGGCGCGTACCAGCACGTCCCGATCATGAAGGTCCGGCTCGGGGACGCCCTCGCCAACGCCGGCGACATCGAGCAGGGGGAGCGGCTGATCCGCGAGGGGGTGGCGGAGGCCGAGGCCTTCCGGCCGGTGGGCGACGACGCGGGCTACTACGGCAAGGTGCTGCTGATCGCCCTGCTCTCGCGGCGCGGTGAACTGGACGAGGCCTTCGCGCTGCTCGACGCCCTGCAGGCCGCCCCGCCGCGCGGGATGCCCTCGTTCATCGTCGGGCTCCTCGCCGCCGTCCGCGGCTGGCTCACCGGCATGGCCGGCGACCCGTACGGCGGGCTGCCCCATCTCGCCGAGTCCGTCGCCTACATGGAGGGGCACCCGCTCAGTCCCGTCATCGGGCCGCGCCTGGGGGTGCTCCTGTTCCCGCCGGGCGTCGCGCTCTTCACCGGCATCGCCGGTCTTCGGGAGGGCGAGGACGTCCACGGTCCGGCGCGGCGCGCCGCGGTGGTGCTGGGCGCCCACGACGCCCTGCGGCAGACCGCCTGCACCCCGTGGGAGCGGGCGAGCCTGGACGAGGACGCGGTGCGGCTGCGCGGTTACCTGGGCGAGGAGGGCTTCGCGGCGGCCTACCGTGAGGGCGAGGGGCTCGTCTTCGCCGAGGCGGTCGAGCTGCTGCGCGCGCCCGTCTGACCCCTCCGGCCGCCTCAGCCGGCCTTCTTGCGGGGCGCCGCCTTCTTCGCCGTGGTCTTCTTGGCCGCCGTCTTCTTCGCGGGGGCCTTCTTGGCGGCGGCCTTCTTCGCCGGGGCCTTGCCGGCGGCGGTCTTCTTCGCGCCGGCCTTCTCCCCGCCGCGGGCGTCGATGCTGGCCTGGAGGGCCGCCATCAGGTCCACCACGTTGTCGGGGGCGCTGGTGACCTCGGCCATCTCGGGGACGGGCTCGCCCTCCAGCCGGGCGGCGACCAGTTCGTCCAGCGCGTGCTGGTACTCGTCGTGCATCGACTCCAGGTCGAAGTCCTCGGAAAGGGTCTCCATCAGGCTCTGCGCCATCTTCAGCTCCTGCGGCCGCACGGTGACCTTCTCCGGCGGCGCCAGGCCCTCCGCGGCGCGGACCTCGTCGGGCCAGTACATGGTGTGCAGGACCAGCACGTCCTGGTGGACGCGCAGCAGCGCCAGCGACTCGCGGGTGCGCAGCGCGATCTTGGTGACGGCGGCCTTGCCGCTGCTGCTCAGGGCCTCGCGGAGCAGGACGTACGGCTTGGCCGCGGCGGTCTCGGCGCCGACGTAGTAGGCCCGGGACAGGGACAGCGGGTCGATCTCGTCGGCGTCGACGAAGGCGAGCACGTCGATCAGCTTCTTGCTGGGCAGGGGGAGGGCGGCCAGGTCCTCGTCGGTGAGCACCACCGTGCGGCCGGTCTCGTCCTCGTACCCCTTGGCGATCTCCGCGTAGGGGACCTCCTTGCCCTCCTTCTCGCAGAACCGCTTCATGCGGATGCGGCCGCCGTCCTCGGCGTGCACCTGGTGCAGGGAGACGCCGTGCTCCTCGGTGGCCGCGTAGAGCTTGACGGGAATGGAGACCAGCCCGAAGCCGATCGCACCTTTCCACATGGATCGCATACTTTCGTCCCTTTCCGGGGACTTTCCAGACTATGCCCGCCCCGTCAGCCTCGCCCGACCGGCAGACGGTCGAGGTGGACGGCCGCCGCGTCGTCCTCACCCACCTGGACAAGGTCGTCTTCCCGGTCACCGGCCACACCAAGGCGCAGCTGCTGCAGTACTACGCGAGCATCGCCCCGGTGCTGGTGCCGCACGCCGCCGGGCGCCTCGCCTCCTTCGTGCGGGCCCCCGAGGGCCCGCACGCCCAGCGCTGGTTCGCCAAACGCCCGCCGGCCGGCACGCCCGACTGGGTGACCACCGCCGGGGAGGCCGACGAGCCGCACGTCGTCGTCGACTCCGTCCCGGCCCTGGTCGCCATGGCCAACCTCGGCGGCTGGGAGCTCCACGTCCCGCAGTGGACCACGGCGGGCGGCCGCGACGCCCACGACCGGCTCGTCCTCGACCTCGACCCCGGCGAGGGCGCCGACCTCGTCCTGTGCTGCCGGGTCGCCGAACGCCTGCGGCAGATGATGGAGGACGACGGGCTCACCGCCCTCCCCGTCACCTCCGGCAGCAAGGGGCTGCACCTCTACGCGCCGCTGCGGCCCGCCGCCGAGGCCGCCGCCACCGGCTACGCCAAGGCGCTCGCCGCCCGTATGCGCGACGAGCACCCCGGCCTCGTCGTGTTCTCCATGACCCGCAGCCTGCGCGCCGGGAAGATCTTCATCGACTGGTCCCAGAACGCCTCCGCGAAGACCACCGCCTGCCCCTACACCCTGCGGCTGCGCGACCGGCCCGGCGTCGCCGCCCCCGTCACCTGGGACGAGGTCGCCTCCTGCCGGACGGCGGAGGACCTCGCCTTCACCCCCGAGGAGGTCCTGCGGCGCGTCGCCGACCACGGCGACCTGCTCGCCGCCCTGGACGACGCCGCCGGACGCGGCACCCTGCCGTGACGGGCGGCCCCCGGTGAGCGACCCTCTTCCGCTCCCGGTCCGCGTCGCCCTGGCCCGCCGCGTCGACACCGTCCCCGCGGCCGACGCCCTTCCCGGCGGGTGCGCCTACGAGCCCAAGTTCGACGGCCACCGGATGGTCGTCCTCACCGGTCCCGTGCGCCTGCAGACCCGCTCCGGCCGGCTCGTGACCGCCACCTTCCCCGAGATCGCCGAGGCCGCCGCGGCGCTGCCGGACGGCACCGTCCTCGACGGCGAGGTCGTCATCTGGCGGGACGGCCGGGTCGACTTCGGCGCCCTGCAGCGCCGTGCCCTGCGCGGCTCCCCCCGCGGCCCCGTCCTCCCCGCCAACTACGCGGCCTTCGACCTGCTCGCCGCCGGCGGCACCGACCTGCGCGGCCGGCCGTACCACGAGCGCCGCGCCGCCCTCGTCGGCCTGCTGGCGCCCCTCGGGCCGCCGCTGCAGGCCGTACCCATGACGACCGACCGCGACGAGGCCGTCGACTGGTACGCCTCGCTCGCCCCGGCCGGCATCGAGGGCCTGGTCGTCAAGGGCCTCGGCCAGCGCTACCGCCCCGACCGCCGCGACTGGCTCAAGCTGCGGCACGCCGTCCCGCAGGACGCCGAGGCCATCGGCTTCACGGGCACCCCCCGCGCCCCCCGCGCCCTCGTCCTCGACCTCGGCGACGGCCCCTACGCCTCCGCGCCCCTCGACGCCTCCCTCCGCGGCCGGCTCACCGCACTCCTCGCCCCGCCGGTCCCGCCCGCCGCGACCCTCGACGACGGCACCCCCTACCACCCGCTGCCCGCCCCGCTCCCCGTCGAGATCCTCCAGGGCGAGGGCCGCCACGCCCTCACCACGGTGCTCCGCCTGCGCCCCGACGACTGACCCGGCGAGGCGTTCCCCGCCTCGCCCCCGAAAGTCCGTTGAGCAGCGGAGGGCGCCCGCCGACCGGGCAACGGCTCAGGCCTGAGCCGCCGCCGCGGGCACCTCGCGGGTACGGGTCCAGCGCAGCAGGGTGTCCGCGTCCCAGGTGTTGACCACCCGCTCCGGGGGGACGCCGCACTCCTCGGCGCGGGCGCAGCCGAAGATCTGCCAGTCCAGCTGGCCCGGGGCGTGGGCGTCGCTGTCGATGCTGAAGAGCACCCCGGCCTCCACGGCCTTGCGCAGCAGCCGGCGCGGCGGGTCGAGGCGGTCCGGGCGGCTGTTGATCTCCACGGCCACCCCGAAGCGCTCGCAGGCGGCGAAGACCAGGTCCGCGTCGAACTCCGACTCCGGGCGCAGCTTCCCGGACACCAGCCGCCCCGTGCAGTGGCCCAGCACGTCCACCAGCGGATTGCTGATCGCCGAGACCATGCGCCGGGTCATCTCGTCCCGGCCCATGCGCAGTTTGGAGTGGACGGAGGCGACGACCACGTCCAGCCGGTCCAGCAGCTCCGCGTTCTGGTCCAGGGCGCCGTCGGCGAGGATGTCGCACTCGATGCCGGTCAGCAGCCGGAAGGGGGCGGGGAGGCGGGTCCCGACCTCGGCCACCACCTCCAGCTGGGCCCGCAGCCGCTCGGCGGTCAGCCCGCGGGCGACGGTCAGCCGGGGGGAGTGGTCGGTGAGCGCCGCCCACTCGTGCCCCAGCTCCCACGCGGTGCGGGCCATCGTCTCGACGGGGCTGCCCCCGTCGGACCAGTCGGAGTGCAGATGGCAGTCGCCGCGCAGCGCGGCCCGCATCCGGCCGCCCGCGTCTCCGGCGGGCCGCCGGAGCGTGTCCGCGGTGCCCTCCTCCAGCCGGGTGAGGTAGGCGGGCCGCCGGCCCGCCAGCGCCTCCCGGACGACGGCGGCGGTCTTCGGACCGAGCCCCTTGAGCTCCTCCAGCCCGCCCGGCCGGTCCGCGCGCCGCCCGAGCTCCTCCGGCGGCAGCGCGGCGACCCCGGCCGAGGCACCCCGGAAGGCACGGACCCGGTACGTCGGGGCGCCGTCCCGCTCCAGCAGGAACGCGATCCGGTCCAGCGCCTCGACGGGGTCCATGCCTCCAGGATCAGGTCTTGTTGCGGAACCTCGCCACCGCCAGCGGCGCGCTGATCACCGTGATGCCCACGGCCCACATCACCGTCATCATCGCCGAGTGCGCGACGGCGCCGCCGTTGATCAGGTTGCGGGAGGCGTCGGCGAGGTTGGACAGCGGGTTGTAGCGGGTGAAGGCCTCCAGCCAGCCCGGCATGGTGGTCGGCTTGGCGAAGATCGAGCTCCCGAACTGCAGTGGCAGGACGACGATCATGGCGAGCCCCTGGACGGACTGGGGGGTCCGGGCGACCAGACCCAGGAGGATGAACACCCACATCAGCGAGGCACCGAAGGCCAGCGACAGCACCACCGCGCCCAGCAGCCCGAACACCCCGTTGTCCACGTGCAGCCCGAGGATGAAGCCCATGATCAGCAGGATCACCGTGGCGACCAGCGCACGGCCGATCTCGACGACGATCTTCGCGATCAGCACGGAGGAGCGGGCGATCGGCATCGTCCGGAAGCGGTCCATCACCCCGGTCTTGAAGTCCGAGTTGACGCCCGTGCCGACGGCCATGGCGATGTTCATGCCCATCATGGCCATCAGGCCGGGCACCATGTAGTTGACGTACTTCTCCTGGCTGCCCTCGAGCGCGCCGCCGAAGACGTACACGAACAGCAGCGTGAAGACGATCGGCATCAGCAGCGCGTCGAACATCGACTCCGGGTCCTGCCGGATCTGCAGGACGTTGCGCCGCACGAGGGCGCCGATGTGGCGCAGGTTGGCGCGCAGCCCGATCCGCGGATCGGCGGTCACGGCCTTGGCGTTCCCCGCGGGGACGGTGACGGCGGTCATGCCGCGAGCTCCTCTCGGTCCCGGGTGCCGCTGCCGTGCGTGACGGCCAGGAACACCTCGTCCAGGCTGGGCAGATGGGTGTCGATGCCGGCGATGGCGAAGCCGTGCGCGCCGAGCGCGGCCACGACGTCGGTCAGCTGCTCGTCGCTGAGGATCGGCACGTTGAGCACACCGCCCGCGTGGTCCGCCACGGCCCGCGCGCCCGCGCCGAGCGCCGCCGCCATCGCGTCCAGCACGCCCGGGTCCACCGGCCGCACCTGCAGCGTCCGGCCGCCGACCTTCGCCTTCAGCTCCTCGACCCGGCCCCCGGCGATCACCCGGCCGCGGTCGATGACCGTCAGCTCGTGCGCGAGCTTCTCGGCCTCCTCCATGTACTGCGTGGTCAGCAGCACGGTCGTGCCGTCCGCGACCATGTTCTGCACCTCGTCCCACACCTCGTTGCGGGTGCGGGGGTCCAGGCCGGTGGTCGGCTCGTCCAGGTACAGCACCGCCGGGCGTCCGATCATCGACGCCGCCAGGTCCAGGCGGCGGCGCATGCCACCGGAGTACTCCTTGGCGGGCTTGCGGGCGGCGTCCGTCAGCGAGAACCGCTCCAGCAGCTCGTCCGCCCTGCCGCGGGCGTCGCGCCGGGACAGGTCCAGCAGCCGGCCGATCATGTAGAGGTTCTCGCGGCCGGACAGCGACTCGTCGACCGAGGCGTACTGCCCGGTCAGCCCGATCACCCGGCGCAGCTGCCGGGGCTGCTCGACCACGTCGTAACCGGCCACCGTCGCCGTGCCGGCGTCCGGCCGGATCAGCGTGGACAGGATCCGCACCAGCGTCGTCTTGCCGGCGCCGTTCGGCCCCAGCACACCGAGCACGGTCCCCTGCCGCACGTCCAGGTCCACCCCGTCGAGGGCCTTCGTCTCCCCGTAGCGCTTCACGAGCCCCCGCACCCTGACGGCGGCGTCCGCGCTCTTGGCATCTCGTTGTGTCATGCCGCCACGGTCGCGCGCCCCACCGACACGGCGCCGACATATCGCTGACAGCCCCACCGACACGCCCCCGACACGGGCCGGCGCCGCGTGGAACGGGGCCGTTTCGGCCCCGCGGAGGCGGCCGCCCGGCCGGGTGCGGCGCCTGACGCCGGCCCGCCGCACCGCGTTCCACCGGGGAAAGCCGAGGGGGGACGCGCATCGCGCGTCCCCCCTTCGGCATCAGGCCCGCAGGGCCTACGTGGTGACCGACACCAGTCGCTGGCCCTGGGACGTGACGACGTCGAAGCGGGAGATGTCGTCCGGCTGCATGCCCGCCGACCCGTCCAGCGTCAGCGGGTTGGGCTGGTCGGAGGTGCCGTAGCCGGCCGTCGGGACGCTCCAGGTGCCGACCGTCTGCTGGGAGCCGTCCTTCCCGACGACGACCAGCCGGCAGGTCAGCGGGCCCTGGACCCCGGCGAGGGTGAGGCCGACCTCGCTGCCCCACTTCTTCTCGTTGACCCCGACCGTCGCCTTGACGCCGGTGGAGTTGTCGGTGCCCTTGAACTGCTCGGCGTACACCCGGGCCTGCACGTCGTCCGAGCCGCCGGAGGCCAGCACCGCGGCGGTCGGGGCCGCCACGATCAGCGCCACCGAGGCCGCGAGCGCGAACATCCTGCGCCGGGCGCGGGTCTTGCGCTCGTCGGACACCTTGCCGAGGAGGCGCCCGAGCACCTTGTCGCCGCTGGGCGGCAGGGGCGCGCCCGCACCGGCCGGGGCGAGTTCGGCGAGCACCGGCACGAGGCCGCTCAACTCGTCGAGCTGCTGCCCGCACTGGTGGCAGACGGCGAGGTGCTCCTCGAAGCGCGCCATGTCGGCGTCGTCGAGCACGCCGAGGACGTAGGCCCCGACGTCGACGTGCGGGTCGTGGGGGGTACCTGCCCCGGAGCCGTAACCGTAGACCGTCACGAGGTGGTCACACCCCTTTCCTCAAGAGCGATTTTCAGGGAGCGGAGGGCGTAGAAGACGCGGGAGCGCACGGTGCCGGGCGGTACCCCCAGCGCCGCCGCGGCCTCGTTGACCGTCCGGCCCTTGAAGTACGTTTCGATCAGCACCTGGCGGTGGGCCTCGGTGAGATCTTCCAGTGCGTCGGAGATCGTCATCAGCCTCAGGGAGCGTTCGAGTTCGTCCTCGGCCGGGAGCTGGTCGAGGGCGGCCGGGGAGGCCTCCGGGGGCCGTGCCTGACGGCTGCGGTGGCCGTCTATCACGATCCGCCGTGCGACCGTCACCAACCACGGCCGCAGGGAACGGGCCCCGGGGTCGAGGCGGGACGCGCTCTTCCACGCGCGCAGGAGGGTCTCCTGCACGACGTCCTCGGCCAGGTAGCGGTCACCACCGACCAGCCGAAGGACGTATGCGAAGAGCGCGCCCGCGTGTTCGCGGTAGAGCGCTCGCATGAGGTCCTCTTCGGGGACCCCACCAGAGCGATGGTCGGCCACGAGCGCATCCTGCCCTACTGATCGACGGGGGTCGAGTCCTCTCAATGCCTGCTGTCCCATCAGTACTGGTCTGACCCGTTCTCGGAGGAGGCGCTCTTCGGCTGCGCGGTCGTTCCCGCCTTCGCGCCGTCCGGGGTCGCCGCGTACCAGGAGCTGTCGGCGCCCTGGCCCTTGGTGTCGCCGGGGTTCTCGTCGCCGGTGAAGTGGTAGAGCGGCATTCCGTTGAGCGTGAGCTGCAGGGTGCCGTCCGGGCGCTTGACGCTGCCGACCAGGTTCTGGTCGACGCCCTGCACCTGGGTGTCCGAGACCGCGGCGGCCGGCTGCCACCGGGCCGCGCACTCGTCGGCGCAGTTGGACGTCGGCGGGTTGGGCTTGTCCTTCTCGAAGCGGTAGAGGACCCAGCCCTTCTCGTCGGTGACCAGCCTGCCGAGCTGGGCGTTGTCGACGGTCCGGAGGCCGGGGGCCGGTGCCGGCTGCGAGGCCTGGATCGCGCCCACCGGGGGACTGGCGGCGTCGACGCCCGCGTTGCAGGCGGTGGCGACGATCAGCGCGGCCGAGGCGAATGCCCCCGCCCCCACTGATCGGCGCAACTTCGGAACGTTCATGCCACGGCCCCCGGCACTGTGTCGTCGGTGCTCCGCCCCTGGTGGGCGGTTGCCAACTCATACGGGGGCGGCGGCCGGTGTGCTCAACGTCCCCAGAAAAAACTTCCGCCCCGGGGAGGGGGGTTCCCGGGGCGGAAGCCGGCGGTGGGTCGCACCGCCTGGGGGGAGGTCGCGCGTGGCGCCGCGACAGGTCGTGGGGAGGTCAGTGGAAGCTGTGCTCCGGGGCCGGGTAGGCGCCGCCCACGACGTCCTCGGCGAAGGCCTTCGCCGCGCCGCCGAGGGTCTCGCGCAGCGCCGCGTACTGCTTGACGAAGCGCGGCACCCGGCCGCCGGTCATCCCGGCGAAGTCCGTCCAGACCAGCACCTGGGCGTCGCACTCCACGCCCGCGCCGATGCCGACCGTCGGGATGTGCAGGATGCGGGTGACCTCCGCGGCCAGCTCGGCGGGGACCAGCTCCAGCACGACGGCGAAGGCGCCGGCGTTCTGCACCGCCTTGGCGTCGCGCAGCAGCTGCTGCGCGGCCTCCTCGCCGCGGCCCTGGACGGGGTAGCCGCCGAAGGCGTTGACCGACTGCGGGGTGAGGCCGATGTGGGCCATCACGGGGATGCCGGCCTGGACGAGCAGCTCGATCTGCTGGGCGGAGCGCTCCCCGCCCTCCAGCTTCACGGCGCCCACCCCGGCCTCCTTGACCAGCCGGGTCGCGCTGCGCAGCGCCTGCGTCGGGCCCTCCTGGTAGGAGCCGAACGGCAGGTCGCCGATGACCATCGCGCGCTTGGTGCCGCGCACGACGGCGGCGGACAGCATCGTCATCTCGTCCAGGGTGACCGGGACGGTGCTGTCGTAGCCGAGGTGACAGTTCCCCATCGAGTCGCCGACCAGCAGCACGGGGATGCCGGACTCGTCGAAGACGGAGGCGGTCATGGCGTCGTAGGCGGTGAGCATGGGCCACTTCTCGCCGCGCTCCTTGGCGGCGGCGATGTCACGCACGGTGATCCGCCGTGTCCCCTTGCCGCCGTACAGCGCCTTGCTGCTGTCGGGAGCGGAGGGAGCGGACGGGGCGGGCGTCTGGGCAGCCGGAACGGCGTGCGTCATTGCAACTGCTCCTTGTGTCATCTCGAGGCGCCCTGACGGCGTCCCCGGACCGCTTCCATGCTGACACGCTCCGTCGCCCGCGCAAAAGGGGACGTCCGCCACTCCCCTTTTGCCGAGGTTTTACAATACGAAACGGTCCCGTATCGGAATTCGGGGCTACGTTGGCGACATGCCCGCCGACACCGCGCAGCCGCCGAGCCCCACCGTTCCCGAGGCCGTACACCGCCGCCGCTGGGGAATCCTGACCGTCCTGTTGTTCAGCCTCCTCGTGGTGGTCCTGGACAACTCGATCCTCAACGTCGCGATGAAGACCATCGCCGAGCCCGCACCGACCGGCCTGGGCGCCACCCAGAGCGAGCTGGAATGGGCGATCAACTCCTACACGCTGGTCTTCGCCGGCCTGCTGTTCACCGCGGGCCTGCTCGGCGACCGCCTCGGCCGCAAGAAGGTGCTGCTCTTCGGCATGGCCGTCTTCGGCGTCGGGTCGGTGCTCTCCGCCTTCGCCGGCTCCTCGGGCGAACTCATCGCCTTCCGCGCGGTCATGGGCTTCGGCGGCGCCTTCGTGATGCCCGCCACGCTCGCCATCATCATCAACGTCTTCGAGCGCGAGGAGCAGCCCAAGGCGATCGGCATCTGGACCGGCGCGGTGGGCCTCGCGATAGCCATCGGCCCGGTCACCGGCGGACTGCTCCTCGACCACTTCTGGTGGGGCTCGGTCTTCCTGGTGAACGTGCCGATCATCGCCGTCGCCCTGGTCGCGATGGTGCTCCTCGTCCCGGACTCCCGCGACCCGCGGCCGGGCCGGCTCGACCCCGTCGGCGTGCTGCTCTCCATCGTCGGCCTGGTGCTGCTCGTGTACGGCATCATCAAGGGCGGCCAGCTCGCCGACTTCACCGCCCCCACCGCCCTGACGACCATCATCGGCGGCATCGTCGTGCTCGGCGCCTTCGTCTGGCACGAGGCCCGCAGCAGCCACCCCGCGTTCGACGTCTCCTACTTCCGCAACCCGACCTTCTCCGCCTCGGTCTCCGCGATCGGCCTGGTCTTCTTCGCGCTCATGGGCGTGACCTTCTTCATGGTCTTCTACACCCAGAGCGTGCGCGGCTACACCGCCCTGGAGTCCGGCCTGCTGCTGCTCCCGCTCGCCATCGCCCAGTTGGTCTTCGCCCCCCGCGCCCGGCTGGTCGTCGACCGCGTCGGCGCCCGCACCACCTGCGCCGCCGGGCTCGGGCTGATAGCGCTCAGCTTCCTCGGCTTCCAGCTGCTCGACGCCGACTCCCCGATCTGGCAGCTGGAGGTGCTGTTCTTCCTCATGGGCACGGCCATGGCCCACGTGATGCCGCCCGCGACCGTCGCCATCATGTCCTCCCTGCCGCGCGAGAAGGCCGGCTCCGGCTCCGCCGTCAACAACACCTTCCGGCAGGTCGGCGGCGCGCTCGGCGTTGCGGTCCTGGGCTCGCTGATGTCGACGGTCTACCGTGACGGCATCTCCGACCACCTCGCGGGCCTCCCCGCCGGGGTCCAGCACCAGGCCGGCGAGTCCATCGAGGCCACGCGCGCCGTGGCCGAGGGCATGGGCCCCGCGGGCAAGGCGCTGATCGCCCCCGCCACGGACGCCTTCCTCGACGCCATGCACGTCACCGCCTACGTCGCCAGCGGTGTCGCGCTGCTCGGCATGCTCGTCGTCCTGGTCTTCCTGCCCGGCCGGACCCCCGGGGCCCGCCCCGCGGGCGGCGAGGAACGCGAGGCCAGCCCGGTGGGGGCGGAGCGGTGACCGGCACCCGCGCGGCGACGGGACCGGACACCGGGGCGGCGCCCGGCCCCGCCCTGCGTGTCCCGCGCGGCCGTCCGCGCAACGCCGCCGCCGACACCGCGATCATCGAGGCCGTCCTCAGCCTGCTGGAGGAGGGCGCCACCATCGGTGAACTGTCGATGGAGCGCATCGCACGCGCCGCCGGCGTCGGCAAGGCCACGGTCTACCGGCGCTGGGCGGGCAAGAACGCGCTGATGCTCGACGTCATGAAGTCCGTCGACGAGCAGACCCCGCGGCTCGCCGGCCGCTCGGTCCGCGACGACCTGGTGACCTGCGTGGAGTTCATACGGCGCAGGGCCCTGGTCAAGCGCTCCTCCGCCCTGCTGCGCAACGTCATCGCCCAGGCCCAGACCGAGCCGGAGCTGTGGGCCGCCTACCACGACACCGTCATCGTGGCCCGCCGCGCACAGGTCCGCGACGTCCTGCAGCGCGGTGTCCGCACCGGCGAACTCCGCGACGACGTCGACCCGGAGCTCCTCGGCGACCTCTTCATCGGCCCCATGCTGTCCCGTTCGATGCTGCGTCCCGACGCCACGCTGCCGGAGGGGCTGTCCGAGCTGATCGTCGACTCGGTGTTGCAGGGCGTCCGCGCAACGCGCTGAACAGGCACGGGAACAAGGGGGAATGTCCTGGTTCTGTCACAGCACGCCCTTTTCGCCGGGCGGCGGGGAACCTGTCGCCCGGTGAGCCCTGTCCTCCGGGCGTCGATCCCCTATGGTCGACAGAGCACCTGGCAAGACAGTGAGGACTCCCCCCATGGCACAGGCGTACGACGCGGACGTGACCACCGACAGCGGCGGCGAGCCGCAGGGTTCGGGTGCGAACGGACGTTTCGGACGCTTCCGGCGGTACTGGGCGTTCGGCGACGGCATGTGGCGGCGGGGGATCGTCACGGCCGTACTGGCCGTCGCCGTCACGGTGGTGATGGCCTTTCACGGCGCGGTGCCCAACCGGGTCGGCAACCTGGGCAGCCTGCTGGAGACCTTCCTGCCGTGGCTCGGGCTCGTGCTGCCGGTGCTGCTGGTGGTGGGCCTGCTGCGGCGCTCGGCGACCGCGCTGATCGCCGTCCTGCTGCCGGTCGTGGTGTGGCTGCACTTCTTCGGCGGGCTCCTCACGGACAAGCACACCGGCGGCGGTGACCTCACCGTGGTGACGCACAACGTCAACGCCGACAACGCCGACCCCGCCCGCACCGCCCAGGCCCTGGTCGGCTCCGGGGCCGACCTCGTGGCGCTGGAGGAGATCCCCGCCGGGAAGGCCTCCGTCTACGAGTCGGGACTGAAGGCCCGCTACCCGTACCACGCCAGGCTGGGCACCGTCGGCCTGTGGAGCAGGTTCCCGCTCAGCCAGGTGCGGCCGGTGGACATCCGGCTCGGCTGGACCCGCGCCCTGCGCGCCACCGCCGCCACACCGCACGGGAAGGTCGCGGTCTACGTCGCCCATCTGCCCTCGGTACGGGTCAAGTTCAACGCGGGCTTCACCGCCGGCGAGCGCGACCGCAGCGCCGACGCGCTCGGTGAGGCCGTCGCGGACGAGAAGATGCCCGACGTGATCCTCATGGGCGACCTCAACGGGACGATGAACGACCGCGCGCTCGCCAACATCACGTCCCAGATGCGCTCCACTCAGGGCGCCGCGGGCGACGGTTTCGGCTTCAGCTGGCCGGCCGGCTTCCCCACCGCCCGCATCGACCAGATCCTCGTCAGGGGAGCGGAGCCGACCGACTCCTGGGTGCTGCCCGCCACGGGCAGCGACCACCGGCCGGTGGCGGCGAAGGTAGCACTCCCGTAACGAGTTCTTCGCCCACGGGAAGAACGGGCCGGGCAGACTTTGTTCCGCAGTTAAACTTATAACTGCTCCCGACCCTGCCCCGGAAAGGCCTGTCATGCCTCTCGCCCTGCTCGCACTGGCGATCAGCGCATTCGGCATCGGTACGACGGAGTTCGTGATGATGGGCCTGCTGCCCGACGTCGCGGACGACCTGCACACCTCCATCCCGACCGCCGGTTACCTCGTCTCCGGCTACGCCCTCGGCGTCGTCATAGGTGCCCCCCTCCTCGCCGCGGTCACCACACGCATGCCGCGCAAGGCCCTGCTCCTCTCCCTCATGGCCCTCTTCACCGTCGGCAACACGCTCTCCGCCCTCGCCCCCGGGTTCGGCTGGCTGCTCGCCGGACGGGTGCTCTCCGGGCTCCCGCACGGCGCCTTCTTCGGCGTCGGTGCCGTCGTCGCCGCGAGCATGGTCGACCCCGCGCGCAAGGCCCGCGCCGTCTCCCTGATGATCGCCGGGCTCACCGTCGCGAACATCGTGGGCGTCCCCGCCGCCACCCTCCTCGGCCAGCACCTCGGGTGGCGCGCCACCTTCCTCACCGTCGGCGTCATCGGCCTCGCCGCCATCGCGGGCATCGCCCTGCTCGTCCCCCGCATCCCCCTCGCCCCGGGCGGCGGCCTGCGCAGGGAACTCTCGGCCTTCCGCAGCGGCCAGGTCTGGCTGGCGCTCGGCACCACGATCTTCGGCTTCGCCGCGGTCTTCGCGGTCTACAGCTACGTCACGCCCATGCTCACGGAGGTCGCCGGGTTCGGGGAGAGCAGCGTCACGCTCGTCCTCGCCCTCTTCGGTGTCGGCGCGACCATCGGCAACCTGCTCGGCGGCCGCCTCGCCGACCGCGCCCTGCGGCCCTCCCTCCTCGGCGGGCTCGGCGCCCTCACGGTCGTCCTGCTGCTGTTCACGGTCACCGCGCACGCCCGGTGGAGCGCGGCGCTCTCGGTCGTCCTGCTCGGCATCGCGGCCTTCGCGACGGGGTCGCCCATGATGATGCTCGTCATGGACAAGGCCCGGCACGCTCCCGCGCTGGCCTCCGCCGCGAACCAGGCCGCGTTCAACCTGGCCAACGCGGGAGGCGCCTGGCTCGGCGGGGTCGTGCTCGCGCGCGGCCTCGGCTACGCGGCCCCCGCGGTGGCGGGTGCGGGGCTGGCGGTCGTGGGACTGGGCATCGCGGCCGTCGCGGGGCTGTGGGAGCGGCGCGCGGCCAGGGTGCCGGCTGCCGGGTCGTCCTCGTCCCGGGTCGTCGTGGCGTCCGACGCGGTGGTGCGATCCGCGGAGCGGGTGGGCTGACGGCGCCGCCGGTGCGCCGTCGCCGGCTGCCGCGCCGTCTCGCGCCCTCCGGGCGCACGGCGCCGGCTGCGGAGGGGAGGGTGGGGGCCTGCCCTGTTCGCAGTGTGCGGGTCGTGGGTGCCGGGGGTTCAGGCGCCGGAGCGGGTTGCCGTTGCGGTGACTTCGGGTCTCGTTGCCGTCCGCGGGTATGGATGGCCGCTTCCACGCCTACTGCCGGTGGTGGGCGCGCCCGCCCGTACCTGCGTCTGCGGAGATTTCGGGGTGCTGTCGGGGGTCTGCGGGAGATCGGGCCCGCTTTCGACGGTATATCCGGCGGAACAGAGCCCGATGTCGGATCGGGGAAGCACCCGCAGACGCCGGTTACGGCGGGCGCGCCACCCACGGACCGTGGGCGTGGCAACCGGCCATCTGCACCCGCGGACGGCAACGTGACCCGAGCCAGACGAACAACCCACCCCGCTCCGGCGCCTGAACCCCGGCCGACCACCCACCCGCACACCGCAGACAAGGCAGGCCCCCGGCCCTCCCCTCCGCAGCCGGCCGCTGTGCGCCCGCAGGGCGCGAGACGAACCGGCACTCGCCCACGGGCACCATCGCCCCGGCCCGGGCGCCTCAGACCATCGAGGCGCCCGGCCGTGGGCGTGGACAACCCGGCCGCAACCACCGGCCCCGGACCGTCAGCGCAGCGTCACACGTGTTCGCGCCAGCGGTTCGTGATGGGCAGCCTGCGGTCCTTGCCGAACCCCTTCGCCGAGATCTTCGTCCCCGGCGGGTACTGCCTCCGCTTGTACTCCGCGGTGTCCACCATCCGCAGCACCTTCGCCACCAGCTCCCCCTCGAACCCGGCGGCGACGATCGCGTCGCGTCCCTTGTCCTGGTCGACGTACATCGCCAGCACCTGGTCCAGGACGTCGTAGTCCGGCAGGGAGTCCGTGTCGACCTGGCCGGGCCGCAGCTCCGCGCTCGGGGGCTTGGCGATGGAGTTCTCGGGGATCGGCGGGGTCTGCCCGCGCTCCGCCGCGGCCTGGTTGCGCCAGCGCGCGAGGCGGAAGACGGTCGTCTTGTAGACGTCCTTGATCGGCCCGTACGCGCCGACCGAGTCGCCGTACAGCGTGGAGTAGCCGACCGCCAGCTCGCTCTTGTTGCCCGGGGCCAGGACGATGTGCCCCTCCTGGTTGGAGATGGCCATGAGCGTCGTGCCCCGCAGGCGGGACTGGAGGTTCTCCTCCGCCAGCCCGGTCAGCCCCAGGGACGCCATGTAGGCGTCGAACATCGGCCCGATCGGGACGGTGCGGTAGTTCAGCCCGGTGCGCCGGGCCAGCTCGGCGGCGTCGTCCTTGGAGTGGTCGGAGGAGTACCGCGACGGCATGGAGACGCCGTACACGTTGGCCGCGCCGACCGCGTCGCAGGCGATGGCCGCGACGAGCGCGGAGTCGATGCCGCCGGAGAGGCCGATCAGCACGGAGCGGAAGCCGTTCTTGGCGACGTACGCCCGCAGGCCCACGACCAGCGCGGTGTAGACCTCCTCGTCGTCGCCGAGCCGCGGGGCCTCGCCGCCGCGGACCTCGGGCTCGTACGCCGGGAGCGGCTCGGCGGAGAGGGTGACGTGCTCGATCTCCAGGCCGTCGTCGGCGATGCCGCCCGGCACCTTGGTGGTGTCCGCGGCGGGCAGGTCCAGGTCGACCAGGACGCAGCCCTCCTCGAACTGCGGGGCCCGGGCGATCACCTCGCCGTCCTCGGAGACGACGATCGAGTCGCCGTCGAAGACGAGCTCGTCCTGACCGCCGATCATGGCCAGGTAGGCGAGGGTGCAGCCGGCCTCCTGGGCCCGCTTGCGCACCAGGTCGAGGCGGGTGTCGTCCTTGGCGACCTCGTACGGGGAGGCGTTGACGGACAGCAGCAGCCCGGCGCCGGCGGTGCGGGCGGCGGGCACGCGGCCGCCGTCCTGCCACAGGTCCTCGCAGATGGCGAGGGCGACGTCGACCCCGTGCACGCGGATCACCGGGAGGGTGTCGCCGGGCACGAAGTAGCGGAACTCGTCGAAGACGCCGTAGTTCGGCAGGTGGTGCTTGGCGAACTTGAGCACGACCTTCCCGCCGTGCAGCACGGCGGCGGCGTTGCGCGGCGAGCCGGCGGGCTGGCCGTAGCGGGGCTGGGCCTTCTCGCTGCGGTCGAGGTAGCCGACGACCACCGGCAGCTCCCCGAAGCCCTCGGCCGCCAGGCGCTCGGCGAGGGCCTCCAGGGCGGCACGGCTGGCTTCGACGAAGGAGGAGCGCAGCGCGAGGTCCTCCACGGGGTACCCGGTCAGCGCCATCTCCGGGAAGGCCACGAGGTGGGCTCCCTGTTCGGCCGCGTGCCGGGTCCAGCGCACTACCGACTCCGCGTTCCCGGCGAGGTCGCCGACGGTGGAGTCGATCTGATTCAGGGCGAGGCGAAGTTGAGGCACGCGACCCAGTGTAATCGTCAAATCGACGCGATGTCGTGGGCGGCGCCTGTGGAGTCGCGCACTCGGCCCCGTGCGCCGTGGCGGACGGGCCTTTCCGGGGTCGTCCCCCTGTGTCAAGATCGCAAGGGTGCATCACAATGGTGACGAGGGGTGTCCGGCGGTCCCGGCGGCCGCCGAAACAGGCCGGTAACCCCGTCGCGCGATACTGGTCCGGCCCTCGTTCGAGTCGGCACGGACAACAGGCCCCATGACCTGTGAGGTTGGATAGCTATGGATAAGCAGCAGGAGTTCGTGCTCCGCACCCTCGAGGAGCGCGACATCCGATTCGTGCGGCTGTGGTTCACCGACGTGCTGGGTTACCTCAAGTCGGTCGCCGTGGCGCCGGCCGAACTGGAGCAGGCCTTCGACGAGGGCATCGGCTTCGACGGGTCCGCGATCGAGGGCTTCGCCCGGGTGTACGAGTCGGACATGATCGCCAAGCCCGACCCCGGCACCTTCCAGATCCTGCCGTGGCGCGCCGAGGCCCCCGGGACCGCCCGGATGTTCTGCGACATCCTCATGCCGGACGGTTCGCCGTCATACGCCGACCCCCGCTTCGTCCTCAAGCGGTCCCTGGCCAAGGCCTCCGACCTCGGGTTCACCTTCTACACGCACCCGGAGATCGAGTTCTTCCTGCTGAAGAACCTGCCGCTGGACGGCACCGTGCCGGTGCCCGCCGACAATTCCGGGTACTTCGACCACACCCCGCAGAACGTGGGCCAGGACTTCCGCCGCCAGGCCATCACGATGCTGGAGTCGATGGGCATCTCGGTGGAGTTCTCCCACCACGAGGGCGCCCCCGGCCAGCAGGAGATCGACCTGCGGTACGCGGACGCGCTGTCCACCGCCGACAACGTCATGACCTTCCGGCTGGTCATGAAGCAGGTCGCGCTGGAGCAGGGCGTGAACGCCACGTTCATGCCCAAGCCCTTCAGTCAGCACCCCGGCTCCGGCATGCACACGCACCTCTCCCTCTTCGAGGGCGACCGCAACGCCTTCCACGAGTCCGGCGCCGAGTACCAGCTGTCCAAGGTCGGCCGCTCCTTCATCGCGGGCCTGCTCCGGCACGCCGACGAGATCTCCGCGGTCACCAACCAGTGGGTCAACTCGTACAAGCGCATCTGGGGCGGCGCCAACCGCACCGCGGGCGCCGGCGGCGAGGCCCCCTCGTACATCTGCTGGGGCCACAACAACCGGTCCGCGCTCATCCGCGTCCCGATGTACAAGCCCGGCAAGACCGGCTCCACCCGGGTCGAGGTCCGCTCCCTCGACTCCGGCGCCAACCCCTACCTCGCCTACGCCGTCCTCCTGGCCGCGGGCCTGAAGGGCATCGAGGAGGGCTACGAGCTCCCGCCCGGCGCCGACGACGACGTCTGGGCCCTCTCCGACGGCGAGCGCCGCGCCCTCGGCATCCAGCCCCTGCCGCAGAACCTGGGCGAGGCCATCACCCTCATGGAGCGCAGCGAGCTGGTCGCCGAGACCCTGGGGGAGCACGTCTTCGACTTCTTCCTGCGCAACAAGAAGCAGGAGTGGGAGGAGTACCGGAGCGAGGTCACGGCGTTCGAGCTCCGCAAGAACCTCCCGAACCTGTAGCCCCCGCACGACGCGATCCGGGCCGGCAGCGCGATGCTGTCGGCCCGGAGTCGTCTCATTCGCTCTGGGCCGTCTGTGGGCCGTCTGGCGCCGGGTCCGCTGCTTCGTAGAGTCTGTCGACGGCCCGGCGTGTCCGTCCCTCGCTGCTCGGCATGAGGTGCGTGTAGACGCGAAGCGTGAACCCCGCGTCGGTGTGACCGAGGTAGCTGCTCAGGGCTTTGACGTTCTCGCCTGCGTCCAGGAGCACGGAGGCGTAGAAGTGCCGCAGCGCGTGCATGCCGTGCTCGCGAGCGGACTCGTACCGGGCGCCGTCCACAGGGATGGGGATTAGCCCGGCAGCGGCGAGTGCAGGCTTCCATGCTCGGGTGTTGAAGTCGGTTCGGCGGACCGCCCCGCCACCTCGCAGCGAGAAGAACAGCAGTCTCGTCACGGGCTCCCCGTCCGGCCGCAGCCACGGCAGGGATACGGGGACGGGCGGGTACGTCTCCTGGTGCCATCTGAGCGCATGTCCCACGTGTCGAGGCAGAGGTACGTCGCGTTCCTTGCCTCGCTTCGGCGGAGCGAAGACGAGATGCCCGTTGACGACCTTGACTTGGCAGGCGATGTGCAGCCAGGCGCTCTCGAACACGACCGCCTCCGTCGCGAGACCGAAGATCTCGCCCTGTCGCAAGCCACACCCGCATCCGATATCGACAATGGCCTGGTACCGCTCGGGAAGCGCGGCACCGTGGGTCAGCGCGTCGCCGAGCTGCGCCGCAAGAGAGGCTTGTCCCAGCGCGACCTGGCCGCCGAGATGGGCCGCTCCGGAAGCTGGGTCTCCCAAGTCGAGCGCGGGGTCCAGCCGATCGAGCTACTGTCGGTGCTCCAGGCCCTCGCTGACGCCCTCGGGGTGCCGGCGCGTGAGCTGCGCCCGGAAGCCGAGATCGCGCCCGAACCCGCGCCCGAGCAGCAGCCGCAGAGCAACGACCTCGACGGGCTGCGCGTCGCTCTCACCGGGCACCCGACGCTGGGAAGCCTGTTCGGGCAGATCATCGCCCGCCGGTGGGGCTGCCTAGCAAGCGTCCTCGCGAACTCTGCAGTGCGGCGCGAACGGTCCAGGCAGCTTAGGCTGACCTGCAGATCAGGCAGGCAGCCACTGGGGCTCCGCCGAGCTCAGGCTTGCAGGTGTGGCCAGCCGTCCCGATTCGAGAAGGTCTCGAAGCAGTAGCGAGTGGGCCGATCCCACTCCTTGCCGGTTGCCAGCTCGTAGGCCTGATCAGGCACATAGAGGAGCAACTCGCCGCCGCGCGCAGGGGCGGTGTAGGGGGCGAACTGGTCGACGTCGAAGAACACGGACTCCCAGACGGATTGACCGGCAGCCACTACGGCACAGCGTGAGTACAGGAAGCTGTCTGCGGATTGTGAGAGGGTTTCACCGTCTCGCAGCGTCAGGTCGGCGACCGGCAGGGTGCCAAACTTCTCTTGATCCAGACGGTACAAAGCCTCGGCCAGGCGTTCGGCGAAGCCTTGGATGTCGGAAACGGGGCGTTTACTCAGGTCTGCAGCAAGACGGCGGCAACCAGCTTCATCAGGCTTGCCACCCAGGGTTCCTATCAATGCCCAGAAGTCAGCCCAGGTCATCATCATGGCCAGAGCGTACGACCTGGCGTTCCTGGGCCGTCTGTGGGCCGTGCGAGGGCACCCAGGGACGGCCAACGCTGACAACCGTTGACGGGTTTCCGCAGATCACAGGGATGCTCGCCCCGGCAATCGCAGGTCGGCGGAAGCCCGATTCACTTCCTGCGCAACAAGAAGCAGGAGTGAGAGGAGTACCGCTCCGAGGTCACGGCCTTCGAGCTCCGCAAGAACCTCCCGAACCAGTAGCCGCAGGCCAGCGGGGTTCTCCGAGGACGATGCGATCCGGGCCGGCAGCGCGACGCTGCGGGCCCGGACGTGGTCAGCACCTGTGGTGCCACCACGCCACATCCGGGTCTGCCAGGGGCTCGTGGTGCGTTCGTCGGAGCAGGACCGCGTCCAGGCGCTCGACCCGCAAACGGAGTTCGGCGGCGGCGGTCGACGGTAGGAGAAGCAGAGCCTGTTGCAGCTTGTCCCGAGCCCAGCCCTCGCCACAGCATGGGCAGGTGAACTCGGCCTCCCAGGGCCTCCACCAGCGCCTGGTGCCGTGGACGCGTACCGACCACACACTCAGCGCCACCGACACGATGCCCGGACGCAACCGCTCCCGTTCGAGCACGCGGATGGCAGCGTTCGTCGCTCCGGACAGACCGGGGACATCGCGATAGCGAATCCAGGGGCTTCCCCGCCCGCGATCCCGAGGCCGAAGCGAAGCCGGTCTTCTACGCGGCACGGCCCCTTCGGATGTATGTCATGGACGGCATCCTCCCACGCCTGGGCAGGGACCGGGCGGCTGGCGTGAGCGCGGGGCGGATAGGCTCCGAAGGTGCGTAAGTGGTGGCCCACCTGGCCTGTGATCGGGTCGTTCGCAGTGGGGTGGTTCGTATCCACCGTCTTGTTCTCGCTCCTGAGCAGGGCCATCGACGACGACCCCATGGGGTGGACGGGCTCCGTCTGCTTCACGCTGGTGGCGATGGCCGGCGGCAGCCTCGGGGAGAAATCCCGGAAGCGCCGGCAGGCTCGCCGAGCCAAGCGGTCGGGCTGAGCGGCCCCGAGAGCACGAGGCGCTGACTGCGTGGCGTGGCCCCGTTCGTCCCCGAGGTGTGGGGAGTCCGGGCCTCGGTGCGCAGCCCATGCCATGCAGGCGTCATGCCCAGGGGTCGCCCTCGACGCCTTCGCTGGGAATGTCAAAGGGCTTCCACGCGAGGCACGTCGGAACATTTCCCCCGGAAAGCAAGAACTCGTTGACGGCCTCTCGGACGAGTGCCAAGGGAACCTCGGAATGATCGGGAAATTCGGTCCAATGCCCGGCGACACAGTATGCGACCCCACTGCGGGATCCAGGGGAACCCACGGAAGCGATGTGTCCGACTTCCGGCAGCGAGAGACTCAACGCGCCCACTTGGTGATCCCAGCTGACACCGACGTAGAGCTCATGGTCCGGAAATCCCAACCACATCAGAGGTCGAGCCCTCGACACGATGTGCACTGCGTCATGGGTTCTCGGCCCCGCCAGCAGAGCGTCGATGAGGCGATCCACGTCATCCGATGTGGAAATCAGAACGGGGTCCTGCATGTCACCAAGGCGGTACCGCGCCTCCAACCGGTGATCACTCACTGGATCCACCTCGCCGCACGTCCTCCCCACCCTCTTCCGTCGTGGCGCAGTCCGGGGAGATCATCGCAGCTCCGGGAGGAGGCTGGACGGCTGAAGTCCCCCGGCGCCAACCGTGCTGCGCGGGGGGCGTTGCCCGCTCGGGGCCCCGGCATGCCCGGTGCCGGGGGCGGCGGAATTGCGGGCGGGTCAAGCATTGCGGTCCAGCGGGATGCCGCGCCGCGTTGGTCAGGGGCGGTCGAGGCCCAGTGCGTCCGGGAGCCCCAGGATCCACGTGGCCTGGTCCGGCTCGTCCGCCGCGACGCGCTCCAGTGCGTTGAGGAACCAGCGGCGTTCCTCTGGGCCCATCCGGCCGAGCTCCGAGGCGATGCCTTCCAGGGTGCTCAACGCCGTGTGTGCGTCGTGCCCCACCTGGACGAGGTCCTCCAAGGTCGCCACCGCGGTCAGCAGGGCCCTGACCACTTCATCTCCTGGCACCGTGGCTTCCCCCTGATCAGCTCTCGCCGGCCCTGGTCCGGACCGGGTCGCCGTCCCCGAGGCACCGTAGCGAGGGCATCGGGGGGAGGTTGGCGGCTGCGTACTCGTCCGCGATGCGGAAGACGCCGGCGCAACGGGGGCATTCCGCGCGGCCCATGAGGTACGTGATGCCTTCGGCCACCTGGTCCTGGCCGTCACGGACCGCGAGGTCGTGCATCCACCGGCCCGTGCCGTCGAGTTCCGCGACGGTCGCCGGCCGCAGGTCGCGCCGGTCGATGTCGCCCGCGTCCCAGTCCCGGTAGGCGGAGTAGCGACCGTGACCGCCGATGGCGACGGTCACGGTCAGGGAGCAGTGCGGGCAGGCCATTTCGTAGAAGTCGTCGCTGAAGTCGCCCAGGGCGGCGCTCCAGTGGAACTGCCCCGCGATCGCCAGGAGGGTGCGGAAGCCCTGGACGAAGCCGGCCGGGCGCTTCCGCAGACGCCGGTCGACCAGTTCGCGGAGTTCCTCGATGGCGTCGGCGCTCTCGACGAACATGCGCTCGCCCTCGTCGTCCGTCATCGCGTTGCACACGATCGCCTCGGCGATGGCCAGCGCCGCCGGTTCGCTCCGGGCCAGGGCGACCAGCCGCGGCAGCGCAGCGGGGCTCCCGGGTACGAAGGTCTCCCCGTCGACGCACAGCAGGTTCCACAGCTCGCGCCAGGTTTCCGCGGTCCCCGTCCCGGCCTCGACCCGGTCCAGGAGCGCTGGGACGCGCTCGGGGGGATGGGCGGCGTACTGGTGCTCCCACTTCGTCACCCGCACATTCAACCGGGCTTGCGGGACTTCGTACGTGCCGGGTTTCCACAGCCTGTGCGCCTGACGCACGGACGGCCCGCAGCGGCTCCCGCGCACCCGGCGGGCCGCCCTACCGCGCGAAGTGCGCGGTCAGCGCGTCGAGGACGGCCCGGATGGCGGGGGAGGTCCAGCGGCCGCGCCGGCGGACGAGCTGGACGGGCACGTCGGGGAGGTGGGGGCCCGTGACGGCGGTGAGGGTGCCCTCGCGCAGGGCGGTGCGCACGGTGGCGCGGGGGAGGACGCCGAGGCCGAGGCCCGCGGCGACGCAGTTGCGGGCGGCCTCGCTGCTGCCGAACCGGGTCAGCCGCGGCCGGGCGTCGTGGACGGCGTCGTGGACGGCGAGGAGCTCGCGGGCGACGCGGTCGCTGTAGGAGCAGCCCTCCTCGTGGAGGAAGAAGGTCTCCCCGGCGAGGTCCTGCCAGGTGAGCGGCCGGCCGGACACCGCGAGCGGGTGGTCCGGGGCGGCGATGAGGACCAGCGGTTCGGCGGCGAGCGGCCGGGCGGTCATGTCGGGCAGGGCGACCTGGTCCTCCAGGAGCAGGGCGGCGTCGAGCCGTCCGGCCCGCAGCCCCTCCACGGCCGCCTCGGTGCCCGCCGGGTGGAGGTGGACGTCGATGCCGGGGTGGGTGCGGCGCAGGGCGGCGACGACCCGGGGCACGTGCGTCAAGCAGAGCGTGTCCCCCGCGCCGAGGACGACGGTCCCTCCGGAGCGGGCGTCCCCGGCCGCCGTGCCGCGCAGGCGCGTCTCCGCCTCGAGGACGTCCTCGGCCTCCGCCACCAGGCGCCGTCCGGCGCCGGTGAGCCGGGCGCCGCGCGGCATGCGGTCGAAGAGCCGTACGCCCAGTTCCTTCTCCAGGGACTTGATCTGCGCCGTGACGGTGGACTGCGACAGGTGCAGCTCGGCCGCCGCGCCGGTGAAGTTCCCCGTCCTGGCCAGGGTGAGGAAGGTGGTGAGCAGTCGGGTGTCCACGGCCCGACCGTAGCGGCTGCGATCGGTGCCATCAATCGAAGCGATGAAGAACCATCGTTTCCTTCGATGACACCCGGTGTGGCAGCGTGGACGGCATGACCACCGGAACCCGTACCGACGTGCTGCGCTACACCGCCTTCAGCTCCGACCCCGCGGGCGGCAACCCGGCCGGCGTCGTCCTCGACGCCTCGGGCCTCGACGAGCGGCGCATGCTCGCGCTCGCCGCCGAGGTCGGCTACTCCGAGACGGCCTTCGTCACGGCCGCGGACCCCGCCCGCCGCCGGTTCGCCGTGCGCTACTTCAGCCCCCTCGCCGAGGTCGACTTCTGCGGCCACGCGACCGTCGCGACCGCCGTCGCGCTCGCGGAGCGCGTCGGCCCCGGCGAGCTGGTCCTCGACACCCGGGCGGGCGAGATCCCGGTGCTCACGGCCGTCGACGGGGACGGCAGGACGCGCGCCACGCTGACCAGCGTGCCCACCCGCTCCCGCCCGGCCACGGACGCCGAGGTGGACCCGGCGCTCGCCGCGCTGGGCTGGGCGCGGGACGAGCTGGACCCGGCGCTGCCGCCGCACGTGGCCTTCGGCGGGGTCCACCACCTCGTGCTGGCCGCCGCCCGCCGGGCCCGGCTGGCCGACCTCGCGTACGACTTCGACGGCCTGGCCGCGGTGATGCGCCGCCACGGGTGGACCACGGTCCACCTGGTCTGGCGGGAGGCCGAGGACCGATTCCACGCCCGCGACCCCTTCCCGGTGGGCGGGGTCGTCGAGGACCCGGCGACCGGCGCGGCCGCCGCGGCGTTCGGCGGTTGCCTGCGGGAGCTCGGGCTGGTGCCGGAGGCGGCCCGGGTGGTGGTGCGGCAGGGCGAGGACATGGGCCGCCCGAGCGAACTGGTCGTGGACGTCGACCCCCGGGACCCGCGGGTACGGGTCACCGGCCGGGCGGTCCCCCTGGCCGCGCCCGGGGCGGCGGAGGCCGCGCCCGCAGTCACGGCGCCCCGGGCTGTCTGATCCAGCCGATGGAGCGCTCGACGGCACGCTGCCAGTTCTCGTACTCGGCCTCGCGGCGCCCGGGGTCCATGTCGGGCAGCCACTGCCCGGCGCGGTGCCAGTTGTTCCGCAGCACCTTCAGGTCCGGCCAGTAGCCGGAGGCCAGGCCGGCGGCGTAGGCGGCGCCCAGGGACACGGTCTCGGCGACCATGGGCCGGACCACGGGGACGTCGAGGACGTCGGCGATGAACTGCATGAGCAGGTTGTCCGCGGTCATGCCGCCGTCGACCTTGAGCTCCTTCAGCCCGATCGAGGAGTCGGCGTTCATGGCGTCGACGACCTCGCGGGTCTGCCAGCCCGTGGCCTCCAGGACGGCCCGGGCGAGGTGCCCCTTGGTGATGTACGAGGTGAGGCCGACGATGACCCCGCGGGCGTCGCTGCGCCAGTGCGGGGCGAACAGACCGGAGAAGGCGGGCACGATGTAGCAGCCGCCGTTGTCCTCGACGGTGCGGGCGAGGGTCTCGATCTCCGGGGCGCTGCTGATCAGCCCGAGGCGGTCGCGGAACCACTGCACCAGCGAGCCGGTGACGGCGATCGAGCCCTCCAGGGCGTAGACCGTCGGCTGGTCGTCGATCTTGTAGGCGACGGTGGAGAGCAGTCCGTGCCGCGACCTGATCATCTTGGAACCGGTGTTGAGCAGCAGGAAGCTGCCGGTCCCGTAGGTGCACTTCGCCTCGCCGGGCGAGAAGCAGGTCTGGCCGAAGAGTGCCGCCTGCTGGTCGCCCAGGGCGGCGGTGATGCGGACCCCGGGCAGGACGGTGCGGGCCGCGCCGTAGTTCTCGGCGGAGGCGTGGATCTCCGGGAGCATCGCGCGGGGGACGCCGAAGAAGTCCAGCAGGTCCTGGTCCCAGGTCAGTGAGCGGATGTTCATCAGCATGGTGCGGCTGGCATTGGTGGCGTCGGTGATGTGCAGGCCGCCGTCGACGCCGCCGGTCAGGTTCCAGATCAGCCAGGTCTCCATCGTCCCGAAGAGCAGCTCGCCGTCGCGGGCCCGCTGCTCGAGCCCCGGCACCTCGTCGAAGAGCCAGCGGATCCGCGGCGCGGAGAAGTAGGTGGAGGGCGGCAGGCAGCAGCGGTCCAGGAAGAAGCCGTCGCCGGGGTCCTTGCGCAGCCGCTCGACGAGCGGCGCGGTACGGGTGTCCTGCCAGACGATGGCCCGGCCCAAGGGCACGCCCGTCCTCGGGTCCCACAGCACGGTCGTCTCCCGCTGGTTGGCGATGCCGATCGCGGCGACCTCGTCCGCCGCGATCTCGGCCGAGGACAGCGCCTGGGGCACGATGCGCTCGAGGTTGCGCCAGATCTCCAGGGCGTCGTGCTCGACCCAGCCGGGCCGCGGGAAGTGCTGCTGGTGTTCGCGCTGGGCGACCGACACCAGGCGGCCCCGGTGGTCGAAGAGGATGCATCGGGTGGAGGTGGTGCCCTGGTCGATGGACAACACATACCGTTCAACCATGTTCGGGGCCTGCTTTCCGATGCTTTCCGTTGCTTTCGTCGCGTTCGCCGTGTCCTTGGTGTCCGGGGCGGTGTCCGGGGCGGTGTCCGGGGCGCGGGCGGGCCTCACCAGCGGGCGGCGCCCAGGTCTCTGGAGATCGCCCGAGCGGCCTCGCGGAGCAGCGTGACCAGGGACGCCAGGGGGCGGCCCTTGGTGTCGCAGATCCGCTCGACCGGGCCGGACAGGCCGATCGCGCCCACGACGAGGCCGCCCGAGCCGCGGATCGGCGCCGAGACCCCGGCCTCGCCCATCGACATCTCCTGCACCTCCGCCGCCCAGCCCTGCTCGCGGACCTCGGCCAGGGCCCGCGACAGGTCCTCCGGGACCACCAGGGTGTGCCGCGTGTACGCCTCCAGCTCCTCCTTCAGCAGCGGCTCCAGCGGCGCCGCTCCGTAGGCCAGCAGGATCTTGCCGAGCGAGGAGGCGTGCAGCGGCAGCAGCGCTCCGACGTCGAGGGTCTGCAGGCTGTCGTCGGGCCGGAAGACGTGGTGGACGACGAGGACCTGGCCCTCCAGCGGGGTGCCCAGGCGCACCGCCTCGCCGCTGCGGGCGGCCAGGGCGTCGGCCCAGTTGATCGACCGCGACCGCAGTTCGTTGACGTCCAGGTAACTGGTGCCCAGGTGCAGCAGGGCCGCCCCGAGCTGGTACTTCCCGGTCGCCGGGTCCTGCTCGACGAAGTCCACGTGCTGGAGGGTCCGCAGGATGCCGTGGGCCGTGCCCTTCGCCAGCCCGAGGGAGGCGGCCACCTCGCCCAGCCCGAGCCGGCGGGGACCGCCGGCCAGGAGCCTGAGGATCGCCGCCGCCCGTTCGATGGACTGGAGCGGGCCGGCCATACGTCGATGCTATCCCCGGCAACGGCGATGGGCATCAGCGCGTTTCCGCAGGTCGTTCGGCCTGCGAAGGCGGCGTTCGACAATGACGACCCCGATTCATTGACCCGCGATGCCCCGTCTCGGAAGCTTTCGTCCAGGTCCGGGAGTCCACCCGGCAGGACTCCCCCGGGAGGAGGACACCATGGCGGCAGAGCCCGAGACGATGTCGCAGCGCGAGGACGTGCACGTCTGCGCGCTGTCGCACATCCCGGGTGCCCTGTCCGTCGTGCGCCGACGGGTACGGGGCGTGCTGGCGGACTGGGAGCTGTGCCCGGAGGTCGCCGAGGACGCGCTGCTGGTGATCTCGGAGCTCACCACGAACGCGATCGTCCACGCCGACGGCCCCGCCTCCCTGCGCATCTGCTGGACCGAGGTCGACGGGCACAGCGCCCTCCACATCGAGGTGACCGACGCGGGCCCGTCGGCCCGTCCGTGCCTACCGGGGGGCTCCACCGACCCCGACGAGCACGGCCGGGGCCTCGGCATCGTGGGCGCCCTCTCGACACGGCACGGCATCCGTGCCGACTGCGCGGGGGTCACCCGCTGGGCGGACCTGGTCACCGCCTGAGCCGCCGCCGGCGGGGCAGTACCGCCGCCCGGGCCCGGAGCGGGCGGCGGGTCGTTCCGCGCGCCGCGCCGGGAGCGGGCTTACGGTGCCGCTCATGGCACTGAGCATTCGCAACCAGATCGACGGCAAGGTCGCCTCGGTGGTCCCGGGCGAGGTGATGGCCGTGGTCACCGTCCGCCTCGACGGCGGGGGGCCGGACTTCACGGCGGCCGTGACGGCCGAGGCCGTGCGGGAGCTCGGCATCATCCCCGGGGGCGGGGTGACGGTGCTGATCAAGGCGACGGAGGTGTCCTTGGCGACGGCTCCGGTGCGCGGGATCAGCATCCGCAACCGGATCCCGGGGACGGTGACGGCCGTGACGGCGGGTGGGGCGGTGGCGACGGTGCGGGTGGCGTTCGGGGGCGGTCGTGAGCTGACGTCCGTGATCACCCGGGAGGCCCTGGAGGAGCTGGGGGTCGCCGAGGGTGCCGACGTCGTGGCGCTGGTCAAGGCGACCGACGTGTCCCTGGCGACCTGAGCGGGCGGTGCCCGCCGGGGCCCTAGCCGAGGTACGCGGGCGCCAGTGCCGCCGTCATCATGCGGCGGGCCGAGCCGGTGCCGTCGGCGGGCACCGTCCACAGGTCCGCGCCGAAGTCCCCGGAGAGGGCGTAGACGAGCGTGTGGTCGTCGCGCCAGACGACCTGGTCGTCGACGCTGCGCCGCTCGGCGAGCGGGGTCTCGCGCATGGTGGCCAGGTCCAGGACGTACAGCCGCCACGGAGCGTCGGGGGAGAGGCCCGCGACGCGCTTCTTGAAGACCAGCCGGGTGCCGTCGGGCGAGAGCGAGGGGCACTCGACGTTCTCGCGCAGCGTCCGCACCGAGCGGTCCGCGACGTCGCCGCGGACGAGGTAGGTGCGGCCGGCGGTGCCGAGGGTGGCGTAGAAGTGGGTGTCGTCGGAGTAGGTCACGCCCCAGAAGTTGACGTCGGCGGCGTGGTAGGGCCGGCCGTCCTTGGTGATCCGGAAGTCCTCGAGGTTCGTCACCAGGGCCCAGGTTCGGGTGTCCAGGACGGACGTGCGGGTGGAGAAGTTCGTGCCCGCGTAGGAGTCGCCGCCGACGAACACCGTCCAGGCGACCATGCGCCCGCTGGGCGATACGCGGGCCCGGGTCGGGATGCCCGCGAGGGGGAAGCTGCGCAGCTCGTGCAGCCGGGCGTCCAGGACGACGGCACGGTAGCTGTCCTGGACGGCGCCCTTGACCGACTGCAGGCAGATGCCGGTGCCGGCGGCCGCGTGGAAGCGCAGGCACTTGACGTCCGAGGCGGTGCGCGCGGCCCCCGGGCTGCCGGCCGGGACGGTGGCCAGTTCGTCCCGGTGCGGGCCCCAGGCCATGTTGCGGAACACCATGCGGGGCGCGTCCGGCGCCAGCGTCACCGTCCCGGACGTGACCGCGGGGCCGCCGGCCTGCGGGCGGTCCTTCTCCGCCGCGCGGTCGGCGGCGCGCAGCACGGAGACGGCGGCGACGGCGGCCAGCGCCGCCACGGCGGCGAGCAGCACGAACAGACGGCTGCGGGTGTTCATGGGGGGCCTTTCCTCGGGGGGGCTTAGGAACTCGGCGCCGGACGCAGGTACACGGCGCAGACCGCGCACACCGTCAGTGCCAGCGCGGCGGCGGTGAGGGCCGTGCGGTCGCCCCAGGCGGTCCAGGCGGCGCCGAAGGCGAGGGAGGCGGCGAAGCGGGCCGTGGCCTGCCCGGTCTGGACGAGGGCGAGCCCGGCGCCGTGCAGTTCCTCGGGTACGGCGGTGGACGCGGCGGCCATCAGCACCCCGTCCGTGGCGGCGTAGAAGGCGCCGTGCAGCAGCAGGACGACGTACACCGGGCCGTGCGCGAGCAGCAGCCCGTACGCGGCGAGCAGGGCCACGTGCCCCGCCAGGAACATCCGCCAGCGGCCCATCCGGTCGGCCAGCCGCCCCAGCGGCATCGCGAGCAGCAGGAAGGCCGCCGCGGTGCCCAGGGGGAGCAGCGCGAACCAGCGGTCGGGGACGCCGAGCCGGTGCTGGAGCAGCAGGTAGACGAAGGAGTCGCTGACCGTCGACAGGCCCAGCAGCGTCGCGCACACCGTCAGCCGCCGCACGTCCCGGCGGCGCAGCAGCGCCAGGGAGGCACGCAGCGTGGGCCGGGGCGAGTCCGCGGACGCGGGCACTTCGGCGGTGGGAGCCCCGCCGCGGCCGCCCGGCACGAACAGCAGCAGCACCAGCACGCCCACGGCGGCCACGCAGGAACTCACCGTGAAGACGGCGTCGTAGCCCTCGGCGGCCTGCCGCAGGATCAGGAAGGCCACCAGCGGCCCCAGCAGCGCCCCGGCGGTGTCCATGGCGCGGTGCACGCCGAAGGCCCGCCCGCGCGTCTCCGGCGCGGAGGACAGCGAGATCAGCGCGTCCCGCGGCGCGGTGCGCAGGCCCTTGCCGGTGCGGTCGACGGCGAGGACGGCACCGATCAGGGGCAGGCTGTGGACCAGCAGCAGCGCGGGCTTGCACAGCGCCGACAGGCCGTAGCCGACGGCCGCGACCGCCTTGTGCCGGCCGCCGCCCCGGTCGGCGAGGTGGCCGCCGGCCAGCCGCACCAGGGCGCTGAAGCCGTTGTAGACGCCGTCGAGCAGACCGAAGCCGAGGGGGGAGAGGCCGAGTCCGGCGACGAGGTAGAGGGGGAGCACCGCGGTGACCATCTCCGACGACACGTCGGTGATCAGGCTGACGGTGCCCAGGACGAGGACGGTGGGGGCGACGGCGGTGGCCCGGGGTCCGGGACGCGACGCGTCCCGGACCCCGGTGCCGGCTCCGCCGCGGCTGTCCGCGACGTACACCGGCCTCAGCTCGCCCAGATTCCGGTGATGTCCGAGGCGGAGGCGGCGTTGCCCGCGTGCGTGCTCAGACCCGCCAGGTCCTCCAGCGTGCGGAGCACGTTGTAGTGGTTGTAGGTCGTCGCGGACGACGAACCGGCCTTGACCGGCTGGCCGTACAGCACGGTCGCGATCTTGTTGCCGCTCAGCCGGTTGTCCTCGTCGAAGGTGACGACGAGCAGGCTGTTGTGGGTCTTCGCCCAGGTCGCGTAGGCGCCCAGCTTGTTCTTCAGCCACGTGTCACCGGTGGAGACCGAGCAGTCGTGCATGTCGCTGCACAGGTTCGGCGTGACGAAGGAGACCTTGGGCAGGGTGGTGAAGTCGGTCGGGAACTGCGCGAAGGTCTTCGCCGTCGAGGTCGGGACGTTGCTGAAGGCGAACCACGGGTTGTGCTTGCGGGCGTAGGTGCCGCTGCTGCAGGTGGTCGAACCCTGGCTCGGCAGCGTCTCGTTGTAGCTGGCCCAGCTCTTGCCGGCGGCGATCAGCTCGGAGGCCAGGTTGGGCTTGGAGCTGAAGCCGGGGGTGTAGCAGCCGTCGTCGGTGACGCCCTGGTTGCCACCGGAGAAGATCTGCAGGTAGTTGGGCTGGCTCGGGTGCGTGACGCCGTACGACTGCGTCAGGTTGGCGCCGCCGGCCTTCAGGGTGTTGTTGATGTAGGGGGCGCTGGAGCTCCCGATGACCTGGTTGTAGGCGTGGTTCTCGAACATCACCACGACCACGTGGTCGGGGTTCGGGACGCTGCCGGCCGCGTGGGCGGTCTCGGAGCCGCCGAGCCCGGCCCACAGGCCGAGGGAGGCGGCGGCGACGCCGAGGACGGACGTGAGGGCGGTGACGGTGCGACGGGGGCGGGGCAGGGACCAGCCGGACACGGCGGACCTCCGTGAAGGGGGGACGGGGAGTGGCGCCGCGCCAGGTTAGGAGGGGGACGTGGACGCCCGAAGCACCGCCGAAGTGAAGGTCCGGGGAACGGTCCCTACGTTTTGGATCTTGAGGTCAAGCACAGGTAAAAGGCCCGGGGAACGCGGATTCGCGTTCCCCGGGCCCTTGCTGTCAGGCCGTCACTTGACGTACGTGATGCCGTCCGTGGTGATCGCCGGGCGGCCGGAGGTGCCGACGACGACGATCTTCAGCGTGTGCTTGGCACTGGTGGTCCACGCCTTGGACCAGATCGTCTGACGGTAGGCGGTGGTGGAGGACTTGAGGTCCACCGTGGCCGTCTTGACCCCGTCGACGTAGACGTACGCCTGGCCGGAGGTCGAGGCCCGGGAGACCACCCAGCCGACCGAGCGGCCGGTGAACGTCCAGGTCAGGCTGGCGTTCTTGGAGGACGAGGTGAGCGACTTGCCGCCGAGGTAGCTGCTGCTGCTCTTCGCCGACCACGTGCCGGTCTTCGTCGCCGAGGTCTCCTGAAGGATCGCCGCCGTGCGGCTCACCGAGGCGGTCGTGTAGTTGCCGGCCGCGTCGGTGGCCTTCAGGCCGTACGTGACCGCGGTGTTCACCTTGCCGGTGGTGCTCCACGCCGTGGTGGTCGGGCCGAAGGTCGCCGTGCTGGGGGCGGTCGCCGCGACGCTCTTGAGCGCGCCGCTGTCGGTGGCCTTCCAGGTCACGGAGACCGGCACGGAGGTGCTGGACACCGTCGCGTTGCGGATCTTCACCGAGGGGGCGGTGGTGAACGTCGGCTTGGTCGTGTCACCGACCACGCTGTACGAACTCGCGGACGTCGCGGTCTTGTTGTTGTTGTGCACCGCCCGCACGGCCACCGTGTGCTTGCCCGCGGCGACCGTGATCGGCGCCGAGAGCGCGGTGGACTTGGCGGTGGCCGCGACCTTGCCGTCGACCAGGACCTCGAACCGCTTGATGACGGCCGTCGGCGTGGTCTCCTTCCAGGCCACCGTCGCTGTGCCCTTGGTGTAGTACGAGGAGCCGGAGAGCGTGGCGCCGCTGACGCCGTTGAGCGTCGGTGCGGCCACGCCGGCCGCGTACGAGCGGATCGTGGCCAGCTTGTCGTACAGGTTCTGGCCGGGGCAGGCGGTCGCGAAGCCGTCGCGGTGCCCGGAGATCGGGTTGAACGTGTACGACTTCTTGTAGACCCACGGCGGGCTGTCCTCCGCGCCCTCGACCAGGGTCTGCGACTTGGTGCCGGGGTTGGGGTTGATCCCGTACTGGCCGAGCTTCCAGGCGGACAGCGCGGCGATCGAGCCGAGCATCTTGGAGGAGATCGGCGTGGCCGGGACGCCCTTGATGACCTGGAAGGTGCCGATGGCGGCGATGCCCCAGCTGCGGGTGTTGAAGCCGTAGGTCTGCGCGCCGATGACCGGCAGGTCCAGGCCGCCGAAGCGGCCCTCGAAGATGGTGCCGCACTTGTCGACGAGGGCGTTGTAGCCGATGTCGCGCCAGTCCTGCGACAGGTGGTAGGCGTAGATCCAGCGCACGATCGAGGCCGAGTCGGCGCAGTCGTAGTCGGCGGCCGTGTCCGTGTGGTGGACGAAGACCACGTTCACCTTGTCCGCGTAGGGCGGGTCCCCGGCTTCGCGCTTGGACTCGTCGGCGCCCCAGTCCTTGCGGAGCTTGATTGCCGGCTTGGCCACGGTGGAGGCGGGAGCGGTCGGCCGGGTCGAACTCGGCGACGGCGAGGTGGAGGTGCTCGCGGACGTGCTCGGTGTGGCGCTCGCCGAGGCCGAGGAGCCGGCCGGCGGGGTGCTCTCCGGCGCCGAGGTCGACGGGACCGCGGTGTCGTCCGAGGAGGAGACGTCAGGATCCGGCGTGGCCGAGTCGGCCGGCGTGCCGGTCGCCGAGGGATCGGCGGGCGGGGTCGTGGTCTCCTCGGCGTCCGCCGCGAAGGCGACGGGCGCCATCGCGACATCGTTGCCGCTCTTCTTGGCGTCGCCCACCAGCTCCAGCTGGAGGCCCTTCGGGAGGGTGCCCGAGGCGCCGTCCTCCGACGCGACCTTGAGCTCGACGCCGTTGGAGAGGCCCACGTACAGCGGGGCGGAACCGCCCCGGGTGGCGCCCTCGGTCTTCGGGTCCGGTGCGTCGTCGTAGTGCGGGTCCACCGAGTGCCAGTCGGACCACTGGCCGGTCTTCACCGAACGGGTGCGCACCTGGACGGTTCCGTCCAGCTCGGTGCGCGGGTCGTCCCACGTCACGCCGAGCAGCCCGAAGGTGTCCGTGTCGCGCTGCGCCACGGTGCGCTCGCCGCCCTCGCCCTTGAGGTCGACCGACTGCACCGCGCTGGGAACAGGCCCCTTGGAGGGTGCCGACGAGGCGGTCCCCTCCGGGCCGCTCGCCACGGACGCGGCGGTGATGACACCGGCGCCTCCGAGTACGACCGCCCCCACCGCGAGCCAGGCACGCCCGCGCAGACGTATTCGCCGCATGTTCTCTTCCCCGCCCCGTCCCACCCCTGGATCCCGTGGGCACCGTTGGTTGATGGTTTAAACCTCTGAATCAGCAAGGCTTTATACCAGAAGGACCTGAGCACCCTCACACCGCCGGACGATCACCCTGAAAGCGGGCATACCGCCAGGTAACAGAGCCGGGGCCGGGTGGATACTCTCTCTAGGGCGGATCGGGCCGGCCGGGAGCACCGGGAAAGGCGGGCGGCGTGCTGGAAGGGCGACGGGACACCAGGTTCGGGAGGCTGCTGCGGCACGGCTTCAGCGACGCCGTGGCCGCCGAGGCGCTGCTGGGCGGCGAGCAGCTCGCCGAGGTCCGCAGCGACCCGGTCCTGCTCGACGCGCTGGGCGCCACCGCCGACCCCGACCAGGCGCTCGCCTCACTCGTACGGCTCGTCGAGGCCCTCGACCCCGGGGAACGGCGGACCCTCCTCGACACGCTCACCACGGCCAAGCCGCTGCGCGACCGGCTGCTCGGGGTGCTGGGCGCCTCCGTCGCCCTGGCCGACCACCTGACGCGGCACCCGCTCGACTGGCACGCCCTGGTCACCTACGAGCACGCCGACCTGCACCCGGGCACCACGGAGTTCGAGCGCGGACTGGCCGGGGCCGACGACCCGCAGTCGCTGCGGGTGGCCTACCGGCGCTGCATGCTGGGCATCGCCGCCCGCGACGTGTGCGGCACCAGCGACCTCGTGCAGACCGCGGCGGAGCTCGCCGACCTCGCGACCGCGACGCTGCGCGCCGCCCTGGCCATGGCCGAGGCGGAGGCGCCGGGCGACGCCGCACTGTGCCGGCTGGCGGTGATCGGCATGGGCAAGTGCGGCGGCCACGAGCTCAACTACATCTCCGACGTCGACGTCATCTTCGTGGCCGAGGCCCGCCCCGACGCCGAGGAGGCCAAGGCGCTGCAGGCCGCCACCCGGCTGGCCTCGCACATGATGCGGATCTGCTCCGACACCACCGTCGAGGGCAGCATCTGGCAGGTCGACGCCAACCTGCGTCCCGAGGGCCGGCGCGGCCCGCTGGTGCGCACCCTCTCCAGCCATCTGGCCTACTACAAGCGCTGGGCCAAGACCTGGGAGTTCCAGGCGCTGCTCAAGGCCCGCCCGGTCGCCGGCGACCCGGCGCTGGGCCAGGAGTACGTCGAGGCGCTGTCGCCGATGGTGTGGCAGGCCGCCGAGCGCGAGCACTTCGTCCAGGACGTCCAGGAGATGCGGCGCCGGGTCGTGGAGAACATCCCCGTCGCCCACCTGGACCGCGAGCTGAAGCTCGGCCCCGGCGGCCTGCGGGACGTGGAGTTCGCGGTGCAGCTGCTCCAGCTGGTGCACGGCCGCACCGACCCGTCGCTGCGCAGCGGCACCACCCTGACCGCGCTGTCCCAGCTCGCCGCCGGCGGCTACGTGGGGCGCGCGGACGCGGCGGCGCTCGACACCTCGTACCGCTTCCTGCGGACGATGGAGCACCGCATCCAGCTCCACAAGCTGCGCCGCACCCACCTGGTGCCGGAGGACGCTGCGGACCTGCGGCGGCTCGGCCGCTCCCTGGGCTTCCGCGCGGACCCGGTCACGGAGCTGCAGCGGGAGTGGCGGCGGCACGCCCGCGAGGTCCGCCGCCTCCACGAGAAGCTCTTCTACCGTCCGCTGCTCGACGCGGTCGCCCAGCTCGCCCCCGGCGAGGTGGGCCTGTCCACGGACGCGGCCAAGCAGCGCCTGGAGGCGCTCGGCTACGCCGATCCCGCCGCCGCCCTGCGCCACCTGGAGGCGCTGGCCTCGGGGGTCAGCCGCAAGGCCGCCATCCAGCGGACCCTGCTGCCGGTGCTGCTCGGCTGGTTCGCCGACTCCGCGGACCCCGACGCGGGACTGCTGGGCTTCCGCAGGGTCAGCGACGCCCTCGGCCGCACCCCCTGGTACCTGCGGCTGCTGCGGGACGAGGGCGCCGCCGCCGTCAACCTCGCGCGGGTGCTGTCCTCCGGGCGGCTCGCCCCGGACCTGCTCATGCGGGCCCCCGAGGCGGTGGCCCTGCTCGCCGACGACGAGGGCCTCCAGCCGCGCACCCGCGGTGCCCTGGACCAGGAGGTGCTGGCCGCGGTCCACCGCGCGGACACCGCCGAGCAGGCCGTGGCCGCGGTCCGCGGGGTGCGTCGCCGCGAGTTGTTCCGCACCGCGGCCGCGGACCTGGTCGGAGTCCACCGCGACGACCCCGACGCGATCGGCGCCGCCCTCACCGACCTCAACGCCGCCGCCGTCACCGGTGCCCTGCAGGCCGCGGTCAACGCCGTCGAGGCGGCCGACGGCGAGCCCCTGCCGACCCGGTTCTCCGTCATCGGCATGGGCCGCTTCGGCGGGCGCGAACTGGGCTACGGATCGGACGCGGACGTCCTGTTCGTCCACGAGCCGTACGAGGGGGTCGACGAGCACCGGGCCGCCAAGGCCGCGCTCAAGGTCGCCAACGAGCTGCGCCGGCTGCTGCAGATCCCCACCACCGACCCGCCGCTGCTGATCGACGCCGACCTGCGCCCCGAGGGCAAGAGCGGACCGCTGGTGCGCACCCTGGGCTCGTACGCCGCCTACTACCGTCGCTGGTCGCTGGTCTGGGAGAGCCACGCCCTGCTCCGCGCCGAACCGGTCGCCGGCGACGAGGACCTGGGCGCCCGCTTCATCGGCCTCGTCGACCCGCTGCGCTACCCGGCCGAGGGGCTGCCGGAGGAGGCGGTGCGCGAGATCCGCCGGCTCAAGGCCCGCATGGAGTCCGAGCGGCTGCCGCGCGGCGCGGACCCGACCACCCACGCCAAGCTGGGGCGGGGCGGGCTCAGCGACGTCGAGTGGACGGTGCAACTGCTGCAACTGCGGCACGGCGCACAGGTTCCCGGGCTGCGGACGACCCGGACCCGGCCGGCGCTGGCCGCGGCCGCGGCGGCGGGACTGGTGCCCGCCGAGGACGCCGAGGTCCTGGACGCCGCCTGGATCCTGGCCAGCCGGATGCGCAACGCCGTCATGCTCGTCCGGGCCCGGGCCGGCGACACCTTCCCCGGCGACGGCAAGGAACTGGCCGCGGTGGGGCGCTACCTCGGCTACGAGCCGGGGCACGTGGGCGACATGGTGGAGGACTACCGCCGGGCCACGCGCCGGGCCCGCGCGGTGGTCGAGCGCCTCTTCTACGGCACGTAGCCGGAGGACGTCACGGCCCGGCTAGGCCGTGGCGACCCTGACCTGGCGCGGCAACCGGTAGGCGAGACCG
The DNA here is from genome assembly GCF_055635295.1 of Streptomyces sp. NPDC111520. NCBI lineage: Bacteria > Bacillati > Actinomycetota > Actinomycetes > Kitasatosporales > Streptomycetaceae > Streptomyces > Streptomyces sp. NPDC111520. Next base: position 103,137 of record NZ_JBVKBW010000001.1, on the reverse strand, counting down.
CCGTAGACGGCCCAGGAGGCGGCGAAGCCCACACCGAGGCAGAGGGTGCCGCCGGCGGCGTCCAGCCAGAAGTGGTTGGCGGTGGAGACGATGACGAGCAGGGTGACGACCGGGTAGAGCACCCCCAGCACCCGCACCCACGCCCGCCGCGCGAGCATGGCGACGGTGATGCCGCACCACAGCGACCAGCCGATGTGCATCGACGGCATGGCCGCGTACTGGTTGGAGACGTGCGCCAGGTCGCCCGAGGCCATCGACCCCCAGGTGTGGTGGATCTTCACGGTGTCGACGAAGCCGCCGCCCTCCATCAGCCGGGGCGGCGCCAGGGGGAAGAAGTAGTAGCCGAGCAGCGCGATGCCGGTCGTCACGAACAGGACGAGCCGGGTCGGCGCGTAGCGGCCGGGATGCCTCCGGAAGAGCCAGACGAGCACCGTCAGGGTGACGACGAAGTGGAGGGTCGCGTAGTAATAGTTCATCCCGACGATGAGCCACGTTACGGAGTTCACGGCATGATTGAGCGCGTGCTCGAAGCCGAGCCCGAGGGACCGCTCCAGGTCCCAGACGTGGCTGGCGTTCCGCATGGCGTCGTCCTGCTGCTCGGGCACGGCGTTGCGCACCAGCGAGTAGATCCAGTAGCTGATGGCGATCAGCAGGATCTCGAACCACAGCCGGGGCCGGCGTGGTGCCAGTAGTCCGTTGCCCGTCGTCGCTCCATCGGGGTCACGGGAATCGATGGAGCGCGGTGGTACGCCGTCACTGCGGTGGGCCATGATCTTCGCGGTCGATTCCCCCATGGGGCGATAGTCTGCCATGCGGTCCGGTGCCGCCCGATCAACCCCCGGTGGGATTCTGTGCATCCCGCGTACGCCTCCCGGCCGACTGCTGTACGGGTACGGCTGCCCCCGCCTTGGGACCTGATGCCGTCGAACCGCGTACGACCAGTTCGGGCAGGAAGACGAACTCGCTGTGCGGGGCCGGGGTACCGCCGACCTCCTCCAGCAACGCGCGCACCGCGGCCTGGCCCATGGCCGTGACCGGCTGCCGGATGGTGGTCAGCGGCGGATCGGTGAAGGCGATCAGCGGGGAGTCGTCGAAGCCGACGACCGAGACGTCGCCGGGGACGGACAGCCCCTGCTGCCGTGCCGCGCGGACGGCGCCCAGCGCCATCATGTCGGAGGCGCACACCACGGCCGTGCAGCCCGCTTCGAGCAGGCCGGCGGCGGCCGCTTGACCACCCTCGAGGGTGAACAGCGAGTGCTGGATGCGCTCGGCCGCCTCGTCGGCGGGTATGCCGAGCACCTCCTCCATGCTGCGCAGGAAGCCCTCGATCTTGCGCCGCACGGGGACGAACCGCTTGGGCCCGACCGCGAGGCCGATGCGCTCGTGGCCGAGCGCCGCCAGGTGGGTGACGGCCAGACGCATGGCACCGCGGTCGTCGGGCGAGACGAACGGCGCCTTGATCTTGGCGGAGAAGCCGTTGATCAGGACGAACGGCACGCCCTGGCCGTGCAGCCGGTCGTAGCGCGCCACGTCGGCGGTGGAGTCGGCGTGCAGGCCGGAGACGAAGATGATCCCGGCGACGCCGCGTTCGACGAGCATCTCGACGAGTTCGTCCTCGGTCGAGCCGCCCGGCGTCTGGGTGGCCAGCACCGGCGTGTACCCCTGCCGGGTCAGGGCCTGCCCGATGACCTGCGCGAAGGCCGGGAAGATCGGGTTCTCCAGCTCGGGCGTGATCAGCCCGACCAGGCCCGCGCTGCGCTGGCGCAGCCGCACGGGCCGTTCGTACCCCAGCAGGTCGAGGGCGGCCAGCACGGACTGACGGGTGGCGGCGGAGACACCTGGCTTGCCGTTGAGGACACGGCTGACCGTCGCTTCGCTCACCCCCGCCTGGGCTGCGATGTCGGCAAGCCTTGCGGTCACAGGATTGGACTGTACCGGTCGCATCTCAGATCGCCCACCAGATGCACGAATCAGCCGGAAGACGGACGGATCCGCCGGTGGGCGCCACGGGCTCGGAGGAGAGCACCGGCCGCCCCGGAACGGGCAGTTGGACCGGCTCCGGAGTGACGTTGACGGTGCACACCAGGCCGGGGCGGGAGAACGCCAGCACCCCCTCGGGGGCGTCCAGCCAGCGCATCGGCCCGTCGCCGAGGCCCGGCAGCTCACGGCGCAGCCGCAGGGCCGAGCGGTACAGCTCCAGCGTGGAGCCGGGGTCGCCGGTCTGCGCCTGCACGCTGAGCCCGCCCCAGCCCGCGGGCTGCGGCAGCCAGCTGCCGGCCGGGCCGAAGCCGTGGCTGGGGCCGTCGGTGGTCCACGGGATGGGCACCCGGCAGCCGTCGCGCAGCCCGTCCTGGCCGTTGTCCCGGAAGAAGGAGGGGTCCTGGCGGACCTCGTCGGGCAGGTCGGTGACCTCTGGCAGGCCCAGTTCCTCGCCCTGGTAGACGTAGACGGAACCGGGCAGCGCCAGCATCAGCAGGGCCGCGGCGCGGGCCCGGCGCAGCCCGGCCGCGCCGTCGCCGTAGCGGGTGACGTGCCGGACCACGTCGTGGTTGGAGAGCACCCAGGTGGTGGGGGCGCCCACGGAGACGGTGGCGGCGAGGGACTCCTCGATCACCGCGCGCATCGCCCCGGCCTCCCACGGGCACTGCAGGAAGTGGAAGTTGAAGGCCTGGTGCAGTTCGTCGGGGCGGACGTACAGCGCCATGCGCCCGGCGTTCGGCGCCCAGGCCTCGGCGACGCCGATGCGCTCGGCGGGCAGGCCCTCCGGCCGGGGCCCGCGGGAGTAGGAGTCGAGCAGCCGGCGCCAGGAGCGGTGGATCTCGTGGACCCCGTCCTGGTCGAAGAAGGGCAGCACCTGGGAGCCGATCATCTTGACCTGCTCCTTGCGGCCGATGTCGGGCAGGCCGGCCGCCTTGACCATGCCGTGGGCGACGTCGACACGGAAGCCGTCGACGCCCAGGTCGAGCCAGAAGCGCAGGACCGCGTCGAACTCCTCCCGGACCTCCGGGTGGTCCCAGTTGAGGTCGGGCTGCTCGGGGGCGAACAGGTGGAGGTACCAGTCGCCGTCCCCGACCCGGGTCCAGGCGGGACCGCCGAAGACCGACTCCCAGTCGTTGGGCGGCAGTTGACCGTGCTCGCCCCGGCCGGGGCGGAAGTGGTAGCGCTCGCGGGCCGGCCCCCCGCGCCGGTCCGTGAGCGCCGCCCGGAACCACGCGTGCCGGTCGGAGGTGTGGTTCGGGACGATGTCGACGATCACCCGCAGGCCCAGCTCGTGGGCGGTGCGGATGAGCGCGTCGGCGTCCGCGAGGGAGCCGAAGAGGGGGTCGACGCTGCGGTAGTCCGCCACGTCGTAGCCGCCGTCCGCCTGGGGGGAGGCGTAGAAGGGGGTCAGCCACACGGCGTCGGCGCCGAGTTCCGCCAGGTAGGGCAGCCGGGCCCGGATGCCGGGCAGGTCGCCCACGCCGTCGCCGTCGCCGTCGGCGAAGGAGCGTACGTACACCTGGTAGATGACGGCGCTGCGCCACCAGCCGGGAGCGCGCCCCTCGGGGGCGGCCGGGGCCGCGTCGGTCGCGTCGGTCGCGTCGTGGACGACGGGGGCGAGCTCTTGGGTCATGTCGGTCCCTCGGGAGTCGGCGCCGGTCCCTGCCGATGATTCCGATCCACCGCGTGATCGGCAATGCCTTTCAGAAATTTGCGGAAGATCGCGTAACGGCTTCCAGGACGGTGAGCGTCCCATGGCGCGTCTCCCGTCTGCAACTGTGAGGACACGCAGATGTAACGATCGGAAGATCTTGCAAGTCTTTGCAGCAAGGTCTTTCGTCGGGCTTTCTTCCCTGTTACGTTCCTCGACAGCCCGGCGGCCGCAACGGCGCAGTCGGCAGGGGGGACGCGGTGACGCGCCCCGCACCATCACGGGCTTTCATCCTGGAGGAGATCACATGCGGCGTGGCATAGCGGCCACCGCGCTGGTTGCGGCGCTCGGGCTCGCGGCGACGGCTTGCGGCGGCGACGACGGCGGCAGTGACAAGGCCGGCGGTCCCGTCACCATCACCTGGTGGGACACCTCGAACGCGACGAACGAGGCACCGACCTACAAGGCCCTGATCGCGGACTTCGAGAAGGCGAACCCGAAGATCAAGGTCACGTACGTCAACGTGCCCTTCGACCAGGCGCAGAACAAGTTCCAGACCGCCGCCGGCAGCAAGGGCGCCCCGGACGTGGTCCGCGCCGAGGTCGGCTGGACCGCCTCCTGGGCGAAGTCCCAGTTCCTCGCGCCGCTGGACGGCACCCCCGCGCTGGCCGACCAGGACGACATCAACCCGTCCCTGCTGAAGCAGGCGCAGTACGAGGGCAAGACCTACGGTGCGCCGATCGTCACCGACACCCTCGCGCTCATGTGGAACAAGGAGCTGCTGAAGAAGGCCGGCTTCGACAAGGCCCCCGCCACCTGGGACGAGCTGAAGGCGGTCGCCAAGGCCGTCAAGGCCAAGGACAAGGTCGACGGCTTCTGGCTCCGCGCCGACTCCTACTACGAGCTGCCCTTCCTCTTCGGCGAGGGCACCGACATGGTCGACGCCGCATCGAAGAAGATCACGATCAACTCGCCCGAGGCCGTCAAGGCCGTCGACGTCAGCAAGTCCGTGCTCGCCGCCCCGGGCGTCCACAAGCTCGACGTGACCGCCGACGCCTACGCCCACATGCAGGACGCGTTCATCAACGGCAAGGTCGCCATGATCGTCCAGGGGCCCTGGGAGCTGACCAACATCTACAAGGGCGCGGCCTTCTCCGACAAGGCCAACCTGGGCATCTCCGCCGTCCCGGCCGGCTCGACCGGCAAGGCGGGCGCCCCGACCGGCGGTCACAACCTGGCCGTCTACGCCGGCTCGGACAAGGCCCACCAGGAGGCCGCGCAGAAGTTCGTCGGCTTCATGACCTCGGGGAAGACCCAGGCGCAGATCGCGCTGAAGAACGGCACCCTGCCGACCCGCACCTCCGCCTACACCGCCGAGGTCAAGGCCGCCCCGGGCGTCGCCGAGTTCCAGGACATCCTGGCCAACGTCGCCCGCCCGCGTCCGGAGCTCCCGGAGTACAGCTCGCTCTTCGCCGACTTCGGCACCGACCTGACCAGCATCCTGCAGGGGAAGACCGACACCCAGAAGGGCCTGGACCAGACCGCCGAGTCCTACCGGAAGCTCGTCAAGGACTTCCAGTAAGGCAGCCGTGAGCCGTCCGGTCCGCCTCCCCGAGCGGGGGGCGGGCCGGACGGCCCGCCCGCGTCCGCAGGCCTGGCCCCCGGCCGTGCGGCGCGGCCGTACCACCCTCTGCGAACCTCTCGAAAAGGTGCCGAAGATGACCGTCGCCGTCCAGGGCGGGACCGGGAAGACCCAGCGTGGCCAGGCGCCGCGCCCCGGTCCGTTCAGCCGCATCCGGCAGTCGTACAACCGCAACTGGTATGCCTGGGCCATGGTGGCGCCGGTGGTCGCCGTCATCGGCCTGCTGGTGCTGTACCCGCTGGTCCGCGGCGTCTACCTGTCGCTGACCGACGCCAACAGCCAGAACGTCGGCCGGACGATCGGCGTCAACGAGATCCCGGACTCCTTCTCCTGGGTCGGCCTCGACAACTACACGGAGATCCTCTCGGGGGGCGACCACCAGTTCTGGCCGCACTTCACCTGGACCATCCTGTGGACGGTCGTCTGCGTCGCCCTGCACTACGGCCTCGGCCTCGGCCTGGCCATGCTGCTGAACCGCAAGCTCCGCGGCCGCACCTTCTACCGGCTGGTCCTGATCCTGCCGTGGGCCGTCCCGACCTTCGTGACCGTCTTCTCCTGGCGGCTGATCCTCGCCGACGACGGCGGCATCCTGAACACGGTCCTGCACTCGCTGCACCTGCCGACGCCCGCCTGGCTGAGCGACTCCTTCTGGCAGAAGACCGCCGCGATCATGGTCAACACCTGGGTCGGCGTGCCCTTCATGATGGTCTCGCTCCTCGGCGGCCTGCAGTCGATCCCCTCCGAGCTGTACGAAGCGGCCGAGATGGACGGCGCCACCCCCTGGCAGCGGTTCCGCTACGTGACGCTCCCCGGCCTGCGCTCGGTGAGCAGCACGGTGATCCTGCTCGGCATCATCTGGACCTTCAACCAGTTCGTCGTCATCTTCCTGCTGTTCGGCGCGAACGCCGGGCAGGACGCCCAGATCCTGGTGACCTGGGCCTACCGCCTCGGCTTCGGACAGGACCCGCGCGACTACGCCGGCTCCGCCGCCTACGGCGTGATCATCCTGTCCATGCTCATCGTCTTCGCCTCCGTGTACCGGCGCTGGCTCGCCCGCTCCGAGAACCCGGCCGCCTGACGGCCGCCCCGGCCAGGACATCCGTCATGACGCAAGAGAGGGCAGCCACCCCCATGAGCACCACCGCAGACCTCCCCGCCGCGGGGGCCACCGAGGGCGCCGGCCCGGCCACCGCCACCGCCCGCGCCGCCACGCGCCGGCGCACCGGCCGCGGCGAGCGCGGCCGGGGCCCCTCCGTGCTGATCCACGGCGTACTGATCACCGCGAGCTTCATCGCGGCGTTCCCCGTGCTGTGGATCGCCTGGGTCTCCTTCGGCCCGGACAAGACCGACTTCCTGCACCCGGCCGACATCGCGGGCAAGTTCAGCTTCGAGAACTACACCAAGGTCCTCGGCGACACGAACTTCCTGCAGTGGTTCCTGAACTCCATGATCGTCGCCCTCGGCACCTGTGTGCTGGGCGTGTTCATCGCCGCCAGCGCCGGCTACGCGGTCTCCCGGATGCGCTTCCCCGGCCACCGGCAGCTGATGTGGACCTTCCTGGTGACCCAGATGTTCCCGGTCGCCATCCTCATGGTGCCGCTCTACAACATCCTGGCCGACCTGGGCCTGCTGGACACGTACTGGGCGCTCATCCTGGTCTACTGCACCACCGCCGTGCCGTACTGCGCGTGGCTGCTCAAGGGCTACTTCGACACCATCCCGCAGGAGATCGACGAGGCCGGCCGGGTCGACGGCCTCTCCCCGTTCGGCACCTTCTACCGGCTGATCCTGCCGCTGGCCCGGCCGGGCCTGGCGGTGGCGGCCTTCTACACCTTCCTCACCGCGTGGGGCGAGGTCGCCTACGCCTCGGTCTTCATGCTCGGCGAGGACAAGTACACCCTCGCCGTCGGCCTCACCACCTTCGTCAGCGAGCACGACAACCAGTGGGACCTGATGGCCGCCACCTCCGTGCTCATCGCCGTCCCCGCGTCGGCCTTCTTCTACGTCGTCCAGCGGCACCTGGTCACCGGCCTGACCGCCGGCGCGGCCAAGTCCTGACCGTACGAACCGGGGTGCCCGGCCCGCGGGCCGGGCACCCGGCCTCGCCCCCTCGCCGCACGAGCAACCACTTTTCCAAGGGATCACCATGACCCAGTACCTGGCGGACTCCACCCGTCACCCCCACTCCTGCGACCAGGGCGCGGCCACCGCGGACTGGTGGAGAGAGGCGGTCATCTACCAGGTCTACCCCCGCAGCTTCGCCGACGGGAACGGCGACGGCATGGGGGACATCCCCGGCATCCGCGAGCGGCTCCCGTACCTGCGCGACCTGGGCGTCGACGCCGTCTGGCTGAGCCCCTTCTACGCCTCCCCGCAGGCCGACGGAGGCTACGACGTCGCCGACTACCGGGCCATCGACCCGATGTTCGGCACCCTCCACGACGCGGACGGCCTGATCCGCGACGCCCACCGGCTGGGGCTGCGGATCATCGTCGACCTCGTCCCCAACCACTCCTCCGACCAGCACGAGTGGTTCAAGCAGGCACTGCGCGAGGGCCCCGGCTCCCCGCTGCGGCAGCGCTACCACTTCCGCCCCGGCAAGGGCGGGAACGGCGAACTGCCGCCCAACGACTGGGAGTCCGTCTTCGGCGGGCCGGCCTGGACCCGCGCCGCCGACGGCGAGTGGTTCCTGCACCTGTTCGCGCCCGAGCAGCCCGACTTCAACTGGGAGCACCCGGCCGTCCAGGACGAGTTCCGCTCGATCCTGCGCTTCTGGCTGGACATGGGCGTCGACGGCTTCCGCATCGACGTCGCGCACGGCCTGGTGAAGGCCGACGGCCTGCCCGACATCGGGGCCCACGAGCAGCTCAAGCTGCTTGGCAACGATGTCCTGCCCTTCTTCGACCAGGACGGCGTCCACGAGATCTACCGCTCCTGGCGGCGCATCCTCGACGAGTACCAGGGCCGGCGCATCGCCGTCGCCGAGGCCTGGACCCCCACCGTGGAGCGGACCGCCAACTACGTCCGCCACGACGAACTGCACCAGGCCTTCAACTTCCAGTACCTGGGCACCAAGTGGGACGCCGGCGAGCTGCGCGAGGTCATCGACCGCTCCCTGGACGCCATGCGCCCGGTCGCCGCGCCCACCACCTGGGTGCTGTCCAACCACGACGTCGTCCGTCACGCCACCCGGCTGTCCGCCGACCAGAGGACGTACGACCTGCGCCGGGCCCGCGCCGCCTCCCTGCTGATGCTGGCGCTGCCCGGCTCCGCGTACGTCTACCAGGGCGAGGAACTGGGCCTGCCCGAGGTCACCGACCTGCCCGACGAGGCCCGTCAGGACCCGGCGTTCTTCCGCGCCGCGGGCCAGGACGGCTTCCGCGACGGCTGCCGCGTCCCGATCCCGTGGACCACCGAAGGCCCCAGCCACGGCTTCGGCAGCGGCGGCAGCTGGCTGCCGCAGCCCGAGGGCTGGGCGGAGCTCAGCGTGGCCGCGCAGACCGGGGACCCGGCCTCCACCCTGGAGCTGTACCGCTCCGCCCTGCGGCTGCGCCGCGAGCGCGACGGCCTGGGCGCCGGCGAGTCGGTCCAGTGGCAGGACGCCCCGCGGGGCGTGCTCTCCTTCCGCCGGCCCGGTTTCGCGTGCACCGTCAACACCACGGCCGGGCCGGTGACGCTGCCCGCGCCGGGCGCGCTGCTGCTGGCCAGTTCCCCCGTGGAGGTCACGGCGGACGGGGTCGTCGTCCCGGCCGACACGACCGTCTGGTGGGCCGTTTGACGTGCGTCGCGGTCGCATAGGGTCTGTAGGTGTGAACACCACGGCTCGTCTCGCCGACATCGCGGCCCAGGCTGGGGTCAGCGAGGCCACCGCCAGCCGCGTGCTGAACGGGAAGGCGGGGGTCGCCCCCGCCACCCGGCAGAAGGTGCTGGCCGCACTGGACGTGCTCGGCTACGAGCGTCCGGTGCGGCTGCGCCAGCGCAGCGCCGGCCAGATCGGGCTGATCACCCCCGAGCTCAACAACCCGATCTTCCCCGCCTTCGCCCAGGTCATCGAGCAGAACCTGACCGGCTACGGCTACACGGCGGTGCTGTGCACCCAGCACCCCGGCGGCTCCACCGAGGACGAACTCGTGGAGGCGCTCGTGGAGCGCGGGGTACGCGGCATCGTCTTCCTGTCCGGGCTGCACGCCGACGTCACGGCCGACCCCGAGCGCTACGCCCGCCTCCTCGGCCAGGGCGTGCCCTATGTGCTGGTCAACGGCTACAACCCGGCGATCGCCGGGCCGTACATCTCGCCGGACGAGCGCGCCTCGGCGCGCATCGCCGTCCAGCACCTGGTGGAGCTCGGCCACCAGCGGATCGGGCTGGCCGTCGGGCCCAACCGCTTCGTGCCCGTGCACCGCAAGGTCGAGGGCTTCGTCGAGGCGCTGGGCAGCCTGCTCGGGCTCGGCGGGGAGGAGGCCGCGGCGTACGTCCAGCACACCCTGTTCTCCGTGGAGGGCGGTCACGCGGCCGCCGGGGCGCTGCTGGACAAGGGCTGCACCGGCATCGTCTGCGGCAGCGACCTGATGGCGCTGGGCGCGGTGCGCGCAGTGCGGGAGCGCGGTCTGGCCGTCCCCGGGGACGTCTCGGTCGTCGGCTACGACGACTCGCCGCTGATCGCCTTCACCGACCCGCCGCTGACCACGGTCCGGCAGCCGGTCGAGGCGATGGGGGCGGCGGCGGTGAACGCCCTGCTGGAGGAGATCGGCGGCAACCCCGTGCAGCGCTCGGAGTTCGTCTTCCAGACCGAACTGGTCGTGCGCGGTTCCACGGGGCAGGCGCCCGGTGCCGGCCGGCGTTCCTGACGGCTTTCCGACGGCGGTTTCCGGCGGTCTCCGACGGCTTTCCCGGGGCGTTCCGACGGCTCTGCGGACGGCTCTGCGGAGGGCGGCGCGGGTCCCCGTGATGTCGGGGCGGGCCCTGGACCTGCCCCGGGCGGGGCGCAGCGGGGTGGCTTCTGCGGTCCTGGGCCCGCCCCCGTCCTGGTGACGGCCGGTCCGGCCGGCCGGGCGCGTGGGACCCGCCGTCAGGGGCGGACCCCCGGCCGGCCGAACCGGGCCGAAGAGGAACGTAACAGCCGCTCAGGGCAGGACGGAAGGCCCCTGCAGAAAGTTTCTGCAAGATTCTGCAGGGGCCTTGCGGAAGGGCGAGACCGCAGGTGGGAGGCCACATGCGGGGCCGGGCGGGAGCCGCTCAGGGTGCGATGCCCACGCCGTCCAGACGGCTCCACGCACGCTCCTGGGCGGCGGACAGCGCCGGCCAGTGCCGGGCCCCCGGCCGCGGGTACACGCGGGAGGAGTAGGCCCGCGGGACGTACCGCGGCTCGAAGAAGCACCCGGTGCCGTAGACGGCGTCGAACGCCGGGCAGGAGGCCGCGACCGAGCCCGGTGTCGGCCGGTGGCCTGTCCGTACCCACGAGGCCAGGGAGCGCATCGCGGCGGCGTACTCCGAGGAGCTCAGCTCGCTGTGCTCGCTCTCCCGCGTGAAGTTCTGCACCAGCAGCCCCCCGCGGTGGGCGCCCTCCAGCGAGGCCCGGTAGGCCGCCTCGTGCTCCACGAACGCGGTCGGGTCGTCGATGGCGTGCACGGTGAGCACCGGGATCGACACCGCGCCGGTGACGTCGCTGTCGAAGGACAGGTCCCGCAGGGCCGCCGGGTCGGCGGCGAAGCGCTCCACGCCCGCGTTGAGCGCGGTGTCGTCGTGCGATCCGGTGTAGCGGACGGTGGTGTTGCCGAAGGGGTTCCGGTCGCCCAGCCGGTTGTGCACGATGTCGCGGAAGGTGAAGGTCGCGAACCGCAGGTGCGACTCCAGCGTCCGCTCCGGGAGTCCCGTCACGGCCAGGATGTCGTCGAGGTTGCGCTGCTGCAGGGCCGTGCGCTCCTGCGGCGGCGAGGAGTAGCCGGTGCACTCCTGGAGGCGGGCGCGGAGTCCGGTGGCCGTCATCGTCGAGTCGGCGCGCAGCCCCATCCACAGCGGGTACTGGGGCTCCGTGGGCCTCGGGTGGTTGCGGCAGTAGTACTGGTAGACCACGCGCAGGTCCACCCGGTAGTCGTAGCCCCGCGAGCCCCCGCCCAGGACGCCGCTGGTCAGCAGGGCGCCGTCGTACGGCGATCGGTGACCGGCCGCGTAGATCTCGGCGACCTTGGCCGCCACGTTCCCGCCCCAGGACTGGCCGTGGACGAAGGTCCGGCGCGGTGTGCCGAACTGCCGCACGAACAGCCGCCGTACGTTCTCGGTGTCCTCGGCCGCCATGCGCGTGCCGTAGCCGCCGCGGCGGTAGGAGGAACCCGCCCAGGCGTAGCCCTCCTTCACCATGACCGACCAGCGAGCCAGGTCCCCGAGGCTGCGCTCCGGGTCGGAGGTGTCGCCGAGGTCGGGGCCGCCGTGGGCGTGGACGACCAGGGAGCCGTTCCAGTCGTGCGGGACGGCCATGGCGTAGTGTGCGCCGTTCGCGTCCTGGCCGCGGAAGCAGGCGGCGTCCGCCGGCAGTTCCGCCGGGCAGTCGGCGGGGGCGGGCGCCGTCGCGGCGGCCGCGGCGGGCGGGGGGCCCGCGAGCCCGGTGGCGAGGAGGGCGGCGACACCCCCGGCCGCCAGGGCCATGCGGCGTCGTACGGTTCCGGAACCGGTGCGTCGTGGGGAATGCCCGGTGAACATGATCTCGTCCTCCCGTGGTCGTCCGGCGCGTCGTCGCGCGGGGCCCCGATGTTTCGGGACGCGGGTGGCGGGGGTCCAGAGCCGTGGCCATTGCGTTCATAGTGTTCGGCGATCCGCGGCCGCGGGCGGCCTTCTGACGGTACGTCAGGTCTGCTGTGCGGCAGTGGAGGCGGGCCCGTTGGAAATCCTTGCGACATCTTGCTGTAAGGCCGCCGCAAGAGGTACGGTCCCGGCACGGTCCGGCACCGCTGCCGGGCGAAGGCTCATGGCGCGTGGGCTCCCAGAGGTACAACCGTCCGCACACGGATTCCGCAAGGAGAACACCCCGTGGCCCAGCACACCGGGCTGCCCGCGTCCACGCGCCCACGCGCGCGCAGACGCGGAGCCGCAGCCGTCGCGGTGGCGGCCCTCGCCGCCGCCCTCGCCGTCCCCGCCTCGGCGCCCGCCGCGTCGGCGGCCGCCCCGCCCCCGTCGCCCTCCGACGCCGCGCTCGCCGCCCAGCCGGCACGTCACGACCTGACGCGGGAGCAGTTCTACTTCGTACTGCCGGACCGTTTCGCCAACGGCGACGCGTCCAACGACAGGGGCGGCCTGACCGGCACCCGGCTCAGCACCGGCTACGACCCCGCCGACAAGGGCTTCTACCAGGGCGGCGACCTCAAGGGGCTGACCCGGCGCCTCGACTACATCAAGGGCCTCGGCACCACCGCGATATGGATGGCGCCGATCTTCAAGAACCGGCCCGTGCAGGGCACGGGGGAGCAGGCCTCGGCCGGCTACCACGGCTACTGGATCACCGACTTCACCCAGGTCGACCCGCACTTCGGCACCAACGCCGACCTCAAGGCGCTGATATCCAAGGCCCACGCCAAGGGTATGAAGGTCTTCTTCGACGTCATCACCAACCACACCGCCGACGTCGTCGACTACGACGAGAAGTCCTACGGCTACCTCTCCAAGGGCGCCTTCCCCTACCTGACGAAGGACGGCGTCCCCTTCGACGACAGCGACTACGCGAAGGCCGGCGGGGGCTTCCCCGCCGTCGACCGCGACTCCTTCCCCCGCACCCCCGTCGTCACCTCGGACGCCAAGGTCCCGGCCTGGCTCAACGACCCGACGATGTACCACAACCGGGGTGACTCCACCTTCGCCGGCGAGAGTTCCGACCAGGGCGACTTCTCCGGCCTCGACGACCTGTGGACCGAGCGCCCAGAGGTCGTGAGGGGCATGGAGGAGATCTACGAGAAGTGGGTCCGCGACTTCGCCGTCGACGGCTTCCGCATCGACACCGTCAAGCACGTCGACCTGCCGTTCTGGACCCAGTGGGCCACCGCCCTCGACGCCTACGCCGCGCGGCACGGCCGCGATGACTTCTTCATGTTCGGCGAGGTCTACTCCGCCGACACCGCGATCACCTCCCCCTACGTCACCCAGGGCCGCCTGGACGCGACGCTCGACTTCCCCTTCCAGGACGCCGCCCGCCAGTACGCCTCCCAGGGCGGCTCCGCGGCGAAGCTGGCCGGGGTGTTCGGTGACGACCACCGCTACACGACCGACAAGGCCAACGCGTACGAGCAGGTCACCTTCCTCGGCAACCACGACATGGGCCGCTTCGGCACCTTCCTGGAGCAGGACAACCCGGACGCCGACGACGCCGAACTCGTCCGCCGCGACCGGCTCGCCAACGAGCTGATGTTCCTCTCCCGCGGCAACCCGGTGGTCTACTACGGCGACGAGCAGGGCTACACCGGCGCGGGCGGCGACAAGGACGCCCGCCAGACGATGTTCGCCTCGAAGGTCGCCGACTACCTCGACGACGACCAGCTCGGCACCGACCGCACCCACGCGAGCGACGCCTACGACACCGGCGCCCCGCTCTACCGGGCGATCGCCAGGCTCGCCGCGCTCCGCAAGGCCCATCCGGCCCTGGCCGACGGTGTGCAGACCGAGCGCTACGCCGCGGACGGCGCCGGGATCTACGCCTTCTCACGCACGGACCCCAGGACCCGCACCGAGTACGTCGTCGCCGTCAACAACGCGACGGAGGAGCGGACCGCGTCCCTTCCCACCGGCTCCGCGAACACCGCCTTCACCGCGCTCTACGGCACCGAGGGCTCCGTCCGCAGCGGGGCCGACACCAGGATCGCCGTCACCGTCCCGGCCCTGTCCGCCGTGGTCTGGAAGGCGGCGAAGCCGCTCGGCGCCCCCGCCGCCAAGCCGTCCCTGACCCTGAAGGCCCCCGCGGCGGGTGCCACCGGCACCGTCGAGGTCTCCGCCGACGTCCAGGGCGGGCAGCTGAACCGGGTCGTCTTCGCCGCGCAGACCGGCAGCGGGCCGTGGAAGGTGCTCGGCTCCGCGGACCACGCGCCGTACGAGGTCACCCAGACGGTCGGCGAGGACGTGACGCCCGGCACCGCGCTGCGGTACAAGGCGGTCGTGATCGATTCCGCCGGCCGTACCGCGAGCGCCACCGCCGCCACCACCAGCGGCACCCCGGTCCCGCCGCAGCCCCCGGTGGCGAGCAGCCGCGACTACGCGATCGTCCACTACAAGCGCGCCGACAACGACTACACCGACTGGCGCCTGTACGCCTGGGGCGACATCGCCGACGGCGAGGGCACCACGTGGCCTGCCGGGCACGACTTCACCGGCCGCGACGCCTACGGCGCCTTCGCCTACGTCAAGCTCAAGCCGGGTGCCTCCAGCGTCGGTTACCTCGTCATAGACAAGGACGGCACCAAGGACGTCGGCTCCGACCGCTTCATCGACGTCACCAGGACCGGCGAGATCTGGGTCGAGCAGGGCAAGGAAGCCGTCGCCACCCAGGCCCCCTCCGGTACCGAGCCGGGGCTGGGGGCACCTCCCAGCCGCCAGGCTGGGGGAGACCGCTCCAAGGCCGTCCTGCACTACCACCGGGCCGATGGGGACTACACCGGCTGGGGCCTGCACACCTGGACCGGCGCCGCCGACCCCACCGACTGGACGGCCCCGTTGCAGCCGGTCAGGACCGACGCCTTCGGCGCCGTCTTCGAGGTGCCGCTCGCCGCGGGCGCCACGTCGCTGAGCTACATCCTCCACAAGGGCGACACCAAGGACCTGCCCGCCGACCAGTCGCTCGACCTCGCCACCTATGGACACGAGGTGTGGCTCCTGAACGGCACAGAGAAGTACCTGCTGCCCACCACGTCCGGCTCCTCCGCCGACCTCGACCTGTCCACGGCCAAGGCCCAGTGGATCGACGCGGACACCGTCGCCTGGAAGACCGGCGACACCGCGGCCAGTCACCAGCTCGTGTACGCCCCCGGCGGCGGCCTCGCCGTCAAGGACGGCGTGCTGACCGGCGAGGGCCACTGGCTCCGTCTCGACCGCGTCCCGGGCGGCCTGACCGACGCCCAGAAGGCCCGCTTCCCGCACCTGAAGGACTACGCGGCCTTCACGATCGACCCGCGTGACCGCGACCGGGTCCGCACGGCCCTCACCGGCCAGGTCGTCGCCACCCAGCGGCTCGCCAACGGGGCGCTGCTCTCCGCCACCGGCGTCCAGATCCAGGGCGTCCTGGACGACCTGTACGCGGCGAAGGCGACCAAGGCCGCGCTCGGCCCGGTCTTCTCCCACGGCGAACCCACGCTGTCGGTGTGGGCCCCGACCGCCCAGTCCGTCGCCCTGGACCTGGACGGGCGCACCGTCCCGATGCGGCGCGACGCCTCCACCGGCGTGTGGAGCGTGACCGGTGAGCGGAGCTGGACCGGCAAGCCGTACCGCTACGCCGTCACGGTCTGGGCGCCCACCGTCCGGAAGGTCGTCACCAACAGGGTCACCGACCCCTACTCGGTCGCCCTGACCACCGACTCGAAGCAGAGCCTCGTCGTCGACCTCGACGACCCGAAGCTCGCCCCGGGCGGCTGGTCCCACCTGGCCAAGCCCGAGGCCGTCGGCCTGAACAACGCCCAGATCCAGGAACTCCACATCCGGGACTTCTCCGTCGCGGACACCTCCGTCCCCGCCGCGGACCGGGGCAAGTACACCGCCTTCGCCGACTCCGGCTCGGCCGGCATGACGCACCTGAAGGCACTGGCGAAGTCCGGGGTCTCCTACGTCCACCTGCTGCCCGCCTTCGACTTCGCCACCGTCGCGGAGAGGAGCGCGGACCAGGCCACGGTCGACTGCGACCTGGCCGCCCACCCGGCCGACTCCGACAAGCAGCAGGAGTGCGTGGCGGCCGTCGCCGCCGGGGACGCCTACAACTGGGGCTACGACCCCTTCCACTACACCGTCCCCGAGGGCTCCTATGCCACCGACCCGGACGGCACCCGGCGCACGGTGGAGTTCCGGAGGATGGTGCAGAGCCTCAACACCTCCGGCCTGCGCGTCGTCATGGACGTGGTCTACAACCACACCGCCGCGAGCGGCCAGGACGACACGTCCGTCCTCGACCGGATCGTGCCCGGCTACTACCAGCGCCTGCTGGACGACGGGACGGTCGCGAACTCCACCTGCTGCTCCAACACCGCGCCCGAGAACGCGATGATGGGCAAGCTCGTCGTCGACTCGATCGTCACCTGGGCCAAGGAGTACAAGGTCGACGGTTTCCGCTTCGACCTCATGGGCCACCACCCCAGGGCCAACATCCTCGCCGTCCGCAAGGCGCTGGACGCGCTGACCCCCGCCAAGGACGGCGTCGACGGCAGGAAGATCGTCCTCTACGGCGAGGGCTGGAACTTCGGCGAGGTCGCCGACGACGCCCGCTTCGTGCAGGCCACCCAGAAGAACATGGCCGGCACCGGCGTCGCCACCTTCTCCGACCGGGCCCGCGACGCGGTCCGCGGCGGCGGCCCCTTCGACGCCGACCCCGGCGTCCAGGGCTTCGCCTCCGGCCTGTTCAACGAGCCCAACGGCTCCGCCGCCAACGGCACCGAGGCCGAACAGCGGGCCCGCCTGCTGCACTACCAGGACCTCATCAAGGTCGGCCTCACCGGCAACCTCAAGTCCTTCTCCTTCACCGACAGCGGCGGCAAGGCGGTCACCGGCGCCGAGGTCGACTACAACGGCTCGCCCGCCGGGTACGCGGACGCCCCCGGCGACGCGCTCGCCTACGTGGACGCCCACGACAACGAGTCCCTCTTCGACGCGCTCGCCTTCAAGCTGCCGAAGGACACCTCGCCCGCCGACCGGGCGCGCATGCAGGTCCTCGCCGAGGCCGTCCCCGCCCTCTCCCAGGGCCCCGCGCTCTACCAGGCGGGCTCGGACCTGCTGCGCTCCAAGTCCCTGGACCGCAACTCCTACGACTCCGGCGACTGGTTCAACGCCGTCCACTGGGACTGCGCCGCGGGCAACGGCTTCGGCCGCGGCCTGCCGCCGAAGGCCGACAACGAGTCCAAGTGGCCCTACGCCAGGCCGCTGCTGACCGCCGGCACACTGCGGGTCGGCTGCGCCGAGATCAGCTCGGCCTCGGCCGCCTACCGGGACCTGCTGCGGATCCGCTCCACCGAGCCGGTCTTCGGGCTGACCACGGCGGCGCAGGTCCAGGACCACCTGTCGTTCCCGCTCTCGGGCGAGGACGAGACCCCGGGCGTGATCACCCTGCGGCTGGGCCGGCTGGTGGTGGTCCTCAACGCGACCCCGAAGGCTCAGGACCAGCGGGTCGCCGCCCTGTCCGGGAAGGGCTACGCCCTCCACCCGGTGCAGGCCGGCGGCTCCGACGCCGTGGTGAAGCGCTCCTCCTACGACAGCGCGTCCGGCACCTTCACCGTGCCGGGCCGCACCGTGGCGGTGTTCGTCCGGCGGTAGCGGCACGTTCCGTGACCGCCCGGCCGGCGGCCCGCCTCCCGCGGGTCCCGGCCGGGCGGTGCTGCGTACGGGCGAAGCACGTGTCCATCCGGATGAATCGGCGGCGGGTCGGCTCCGGTGGGCGATCCGGCAGGGGTACGTATCCGCGCGGCTCCGGTGACGCACGGTGATCGCCGTCCCGGTCGGCCTCGTTCCCGTCGTCCCCTGGAGGACCCTTGAAGCGGCGCCAGCGAATATCGCTCTCCACCCTTCCCGCCCTGCTCGTCCTGCTCGTCGGTACCCTGCTGGGCACGGGCAGCTCGGCCCACGCCGAGGACTGGGGGCCGGGCGCACAGCACGCGGCTCCCCCCGCCCGCCCCGCCGCGGGGCACGGGCCCGGCCAGACGGCGGGCGCCCCCGGACGCGCTCCCGGTGGCCCGGAGAACCCCCGCATCTGCATCGGTGCCACCTTCACCGACCCCAAGTTCTTCTGCGGCGACCCCCGGCTCGGACCGCGGCAACTGCCCACCAAGGGCCTGCTCGGGGCGATGCTGACCGACTACCGGCGGCTCGACGGGCAGAACGCCAACGGCTTCCTGCGCACCTGGTTCGACTTCGCGACGAACAGCTACAAGTTCCCGCCCGGCGACGGCTTCCTGCCCGGCGGTCCCGTGTCGGTCATCAACCTGGCCGTGGGGCAGCGCATCGACCGCTTCGGCGGCGAGGGCGGGCGGTTCCTCGCCCCGGCCGGTTCGCCGTACTCCCAGCGTTCCATCGCACCGTCGAACCTCAACACCTTCGACCCGGGCTACCCCTTCAACTACCACCTGTACAAGGTCGTCAGGTCCTTCGCGGTGTCCGCGGGACCCGTGGCGCCCTTCTACGGCCAGCCCGGCAACGGCCTGCAGTACGTGCTGCCGCTCGGTGACAGCGTGCTCAACCACGTCACCAACGGCGACCTCATCCGGCTGAACTGACGGGCCCGGCCATGGACCGGCGCGAGCTGTGCGACGCCCTCGCTTCCGCGGGGGTGCCCGGCGGGCTGTACGAGGTCCCCGGGTTCCACGAGTTCGACCTGAGGCCGCCGGACTTCACCTACCTCCGGCAGGAGGGCGAGGCGTGGGTCGTCGGCAACTTCGAACGCGGGGTGCACGACCCGTTCCGGCACTTCGACACGGAGGACGCGGCCTGCCGCTACCTCTACGACCGGCTCACCCACCCCGGGCCCGGGCCGGGCCCCGGGGCCGACGAGGAGATGGAGGCGGTCCTGCGCGACCGGGAGGAGATCCGGCGAGCGGCCCACGACACCTATGAACGGGCGCGGCGCCGGAACGAATGATGCGGCGGCCCCTGCGGCCCGCCGACGCGGAGCGGCCCGTCCCGGCAGTCCGGGACGGGCCGCCCGCCTGTCCGCGGCGCCGCTACACCGCCTTCTCCAGCAGCGTCACCGCGTACGGGCTGCCCTTGGCGCCCTGCTTGTGGGGCTGTTCGCCGACGACGGTGTAGCCCGCGCCCCGGTAGTACGCCCGCAGTCGCGGGTTGCCCGCCACGCAGTCCAGCCGTGCGTAGGGACGGCCCTCCTCGGCGATGCGGCGCTCCGCCCGGTCGAGCATGGCGCGGCCGGTGCCGCGCGGGGCGGTCGCCCGGTCCACCATGAGGCGGTGGACGTAGCCCGCGTCCGGCGGACGTACCCCCCAGGCGTGCAAGTCGGTCCACCACAGCTCCCAGGCGCCGACCACGCGCCCCTCGCGCTCGGTGAGCCAGACCTCGCCCGCCGTCATGCGCGCGCGGAAGTGCTCCTCGTCCATCTCGCCGGGCTTCCACTGGTCGATGCCGTGCTCCTGCATCCATCGGGCCGCCTCGTCCCGGAGGCGGACGAGGAGGGCGGCGTCGTCGGGCCGCGCGAGACGGAAGGAGAGGTCGTTCATGCCCCCATACTCGGGGAACCGTCCGTGGGCCATCCCTCGGCCGGTCCCGCGAGGGCCGGACCGGCCGCGGGGTCCGTGCAGGTGAGCCCGAGCACGCCCGGCACGTGGAGCCAGGGCGAAGGCCGAGGCCCCGTCCGTCGCGCCGGGGTGGTGATGACTGCCTGCAGTGAGAGGGGGCCGGCCGCGGCGTGGTCGCCCTCGGGCGCCCGCGGGGAGCCGAGACCGAAGGTGGGCCTCCACACTCCCGGCGCCCGTGGGTCGGTCACCGGCTGCGGTCACCGGCCGCGCAGCGCACCCGCGGCCGTCCCGAGGGCGCCCCGCAGTAGGCCATGGGCACCCCGGTCACGAGGCCGGCCGGCCCGTGCGTTCAGGGTCCGCGCCCGGTGCGGCGTTTCCCGGCGGAGGGCGGGCTCGGCGCGGTGTCGTGGGTACGACGCCCGAGTCGGGCGCTGCCGACGCCCGGTTCGGGCCGCCCCTGTCGGGCGCTTCCGGGCGCCGGCGGCGGCCGGCGCCCGTGGTGCGGCCCGGTCGTGGCGGGCCGGGGTCGCGCCCGCGGGGCGGGTTCAGCGCAGGGTCGTGAGGGTGGTGCCCGAGTCGAGCGTCGCCGACAGTTCGGCCCGGGCGCCCTGTTCGGCCCGTACCGCCATGGTCGGGCCCTTCGAGGTGCCGGTCACGCCGCCCGTGGCCTTGATCCGCTGCACGTCACGGCTGCCCGCCGCCAGCAGGTACCAGTGCCCGCCCGTGGACTTCCACAGCGCCCCGGCCAGCACCCGCGGCACCGCCCGGCCGCAGGACCCGCCGTCCCGGCCGCTCTGGCCCACGGGCGCGCCCGGGGTGCCCGGATCGGACACCGGGGGCAGGAACAGCGCGAGGGCCCGGCCGTCCGTGCCGCGCCAGGTGTCGGCGCGGGCGCAGACCCACGACGCCTGCCCGTTGTCCTCCGGCAGCCGCTGCGTGGCGTACCGCCAGACGTTGACCGACCGGGTGCCCAGGCCGCTCATGGAGGACAGGTTGCAGGCCGTCCGGGCCACGTTCGCCAGCGCCGCGGGGCCGGTCGCCTCCAGCGGCGTGCCGTCCCCCGGCGGCTGGTACGTCAGGTGCGCCGGCACGAGGTCGCCGAGGTCGGTGAGGAGGAACGGCCGGTCCGGGCCGAGCCCGGCGGCGGCGCGGAACTGCAGCGCGGGCCAGGTGTCCCCGCACACCCCCGCACGGCTGTCCGCCCCCGGCATCCGCACCGGTTCGGTCACCCCGTCCGCCGTACGGTCCAGCTTCGCCGGGGCGCGCCCCGGGTCCCGCAGGTCGCGCGAGGCCGCCTCGGTGACCCAGGGGGCGGTCAGGAAACGGGTGTTGCCGTCCGTCCGGCCGAGGACCACGGCCGCCGTCGTCACGCCCGCGCCGTCCACCCGGGCGAAGTCCAGGGCCGCGGCGCCCCCGCCCTCGCGGGGCTCGGCGTAGCGCACCAGCCGGAGCCCGTCGTACATCAGCACCACGGTGGCGCCGTCCACGTCGCCGGCGTACAGCAACTGCGGCTGCTGCGCGGGCAGTCCCTCGGCGGTGCCCTGGGTGGCCGACACGCCGACCCGGGCGGAGGGCTGCGCCCACACCGCCATCGCCCGGCCCAGCAGGGCCCGGTCGCCGGCCCGCCCGCCGCGGGTGGGCCAGGCGGTGAAGTCCACCCGGGAGGCGCGGGTCCACGCGGTGCCGTCCACCCGCGTCAGCTTCGCCGGGTCCAGCAACCGCGCGGTCCCGTAGGCGCTCGGTGAACCGGACGCCGCGTACGGGTCCTGCCCGCCGGTCAGCACCGCGACCAGGGTCGCGGTCACGGCGACCGCACCCGCCGCGATGAGGCCCACCCGTACGTGCTGCCGCCTGCGCAGCAGATCCGTCGGCCGGGCCTGCACCGTGCACGGGTCGAACCCGCTGCCGCACAGCAGCAGCCCCTCCGGCACCGCCTTGGCCGCCTTCAGCGCGCCCCGCGGATCGGCCACGCCGGAGGCGACCAGCAGCCGGCGCACCTCGCGGCCGTCCGCGTGCCGGGGCCGTTCCAGCTCCAGCAGCGCGTACGCCGCGCGCCCGGCCGCGTTCAGCCCGGACAGCGCCCGGTCCAGCTCCGCCTCGTCGGTCCCGGTCGCCTTGGTGTGCAGCCGCAGGCCCCAGACGTACGGCGCCGGGCCGCCCACCAGCGTCCTGCGCAGCCGGCCCCGCCAGCCCCGCTCGCGCCCGAACGCGAGTGCCGTGTCCAGCACTTCCTGCCGCACCAGGGCGTACGCCGGGTCCACGGTGCCCCGTGGCCCGGGCACGTCCGCCACGGCGGGGTCCGGTTCGCACGGCGAGCGCGGCAGCGCGCCCTGCGTCAGGGTGTGGGCGGTCAGCACCCTGCGGTGCCGGCCGAGGGACGGCGGCAGCGTCAGGTAGGCCAGCCGGACCAGGTGCGGGTAGTTCTCGACGAGTGCGGCCTCCGCCTCCTCGACGTCCACGATCACGGGTGCGCCGTGCCGGGGACGGGTGGCGGTCGCGTGCTGGGCGTTCACGTTCCGTTGAACGAGTGAATCCTGGGATGGTCACTCCGCCGCCCCGCGGTGCCGCCGGGGCGGAGCCCACCGAGCGTCCTCCGGGCGGGCGTTGACGCATCCGCGAGACGGCCGCCGGTGTCGCCGATCACAGCGACGTGGAGGGTGTCGGCGTGGGAACCGGCCCCGCCGAACACCTCCCTTGGTCCACGCCGATACGTCTGACAGGGCGTCAGTCAGTGCCCGGGGCACGACCGCCGGCACCCGGGTCTCAGCGTCGATGTCGGTGCCCGCCGCCATGATGGCCGCATGCATGAGACGGACTGGTCACGGTTGTTCCACGCCTACGGCGCCGCCACGGACACCCCGCGGCATCTGGCCGCCCTGCGCACCGGGCGGGAGGCGGAGGTGGCGGCCGCCCTGGAGCACCTCGACGGGGCGATCGTGCACCAGGGCACGCCCTGGCCGGCCACACCCCCGGCCGTCCGGCAGGTCGCGGAGCTGCTCGCCGGGGAGCACCCGCCCGGTGTGCGTGCCGCGCTGCTGGGCTTCCTGCGGTACGCGGCGGAGGCGGCGCCCGGCCCGGAGGAGGCCGAGGAGTGCCGCGCGCGGGCGTTCCCCGCGGACGGCGCGGCGATCGACGCCTGGCAGGAAGCCTGGGCGGAGGCGGACGAGGAGGAGCAGGAGGCCCTCTGGGACCCGGAGATGGCCGATCTGGCGGTCCTCCGCGCGGCCGTCGGGATCCACGACGCGCTGCCCGCGGTCCACGCGGCCGCCGCCGTCCACCTGACGGACCCCGACCCGGAGGTGCGCGCCGCCGCGGCCTCCTGCCTGGCGCTCACCGCCGTGCACCCGGCGCTCGCCGGCCCGCGGCAGGAGGTGGTACGGGCCCTCACCGCGGCCTCCCTCACGGCCGGGACGGACGAGCGCGCCGCCCTCGCCGTCCACCTGGGGGAACTGGGCGAGGCCCCCCGGGCCCTGCTCGCCGACCCCGAACCGGCCGTACGGGTCTGCGCCGCGCTCGCCCCCGCCCTCGAGGACGACGAGGACGCGCAAGCGGTGCTGCTGGACGCCCTGCGCGACCCGGCCGCGCTCGACGCGGCGTTCGGGCGGCTGCCGGCCGTCTTCTCCGGCCGGCCCCGCTTCACCGTCTCGGCCGTGCTGTGCCGCCGTGTCACCGACCCCGAGCGGCTGCTGCCCGCGGCGGTCGGCGTCCTGCCGCTGCTCCAGTGGCGCTACCCCAACCCCGACCTCGGCCCCTACCTGCCGCTGTTCTTCCCCGACGGCTGGCCGGACGCCCACGCCGCCACCCCGGCCCAGCGGGCCTACGCCGCCGCCGTGGCGGCGCACGACACCGTGTGGAACCCGCGCGGCGGCAACCGGGGCGCGCTCTTCGTCCCGCTCGGGCTGCCCGACGACCGCGCCGCGTGGCGGGCCCTGAGCACGACGTCCGAATCCCGCCGGACGCCCTGAGCGCTCCCGGCGACGCTGGGGGCATGGACACCCATCGCACCACGTACGAGGTCCGGGCCCTCGACCCGGCCGTCGCGGAGGAACTGCGGGGCCTCGACGACGCCGGTCTCGTCCCCCGCCCCGAGCCGGACCCGGAGGGCGGCGCCCCGCTCCGCTGCTGCCTGCGGCACAGCGCGCCGGGCGAGCGGATCGCGTTGGCCGCCTACGCGCCGCTGCGGCGCTGGGCCGCCGCGACCGGCGCCGACCCCGGCCCCTACGGCGAGACCGGGCCGGTCTTCGTGCACGCCGTCGCGGAGGACTGCCCCGGCCCGCCGGGCGGCCCCGGCTACCCCGCTGGACTCCACGGCGAGCGGCGGGTCTTCCGCTGCTACGACGCCCGGGGCCGCATCCTCGGCGGCCGCCTCGTCCAGCTGACCGCGGACGAGGTCGCCGCGGGCGCCGCCGACGCGGTGCTGGCGGCCCGGTTCGCCGATCCGCGGGTCGTCCTGGTGCACGTGCGGGCCGTGGAGTACGGCTGCTTCCTCTTCGAGGCCGTCCGCGTGCCGTGAACACGCCGTGGACGCGCCGAGGGCGCCCGTCCGCACGACGGGCGCCCTCGGAGTGGTGCGGGACGTCAGACGAGCTCGGCCTTCTCCAGCGCCGAGCAGCAGGTGTCGACGATGAGGCGGGTGACGACGTAGGGGTCGACGTTGGCGTTGGGCCGGCGGTCCTCGATGTAGCCCTTCTTGTCGGCCTCGACCTGCCACGGGATGCGGACCGAGGCGCCGCGGTCGGAGACGCCGTAGCTGTACTCGCTCCACGGGGCGGTCTCGTGGGCGCCGGTCAGGCGGGCCTCGACGCCGGAGCCGTAGTTCTTGATGTGCTCCATCGGCTTGTCGTCGCGGCCGAGGGCCTCGCAGGCCTCGACGATCGCGTCGTAGCCCTCGCGCATGGCCTTGGTGGAGAAGTTGGTGTGCGCGCCCGCGCCGTTCCAGTCGCCCTGGGCCGGCTTGGGGTGGAGGGTGGCGGAGACGCCGAAGTCCTCGGCGGTGCGGTAGAGCAGCCAGCGTGCGACCCACAGCTGGTCGGCGACCTCCAGCGGGCTCAGCGGGCCCACCTGGAACTCCCACTGGCCCGGCATGACCTCGGCGTTGATGCCGGAGATGCCCAGGCCCGCGGCGAGGCAGTTGTCGAGGTGCTTCTCGACGATCTCGCGGCCGAAGATCTCGTCGGCGCCGACGCCGCAGTAGTAGCCGCCCTGCGGGGCGGGGTAGCCGGCCTCGGGGAAGCCCAGCGGGCGCGAGCCCTGGAAGAAGGTGTACTCCTGCTCGATGCCGAACAGCGACTCCTGGCCGGCGAAGCGCTCGGCGACCGGGCGCAGCAGGGCGCGGGTGTTGGAGGAGTGCGGCGTGCCGTCGATGCCGAAGACCTCGCACAGCACGAGCACGTTGTCGCCGCCGCGGATCGGGTCCGGGTACGTGGCGACGGGCTTGAGCACGCGGTCCGAGCTGTGGCCCTGGGCCTGGTTGGTGCTGGAGCCGTCGAAGCCCCACACCCCGGGCTCCGCGCCGTCTGCGAGGATCTTGGTCTTCGAGCGCAGCTTGGCGGTCGGCTCGGTACCGTCGATCCAGATGTACTCGGCCTTGTAGCTCACGGGCGTCATCCTTGTTGGCGTGGGCCTTGCGGGGCGGGTGTCGTTGCCGCTGCAGCGTCACAACCTGCGATTTCGCATCCATTGCCCATGTGTTAACCCGATGTGAACGAGGTCGTGCCCCACCTGCCGGACACCCGGCCCGGCGGGCGCGGCGGCCCCCGCGTACGTCCGGTGCCGCCGCCGCGCGGACGCCGAAGAACCCATGCGGCACGGGCCGTTGACGACCGGCGCCGCTGGTCCGGCCACCCCGGGGACGGGCCCCCGCGGACCGCCGTGACCAGGGACGTAGGGTGTGTGCCATGCCTCACATCACCGTGGACTACACAGGCAACCTCGCGGACGCCTTCGACCGGCAGGGCTTCGCGACCGCGTTGCACCCGCTCGTCGCCGGGACCATCGACACCAAGGTGGAGGCGTGCACGACCCGCTTCCGCCGGTCCGACGAGTACGTCCTCGCCGACGGCGCCCCCGGGCACGCGCTCGTCCTCGTCCGGGCCGCCGTCCTGTCCGGGCGCACGCCCGAGGCGAAGACCCGGCTGAGCGAGGCCGTCCTGGAACTCGTGCGCAAGCACCTCGCGCCGACCCCGGAGCTGAGCGTGCGGACCGCCGTCGACGTCGTCGACCTCGACCGCACCTGGTACCGCAGCCACCTCGAGCCGGCGGGGGAGCGGTGACCATGCGCATCGGACTCCTGGGCACCGGCCCCTGGGCGGAGATCGCCCACGGCCCCGCCCTCGCCGCCCACCCCGACGTCGAGTTCACCGGGATCTGGGGCCGCCGCCCCGAGGCCGCGGCCGCGCTCGCCGCGACCCTGGGCACCCGCGCCTACGCCGACGTGGACGAGCTGATCGGCGACGTGGACGCCGTCGCCGTCGCCCTGCCCCCGGACGTGCAGGCCCCGCTGGCCGTGCGTGCCGCCGAGGCCGGCCGGCACCTGCTGCTGGACAAGCCGGTCGCGACGACCGCCACCGACGCCCGCCGGGTCGCCGACGCCGCCGAGGCGGCCGGGATGGCGTCGGTGGTCTTCTTCACCCTCCGCTTCGACGCGACGAGTTCCGCGTGGATCGACGAGCAGGCCACCCGGGACGGCTGGTTCACCGCCCGCGCGCAGTGGCTCGGTTCGGTGTTCACCTCCGGCGACAGCCCCTTCGCGGCCTCCCCCTGGCGGCGCGAGAAGGGCGCGCTGTGGGACGTCGGTCCGCACGCGCTGTCCGTGCTCCTGCCGGTCCTCGGGGACGTCACCGCGCTCACCGCCGTCCAGGGGCCGGGCGACACCGTCCACCTGGTGCTGCGGCACGGCAGCGGCGCCTCCAGCACGGCGGCGCTGAGCCTCACCGCCCCTCCGGCGGCGGCCGGCATGACCGTCGAGCTGCGCGGCACCTCCGGTGTGGTCACGCTCCCCGAACGCGCCGACGGGCCCGTGCCCGCCTTCGGCAACGCCATCGACGCCCTGCTCACGGCCGTGCGCACCGGCGTCCCCCACCCCTGCGACGCCCGTTTCGCGGCGCGCGTGACGGAGTTGCTGGCCTCGGCCGACCCCGTGTGACGCGCCGTCAGGGGCAGGACCCTGGCGGGCGACTTGCGAAGTGCCTATCGTTTTGGGTATGGCAGCGGACTGGTGGTCCATCGAAGTCCTCAACGCCAGCACACCCGCCGCGGCATGGCGTGACGCGTACGCGTCGACGCTCGTGGAATCGGCGGTCACCAACCGTGCACTGGCGTGGGAATGGCACACGTACGGGTGGGGCGTCGTCTTCGAGTTGTGCTTCCGGGAAGAGGAGCACTGGCTCGCGTGGCGCGCCCTGCCCGGCACTCGCGCGGCGCTCGACGCCGTCCCCGATCCGGTCTCCGGCCTCCTGGTCCACCGCGGCCACGGTGGCACCAGTGGGGCCTTCGTCCCCCGCGCCCCGCACCGTTCGCCGGGCGCGGCCGCGGTGGGCCTTCCCGAACCCCCGCCGGAACCGGCCGGCGCCGCCCTCCTGTGCGAACGCGCGGCGCCCGTCTGACAACTCCGGGTGCCCCGCGGTGGGTGCCCGGCGAAATCGGAGAACCGCCGGCGGTGGTACCCGGGCCGAGCGCTCGTCGCGCGGCGCCCGGCCCGCAGTGAACACCCGCGCGGCGGGAAGAACGCGCGCCGCTGCGGCCTTGTACGGATCATGAAGGCCATCGTGTACACGGAAGGCGGCGGCCCCGAGGTGCTGCGCCTGACCGAGCGGCCGGTGCCGCAGCCGGGTCCGGGCGAAGTACGGGTGCGGGTCGAGGTGTCGGGGGTCAACCCGACGGACTGGAAGTCGCGGCGGGGCGGTCCGCCCGGCACGGTCGCGGAGCAGGTGCCGAACCAGGACGGCGCCGGTGTGGTCGACGCCGTCGGCGAGGGTGTCGACCCCGGGCGGACCGGTGAGCGGGTGTGGCTGTGGGAGGCCGCCTGGCAGCGGGCGGACGGCACCGCCCAGGAGTACGTGACGCTCCCCGCCGCGCACGCCGTGCCGTTGCCCGGTTCCGCGTCCTTCGACCTCGGCGCCGCCCTCGGCATCCCCGCGATGACCGCGCACCGCGCGCTGACGGTGGCCGAGCACGGCCCGGCGCGGCTCGCGCCGGGCGCCCTCGACGGCCGGACGGTCCTGGTCGCGGGAGGCGCGGGCGCGGTCGGCCACGCCGCGATCCGGCTCGCCCGCTGGGCCGGGGCCTCGGTGGTGACCACGGTCAGCGGCCCGTACAAGGGGGACCTCGCGCGGGCCGCGGGCGCGCACCACGTCGTCGACTACCGGGGCAGCGACGCCGCGGCGGAGATCCGCAGGGTCGCGCCCGGGGGCGTCGACGTCGTCGTGGAGGTGTCCGTCGCGCAGAACGCCGCGCTCGACCTGGCGGTGCTGGCGCCCGGCGGCGTGGTCGCCTACTACGCCGACAACGGCGGCGCCGAGTTCACCCTGCCCGTACGGGAGAGCTTCGTGCGCAACCTGCGCTGGCAGGGCGTCCTCGTCTACACCATGCCGGACGCGGCCAAGGCGGAGGCCGTCGCGGCGCTGACGGCGGCCCTGGCCGACGGGGCCCTGCGGGTCGGGGAGGACGCGGGGCTGCCGCTGCACCGCTTCCCGCTGGAGCGCACCGCGGACGCGCACGCGGCGGTGGAGGAGGGCGCCGTGGGCAAGGTGCTCGTCGACGTCCGGCAGGCCGGGTAGCCGCGCGGGGCGGGCGGCCGGCGGAGCTGTCGCGTTTGTTCAAGACCGGCCGCCGCCCGTCCCCGCAGGCTGGACCCATGACCGAAGCCCATGCGTTCATGATCGAAGCCGCCGCCGAGGCGGCCCGGGTCGCCCGCGGCGTGGGCGGGGACCCCGCCCGCCTCGCCGCGCCGACGCCGTGCGGGGAGTGGGACACCCGCACGCTGCTCAACCACTGGATCCTCTACACCTCGCACGGCCTGGAGCACCGGGCGCTGCGCACGCCGCTGCCCGAGGAGCTCACCGCCCGCGACTTCACCGCCGCCCCGGACTGGGCCGCGGCGTACGCGCAGCAGCTGGACCGCGCCGTCGCGGCGTGGGCGGGGCCGGAGGTGTGGGAGGGGGACGTCGACCTGGGGTACGCCGCCGTGCCGGCCGCCGAGGTCGCCTCGATGATCGTCAAGGAGCTGGCCGTCCACGGCTGGGACGTGGCCCGCGCCACCGGCCAGGAGTACCGCTGTGGCGCGGGGCTCGGCGCCTTCGTGCTGGAGGTCGTCGACCGGTACGCCGAGGTGTACCGCACCTACGAGGGGTTCGCGGCGCCCGTCACGCTCCCGGACCCCGCCGCGGCGACCGCCTTCGAGCGGGCCCTGGCCCTGTCCGGCCGTACGCCGGAACGCCGGCCGGGGCCCGTGCACTGACGGCGGCCTGCGTGCCGACGGGCGTCGACGCGTCGACGGGCGCCTACGCGCTGATGGCGTTCGTGGCGAGCAGGCCGAAGAGGAGGGCGCCGATCACGAGCCGGTAGACGATGAACGCGTTGAACGAGTGCTTGGCCACGAACTTCAGCAGCCAGGCGATCGACGCGTACGCGACGACGAAGGAGACGACCGTCCCGACGACGAGCGGCGCCGTGTCCACACCGGCGCCGAGCGCGTCCTTCAGCTCGTACAGGCCGGCGCCGGTGAGCGCGGGGATGCCCAGGAAGAAGGAGAGCCGCGTCGCGGCGACCCGGTCCAGGTCGAGGATGAGCGCGGTGGACATCGTCGCGCCGGAGCGGGAGAAGCCGGGGAAGAGCAGGGCGAGGATCTGCGAGGAACCGACGAGCATCGCGTCCTTGAACGTGGTGTCGTCCTCGCCGCGCTTGTGGCGGCCCATCTGGTCGGCCGCCCACATCACGCCGCTGCCGACGATCAGCGAGCCCGCGACCACCCACAGCGAGGCCAGCGGCCCCTCGATGAGCGGCTTGGCCGCCAGGCCGACGACGACGATCGGGATCGTCGCGAAGATCACCCACCAGCCGAACTTGTAGTCGTGGTGGTACCGCTCCTCGCGGTTGGCGATGCCGGTGAACCACGCCTTGCAGATCCGGACGATGTCCTTGAAGAAGTAGACCAGCACGGCCGCGATGGCGCCGGACTGGATGACCGCGGAGAAGGCGACGACGGCCTTGTCGTCCACCGGGATGCCCATCAGGCCCTCGGTGATCTTCAGGTGGCCGGTGGACGAGATCGGGAGGAACTCGGTGACCCCCTCCACGACGCCGAGCACAGCTGCCTGACCGATACTGATGGCGCTCATGGGACCCATCTCTGCGGAGTACGTGGCATGCCCGGGCCTGCACCGGCCGGAGCCCTACGGAGTGTAAGAGAAGTCCCGCGCCCCCCGCGAACCAGGGCCGCCCCGCCGCCCGCCCCCGGCGGGCGGCGACCTCGTCGACGGCGCGGTCGCACGGCAGCCCGGGACGGCGGCCTGTCACGTACGTCACATCCCGGGCATCGCCGGAAAAACGATGGCGAACCAGATGTCCGCCGGGCGGAACCGGAGAAATGCCCCCATGGTGACGCGGTCCCGGTACGGCCGTGCCCGGGGTGCCGCGCGTGACAGCGGTGGAGGGGCAGGGGATCGCCCAAGGCCCGTACGGGGCAGGGACGATGGGGCGGAGGGCTCGAACGGGCCCGGCCGTGGGAAATACTGGCGGCCGCACGCCTGCGTAGGAGCCTTTCATGTCGATGATCAGCAATCTCCGCAAAGCCGTCCGCCTCACCCACATACGCCAACGGCGCGTGGACCTGAGCCACCCGGCGCGTTCCCCGCTGGGCAGCTCGGTGGTGAACTGCGTGATCTACAGGGACGGACTGCGGCAGGACGACTGCGCCGCGTACGAGGCGATCGCCCGGGTCCGCAAGTCCGGTCGCGGCTTCGTGTGGAGCGGGCTCCACGAGCCGTCGGAGGCGGAGTTCGCCGGTGTCGCCGAGCTGTTCGGGCTCCACCCGCTCGCGGTCGAGGACGCCGTCCACGCCCAGCAGCGGCCCAAGCTGGAACGGTACGGCGACACCCTCTTCACCGTCCTCAAGACCGCCCGCTACGTCGAGCACGACCGGCTCACCGCCACCAGCGAGGTCGTGGAGACCGGCGACCTCATGGTCTTCACCGGTCCCGACTTCGTCATCACGGTGCGCCACGGCGGCCACGGCTCCCTCGGCCCGCTCCGGGAGGGCCTGGAGACCGTCCCCGACCAACTCGCCAAGGGGCCGGCCGCCGTCCTGCACGCGATAACCGACCATGTCGTCGACGAGTACCTCGCCGTCACCGCCGCCGTCCACGAGGACATCGAGCAGGTCGAGACGGACGTCTTCTCCGACCACCACGGCCGCGGCACCGACGCCGGCCGGATCTACCAGCTCAAGCGCGAACTGCTGGAGCTCAAGCGGGCCGTGGTCCCGCTCGGCCGCCCCCTCCAGCGGCTCGCCGAGGACCCGCTGCCCGGCGTCGAGGAGGACCTGCGGACCTACTTCCGCGACGCCGCCGACCACCTCGCCCGCGCCACCGAGCAGGTCAACTCCTTCGACGAACTGCTCAACTCGATCCTCCAGGCCAACATCGCGCAGGTGACCATGGCCCAGAACGAGGACATGCGCAAGATCAGCGCCTGGGTCGCCATCCTCGCCGTCCCCACCATGATCTGCGGCCTGTACGGCATGAACTTCGACCACATGCCGGAGCTGCGCTGGACCTACGGCTATCCGCTCGCCGTGGGCGTGATGGCCGTCGCCTGCTACGTCATCCACCGCGGATTCCGGCGCAACGGCTGGTTGTGAGCAGTGCTGTGTGACATATTACCGGCGTGAGCAAGCCGACGAGCTGCGATGTCGTGGTCGTCGGCGCCGGGATGGTGGGCGCGGCCTGCGCCCTCCACGCCGCGGCGGCCGGGCTCCGCACCGTCCTGGTGGACCGCGGACCGGTGGCCGGCGGCACGACCGGGGCCGGCGAGGGCAATCTGCTGGTGTCCGACAAGGAACCGGGTCCGGAGCTCGGACTCGCCCTGTTCTCCGCCCGCCTCTGGCAGGAGCTGACGGTACGTCACGACCTCGGCGCCACCGCCGAGTACGAGGCCAAGGGCGGACTCGTCGTGGCCTCCGGCGAGGACGGACTGCGCGCGCTCCTGGACTTCGCCGCCGCCCAGCGGCGCGAGGGCGTCCAGGCCGTGCCCGTCCCGGCGGACGGGCTGCACGACCTCGAACCCCACCTGGCGGACGGCCTCGCCGGAGGCGTCCACTACCCGCAGGACGCCCAGGTGCAGCCCGCGCTCGCCGCCGCCCGCCTCGTCCGCGCCGCCCGCGACCTGGGCGCCGAGGCGCGGCTCGGCACCACGGTGACGGCCGTGCTCCGCGGGCCGTACGGCGCCGTGCGCGGGGTCCGCACCGACCGCGGCGACATCCACGCCCCGGCCGTCGTCAACGCCGCGGGCACCTGGGGCGGCGAGGTCGCCGCCCTCGCCGGGGTACGGCTTCCCGTACTGCCGCGGCGCGGTTTCGTCCTGGTCACCGAACCCCTCCCGGCACGCACCGTCCGGCACAAGGTGTACGCGGCGGACTACGTCGCCGACGTCGCCAGCGACTCCGCCGACCTGCAGACCTCCGCGGTCGTCGAGGCCACCGCCGCGGGCCCCGTCCTCATCGGCGCCAGCCGTGAACGCGTCGGCTTCGACCGCACCTTCTCCCTGCCGGTCGTACGCCGCCTCGCCGCCCAGGCCCTCGCCCTCTTCCCGGTGCTCCGGGACGTCGCGACGCTGCGCGCCTACACCGGCTTCCGCCCCTACCTGCCGGACCACCTCCCCGCGATCGGCCCCGACCCCCGCGTCCCCGGGCTGCACCACGCCTGCGGCCACGAGGGCGCGGGCATCGGACTCGCCCCGGCGACCGGCCACCTGATCGCCCAGTGCCTCACCGGGGCCCGCCCCGAGCTCGACCTCACCCCCTTCCGCCCCGACCGCTTCCCCGCCGAGGAGGCCACCCCGTGAGCCGCCGCAGTCCCCTGCGCCTGGCCCGCGCCGTACCGGGCCCGGGCTTCACCTTCACCTTCGACGGGCACGAGGTCCCCGCCCACCCCGGGCAGTCCGTCGCCGCCGCCCTCTGGTCGGCCGGCGTCCTGTCCTGGCGCACCACCCGCGTCGACGCCGCCCCCCGCGGGGTCTTCTGCGGGATCGGCGTCTGCTTCGACTGCCTCGTCACGGTCAACGGCCGCCCCGGCGTGCGCGCCTGCGTCACCGAGGCCCACCCCGGCGACGTCGTCACCCCGCAGGCCGGTACGGGGGAGCTGCCGTGAGCGCCGACGGCGGGGCCCCGGCGCGGGCGGCCGGACGGCCGTACGTCGCGGCTGGGACGGACGCGGGGAGTCGCCCGCCCCGGGGGCTTGGCCGCGTCCCCTGGTGCGGTCCGCGGGGGGCGTCGCGCGTCGGGCCGGCGGGGGAGGCGGGCGCGAGCGGGGACGGGCACGGGCCGGCCGGCGTGGGGACGGGGGTCACGGCGCCGCCGGTGGCCGCGGCCGCGTGCGTGCGCGTCGCGCTGGTGGACGCCGTGCCGCGGGCAGGCGGGCGGTTCGGCCGGCAGCCCGCGTCGCCGGGCCCGGTCCGCGGGGTGCGCCCCGCACCGGGCCCGCCGGAGAGCCGTCGCGGGAGGCGGATGTGACCGGGGAGAGGTACGGGCTGGCCGTCGTCGGCGCCGGGCCGGCGGGGGTCGCGGCGGCGCTGGAGGCCGCGGACGCGGGCGTACGGGTCGCTCTGGTGGACGCCGCGCCCCAGCCGGGCGGACAGTTCTACCGGCAGCCCGCACCAGGGCTCCGGGCCCGCAGGCCGCAGGCCCTGCACCACGCGTGGCGCACCTGGCGGAGGCTTCGCGAACGCCTCGACGCCCACATCGCGGCGGGCCGTATCGCCCACCTGCCGGGACGCCAGGTCTGGTCCCTGGAACCGGGGTTCACCCTGCATACCCTCGAATCGGGCGCGATCGGCGCGGACGCGGTGGTCCTGGCGACCGGGGGCTACGAGAAGGTGCTGCCGTTCCCCGGCTGGACGCTGCCCGGGGTCGTCACGGCGGGCGGCGCGCAGGCCATGCTCAAGGGCGGCCTGGTGCTCCCCGGGCGTACGGTCGTCGTCGCCGGTACGGGCCCGCTGCTGCTCCCCGTCGCGGCGGGCCTCGCGGCGGCCGGGGCGCGCGTCGCGGCGCTCGCCGAGGCCGCCGACCCGCGCGCCCTGCTGCGGCACGCCACCGCCGTACCCCTCGGCAAGGCCGTGGAGGGCGCCGCCTACGCCGCCCGCCTCGCCCGGCACGGTGTCCGCGTGCGCTGGCGGCACACCGTCGTCGCCGCCCACGGCACGGACCGCGTCGAGGCGGTCACCCTGGCCGGACCCGGCGGCGTACGGCGCCGCGTCTCCTGCGACGCCCTCGCCGTGGGCCACGGGCTGCTGCCGCACACCGACCTCGCCGGCTCCTTCGACGTGGACGCGGAACAGCGCACCCCCACCCCCGGCCTCTGGGCCGCGGGCGAGGTCACCGGCGTCGGCGGCGCGGAACTCGCCCTCGCCGAGGGGGAGATCGCCGGACGGTCCGCCGCCGCCCGGCTGCGCGGCACGGAGCCCGACCCCGCGGCGTGGGCGGCCGCCGCCCGCCGCCGCGAGCGGCTGCGGCGGTTCGCCGCCGTGCTCGACGCCGTCTACCGCCTCCCCGGCGACTGGGCGGAGTCCGCCGTCACCGACGACACCCTCGTGTGCCGCTGCGAGGAGGTGCCCGCCTCCGCCGTCCGTGAGGCCGTCCGCGACCTCGGCGCCGGCGACCTGCGCACCGTCAAGCTGCTCACCCGCGCCGGGATGGGCTGGTGCCAGGGCCGCGTCTGCGGCCCGGGCGTCGCCGCCGTCGCCGGATGCCCCTTCACCGACCCCGGGCGGCCCCTCGCCCGGCCCGTGCCGCTCGGCCTGCTGGCCGGCGCGGCAGACGAAGTGGAAGAGAGGGAACAGCCATGAACACCACCCCCGACCGCCCGTGGCGCGGCGTGCTCGTCGCCACCGCCCTGCCGCTGCGCGCCGAGGACCTGTCCGTCGACTACGACGCCTACGCCGCCCACTGCGCCTGGCTGGTGGCGAACGGCTGCGACGGTGTCGTGCCCAACGGCTCCCTCGGCGAGTACCAGGTCCTGACCCCCGCCGAGCGCGCGCGGGTCGTGGAGACGGCCGTCGCCGCGATCGGCGGCGAGCGCGTCGTGCCGGGCGTCGCCGCGTACGGCTCCGGCGAGGCACGCCGCTGGGCCGAGCACGCCGCCGACGCCGGCTGCTCGGCCGTGATGCTGCTGCCGCCCAACGCCTACCGCGCGGACGAGCGTTCGGTGCACGCCCACTACGCCGAGGTCGCGCGGGCCGGACTGCCGGTCGTCGCGTACAACAACCCGTACGACACCAAGGTCGACCTGACCCCGCGGCTGCTCACGGAGCTGTACGAGGCCGGCCACATCAAGGCCGTGAAGGAGTTCAGCGGCGACGTGCGCCGCGCCTGGGAGCTGGCCGAACTCGCCCCGGAACTCGACCTCGTGATCGGCGCCGACGACGTGCTCCTCGAACTGGCCGCCGCCGGCGCCAAGGGCTGGGTCGCGGGCTACCCCAACGCCCTGCCCCGAGCCTGCGGCGAGCTCTTCCGCGCCGCGGTCGCCGGGGACACCGGGACCGCGCTGCCGCTCTACCGCTCCCTGCACCCGCTGCTGCGCTGGGACTCCCGGACGGAGTTCGTCCAGGCCATCAAGCTCTCGATGGACCTCGCCGGACGCCACGGGGGCCCCTGCCGCCCGCCGCGCGTGCCGCTGCTGCCGGAGCAGGAGAAGGAGGTCCGGGCCGCCACCGAGGCCGCGATCGCCTCGGGCCTCGCGTAACGGCCCAGGGCCGCGGCCCCGGAAGCCGTTTCCGGGCCGCGCCCCGTTCCGCTTCCGGCCCGGGCCGGGCCTGTCGCCCCGGCACCGGACCGGGTACCCGGTCCGGCCCGTCGCCCCGGCATCCCAGCCGTGGCACCCGCTCGGGCCTCCAGCCCGTCGCCCACTCCGACCTCCGGCCCCGGCCCCGGCCCGTCCCGTGGCGGCCCCGAGCCCCGCCCCCACGACCCAGGGCCCAGGGCCCGCGAGGACGACACACCCCACGCGCGGCGAACCCGTCCCGCACGCGACGGAGTCCGGTCCGCGACCACCTCAGGCACCCCCACCCACCCCCGGCCCCACGACCCAGGGCCCACGAGGAGGACACACCCCATGCGCAGCAAACTCGTCCTGCACGCCGTGGACTCCCACACCGAGGGCATGCCCACCCGCGTCGTCACCGGCGGCATCGGCACGGTCCCCGGTGCCACCATGAACGAACGCCGCCTCCACTTCCGTGACCACCTCGACCACATCCGGCACCTGCTGATGGACGAACCGCGCGGCCACGCCGCGATGAGCGGGGCGATCCTGCAGCCGCCGACCCGCCCGGACGCCGACTACGGCGTGATCTACATCGAGGTCTCGGGCTACCTCCCGATGTGCGGGCACGGCACGATCGGCGTGGCGACCGTCCTCGTCGAGACCGGCATGGTCCCGGTGACCGAGCCCGTCACCACGGTCCGCCTCGACACCCCGGCCGGGCTGGTCGTCGCGGAGGTCGCCGTGAGCGGCGGCGCGGCGACCGCCGTGACCCTGCGCAACGTCCCCTCGTTCAGCGTCGCGCTGGACCGCAAGGCCGTCCTCGCCGACGGCCGCACGGTCACCTACGACCTCGCGTACGGGGGCAACTTCTACGCGATCCTGCCCCTGGACGCCTTCGGCCTGCCCTTCGACCGGTCCCGCAAGGACGACATCCTCGCCGCCGGCCTCGCGCTGATGGACGCGATCAACGCCGAGGAGCCGCCCGTCCACCCGGAGGACCCGACGATCCGCGGTTGCAAGCACGTCCAGTTGCTGGCGCCCGGCTCCACGGCGGTCCGCTCGCGGCACGCCATGGCCATCCACCCGGGCTGGTTCGACCGTTCGCCCTGCGGCACCGGTACGAGCGCGCGCATGGCGCAACTGCACGCCCGCGGCGAACTCCCCCTGGACCAGGACTTCGTGAACGAGTCCTTCATCGGCACGCACTTCACCGGCCGGCTCACCGGCACCACCGAGGTGGCGGGCGTGCCCGCCGTGCTGCCGTCCGTCACGGGCCGCGCCTGGATCACCGGCACGGCCCAGTACCTGCTCGACCCGTCCGACCCGTTCCCCGCCGGATTCGTCCTCTAGCGCCCCGGACACCGATACTGGGCGCATACATGCCACGCCGCCAAGGAGGAGCCACCGCATGGCAGCGCACGACGGGCCCGCCCTGCCCGCCCTCGGCGGTCAGCGCACCGGCAGTTACCGCGAGCGCGTCGCGGACGCCCTGCGGGCGGCGCTGGTGGCGGGGGAACTGCGGCCCGGCGAGGTGCACTCGGTGCCCGCGCTGGCCGGCCGCTTCGGCATCTCCGCCACGCCCGTCCGCGAGGCGCTGCTGGACCTGGCCAAGGAGGGGCTGCTCGACCCGGTGCCCAACAAGGGCTTCCGGGTGACCGCGGTCTCCGAGCGGCAGCTCGACGAGTACACCCACATCCGCTCCCTCATCGAGATCCCGACCGTCACCGGCCTCGCCTCCACCGCCGACGCCCCGGCGCTGGAGGCGCTGCGTCCGGCCGCCGAGCAGATCGTCGACGCCGCCGCG
Organism: Streptomyces sp. NPDC111520; assembly: GCF_055635295.1. Classification (NCBI taxonomy): domain Bacteria; kingdom Bacillati; phylum Actinomycetota; class Actinomycetes; order Kitasatosporales; family Streptomycetaceae; genus Streptomyces; species Streptomyces sp. NPDC111520. The sequence continues at coordinate 65,678 of NZ_JBVKBW010000001.1, read as the reverse complement.
GCCGGCGACCTCATCGCCTACGTGGAGGCCGACCGCCGCTTCCACCTGGGGCTGCTCGCGCTCGCCGGCAACGAGCACCTGGTCGAGGTGGTCGGCGACCTGCGCAAGCGCTCCCGGCTGTACGGCCTCACGGCGCTCGCAGAACGCGGCCTGCTCCGCGCCTCCGCCGAGGAGCACCTGGAACTGCTGGACGCCCTGCTGGCCCGCGACGGCGCCGCCGTGCAGGCCGTCATGACCCGGCACCTCGGCCATGTCAGGGGCCTGTGGGCGCGCTGACCGGCGGAGGCGGCCCGGGACCGTTCTTCGCCGTGCGCACCGGGCCGGGGGAGCCGCGGGCCGAGGGCTTCGTGCCGCTGGCGGAGGTCTACACCGGGCGGCCCTCGCCCGCGCTCACCGGACGGGTGGCGGAGGTCGGCCGGCGGCTCGGCACCCCGGAGCGGCGCGTCGCCGCCTCGCTGGCCCACCAGGGGCTGGCCGCGCGGCTGTGGTCCGTCGCGCTCGGCCCGGCGGCGCTCACCGGCCGCATGCCCGACCTGTCCGGCGGACGCCTGTGGTGGCACCCCGGCCGGTCCGCCCCGGACGAGCTGTGGCTGCCGGACGACGTCCCGCAGGTCCCCGCGGGCCGGCTGCGCGAGAACGTGCTCCTGGGCCACCTGGTGCCCCTCTGCGAGGCCGTGCACGCGGTGTCGGGCGTCGCGCCCGCACTGCTGTGGGGCAACACCGCCTCGGCCCTCTCCGGCACCCTGCGGGTGCTGCACTCCTGGTGCCTGGGGGAGGGCGCCCGGCCTGACGCGGCCACCCGCGCCGTCGCGCTGGCGGCGGAACTGATGGCGGATCAGCTGCTGCGCGACGTCGGCGAGCTCCGCCTCACCGGCCCGGGCGCGCCCGCCTACACCCGCCGCAGCTGCTGCCTGTACTACCGCGTGCCGGGCGGCGGGCTGTGCGGGGACTGCGCGCTGCGCTGAGCGCGGCCGGCCTCCCGTGGGCGCCGCGTGGAACTCCCGGTGACCAGGAACTCTTCACGTGGGCAGAGAAGTTGATGATGTGAAAAGCTGTCGTCAGCGGTGCCGGGTCAGGGCCCGGACGGCCGCCGAGAGGAGCGCAGCGTGATGGAGAACGGCTTCCGCGCCGAGGAGATCGACACCGGCAGGCCGCACCCCGCGCGGATCTACGACTACCTGCTGGGCGGCAAGGACAACTACGAGGTGGACCGCAAGGCCGCCGACGCACTCGCCGCCGCGGCACCCGAGGTGAGGATCGGCGTCCGCGCCAACCGGGCCTTCATGCGCCGCGCCGTCCGGCACGTGGTGGAGAGCGGCGTCCGCCAGATCCTCGACATCGGCACCGGCCTCCCCACCTCGCCCAACGTGCACGAGATCGCCCAGGAAGCGGCGCCCGACGTCCGCATCGCGTACGTCGACAACGATCCGATCGTCAACACCCACGCCAACGCCCTGCTCAGCCGCTCGGGCGCCACCAGCGTCGTGCTCGGCGACCTGCGCGACCCCCGGGCCCTCCTGGAGCACCCCGACGTCCGACGGGTCATCGACTTCGACCGGCCCGTCGCCCTGCTGCTCGTCGCCGTCCTCCACTTCCTCACGGACGAGGAGAAGCCCGCGGAGGTGGTCGCCACCCTGCGCGACGCGCTCCCGGCCGGCAGTTACCTGGTGCTCTCGCACGCCACCGGTGACTTCGCCGACCGCAGCGACGCCCAGGCCGTCTACAACAACGCCACCGCGAGCCTCAACCTGCGTCCGCACGCCGAGGTCGCGCGGTTCTTCGACGGCTTCGCACTCGAGGAGCCGGGCCTCGTCCAGGTCCCCTTCTGGCGCCCCGGCACCCCGGTCCCGCCGCGCTCCGGCGAGATCGGCTTCTACGGGGGCGTCGGCCGCCGCGTCTAGCGGGACCCGCCCGTTTCCTCAGGCGGGCCGGTCCAGCCGGGCCTTGAGGACCCGGGCCCGGGCCTGCTGGACCGTTCGCGCCTGGGAGGCGGCGAAGCGCAGCAGGCCGGGCGGCGTGCGCAGGCGCAGGGTGTCCGTGACGATGCTGCCGACGCCGTTACGCTCTATGGCGAAGCGGTAGCCCATGCGGACCCGGGCCGGGCTGCGGACCTCGCCGGAGATCTCGGCGGAGTGCGGCAGCCGGTCCGGGACGGCGACGAGCGTCACGCCGATGACGTTGTCGTGCCGCAGCAGACCCAGGAACCGGAACCGCTCCACGGCCGTGTAGTGCACGATCCCGCCGCCGCGGTGCACGTCGCGCACGTCGACGAGGAGCGGCGACAGGCCGACGTAGTGCGTCGGCTCGGCCAGGTGCGCGTAGACCTCCTCCGGGGGCGCGGCCACCCGGAAGGTGTGCTCCAGTTCGGTGGACGGCATCGCGGACCCCTTCTCGGCACGGCACCCGGCACGGGGATCCTCCCACCGGGGCGCGCGCCGCACACCGGCTTCCGGGACGGGAAAGCCGTCGGCCGGCCCTCCCGGAGGAGGAGGGCCGGCCGACGGGTGGCGCACGGTCCGGGCCGGCGGTTCCCCGCTCCGGCCCGGGGCCGCATCAGATGTCGAAGAAGTGATCCGAGGGGCTGCTGACCTGGGGCCGCCTAGACGATCAACGCTGTGACCTGCGATCGAGTGGTCAGCGGTTGTCAGCGTTGGTCGTCGTCGTGCGCCCTCGGACGGCCCGGAGACGGCCCAGCGCCCGACGCCGTCCTCGCCTCGGACTGTCGCACTAAGGGCTGTCCCGTAAATGATCTGCGAGTCGCCTCGGGCATGGTTGGCCGGAGTGTGGCCCGCTGGTCTATCCGGCGAGGGCGAGGTTGTGCATCCGTGCGATGCCGAGCATGGCGTGGTGGACGCCATCGCCCTTCAAGCGGCAGTCTCGGAGGATCTTCCAGGTCTTCATGCGGGCGAAGACGTGCTCTACGCGGGCGTGGACATGCTTGTGGGACTTGTTGTGCTCCTCTTTCCAGGCCGGGAGTTCGGTCTGGCCGCGCTTGCGGCGGTGCGGGATGACGAGTCCGGTACCCGGGTAGCCGCCGTCGGCGATGGTGAGGGTGTTGCCGACGGCGGTTTTGGCGCCGGATTCCTCCCACGCCTTGCAGTCGTTGCGGTTCCCGGCGAGTGGCCGGCCGACCACGACGACGAGCCGTGTGTCAGCGTCGATGACGACCTGGTGGTTGGTGGAGTACCGGTAGTTCTTCGACCGCTCGGCGATGGCGTGGTCACGCGTGGGGACCAGCGTGCCGTCCACGATGAGCACGGCATCCTTGGCGAACCGCTTGCGGGACTGGAGCGCGAGCAGTGGCCCGAGGTGGTCGATGATGCGGTCCGCTGCCGACTTCGAGATCCCGAACAGCGGGGCGAGCTGTCGCATGGTCAGGTTCGTTCGCCAGTAGGCAGCGACCAGCAGTGCCCGATCCCCCAACGGAAGACTCCACGGGCGACCCCTGCGGACCGCGTCCGCACCCCGGTGCCGCAGAACCCTTACCAGCTTGCCGAACTGCCGCGGACTCAGCCCGGTGAACGGGGCTATCCAAGAGAGTTCCGACGCCGTGATCACACCAGCCACGGCGAGATCGTCTCACCTTGATCACGCTCCCAGCCTGCGGCCCCTGACCGGGACCTATCTCGCTCGCCCGCACGGATTCGGCGTGAGAGCCTCACGCCCATGGCTACGGAGACCGAGGTGGGAGAGCTGTTGCACCAGCGCGGCTGGCTTACGGCATTCACAGTCGCTGACAGGGTGGATGCTTGGGCCGCCCTGGTTCGCGTCATCGAGCGCGGCTACGACGACGACATCGATGAATACGTCAACGACCTCTACTGTCGAAACTGGCTGCACGAGGCGTGGCTCCTGCTGGATGACTACATCGTCCAGATCTGGACCCCCCAGATCAAAGCTCTGGACGACCGATACAAGGCCGCGACCATCGACGACGACGGTCAAGCACTCAACCAGTTCCTCCATCAGTTCCACAGGCTGCCCGGCCCCGACCTGTGGTGGTGGCGGCGACACCCCCGCATCCTCACAGGAGACCTCGGGCGTTCGCTTCGCTCGGTCGGTGCCATCGGCGCCGACCTGGACACAACCTGACCCTCAGCCCCTCGGCATTACGGGACAACTCTTAGTGCCACGTCAACCAACGTCTGCCTGGTCGCAGCAGATTGCTTTCCCGACTGGTGGGAGAGTGCGGACATGGAGATTGCCAACCGCGCGCTGACGGTGGACGTGATCGCGGCATTGACGTACTGGCCTGGCATCATCTGGGGAGGTCAGGAGAACCCTCCGGAGCCCGTGGATCTCACTGTGCTGCCCCCTTTCTTCAACGAGGTGCTGCAAGATCTTCCCTGGTGGAACCGCGACTGGAAGGTCAGCCACGTCGAACCGGGTCTTCCCTTGGAGATCGGGAGTGATCACCACGGTCACCCTTCAAGGTTCACAGAGGTGTCGGTGCCGGGCACGGTTGGTTCCAGCGGTGATGAAAGTCTGCCCTTCGTCGCGAAGGTCGGGTTTGCGGGTGATCGACTGATCCGATTTCAAGTCAAGATTGACGACGTGGTCCTCGGTCCTGCCGTTGCCCCTGCTGGGCAGCTGGAGCCACATCCGTTCGCACGGGTGCTCACCGGGTTGATGGACCTGCGCGGAATTCCGGTCAGGAGGATGGCAAGGGAAACCGCACGATCGATGTCCACCGTCCACATGCTTCGCGGCGGACGGCTCAACCCGGAGCCAGTACTTGTCCAGGAGATCGCCAAGGTTCTGGGTATGTCCGAAGCAGACGTCAGAGTCATCGCTGGACTCGACGTCGGCAGTACGTAGTAACTGACAGGCGACGGTGTCAGGCTTGAGGATCTGGACGACACAGCCAGCGACCTCGACGGCTTCCTGCAAGGCGGCCCCGAAGCCCGGTCGGGCATCACGCGGCGTGTGCACATCGGTCCGCCCGACGCGACCACCTGGCCGGGCTTCGCCCACGCGCTCCTCAACATCGCCAAGACATAGCGAAGCAGGTAGCCCCAGTTTGGAAGACTGAGGCTGCGGACCCTGCCTCACCTGGGCGGACGCTGACCTGCGGCAACTCGGCCTCGTCACCGCTGTTCCCCGTGGCTCCCCGTTCGGCACTGCCTCACCTGGCACAGCTGTGGCACGCCCGTGCAGCGATGGCGGTACCGCCCCTGTCACTCGCGGCAGCCGCAAGCGACCGTGCCGTGGTCTCCGGTTGGAGAGCGGTCGCTGGCTGTCCAGCCTGTTCCTCTAACCTTTTCGCGTGATCGACTATGACGACTCCGGCCGCCCTGCAGTACAGGTGGGAAGCCCCGGCCCTGCCCTCGTGCTCTTGTCGGAGCCGATTCGACGGTTTGGGGATGAAGAGATGCTCGACTTCCTCATCAGGGCCAGCGGGTCGTGGGGAAGTGTCGAGACCTCGGTGGAGACGTGGGGCGGTGACGGCCTCGATGCCTACCTCGCCTCACTTGCCGAAGATTTCCGAGGCTGGGAAGGAGTACGTACCTGGCACTCTCTGTGCTCTGACCTGACCCTCTCAGCCGAGCACCGTCCCGGTGGATACGTCGGGCTGACTTGGGGTATCTACGACCGGGCGCCGTCTGAGCAATGGCGCTTCGAGGTCGCTACGGTGCACGCGGCAGGTGAGGACATGCGTAACCTCGCCGCCGAGATCCGTACCTTCATTGAGGGCGTCACGGAGTAGCTGGAGGAACCCCTGGGGCGGGCAGGAGGCGAAGCCTCGGGGAGGCGGAGCGGGTTTGGCCGGTGGCCTGCGGTTGCGTCCTTGGAAGTGGTGTAGCGGTTGGACCTGATGCGGGGGTTTGCTCCGGCGTCTGGGTTGGTGCCCGCATAGACAAACGGCCACCGGCTGCCGCCCGAAACCCCTGCCGGGCAGGCTCCGTCAAGGCTCCCAAGGTGGACGCGAGGAAGCTCAAGCCGTGGACCGGGCAACGTGTCACAGCCGTCCGTGGCGGGCTCCCGGACCGGTACGCCGCCCTGGCCGACGTGGGAGCTGGCTGCGGCCTGAGGCAGGGCGAGATCTTCGGACTGGCTGTTGACGAGGTGGATTTTCTCGGAGGAGTCGTGTGCGTCGTGCGGCAGGTGAAGCTGGTCGGCCCGGATCTCGTCCTCGCCCCTCCCAAAGGCGGCAAGCTCCGGGACGTGCCGCTCCCGGAGGTGGTCTCCCGGACGTTCGCGGAGCACATCACCCGCTGGCCGCCGCAGGAGGTCGCGCTTCCCTGGAAGACGCCGGACGGTCCACTCGTCACGGCCTCGCTCGTCTTCTACTCCCGGGAGCGGAAGGCGCTGAACCGGAACTACTTCAATATGTATCTCTGGAAGCCCGCTCTCGTCTCGGCTGGCGTGATCCCTGAGCGGCAGCCGGGTGCCCGCTTCGCGCAGTCGCGGGAACACGGGATGCACGCACTGCGGCACTACTGCGCCTCGGTGCTCCTGGACGCCGGCGAGAACGTCAAGGCTCTGGCCGACTACCTTGGCCATGCCGACCCGGGGTTCACCCTGAGGACCTATACGCACCTGATGCCGAACAGCCAAGAGCGTGCCCGTCGGGCCATCGACGCCGCGTTCGGGGACGGGGGAGAGGCACCTTCTGCTGCTCCGTGAAAGCGCCCCACCAACAAGCCGTGGGCCGTGCCTCCCGATGAGGGAAACACGGCCCACGGCCCATGGACGGCTCAGGTCAGGTAATCATGGCCCTGACCTGCGGACTTCCTAGATGTCGAAGTAGAGCTCGAACTCGTGCGGGTGCGGCCGCAGCGCGATCGGGGCGATCTCGTTGACCCGCTTGTAGTCGATCCAGGTCTCGATCAGGTCGGAGGTGAAGACGCCGCCCTGGAGGAGGAACTCGTGGTCGGCCTCGAGGGACTCCAGGACCGCCGACAGCGAGGTCGGGACCTGCGGGACGCCCGCGTGCTCCTCGGGGGCCAGCTCGTACAGGTCCTTGTCGACGGGCTCGGCCGGCTCGATCTTGTTCTTGATGCCGTCGAGGCCGGCGAGCAGCAGCGCCGAGAAGGCCAGGTACGGGTTGCCCGAGGAGTCCGGGGCGCGGAACTCGATGCGCTTGGCCTTGGGGTTGGCACCCGTGATCGGGATGCGGATGGCCGCGGAGCGGTTGCGCTGCGAGTAGACCAGGTTGACCGGGGCCTCGAAGCCGGGCACCAGGCGGTGGTAGGAGTTCACCGTGGGGTTGGTGAAGGCCAGCAGCGCCGGGGCGTGCCGCAGGATGCCGCCGATGTAGTAGCGGGCGGTGTCCGACAGGCCCGCGTAGCCCTGCTCGTCGTAGAACAGCGGGGCGCCGTTGGTCCACAGGGACTGGTGGACGTGCATGCCGGAGCCGTTGTCGCCGAAGATCGGCTTGGGCATGAAGGTCGCGGTCTTGCCGGCCCGCCAGGCGACGTTCTTCACGATGTACTTGAAGAGCATCAGGTCGTCGGCCGCGGCGAGCAGCGTGTTGAACTTGTAGTTGATCTCGGCCTGGCCGGCGGTGCCCACCTCGTGGTGCTGGCGCTCGACCTGCAGGCCGGACTTCATCAGCTCCAGGGTGATCTCCGCGCGCAGGTCGGCGAAGTGGTCGACCGGCGGGACCGGGAAGTAGCCGCCCTTGTACTTGACCTTGTAGCCGCGGTTGTCCTGCTCCGCACCGCTGTTCCAGGCGCCGGCCTCGGAGTCGATGTGGTAGAAGGACTGGTTCGCGCTGGTCTCGAAGCGGGCGCTGTCGAAGACGTAGAACTCGGCCTCGGGGCCGAAGTACGCGGTGTCGGCGATGCCGGAGGAGGCGAGGTAGGCCTCGGCCTTCTTCGCCACGTTCCGCGGGTCACGGCTGTACTGCTCGCCGGTGATCGGGTCGTGGATGAAGAAGTTGACGTTGAGCGTGGAGTCCTTGCGGAACGGGTCCAGCTTGGCCGTGGAGAGGTCCGGCACCAGAGCCATGTCGGACTCGTGGATGGCCTGGAAGCCGCGGATCGAGGACCCGTCGAACATCAGCTGCTCGTCGGGGTCGAAGGACTCGACCGGGACCGTGAAGTGCTGCATGACACCGGGCAGGTCGCAGAACCGGACGTCCACGAACTTGACGTCGTTGTCCGAGATGAACTTCTTCACCTCGTCGGCGTTTTGGAACGACATCCAACTCCTCCTTGGCCCGGCCCGGGAGGCCGGATTGCAGCTCATGGGTGCGACCAGTGCGGTGGCGCACGTTGGTGCCGACCATAGAGATCGGGCATTTCCCTCTCGTGACCCATTTGTTTCTTGCAGGTTAACCGAGCCGCCGCACGGGTGCCGGGTCGGACGCGGGCGTCCGGAGGCGGGGGGTTACCGTGGAGCGGTGGACAACAGGGATGTCATCGGATCGTGGATCGAGGGCCCTAAGGCCGCCGCGGAGCGGATGGGCGTCGACTTCGGCTACCGCGGGCAGCGCCTCGGGCTGCCCGAGCACGGCCCCGGCTCGATCGCCCCGGTCGGGCGGCGCATCGGGGCCCTCTTCATCGACTGGGGCCTGTGCGCGCTGATCGCGTACGGGCTGATCGCGCACCGGGACGCGGCCGCGGCCAATCCGTGGACCACCGTGGTCTTCGGCCTCATGAGCGTGCTGCTGCTCGGCACCGTCGGCACCACCCCGGGCAAGCGCCTGCTGGGGCTGCGGGTGGTGCGGCAGGACGGCGGGCGGCTCGGCCTCGGCGCCGCCGCGCTGCGGACGCTGCTGCTCCTGCTGGTCGTCCCGGCGGTGGTCTGGGACCGCGACACCCGCGGCATGCACGACCGGGCCGTGAAGGCGGTCCAGGTCCGGATGTGACCGAGGCGCGCACGACGCGAAGTGCCCCGGACGAATCGCTTCGTCCGGGGCACTTCGCGTTCGGTTTCGTATGCGATCAGCGGCCCTTCGGCATGCGCATGCCCTTGGGCATCGGGCCCTTCGGCACCGGCATGTTGCTCATCAGGTCGCCGAGCGCCCGGAGCCGGTCGTTGACCTCGGTGACCTTGGGGCCGGGCAGGACGCGCGGCAGCTTCAGCAGCGTGGTGCGGATCTTCTTCAGCGGAACCTGACCCTCGTCGTTGCCCACGATGAAGTCGGTCACCGGGACGTCGACGACGATGCGCGCCATCTTCTTCTTCTCGGAGGCCAGCAGGCCCTTCACCCGGTTCGGGTTGCCCTCGCCCACCAGGACGATCCCGGCCTTGCCGACCGCGCGGTGCACCACGTCCTGGCTGCGGGTCATCGCCACCGCGGGCGTCACCGACCAGCCGCGGCCGACGTTGTCCAGGACCGCCGCGGCGGCACCGGGCTGCCCGTCGAGCTGGCCGAACGCGGCCTTCTCGGCACGCCGTCCGAAGATGATCGCCATCGCCAGCAGGGCGAGCAGGAAGCCCAGGATGCCCGCGTAGATGGGGTGACCGATCAAGAAGCCGATGGCGAGGATGACACCGAAGGTGACGATTCCCACAGCCGCAAGGACGAGACCGACCTTGGAGTCGACCCGCCTGGTCATCTTGTACGTCTGGGCGATCTGCTTCAGGCGCCCAGGGTTGCTCTCGGATGTATCCCTCGCCATGCCGCACAGGATACGTGGCCCGCGCCGCCCCGGCCCCACCGGAGGGGGTCCGGTCTTCGCCCGGAGGCAACGGAGGGCCCCGTAAGGGCCCTGGAGCGCTAGAGCACGTCGCCGTGCGAGGCCCGCGAGGAGACCAGGGCGTCCATCACGTGCTGGGCGTCGCGGCGGTCCTTGGCGCGCTTGCGGTCCTCCAGGACGGCGGTCCAGGCGTTGCGGCGGGCCGTCGCCTCGGCGCCCCGGAACAGGAGGTGCTCCACGGCGCGCAGCGCGCCGGCGGCGGCGCCGGGGATCGTGCTCTGGCGGTGGAGGTGTGCGGCCTGCATGGTGGTGTCCCCCTCAGGACGGCTCAGACGCGGTCGGATGTTCCGCTTATCCAGAGTCACCACATTGTGTTACCAGTCCGTGACCGGTCGGTCAAACCGTCGTGAAGCCCCGGCGGTGGCTTCGCGCCGTTCTCCGCGAGGGCGCCGCACGTCAGGGACGCGTCAGGGGCCCCGAGGGGGCCCCTGACGTGACGAACCGCACGTTGCGGCGGTGACCCGGAGGTCAGCGCAGTGTGATCAGACCGCCTGGGCGGCGACGACCTCGCCGCGCTCGCCGCGGCGCTCGACGGCCTGCTGGAAGAGGCGGCCGGCCCGGTACGAGGACCGCACGAGCGGGCCCGACATGACGCCGGCGAAGCCGATCTCCTCGGCCTCCTCCTTCAGCTCCACGAACTCGTGGGGCTTCACCCAGCGCTCCACCGGGTGGTGCCGCAGGCTCGGGCGCAGGTACTGGGTGATGGTGATCAGCTCGCAGCCCGCGTCGTGCAGGTCCTGCAGCGCCCGGCTGACCTCCTCGCGCTCCTCGCCCATGCCGAGGATGAGGTTGGACTTGGTCACCAGACCCGCCTCGCGCGCCTTGGTGATGACCTCCAGCGAGCGCTCGTAACGGAAGCCCGGACGGATGCGCTTGAAGATCCGCGGCACCGTCTCCACGTTGTGGGCGAGCACCTCGGGACGGGCGCCGAAGACCTCGGCGAGCTGCTCGGGGACCGCGTTGAAGTCCGGGATCAGCAGCTCGACCTTGGTGCGGCCGGTGGCGCGGCCGGCGGTCATGGCGTGGATCTGCCGCACGGTCTCGGCGTACAGCCAGGCGCCGCCGTCCTCGAGGTCGTCGCGGGCGACGCCGGTGATGGTGGCGTAGTTGAGGTCCATGGTGACCACGGACTCGCCGACGCGGCGCGGCTCGTCACGGTCGAGGGCCTGCGGCTTGCCGGTGTCGATCTGGCAGAAGTCGCAGCGCCTGGTGCACTGGTCGCCGCCGATGAGGAAGGTGGCCTCGCGGTCCTCCCAGCACTCGAAGATGTTGGGGCAGCCCGCCTCCTGGCACACCGTGTGCAGGCCCTCGCGCTTCACCAGGCTGTGCAGCTCGGTGTACTCGGGACCCATCTTGGCCCGGGTCTTGATCCACTCGGGCTTGCGCTCGATGGGGGTCTGGCTGTTGCGGACCTCCAGACGCAGCATCTTGCGGCCTTCAGGCGCTACAGCAGACACGTCCGACTCCCTCGCGAGGCTTCGTTTCCTTGGTGAACATCAGCGTACGCCTGTGGATTCCGGGACGACCCGGGGGAGCGGCACGGCCGACTCCAGGACGCGGCGCAGGTGCTTCTCGATGACCGGGAGGACCTCGGCGACGGTGACCTCGCGGCCGAGCTCGTTGCTGAGCGAGGCCACACCGGCGTCCCGGATGCCGCACGGCACGATCCGGTCGAACCAGGTGTTGTCGGGGTTGCAGTTCAGCGCGAAGCCGTGCATGGTCACGCCCTTGGCGACGCGGATGCCGATGGCGGCGAGCTTGCGGTCCTCGCGGCGCTGGCCGGCGTTGGACGGCGCGTACTCGGGGCCGGAGAGGCGGGGGTCGAACTCCTCGTCGTGCAGCCGCGGGTCGAAGTCCAGGGTCAGCCCCGGGATCACCGGCGGCCGGTCCTCGATCGAATCGCCCAGCACCCACACGCCGCTGCGGCCCTCCACCCGGGTGGTCTCCAGGCCGAACTCGGCGCACGCGTCGATCAGCGCCTCCTCCAGCCGGCGCACGTGCGCGACCACGTCCACCGGGCGCGGCAGTTTCAGGATCGGGTAGCCGACCAGCTGGCCCGGCCCGTGCCAGGTGATCTTGCCGCCGCGGTCGACGTCCACCACGGGGGTGCCGTCCAGCGGGCGCTCGCTGTCCTCGGTGCGGCGGCCCGCGGTGTAGACCGGCGGGTGCTCCAGCAGCAGGCACGTGTCGGGGATCTCGTCGGCGAAGCGCGCGGCGTGCACGCGGCGCTGTTCCTCCCACGCCTCCACGTACTCCACCGCGTCCTCGCCGAAGCCCAGGTGGACGAAGCGCAGGTCACTCACGGCCGCTCCCTTTGTGGTCCTTTGCGGCACCCCACCACGTGTCCGGAGCGCCTCAGCAACTGTACGTCCGGTGCGGCGGTGTCCTGCACGGGGCGGGGGCGTTACCACCCGACGAAGGGCAAAGGAAGCGTTCTACCGATATGTGGGTGCAGATTCACCCGATACGGCGAATGCGAGGCGCTCGAGTGGTGAGTGAGTCGATACAGAACGTTACATTCGCGCCGTTCTGCGGATGGACCGGCGGGCCGCGGACGGTGAACCGCCGCCCGCCCCGGACGCCCGCGACGCCGCGCACGCCCGAACACCCGCAACTCGTACGCCCGCACACCCGCACGCCCGGAAGGCAGGGGACCGCACCACCGATGTCCGACCGTTCCTCGCAGCGCCCCCCGAACCGTCAACTGGCCGCCCTGATCGCCGAAGCCGGGTTCTCCAACGCCGGGCTCGCCCGGCGGGTGGACCAGCTCGGCATCGAGCACGGCCTGGACCTGCGGTACGACAAGACCTCCGTCACCCGGTGGTTGCGCGGCCAGCAGCCCCGGGGCACGACGCCCGCACTCATCGCCGAGGTCTTCACCCGGCGGCTCGGGCGGCGGCTGTCCGCCCACGACCTCGGCCTCGACGCCGTCGCCCCCGTCTACGCGGGGCTGGAGTACGCCTCCTCGCCCGAGGAGGCGGTGGAGATCGTCTCCGGGCTGTGGCGGAAGGACACCGGGAACCAGGCCGACCTCCGCAAGATCGCGTTCACCCCCGCGGGCCTGGTCGTCCCCAGCCGCGACTGGCTGATCGGCCGGGCCGACGACCGGGTGGGGCGGGGGCCCGAGCCGGGAACGGTCCCGGCCGGAGTCGCCGGTCCCGGCCACGGCGGCGCCCCGGGGGCCGCACGGCTGCCGGCGCAGCGGGCCGGCGGCGGCTCACGCGGGGCGCCCGCACCGGTCGCCGTCGCCGCGCCCGCGGTGTTCGGCGGCAACGGCCAGCGGGTCGGCATGGGGGACATCGCCGCCCTGCGCTCCGTCGGCGAGCTCTTCCGCACCCTGGACAACGCCTACGGCGGCGGCCACGCGCGGCAGGCCCTCGTCCGCTACCTGGAGCACGAGGCCGAGCCCATGCTGCGCGGCGCCTACGGGGAGACCATGGGGCGCCGCCTGTTCGCCGCGGTCGCCGACCTCACCCGGCTCGCCGGGTGGACCTCGTACGACGTCGGCGCCCACGGCCTGGCCCAGCGGTACTTCGTGCAGGCCCTGCGGCTCGCGCAGGCTGCCGGGGACCGGGTCTACGGGGGGTACGTCCTGGTCACGATGAGCCGCCAGGCGGTCTACCTCGGGCACGGCCGCGAGGCCGTCCAGCTGGCCCGGGTCGCCCAGCAGGGCGTCGGCAGCGGCGCCCCGCCGGTCGTGCAGGCGCTCTTCCACTCGGCCGAGGCACGCGGCCACGGGCTGCTCGGCGAGGTCCGCGCCTGCACGGCGGCCCTCGTGCGGGCCGAGCGCGCCCTGGAGGCGGTCAGGAATGGCGACGACGTCCCGTCCTGGGCGCGCTTCTTCGACGAGGCCCAGCTCGCGGACGAGTTCGGCCACTGCCACCGCGACCTCGGGCAGTACCGCGCGGCCTCGCAGCACGCCGAGCGCTCGCTGCAACTGCGCGCCCACGGGTACGCCCGCAGCCGCGTCTTCTGCCGTACCGTGCTGGCCACCGCGCGGCTCGGCCTCGGCGAGGTCGACGCCGCCTGCGCCCTCGGCGCGGAGGCCATGCAGGCCGCCGTGGAGATGCGCTCGCTCCGCGCGCTCGAGTACGTCCGCGACTTCGGCCGGCGCCTCGACACCCACCGCGACGCCGCCCCCGTCCGCGCCTTCCACGACCGCGCGACGGCCCTGGGCGTCCCCGTCGGGTAGGCACCCGGAGCGGCGGCAGGGGGGACGCCGCCGCTCCGGACGTCTCGTTGGGGGCCCGGCCCCGCGGGGCTCAGGCGGCCAGGGGTTCGGCCGGGGGCGCCGGAGGGAGGCCGACGTCCCGCAGGAGCCGCTGGGCGGCACGACGGCCGGACAGCAGGGCCCCCTGGACGGTGCTGGTGTCGCGGTGGTCGCCGCAGACGTAGAGGCCCTGCAGTATCCGCACCGGGCGGCGCAGGTCGTGCGGGGCCGTCATCGCGGGGAGCGCCTGCGCGTCGTGGTGGACGGCGAGCAGCTCCCACCCGCCCGTGGAGGTGCCGTAGAGCTCCGCGAGGTGGGCCCGGACGGCGATGTCGTCCGGGGCGGGGGCGGCGGCCGGGCCGAGCAGCACGGAGGTGACCAGGGCGCGGCCCACGGGGGCGCGGGAGGGGTCGACGAGGCTGGCCGGGAACGTGTGGGAGACGGGACCGCGCCGGTCCGCGTCCAGCACGAGCGCGGGCTGCTTCAGCGGTGCCGCCGGCGCGGCGTGGTGCAGGACCGTGACGCCGTGGAAGGCGGGCACCCGCAGCCCGGGCAGCAGTCCGGCCGCGGCGGCCGCCCCGGTGGCGACGACCACGGCCCGGCACGGGATCTCGTCGCCGCCCGCGGTGCGGACGCCGTTGGTCGCCGCGGCGACCGCCCGGACCCCGGTGCGGACCGTGCCGGGCGGCAGCGCGGCCGCCAGCGCCTGCGGCACCGTCGCCGCGCCGCCCGCCGGCAGGCACGTACGGCCGAGGGCGAAGCCGCGCAGGACCAGGTCGGCGACCCGGCTGGACGTCGTGAGGTCCGGGTCGCACAGCAGCGCGGACAGCAGCGGCCGCAGGTACCCGTCGAGCGTGCGGGGCGCGAAGCCGCGTGAGGCGAGGGCCGCGGCGGCCGTGGTCTCCGGGCGCTCCAGGAGGCGTTCGACGGGTGCGCCGGCGAGGCGGTTGAGGGCCGTCCGCAGCCGCGCCTTGTCCAGGGGCGAGCCGATCGGCGCGCGGGCCGCGGCGAGCGCCGCGCGCGGGTCGCCGACGCGGTAGCCGCGTCCGGCGGAGCGCACCAGGACGCCGGGCGAGAGCGGCCGCAGCTGCAGCCCCCGCAGTTCCGGGGTGCGGTCCAGCTCCGGGTAGGAGGTGTTGAGCAGTTGTGGACCCCGGTCGAGGAGGAAGCCGTCGACCTTCTCGGTGGCCATGCGGCCGCCGACCCGGTCCTCGGCCTCCAGCACGGTGACGGTGAGCCCCGCACCGGTGAGGTGACGCGCCGCGGAGAGACCGGCGAGGCCGGCCCCGATCACGCACACGTCCGTCTGTGAACCCGTAGAGCGTGCTGTAGAGAGCACGATGCCCCTCCCCGAGGTCGGCACGTTTCCCCGCGCGCGTCGGCTGGCGCTGGAACCGTCATGCCCACTCGCGCGCCAACTGATGCCGGAAAACGGCTCTGGGTGGCATTCAGTGCCTTTCTTCGGCCAGCGCGGCGCGGATCGCCTCCTCGATCCCGGGGTGCGCGTGGGCGAACCCGGAGTCCAGCAGCACCCGCGGCACCGCGCGGGTGCTGCCGAGGATCTCGGAGGCGAACTCCCCGACGACGGTGCGCAGTACGGGCGCGGGGACCGCGAACAGCGTGGGCCGGCCCAGCACCCGCCCCATCGCCCGGGTCACCTCGGTGTTGGTCAGCGGCTCGGGCGCGCACAGGTTGACCGGCCCGGAGACGGACTCGGTGTCGACGATGTGGCGCAGCGCCGCGACCTGGTCGTGCAGGGAGATGAAGCTCCAGTACTGGCGCCCGTCGCCGAGCCGGCCGCCCAGGCCCGCCTTGAAGAGCGGGAAGAGCCGGCCCCACGCCCCGCCCCTGCCGGAGACGACCAGGCCGGTGCGGGAGAACGCGGTACGGATGCCCGCGTCACGGGCCGGCGCGGCGGCGGCCTCCCAGTCACGGCACACGGAGGGGAGGAAACCGGTGCCGAGCGGCGCGCCCTCGTCGACCCGGCGGTCGCCGGTGTCGCCGTACGCGGTGATGCCGGAACCGCTGACGAGCACCCGCGGCGGGGTGTCCAGCGAGGCGAGGGCGCGCACGAGGGTCCGCGTGCCCCGCACCCGGCTGTCGTGGATGGTCCGCTTGTACCCCTCCGTCCAGCGGTGGTCGCCGACCCCGGCGCCGGCGAGGTGGACGACGGCCTCCACGCCCACCAGCCCCGCGGTGTCGACGGTGCCCCCCTGCGGGTCCCAGCGCACCTCGTCCGGACCGGACGGCTCGTGCCGGACGAGGCGTACGACCTCGTGCCGGTCGGAGCGCAGGGAGCGGACCAGGGCGGAGCCGATGAGGCCGGACGAGCCGGTGATGGCGATGCGCATGGGGACATCGTCGCGCGGAACGGCCCTTGCGGTGTGGGAAGGTGACACGCATGTCCGACATCCGTGTGCGCCCGGCAAGGCTCTCCGACGACCCCGCCCTCGTCCGTCTCGAGCGGGCGACCTGGTCGACCCTGCACGCGGTGCGGCCGCCGCGGGAGGAGAACGAGGACTTCTTCGGCGAGCGTTCGGGACCGGACGTGTTCCTGGTGGCGGAGACCGAGGGCCGCGTCGCCGGTTTCGTCGGGATGGTGCCGCCGACACCGCTGGCCTCCAACGCCCATGTGCGCCAGATCCAGGGCCTGGCGGTGGACACCTGGGCGCGGGGCCGCGGGGTGGGGCTGGAACTCGTCCTGGCGGCGGTGTCGGACGCCCGCCGGCAGGGCGCGGTGCGCGTCACGCTGCGGGTGCTGGGCCACAACACCCCGGCCCGGCGGCTGTACGAGGCGGCCGGATTCAGCGTGGAGGGCGTCCTGCCGGGGGAGTTCCTGCTGGACGGCGTCTACGTGGACGACGTGTGCATGGGGCGCCGGGTCTGACGCGTCGCCGGGTCGTCCTCCTCACGTCCTCCCGGATGTCGACGGGGCGGCCGGCGACACGGGTCGTCCGGGGCCGGCTCAGCCGAAGCGCGCCCAGAGCCGGGGGAAGCGTTCCGCGACCGCGGCCGCGTTCTCGAAGTCGATGTAGACGCCCTCCGGCTCGGCGGGCTGCGCCGGCAGGTCCAGATCCGGCAGCCGGACGCCGGTGAGCTGTTCGTACGCCTCGTCCGCCGCGTAGCCGAGGTCCTCGGCGTCACCGTCGACCTCCGGGTCGAACGAGTCGGTCATCTCCGCGAGGCTGTCGGGGTCGTGGACGGCCCCTTCGAAGACGTGCCGGCCCTGGCCGATGAGCCAGCACCGGAAGAAGTCGAACGCGTCGTCACCGGCGCCCCCCAGCATCAGGTCGGCGGCGCCCCACACGTCCCAGCGGTAGGCCCGGTTGAAACGGCTCTCGAAGTGCCGCGCGAAGTCGACGACGGACTCCGGGTCGAGCTGGGTCAGCCGTTCCACCAGCAGGTCGGCGTGCTCCTCCGGGTCGCCCCCCGCTGCCTCTCGCGTGCTGTCGACGATCTCCCAGAACTCCGTCTCGTCCATCACCGCTCCAGCATCCTGGCTGCGGCCCTCCGACGCACGCGGAACACGGCAGTGGCGGCCCTCAGAAGTAGACGGCCGCCATGGCGCGGACGGCATCGGCCAGCCGCTCGCGCAGGGTGTCCGGGCCGAGCACCTCGGCGTCGGGGCCCAGGGACAGCAGTTGTTCGTAGGCGACGTCCTGGCCCTCGACGGGGAGCGTGACGGTGACCCGCCCCGTTGCGTCCGGCGGCCCGGCCGCGGCGAGGGCCTCGCGGGCGGCGGTGCGGTCGGTGACGTACGGCAGGCGCCGGGCGCCCTCGGGCGTCAGGCGCACGACGACCTCGTCGCGGAGCACCGAGCGGGCGAACTCGGCGGCGCGGGCCTCCCAGAACGCGGGCAGGTCGAACTCCGGGTCCCTGACGAAACGATCCTCCGTGGGCTCCGCCGCGGTGAACCGGTCCACCCGGTAGACCCGTACGTCCGCGCCGCAGCGCGCCACGGCGTACCAGACACCCGCCTTGAGCACGAGGCCGTACGGATCGAGCTCGCGCTCCACCTCCTGCGCCCCGCGCAGGTACCGGGCCCGCAGCCGGCGGTCCCCCCACACCGCCGCGGCGAGCGCCGGCAGCAGCCGTGGCGTCTCCGGTTCCTGCCACCAGCCCGGCGCGTCCAGGTGGAAGCGCTGGGCCGCCGAGCGCGGCGCGTCGCGCAGTTCGGGCAGCAGGGCGGCCGAGACCTTCAGACGGGCCGAGGAACCGGCGTCGTGGAGGCCCATGGCCCGCAGCGCGGCGGGCACGCCGGACAGGAAGAGCGCCTCCGCCTCCGCGCGGGCCAGCCCGGTCAGCCGGGTGCGGTAGCCGTCGACCAGGCGGTAGCCGCCGGCACGCCCCCGCTCGGCGTAGACCGGCACCCCCGCCTCCGACAGGGCCAGCACGTCCCGGCCGACGGTGCGCTCGGACACCTCCAGGGCCCTGGCGAGTTCGGTCGCCGTCATCGACTCGCGGGACTGGAGCAGGAGGACGAGGTGGATCAGTCGTGCCGCACGCATACCCCGAGGCTATGCGGTCGCCCACGGCACCGGGACGGGGCCGGTCCGGGAGGTCCGGACCGGCCCCGCCGGGGCCCGCTGCGGCCGCGTCGTCGCGGGGGGAAGGACACCGCAGCGCGCAACCCGCCGGGGCGGCCGGGCCGGTGGGGGCGGTGGCGCCCCGGCGGGAGCAGGTGGCGGTGGCGGTGGCGGTGACGCGCCCGTCACCGTCCGGCCATCCGCCGTCGCCGCGGGGCGGGTTCACCGGAGTGCGGGTCCCCCGCCCTGCCCCCGGGAGTACGTCCGCCGGGCCCGGACCGTTCAGTCCGGCGCGGAACCGGCGGCGGACGGCGGGACCACGGGCGCGGAACGGCCGAGGCCCCAGCCCGGGAAGGGGCTGGGGCCTCGGCCGTCGTACGGTCCCGCGAGGACTCCGGTCGGTTACAGACCGAGGTCGCCCTCGAACTCGCCGGCCTCGAGACGGGCCTTGACGTCGTTCAGGTAGCGGGCGGCGTCCGCGCCGTCGACCAGCTGGTGGTCGTACGACAGGGTCAGGTACGCCACGTCGCGGATCGCGATGGTCTCACCCAGGTCCGGGTGGTTGACGACCATCGGGCGGCGCACGGTGGCGCCGATGCCCAGCTCGGCCACCTGCGGGAAGTTCACGATGATCGTGTCGAACAGCGCACCGCGCGAACCGGTGTTGCTGATCGTGAACGTGCCGCCGGACAGGTCGTCCGGGCTGATCTTCTTGTTGCGGACCTTGCCGGCCAGCTCGGCGGTCTTCTTGGCGATGCCGGCCAGGCTCAGGTCGCCGGCGCCCTTGATGACCGGGACCATCAGGCCCTGCTCCGAGTCCACCGCGATGCCGACGTTCTCGACGTCGTGGTAGGTGACGGTGCCGTCCTCGTTGATCTTGGCGTTGATGGTCGGGTGGGCCTTCAGCGCCTCGGCGGCGGCCTTGACGAAGAACGGCATCGGCGAGAGCTTGACGCCCTCGCGGGCCAGGAAGGACTCCTTGGCCCGGGCCCGCAGCTTCATGATCCTGGTGACGTCCACCTCGACCACGGTCGACAGCTGCGCCTGGCTGTGCAGGGCCTTCATCATGTTCTCGGCGATGACCTTGCGGATGCGGGTCATCTTGACCGTCTGCCCGCGCAGCGCGGCGGCGGCGGCCGGGACCGTGACGCCCGCGGACGGGGCCGGGGCGGTCGGCGCGGCAGCGGCGGCCTTGGCGGCCTCGGCGGCGGCCAGGACGTCCTGCTTGCGGATGCGGCCACCGACACCGGTGCCCTTGACCGAGGCCAGGTCCACGCCGTTCTCGGCCGCGAGCTTGCGGACCAGCGGGGTCACGTACGCGCCCTCGTCGGTCGGCGCGGTGGCCGAGGGGGCGGCAGCGGCGGCCGGGGCCGGGGTGACCGGAGCCGGAGCGGCGGCCGGGGCGGGAGCCGGGGCCGCGGCGGCCGGGGCCGGAGCCGGGGCGGGCGCCGGGGCGGGCGCGGGAGCCGCGGCCGCAGGAGCGGCCGGGGCGGGCGCCGGAGCCGCGGCGGCCGGGGCCGGAGCGGGGGCGGCGGGCGCCGGGGCGGCGGCGGGCGCGGCACCGGCGGCACCGACGACGGCGAGCTTGGCGCCGACCTCGGCGGTCTCGTCCTCACCGACGAGGATCTCCAGCAGCGTGCCGGCGACCGGGGACGGGATCTCGGTGTCGACCTTGTCGGTGGAGACCTCGAGCAGCGGCTCGTCGGCCTCGACGCTCTCGCCGACGGCCTTGAGCCAGCGGGTGACGGTGCCCTCGGTGACGGACTCGCCCAGCGCCGGCAGCAGCACCGGGGTGCCCTCGGCACCGCCGGCCGGAGCCGCGGCCGGGGCAGCCGGAGCCGGGGCCTGCGCGGCGGGGGCCGGAGCGGGGGCGGGAGCCTCCTGCACCGGAGCCGGCGCGGGTGCCTCGGCCGCGGCCGGGGCGGGGGCGGCAGCGGGGGCACCCGTGCCGTCGTCGATGACGGCCAGCTCGGCGCCGACCTCCACCGTCTCGTCCTCGGCCACCTTGATGGAGGAGAGGATGCCGGAGGCGGGCGCCGGGATCTCGGTGTCGACCTTGTCGGTGGAGACCTCGAGCAGCGGCTCGTCGGCCTCGACGCGCTCACCCTCGGCCTTGAGCCAGCGGGTGACGGTGCCCTCGGACACGCTCTCGCCGAGCGCCGGCAGGGTTACGGAAACCGCCATGGTTTCGGTTGCTCCTAACGATCTGTGCGGATGGTTCTGCGTGTCCGTGTGTCAGTCGTGCGAGTGCAGCGGCTTGCCGGCCAGCGCGAGGTGGGCCTCGCCGAGGGCCTCGCTCTGCGTCGGGTGCGCGTGGATGAGCTGCGCGACCTCCGCGGGCAGGGCCTCCCAGTTGTAGACCAGCTGGGCCTCGCCGACCTGCTCGCCCATGCGGTCACCGACCATGTGGACGCCGACCACCGCACCGTCGCGGACCTGGACGAGCTTGATCTCGCCCGCGGTCTTGAGGATCTTGCTCTTGCCGTTGCCGGCCAGGTTGTACTTGAGGGTGACGACCTTGTCGGCGCCGTACAGCTCCTTGGCCTTGGCCTCGGAGATGCCCACGGAGGCGACCTCCGGGTGGCAGTACGTGACGCGCGGCACGCCGTCGTAGTCGATCGGCACGGTCTTCAGGCCCGCCAGCCGCTCCGCGACGAGGATGCCCTCGGCGAAGCCGACGTGGGCCAGCTGCAGGGTCGGGACGAGGTCGCCGACCGCGGAGATCGTGGGCACGTTGGTGCGCATGTACTCGTCGACGAGGACGTAGCCGCGGTCCATGGCGACCCCGGCCTCCTCGTAGCCCAGGCCCTGGGAGACCGGGCCGCGGCCGACGGCCACGAGCAGGACCTCGGCCTCGAACTCCTTGCCGTCGGCGAGCGTCACCTTGACGCCGCCGGCGGTGTACTCGGCCTTGGAGAAGAAGGTGCCGAGGTTGAACTTGATGCCCCGCTTGCGGAAGGCGCGCTCCAGCAGCTTGGAGCTGTTCTCGTCCTCGGCCGGCACGAGGTGCGGCAGGCCCTCGACGATGGTGACGTCGGCGCCGAAGGACTTCCACGCCGAGGCGAACTCGACGCCGATGACACCGCCGCCGAGGATGATCGCCGACTTCGGCACGCGGTCCAGGACCAGCGCGTGGTCGGAGGAGATGATGCGGTCGCCGTCGATGGCCAGGCCCGGCAGCGACTTGGGCACGGAGCCCGTCGCGAGCAGGACGTGCCGGCCGGTGTAGCGCTGGCCGTTGACGTCCACCGTCGTCGGGGAGGAGAGCCGGCCCTCGCCGGTCACGTAGGTGACCTTGCGGGAGGCCACCAGACCCTGCAGGCCCTTGTAGAGGCCCGAGATCACGTCGTCCTTGTACTTGTGGACCCCGGCGATGTCGATGCCCTCGAAAGTGGCCTTGACACCGAACTGCTCGGCCTCGCGGGCCTGGTCCGCGATCTCACCGGCGTGCAGCAGAGCCTTCGTGGGGATGCAGCCGCGGTGCAGGCAGGTGCCGCCGAGCTTGTCCTTCTCGATCAGGGCGACGTCCAGACCGAGCTGCGCCGCGCGCAGCGCTGCGGCGTAGCCGCCGCTACCGCCACCGAGGATCACTAGGTCGAAAACGGTGCTGGCGTCGTTCGCCACGTCACGTCCTCCATGCATGGATACGCCGGAGCCGGTCCGTCGTGACCGGGCGGCGGCTTTTGTTCGGCCGCTTCTGTTAAACGGGGCCCTGTCGTGCCGAGACAACATCTTCGCACTTGTTCGGGGCGGACGAGGCACCGGGCCGCTGTCTGAGACGTACGGAACGTCCCGGGCCGGTGCTACTCGCCGGTATCCCCTACGGAATACGGAGCGGTTGCGTTCTTTGCTCGCTCTTGGCGAACGCGTACGGCCCCGGATGCCATACCCGGGGCCGTACGGAATGTGCCGAGTCTTACACCGCGGTCAGAGCAGCTCGCCCTCGCCGGCCTTCTCGGCCAGGCGCACCAGGGTGCGGATCGCGGAGCCGGTGCCGCCCTTGGGGGTGTAGCCGAAGGGGCCGGACTCGTTGAACGCCGGGCCCGCGATGTCGACGTGGGCCCAGGTGATGCCCTCGCCGACGAACTCCTTCAGGAACAGGCCGGCCGCCAGGCCGCCGCCCATGCGCTCGCCCATGTTCGCGATGTCCGCGGTGGGGGAGTCCATCGCCTTGCGCAGGTCCGTGGGGAGCGGCATCGGCCAGGACTGCTCGCCGACCTCGGTCGCGGTCTCGTGCACGGCGGTGCGGAAGGCGTCGTCGTTGGCCATGACGCCGAAGATGCGGGTGCCGAGGGCCAGCACCATGGCGCCGGTCAGGGTCGCCACGTCGATGATCGCGTCGGGCTTCTCCTCCGAGGCGCGGGTGAGGGCGTCGGCCATCACCAGGCGGCCCTCGGCGTCGGTGTTGAGCACCTCGACGGTCTTGCCGCTGTACATCTTCAGCACGTCGCCGGGGCGGGCGGCGCTGCCCGAGGGCATGTTCTCGGCGAGCGCCAGCCAGCCGGTGACGTTGACGGGCAGGCCCAGGCGCGCGGCGGCGACCACCGTGGACAGCACGGCGGCGGCGCCGCTCATGTCGCACTTCATGGTCTCGTTGTGACCGGCCGGCTTCAGGGAGATGCCGCCCGAGTCGTAGGTGATGCCCTTGCCGACCAGCGCCAGGTGCTTGGCGCCCCGGCCCTTGGCGCCGGTGTAGGCGATCTTCACCAGGCGGGGCGGGTTCGCCGAGCCCTGGCCGACGCCCATGATGCCGCCGTAGCCGCCCTTGACCAGGGCCTTCTCGTCCAGCACCTCGATCTTGAGGCCGTGCTCCTTGGCGGCCTCCTGGGCGAACGCGGCGAAGGACTTCGGGTGGAGGTCGTTCGGCGGCATGTTGATCAGGTCGCGCGCCCGGTTGACCTCGGCCGCGACGACCGTGGCCCGCTCGGCGGCGGCCTTGACCGCCTTGTCCCGCGGCTTCGCCCCGACGAGCGCGACCTCGGCGAGCGGGGCCTTGCCGTTGGAGGACTGGTACGCGGTGTACACGTAGGCACCGAGCAGCGCGCCCTCGGCGACGGCCTGCGTGGCGTCCGCGTCCTGCACGGGGAGCGCGTAGGCGGCCTTCTTCGAGCCGGCGAGCGCGCGGGCGGCGGCGCCAGCGGCCTTGCGCAGCGCCTCGGTGTCGTAGGCGGCGCCGTCGGCGGGGGCCTCACCGAGCCCGACCGCCAGCACGACCGGGGACTTCAGGCCGTCCGGAGCGGGGAGCTTGGTCACCTCACCCTCAGCGCCCGAGGCGCCCAGTGTCTCGAGCGTCGCGGCGAGCCGGCCGGCGAAGGCCTGGTCCACCGACTCCGCCCCGGCGGCGACCTCGGGGCCCTTGGCGCCCTTGGTCACGCCGACGACGACGGCGTCAGCGCGCAGCGCTGCCGCGGAGGAGGTGCTGAGAGTCAGTGCAGTCACGGTGATGCGGATCCTGTTCCTTCGGGGGTCCAATACTTGACGCCGGACTCCGTCCGGCTCCCCTCGTGTCCCGACGCCGGGCGTCCTTCGCGGCACGGGACGGGGGTGCAGGACCGACCTTACGCTCACTGCTGTCACTTGCGACCACGACCTGCGCCCATGACGGCCAAGGCGCGGGTTTTCCCTATGGGAGCGCGCCCGCCCCGCACCCCCGGCGCGGCCCCGACGCCCGTCCGTACGGCGGGAGTCGGCGGATCCGCCGACTCCCCGCGCGGTCGCCGTACGGCGCTCAGCCCAGGGTCAGCACCAGCAGCACGGTCGTCGCCGCGGTCTCGCACAACGCGCCGAGGACGTCACCGGTGACCCCGCCCAGGCGCCGGCGGCAGCGGCGCAGCAGCAGTTCCGCGGCGGCCGTGGCCGCCGCCGCGGCCGCCGCGCAGCGCACCGCGTCCGGCACGCCGTGGGCGGCCCCCGCGGCGGCGCAGACCGCCACCGTCACCGCGGCGAGCAGCCAGGCGGCACGGGCGGGGACGGCACCCGCCACAGCCGCGCCGAGCCCGCCGGGCCGGGCCGCGGGCACACCCTCGCGGCAGGCCAGCGTCATCACGGCGCGCGAGGTGAGCCCGGCCAGGGCGGCGGCCACCGCGCCCCGGGTCCAGGACTGGCCGTACAGCCCGGCCAGCGCGGCGACCTGCGCCAGCAGCACCAGGACCAGGGTGAGCACGCCGAAGGGCCCGATGTCGGACTGCCGCATGATGCGCAGCGCGTCCTCGGCGGGCTTGCCGCTGCCCAGTCCGTCGGCGGTGTCGGCCAGCCCGTCCAGGTGCAGTCCCCGCGTCAGGGCGGCCGGAACGGCGACGCCCGCGACCGCGGCGAGCAGCGGACCCGCGCCGAGGAGCAGCAGCAGTCCGCCGGCCGCCGCCGCGCACAGGCCCACGACCAGTCCGGCCGACGGCGCCCAGAGCATCCCCGCGCGGGCCGCGGGGCGGTCCCAGCGGCCGACCCGGACCCGCAGCACCGTCAGCGTGCCGAAGGCGAAGCGCAGTCCCTCGGCGGCGGTGGCGGCGGTGGCGGCCGCGGGGGCCGCGGCGGCGGGAGGAGCGGGTTCGGGCGCGGGGTCGGCGGTCATGGCGTGCAGGGTAACCGCCGGACCCGGACCGTATAGTGCCGCGTACGGGGCGAACCGGGAGCAATCGGCATGGGTGACTGGTGGTACCGCAACATCGTCGAGCCGGGAAAGCTGCCGCTGCTCCTCGCGCTGGGCGCGTTCGTACTGACCTTCCTGGTCACGCGGATGATCACCCGTCTCATCCGGGCGGGCAAGGGCCCCTTCCGCAACATCTCCTCCGGCGGTACCCACATCCACCACGTGGTGCCCGGGATCGTTCTCATGACGATCGGCGGCTTCGGGGGCGTCGCCAGCTCCTCACGGGGCTTCGGCGCCGCCCTGTCCGCCGTTCTGTTCGGCGCCGGAGCGGGCCTGGTGCTCGACGAGTTCGCGCTGGTGCTCTACCTCGACGACGTGTACTGGAGCGATCGCGGCCGCAAGAGCGTCGAGGCCGTCGTCGTCACCTTCTCCGTCGTCCTGATGATGCTCTGCGGCCTGGTCCCCTTCGGCGTCGACTCGCTCACCCCGGACGAGCAGCAGAGCCGCGTCTCGGTGATCCTCACCATCGCCGTCAACTTCCTGTTCGTCCTGACCGCCCTCGTCAAGGGCAAGGTGCGCTCCGCCGTCGTCGGCGTCTTCGTGCCCTTCGTCGCCCTGTACGCCGCCCTGCGGCTGGCCCGCCCCGACTCGCTGTGGGCGGAACGGCTCTACCCCCGCCGTCCCCGGACCGCCCGGCGGGCCGAGGCCCGTGCCGCCCGCCACGACGCCCGCTGGTCGGGCCCGCTGCGGCGCGTCCAGGACTGGATCGGCGGCTTCACCGAACGCTGAGGCCCGGGCCCCGGAGGCAGACGCAGGCGAATGCCACCGGACAGCCCCACGACCAGGGCCGGTTGGTCCTCGGCGCGGGCCGTCGCGGGCGCTCCGGCGCGGTACGGCGAATCGATCCGCCGCCACCACGAGAAGCACCCCCGCCCCGAACGCCCCCGCCCACCGGGGGCGAGGTGTCAGAAACGTTCCGGCAGCTCCGCCGACAGGGCGGCCGCGGCCTTCAACAGAGGCAGCGCCAGCAGCGCTCCGGTGCCCTCACCCGCCGTCACCTTCTGGTCGAGCAGCGGCTCGATGGACAGCCGGTCCAGCGCCTTGACCTGGCCCGGCTCCCCGTTGGCCTGCCCGGCCAGCCACCAGTCCGGCGCCCGGAAGGCGATCCGCTGCGCGACCAGCGCGCACGCCGCCGACACCACGCCGTCCAGCACCACCGGCAGCTTCCGCACCGAGGCCTGCAGGAGGAAGCCGGTGATCGCCGCCATGTCCGCGCCGCCGACCGCAGCCAGCAGCTCCAGCTGGTCGCCGAGCACGGGCCGGGCCCGCCGCAACGCGTCGCGGATCGCCGCGCACTTGCGCATCCACGCGATGTCGTCGATGCCCGAACCGCGGCCGGTCACCACCGAGGCGTCCGTGCCGCACAGTGCCGCGATCAGCACGCCGGCCACCGTCGTGCCGCCCACGCTGAGGTCGCCGAGGAGCACCAGGTCAGTGCCGGAGTCCGCCTCCTCGTCCGCGACGGCCATACCGGCCCGGAACGCTGCCTCGGCCTCCTCGGCCGTCAGCGCGTCCTCCACGTCGATCCGGCCGGAACCGCGCCGTACGCGGTGCGCCGTCACGTCCGCGGGCAGGTCCTCGGCCGGGGCGTCCACGCCCACGTCCACCACCCGGACCGCCGCGCCGTACTGACGGGCCAGCACGTTGACCGGCGAGGCGCCGTCCAGGACCCGCCGCACCAGTTCCACCGCGGTGCCCTCGGGGCGGGCCGACACCTTCAGGGCCGCCACCCCGTGGTCCGCCGCGAAGAGCACCGTCTTGGGGTGCTCGACCGGGCGCACGGTCGCCGTGCCCTGGGCCGCCGACAGCCAGTCGGCGAGCTCGGCCAGCCCGCCGAGCGCGCTTGCCGGACGCACCAGCCGCTGCCAGCGGTCGCGCGCGTCACGGCGCACACCGGCGTCCGGACGCTCCACCAGGGTCGCGAAGTCATCAAGGTTCAGGCCGCTCACGGGGTCGAACACTACCGGTCCGCGGGGCCGCGCGCCCAGGTCAGCCCCGCAGTGCCAGCGCCTGCCCCGCGACCACCAGCACCACGTGCTCGGACTGCTCGGCCAGTGCGACGTTCAGCCGGCCCAGCTCGTCCCGGAACCGGCGCCCGCTGGCCGTGGCCGGGACGACCCCGGAGCCGACCTCGTTGCTGACCGCCACGACCGTCCTGCGGGTCGCCCGCCAGGCTGCGGTCAATTCCCCGACACGGCGGCGCAGTTCGCGCTCGCCGCCCTCCGCCCACTTCCCGTCGTCCCACGCGCCGAGCTCGTCCATGGTGTGCGTCAGCCACAGCGACATGCAGTCGATGAGCAGGGCGGGACCGTCCCCCTCGGCCAGCAGCGGCGGCAGGTCGCAGGTCTCGAGCGTCTGCCAGGACTGCGGGCGCCGCTCCCGGTGCAGGGCCACCCGTTCCGCCCACTCCGCGTCACCGCCCCGGGCCCCGCCGGTGGCCACGTACACCACCTCGGGGCAGGCCGACAGCCGCCGCTCCGCCTCCACCGACTTGCCCGACCGCGCCCCGCCCAGCACCAGCGTGCGGCGCGGCACGTCGGGCACGTCGCGGAGGTCGCCGACCGTCAGTGTCGTGCCGTCCGGCACCGCCCGTACGCCGAGCGCGGCCAGCCGGCGCCGCAGTTCCGGCCCCGGGTGGACGCGGTGGTCGAGGTGGACCGCGACGACGTCGGTCGTGCTCCCGACCGCGCCCGCCGCCCGCAGCCGGCCCAGCGCGTCCGGCCGGCCCACCGCGTCCAGCAGCACCAGCCGGTACGGCTCCGCGGCCTCCGGCAGGCCCGCGGTGGCGCATTCCGGCGGCAGGTACAGCAGGCGCTCGCCCTCGGGGCCGGTCACCTCGTAACCGGAGCCGGGCGCGTCGACCGGCACCGCCCGCACCCGGTGCCCGGACAGCAGCGTGATCTCCTGGCCGGGCGCCAGTCGGCCCGGCGCGGGCAGTCCCGCCGGGATCTCCACGGCCGGGCCGTCGTGCGGGTGCGACAGCAGCACCTGGTGGACCCCGGCGAGCGAGTGGCCGGAGCGCGCCGCCGTGAGCGCGAGTCCCGGCGTCAGGTCGAGCAGCAGCACCCCGTCGACGAGCAGCGAGGTCGCCGCCCGCGCCTGGTCGCCCACGGCCGTCGCGCAGGCCGCGCAGGGGCAGCCGGGGAGGGGCAGGCCGTCCGGGCCCCCGGTGCCGAGGAGAGTCAGTTCCACGTGCAGATCCTCTCGCGTCCGCGCACGCTACGCTGCCGGACAGGCACCCCCAGGGACGAGGAGACGGACATGGCGTGGACGTGGCGTTTCGAGAAGACCGACGGCACGGAGGTCACCCCCGCGGTCGAGCCCGAGGAGTTCACCACGCAGGGGGACGCGGAGTCCTGGATCGGCGAGGTCTGGAAGGACCTCCTCCAGGGCGGCGCCGACCAGGTCCACCTCTTCGACGACGGCACGAAGATCTACGGCCCGATGAGCCTGCACGCCGAGGAGTAGGACCGTCAGGACCCGTGCCGCGGCGGCCGGGAGAGCCGGCCGCCGTACCGCCCCGCGTGCCGGGGGAGGGCCGGCGGGACGTCCCGCGACCCCGCCCCCGGCGCGCGGGGCGGTCCGCTACCCGAGCTGCCCCAGCGTGACCTTGACGGTCCTCTCGCCGCTGCCGCGCTGGAAGGTGACGTCCACCCGGTCGCCGGGGGCGTGCTGCACCAGGGCCTCGGACAGCGACTGCAGGGTGGTGATGTCGTCGCCCCCGACGCCGACGATGACGTCCCCGGCCCTGATGCCGGCCTTGTCGGCCGCCCCGCCCCGGGTGACCTCGACGACGCCGACCCCGGCGGGCTGGAAGTTCTCGTCGAGCACCGTCCGCGCGGTGATGCCCAGCGCCGCGCGGCCGGAGTCGACGACCTTGCCGTGCTTGACGATCTGGTCCGCGATGCGGGTGACGGTCGCCGCGGGGATGGCGAAGCCGATGCCGGGCGCGGAGGAGTCGCCCATGGTGGGGTTGACCGCGGCGAGCGTCGGGATGCCGATGACCTGGCCGGAGAGGTTGACCAGCGCGCCGCCGCTGTTGCCGGGGTTGATGGGGGCCGAGGTCTGCACCATGTCGGCCAGGGTGGCGCCGGTGCCGCCCTCGGCCCCGGTCTCGCTGACCGTACGGCCGACCGCGGAGACGATGCCCTGCGTGACGCTGCTGTTCAGGCCGAGCGGGCTGCCCATGGCGAGCACGATCTGCCCGACCTGGATGTCGTGGGAGCGCCCGAAGGACGCCGCGCGCAGGCCGTCCGGCGGGTCGTCGAGCTCGATGACGGCGAGGTCCTGCTCGGGGTAGGAGGCCACGAGCCGGCCCTTGTGGGGGGTGTCGCTGTTGGCGAGGGTGACCTCGAAGGTGTCGGAGCTGCCGACGACGTGGGCGTTGGTGACGATGTGGCCCTTGGTGTCGTAGACGATGCCGGAGCCCAGTCCCTCGGACGTGTTGATCTGGACGACGGACGGCAGCACCGCCTTGACGACCTGCTGGTACGAGTGCTCCAGATCACGGGCGGCGGCCCCCTCGGAGGCGGCGACGGGCGCGGGCGCCGAGGACGCCGCGCCGGGGGAGGGGTTGTCCTCCGTGCATCCGGCGGTCAGGCTCCCGCAGCACGCGACGGCCAGCAGCAGGGCCGCCGCCCGCAGCGCCGCCGGCGGCCGCCATCGGTTCGGCTTCGAATCGCGCATGACCGAAGTGTCGCGTTCGCGGTGCCCCGTCCCCGGTATCCCGCCCCGGTCAGTTCCGTACGCCGCACAGATGCAGCAGTGCCGCGACGCCCCGGTAGGGGTCGGTGCGTCCCGCCAGCTCCTCGGCGGCCAGCAGCTCCTCCGGCGCCTCCACGGCGTCGTCCGGCGCCGTGTCGGTGAAGACCCGCACCCCGTACCAGGCGTGCAGCGGCGCGCCGATGGCGCTGAGCGTGGTCGTGAGGTCCGCGCGCCGGTCGGCGCGGGCCGGCAGCCCCAGCCGGTTGGTGTACGTGTCGCCGCCGAAGGCGGCCAGCGCGCCGGCCCAGTCGCCCTGCAGCGCGGGCCGCATCGCCAGGGCGTCGGCGTTGCGCACCAGCAGCGACAGCAGCCCACCGGGGGCCAGCACCCGGGCGAGTCCGGCGACCATGGCGTCCGGCTCGGGCACGTACATCAGCACGCCGTGGCAGAGCACCACGTCGAAGCTGCCCGGCCCGAAGTGCCGGCCGGTCTCCCGGCCGTCGCCCTCGACGAGGGTGATGCGCTCGCGTATGCCCTCGGGCTCGGCGGCCACCGCCTCGCGCAGCACCTCCGCCATCCCCGGATCGGCCTCCAGGCCGGTGACCAGGTGACCGGCGCGGGCCAGCCGCAGCGCCTGGGTGCCCTGGCCGGGGCCGACGTCGAGGATCCCGAGCCGCCGCCCCACGGGGAAGCGCGCCGTGATCTGCTCGTCGAGCTGGCGTCCGACCAGCTCCTGGCGCACGGTGTTCCGGAGTCCGCCCAGCCGGTCCAGCCAGGTGCCGGCGGCGCCGGCGAACCCGCCGTTCCCGCTCAGAGCTTGGTGCCGCGCTTGACCTGCGGCTTCGGCAGGCGCAGTCGGCGCATCTGGAGGGTCCGCATGAGGGCGTAGGCCACGGCGCCCTTGGTGGGCTTGTCCGGGAAGCGCTTCGCCAGCTCGCGCCGCAGCAGGAGACCGCTGACGGCCGAGTCCACGACGATCAGCACGATCACCACGAGCCACAGCAGCAGCGAGATGTTCTGCAGCGCCGGGTTGCGGAGCATGCTGAGCACGAGGATGACCACGGCCAGCGGCAGGAAGAACTCCGCCACCCGGAACCGCGAGTCCACGTAGTCACGGGCGAACTTGCGCACCGGGCCCTTGTCACGGGCGGGCAGGTAGCGCTCGTCGCCGTTCATCAGCGATTCGCGCTGCTTGGCGAGGTCGGCGCGCCTGGCCTCACGGGCCTGCTTGGTGGCGGCCTTGCGGTCGGTGGGCGTGGTCACCGCCTTGCGGCGCTGCGTCTGGGCATCGCTGCGCTTGGGGGTGGGGCGGCCCTTGGGAGCCTGCGGGTCGCGGGATTGCCGGTCCTCCACCACGGTGGTGGACGCGGTCTGCTCGGTTTGGGAACGACGTCGGAACACGACTCCAAGGTTACGTGCTCGCCGGCGGGACCCCCAGCCCCTCACCTACTCCCTGGGCCTGAGGTCATCGAACTGTGATCGTTCCTAAGGATGAGCGCATCCGCAACGGAACAGTGGGGTAATGGAACCAGGCCCCGTACTGTGGGGTCTGTAGAGGTGTGCTGGCGAGCTGAATGAAGGGGGCGCGCGAGGCCCATGAGCGGTGTCATGAAGCGGATGGGGATGATCTTCCGCGCGAAGGCCAACAAGGCCCTTGACCGGGCCGAGGATCCGCGCGAGACCCTCGACTACTCGTACCAGAAACAGCTGGAGCTGCTGCAGAAGGTGCGGCGGGGGGTCGCGGACGTCGCCACCTCGCGCAAGCGCCTGGAGCTGCAGCTGAACCAGCTGCAGCAGCAGTCCGCGAAGTACGAGGACCAGGGCCGCAAGGCGCTCGCCCTGGGCCGGGAGGACCTGGCCCGCGAGGCGCTCTCGCGCCGGGCCGCCCTCCAGCAGCAGGTCACCGACCTGGAGACGCAGCACCAGACGCTGCAGGGCGAGGAGGAGAAGCTCACCCTCGCCGCCCAGCGCCTGCAGGCCAAGGTGGACGCCTTCCGCACCAAGAAGGAGACCATCAAGGCCACCTACAGCGCGGCCAAGGCCCAGACGCAGATCGGCGAGGCCTTCTCCGGCATCTCCGAGGAGATGGGCGACGTCGGCCTGGCGATCCAGCGGGCCGAGGACAAGACCGAGCAGCTGCGCGCCCGGGCCGGTGCCCTGGACGAGCTGCTGGCCTCCGGCGCCCTCGACGACCCGACCGGGATCGCCAAGGACGACATCCAGGCCGAGCTCGACCGCCTCTCCGGCGGCAGCGACGTCGAGCTGGAGCTGCAGCGCATGAAGGCCGAGCTGGCCGGCGGTTCCCCGCAGCAGGCCATCGAGGGCGGACAGCAGCAGGGCCAGACTCAGTCCCAGCCCCAGGACCAGCCCCGGTTCGACAAGCAGTAGACACCCCCGAGGAGGGCGTCGTGATCGTAAGGATCATGGGTGAGGGCCAGGTGACGGTGGACGAGGGCCACCTCGCCGAGCTCGACAAGCTCGACGACGAGCTCCTGGCGGAGATGGAGAGCGGTGACGAGGCCGGGTTCCGGCGCACGCTCACCGCGCTCCTCGACGCCGTCCGCCGGCTGGGCACGCCCCTGCCGGACGACTCCCTGGAACCGTCCGAGCTGATCCTGCCGGCCCCGGACGCCACCTTGGATGAGGTCCGGGCGATGCTGAAGGACGAAGGCCTCATCCCCGGCTGACACCAGCGACCAGCGCACCGCGTACGTGCCCCGGCCCGGTACCGCACCGGACCGGGGCACGGCCGTCCGTGGGGACCCGTACCGTTGATGAGCGTGCAGCATAGATCCATGAGGGACCGGGCCCGTCTGTGGCCCCAGGCCCACCCCATCGCCCTCGACGCCGGGCTGGCGTTCGCCGTCCTGGCGGTGATCATCGGCAACATGTTCATCGGGCCGCACACCGAGCGGTACGACGCCTCGGTCCCCGACATCCTGCTGGCCGTCGTCGCCTCCGCCGCGCTGCTGCTGCGCCGGCGCAGCCCGCTGGGCGTCCTCGCCTTCACCGGCGCAATCACCGTGGTCTACCTGCTCACCGCGACCGGCGAGGGCCGCGCCCCGGTGGCCGCCACGGTCGTCGTCGCGCTCTTCTCGGCGTCCACGCACACCGACCGCACCACCACCTTC
The DNA here is from genome assembly GCF_055635295.1 of Streptomyces sp. NPDC111520. NCBI lineage: Bacteria > Bacillati > Actinomycetota > Actinomycetes > Kitasatosporales > Streptomycetaceae > Streptomyces > Streptomyces sp. NPDC111520. The sequence goes on along the minus strand of NZ_JBVKBW010000001.1, from coordinate 32,811 downwards.
CGGCTGGGCCTGGCGACCTGCCTGCTGCTGCCCGCGATCGCCATGCTCTTCGGGGCCCGGCCCTGGTACTCCGCCGAGAACATCGCCCTGTTCGCGTGGAGCGGCATGGCCGCGGCGGCCGGTGAGGCCACCCGCAGCCGGCGCGCCTACGTCGCCGCCGTCGAGGAGCGCGCGGAGCGGGCCGAGCGCACCCGGGAGGAGGAGGCCAAGCGCCGCGTCGCCGAGGAGCGGATGCGGATCGCCCGGGAGCTGCACGACGTGGTCGCCCACCACATCGCCCTGGTCAACGTGCAGGCCGGCGTCGCCGCCCACGTCATGGACAGCCGCCCCGACCAGGCGAAGCAGGCCCTCGCGCACGTCCGTGAGGCCAGCCGTTCCGCGCTGGACGAGCTCCGCGCGACCGTGGGCCTGCTGCGGCAGTCGGGGGACCCCGCCGCCCCCATGGAACCGGCACCCGGTCTCGGCGTGCTGGACCAGCTCGTCGACGGCTTCCGCCGGGCCGGACTGCCGGTGGAGGTCGTCGAGGAGGACCCGGGCACGCTCCCCGCGAGCGTGGACCTCACCGCGTACCGGGTCATCCAGGAGTCGCTCACCAACGTCCACAAGCACGCTGGCCCCGGCGCCCGGGCCGAGATCCGCATCGCGCGCGGCACCGGGACGCTGGAGGTCACCGTCGTCGACCGCGGCGGCCGCCCGCAGGCCCCGGGCGCCGCGGGCGGCGGTCACGGTCTGATCGGCATGCGCGAGCGCGCCGCGGCCCTCGGCGGCACCTGCGAGGCCGGCCCCGGCGCGCAGGGCGGCTTCCGCGTCCACGCCCGGCTGCCGCTCGCGGTGCCGGGCCGGCCGGCCGGCCCGCACGGGGATGGGAGAATCCCGGCATGATCAGGGTGCTGCTCGCGGACGACCAGGCGCTGCTGCGGGGCGCGTTCCGCGTCCTCGTGGAGTCCGAGCCGGACATGGAGGTCGTGGGCGAGGCCTCGGACGGCGCCGAGGCCGTCGCGCTGGCCCGCGACACCCGGGCGGACGTCGTCCTGATGGACATCCGCATGCCCGGCACCGACGGCCTCGCCGCCACCCGCGAGATCACCTCCGCCGAGGACCTGACCGGCGTGGCCGTCCTCGTCCTGACCACCTTCGAGGCCGACGAGTACGTCGCGCAGGCGATCCGCGCCGGCGCCGCCGGCTTCCTCGGCAAGGGCGCCGAGCCCGACGAGCTGCTCGCGGCGATCCGCACCGTCGCCGGGGGCGACGCGCTGCTGTCCCCGTCCGCGACCAAGAGCCTGATCGCCCAGTTCCTGGCGCAGAGCGGCGGGCAGCGCCCGCTGCCGGGGGAGGGCGGATCCGCGGGCCCGGACCTGGACGCGCTGACGGCGCGCGAGCGCGAGGTACTGGTCGAGGTGGCGATGGGGCTGCCGAACGACGAGATCGCCGAGCGCCTCGGGGTGAGCCCGCTCACCGTCAAGACGCACGTGAACCGCACCATGGCCAAACTCGGCGCCCGCGACCGCGCGCAGCTGGTCGTCGCCGCGTACGAGTCGGGTCTGGTGCGCGCCGCCCCACGCTGAGTACGACCGGCGCGTACCGCATCCGCAGTACGCCCCCGCGAGCAATCACGACCTCGGGCTGAGGAAACCACCCTCCGCGGCAGGAGAAAGTGGCGTGGGCTGACAAAAGTCCGCAACCCGAGACCATCCGAGCACTCTGAGCACAGAGAAGAGACCGCACCACGATGTCCTGGCTGTCCCGAATCAGCCTTGCCCAGCGCAGCCTGGTCGCGCTGATGGCGGTGGTCGCCATCGGCTTCGGCGCCATCGCGATACCGTCCCTCAAGCAGCAGTTGTTCCCCTCCATCGACCTGCCCTTGGTGTCGGTGATCACGACCTACCCCGGCGCGTCCCCCGACGTCGTCGAGAAGCAGGTCGTCGAGCCGATCGAGAACGGCGTCAAGGGCGTCGACGGCATCACCGGCATCACGTCCACGGCCAGCGAGGGCGCCGCCGTGATCATGGCCCAGTTCGACTACGGCAACGACAGCGACAAGCTGGTGGCCAACGTCCAGCAGGCCGTGAACCGCGTCTCCTCGCGGCTGCCGCAGGACGCCGACCCGCAGGTCATCGCCGGCTCGACGGACGACATCCCGACCGTCGTCCTCGCCGCCACCTCCACCGGCTTGGACCAGCAGGCACTTGCCGACGCGCTCGACCGCTCGGTCGTCCCGGTGCTGCAGGACATCGACGGCGCCGGTCAGGTGACCGTCACCGGCGTCCAGGACCGGATCGTCACCGTCACCCCCGACGACAAGAAGCTCGCCGCCCGCAAGCTCGGCGCCGCCGCCCTCGTGCAGGCGCTGCAGGCAGGCGGCCACGCCGTCCCGGCCGGCTCCTTCGACGACGGCGGCAAGAGCCGCACCGTCCAGGTCGGCGGCGAGTACGCCTCGGTGCGGGAGATCGAGGACCTGCGGATCCCCACGGCCTCCAAGCCCGTGCGCCTCGGGGACGTCGCCACCGTCGCGGAGCGCCCCGACGCCGCCGACTCCATCACCCGGACCGACGGCAAGCCCAGCCTCGGCGTCGCCGTCACCATGGACCAGGACGGCAGCGCCGTCGCGATCTCCTCGGCCGTCAAGGACAAGCTCGCCGACCTCGAGCGCGACCTCGGCAAGGGCGGCAAGCTCACCGTCGTCAGCGACCAGGGCCCCGCGGTCTCCAAGTCGATCCACGGACTGACCATCGAGGGCCTGCTCGGTCTGCTCTTCGCGGTCGTGGTCATCCTGGTCTTCCTGGCGTCGCTGCGCTCGACCCTGGTGACCGCGGTCTCCATCCCGCTCTCCGTCGTGCTGACGCTGATCGTGCTGTGGACCCGTGGCCTGTCGCTGAACGTGCTGACCCTGGGCGCGCTGACCATCGCCATCGGCCGGGTCGTCGACGACTCGATCGTGGTGCTGGAGAACATCAAGCGGCACCTCGCCTACGGCGAGGAGAAGCAACCCGCGATCATCGCCGCGGTGCGCGAGGTGGCCGGTGCCGTCACCGCCTCCACCCTCACCACGGTCGCCGTCTTCCTGCCGATCGGCCTGGTCGGCGGCTTGGTCGGTGCGCTGTTCGGCTCCTTCTCGCTGACCGTGGCGGCGGCGCTGCTGTCCTCGCTGCTGGTGTCGCTGACGATCGTCCCGGTCCTGTCGTACTGGTTCCTCAAGCCGCCGGCCGATGCGGGCCGGACCACGCCGGAGGAGATCCGGCGCCGCGCCGAGGAGGAGGAGTCCCGCGGCGCCCTGCAGCGGCTGTACGTGCCGGTGCTGCGCTTCGCCACCCGCCGCCGGCTGACCAGTGTCCTCATCGCCGTCGCGGTCCTGCTCGTCACCGTCGGACTCGCTCCGTTGCTGAAGACGAACCTCTTCGAGCCCGGCGCCCAGGACACCCTGACTCTCAAGCAGGAACTCCCGCCGGGTACCAGCCTGTCCGCTTCCGACGAGGCGGCCCGCAAGGTCGAGAAGTTGCTCGAGGGCATCGACCAGGTCCAGGACTATCAGGTCACGGTCGGATCCTCCGGCTTCCTGGCGGCCTTCGGCGGCGGCACCGGCGCCAACCAGGCGAGCTTCCAGGTGAAGCTGAAGAATGCGGACGACAGTGATGTCGTCCTCGACGAGATCCGGACGGGCCTGAAGAAGCTCGATGGCGTCGGCACGACCTCGGTCTCCGCCGGCGGCGGCTTCGGCAACCAGAACCTGTCGGTCGTCGTCAAGGCTGCGGACGCCGGCACCCTGGCCAAGGCCAGTGCCGAGGTGCGTGACGCCGTGGCCGATCTGGACGACGTCACAGACGTCACCAGCGACCTCGCGCAGAGCGTGCCCAGGATCGAGGTCCACGCCAAGCAGGCCGAGGCCGCCAAGTACGGTCTCAACGACGCCACCATCGGTGCCGCCGTCACCCAGGCCGTGCGCGGTACGACCGTCGGAAGCGCTGTGCTGGACGACACCGAGCGCGACGTGCGGGTGGTCTCCGGTCAGAAGGCCGGTACGGTCGCCGAGCTCACGGCCCTCACCATCCCCACCCCGGTGGGACCGGTGAAGCTCGGCAAGGTCGCCGAGGTCGTCGAGGCCCCCGGCCCGGTGCAGAAGACCCGGATCGACGGCGCCCGCGCCGCGACGATCACGGCGAAACCGACCGGTGACAATACCGGTGCGGTGAACGATGCCCTGACGAAAAAGATCGACGACCTCGATCTCCCCAAGGGCGCCACTGTCGAGATCGGCGGTGTCTCCTCGGACCAGGACGAGGCCAACGCGAGCCTGGCGCTGGCGATGCTCGCCGCCGTCGCCATCGTCTTCATGCTGCTGGTGGGCACCTTCCGCAGCCTGATCCAGCCGCTGGTGCTGCTGGTGTCCATCCCGTTCGCCTCGACCGGCGCGATCGGCCTGCTGCTCGTCACCGGCACCCCGCTGGGCGTGCCGGCGCTGATCGGCATGCTGATGCTCATCGGCATCGTCGTGACCAACGCGATCGTGCTGATGGACCTCATCAACCAGTACCGCGCGCAGGGTTACGGCGTGGTGGAGGCGGTCATCGAGGGTGGCCGGCACCGTCTGCGGCCGATCCTGATGACCGCGCTGGCGACCATCTTCGCGCTGCTGCCGATGGCCCTCGGGGTCACCGGCGAGGGCGGCTTCATCGCCCAGCCGCTCGCCGTGGTCGTCATCGGCGGTCTGCTGACGTCGACGCTGCTCACGCTGCTGCTCGTACCGACCCTCTACACGATGGTCGAGCTCCGCAAGGAGCGGCGGGCCAAGCGCAAGGCGCTCAAGGGGGCCGCACAGCCGGGCGGTTCCGGCGCGGGCGAGGCCGAGCCGACGCCCGAGCTGACCAAGGTCTGACACCTGTGAGCAGGGCCTGACGACGAAGGGGCCAGGGGCGAACGCCCCTGGCCCCTTCGTCCGTCGCGGCCGTGTACGGCTCTCAGAGGAAGAAGCCCGAGGGGATGTACGGCTGCGGGGGCCGCATTCCGCGCAGGCAGACCCAGCCGGACGTGGTGAGTTCCAGACCCGCCGTCAGGCCGACGTCCACCGCCCACTGCTGTTCGGCCGTCAGGTGGGGGACCCGCGCCGTGCTGCCCTCGGGCAGGCTGAGCAGCGCGGCGGTCAGCAGCCGGGACGCCAGCCGGCGCGAGGTCGCGGCCAGCAGCCGTACGTGGCCGTCCCGGTCGACGTAGCAGTAGCCGCTGCCGGCGAGGTCGTCCACGACCAACAGGGGGCACTCGGTCAGCAGTTGGTCGTGGTCGGGGCCGTGCGCGCCGCCCCGGGTGCGCCGGTCCACGGAGTCCATCAGGTCGCGGTGCTTGGCCGAGCCCTCGTGCACCGCCCCGTCCGGCGCCGGCAGATCGCCCTTGTGGACCGCGCCCTCCAGGCGCATCGCCGGGTGCAGCGCGAAGCCCGCCCGGCGGTAGGTCGCCGCCGCCCGCGGGTCGCGGGAACTGCAGATGATGCCGCGCAGGCAGCCGCGCCCGTACGCCATCGCGGCGGCGAGCAGTTCGCGCCCGACCCCCTGCCGTTGCGCCGAGGGCAGCACCGCGAACAGGGAGAGCCCCCACGTCCCCTCACGGCGCGTCGACATGGAGACGCCCAGCGGCATGCCGGACGTCTCGTCGAGGGCCAGCCAGCAGCCACCGGGGTCGGTCCGCGCGACGTACCGGTTGCGCCGCCGCAGCAGGGCGGCGCGCTCCGGGGGCGTCTCCTCGGGAGAACCGCCGCCGGGCAGGGCGCCCGAGGCGCCGAAGGCGGCGGCCGCCACGACCGCCACCGCTTCGGCGTCCTCGTCGGAGTCACGGAGGGGACGCAGGATCATGCGCCCATCCTGCCCCTACGGCAGGGCGAGCATCCGCTCCAGCGCCAGCTTCGCGAAGTGCTCGGTGTCCCGGTCGACTTGGATGCGGTTGACGACCTTGCCGTCGGCCAGCGACTCCAGCGCCCACACCAGGTGCGGCAGGTCGATCCGGTTCATGGTCGAGCAGAAGCAGACGGTCTTGTCGAGGAAGACGATCTGCTTGTCCGGGTGCGCCTTGGCCAGCCGGCGCACCAGGTTGAGCTCGGTGCCGATGGCCCAGGAGGAACCGGCCGGGGCCGCGTCCAGGGCCTTGATGATGTACTCGGTCGAACCGACGTGGTCGGCCGCGGTGACGACCTCGTGCTTGCACTCGGGGTGCACCAGGACGTTGACGCCGGGGATGCGGGCCCGTACGTCCTCGACCGAGTCCAGTGAGAAGCGTCCGTGCACCGAGCAGTGGCCGCGCCACAGGATCATCTTCGCGTCGCGCAACTGCTCGGCGGTGACACCGCCGCCCGGCTTGTGCGGGTTGTAGACGACGCAGTCGTCCAGCGAGAAGCCCATCTCCCGCACCGCGGTGTTGCGGCCGAGGTGCTGGTCGGGCAGGAAGAGCACCTTCTCGCCCTGCTGGAACGCCCACTCCAGGGCGCGCTGGGCGTTGCTGGAGGTGCAGATGGTGCCGCCGTGCCGGCCGGTGAAGGCCTTGATGTCGGCGGAGGAGTTCATGTAGGAGACGGGAACGGTGACGTCGGCGACGCCGGCCTCGGTGAGCACGTCCCAGCACTCGGCGACCTGCTCGGCGGTGGCCATGTCGGCCATGGAGCAGCCGGCCGCCAGGTCGGGGAGGATCACCCGCTGGGCGTCGGAGGTCAGGATGTCCGCGGACTCGGCCATGAAGTGCACACCGCAGAAGACGATGTACTCGGCCTCGGGGCGGGCGGCGGCGTCACGGGCCAGCTTGAAGGAGTCGCCGGTCACGTCGGCGAACTGGATGACCTCGTCGCGCTGGTAGTGGTGCCCGAGGACGAAGACCTTCTCGCCGAGCTTGGCCTTCGCGGCGCGGGCGCGCTCCACCAGGTCCGGGTCCGAGGGGGCGGGCAGGTCGCCGGGACAGTCGACGCCGCGCTCGCTGCGCGGGTCGGACTCGCGGCCCAGGAGGAGCAGGGCGAGCGGGGTCGGCTGGACGTCCAGCGGTTCGGATGTGGTGGTCACGGGCCCGAAGCCCTTTCTCTGCGGAACTGCGGCTCAACCTTTTCGTCGGTTTGACGCTATCTATCATAACCCGTTCGCGTCAGAATGACGATGGCCCTCGCGTCAGTGTGACGCATTACCCGTACGGGGCCCGGTGTGCGAGCATGGATGGCGCGCATAAGCATCGGACCCCGGAGGAATGAATCCGGGAAGCCACCGGTTCACCGTTGTGGCAGCATCCGTACAACCCGGGAGTGGATCAGATGACGGTTCAGGACGAGACCAGCCAGAGCGAGGGCATCATCCTGTCCGACGCGGCGGCCTCCAAGGTCAAGAACCTGCTCGAGCAGGAGGGCCGCGACGACCTCGCGCTGCGCGTCGCCGTCCAGCCGGGCGGTTGCTCCGGCCTGCGCTACCAGCTGTTCTTCGACGAGCGTTCGCTCGACGGCGACGTCGTGAAGGACTTCGGCGGTGTGAAGGTGGTCACCGACCGCATGAGCGCCCCGTACCTGGGCGGCGCCTCCATCGACTTCGTCGACACGATCGAGAAGCAGGGCTTCACGATCGACAACCCGAACGCCACGGGCTCCTGCGCCTGCGGCGACTCGTTCCACTGAACCCCGCGCGAAGGCGGCGGGCACCCAGGGTGCCCGCCGCCTTCGGCATGTCCTGACGCCCCCTGCGGGCGGCCCGCCGGCTACGTACGCGGCACCATGCTGCCGTCGGAGAGGTCGACGACCTTCCGGTCGCCCAGCGGCGTGTCGAGCCGGACGGTCCGGGAGAACCGCTCGGCGATCATGATGCAGGCCTTCCCGGGGTCCTTCTGCACCACCGTGACCTTCACCTTCACCACCGCACCCGACTCGTCGGCCGACGCCGTGTAGCCGCTGCACACCCCGCCCCAGAAGCGCAGCGTCAGCTCCGTGCCCTCGGCGCGGTAGGACTCCACCTTCGCCGTCGAGGCAGCCGGCGCCGCCGTCCCCGTGGGCGCGGGGGACGCCTCCCCGCCCCGTACGTACGCCGGGTCCACCGCGGGCCGGGCCAGCACCGACGGCCGCCGCACGCCCTCCTGCGCCACCTCGAAGAGCCAGGACGGCACCAGCGCCTGCCGTCCGGCCACGAACTGCGCCGACAGCCCGAACTCGGCCTTGCGCACCTCCAGCCGCCGGTCCGCGGTCGGCACGCAGGGGAGCACCTTCGGCAGCAGCGGGTCGTCGCCGGGCCCGCGGGAGGGCTTCGGCACCACGGTCGGGCAGTCGCCGAGCCCCAGATCACCGCCGGTGCCGGGACGCTTCAGCGCCTTCAGCGCCTCCGCGGCCGACCCCACCGGATAGGTGTCACCCCTGGTCAGCGGCGCCATCAGGCCGTACCCGGTGACCAGCAGCCCGTCGGAGGCGACCTGCAGCGCCGTCCGCCAGCCGTGCGTCGGCAGCCCCGCCACCCGCGGGTCCGCGGTGACCGTGCGCAGCACCCCCGAGACCTCGCTCGCGTCGGTCCGCGCGTCCTTCAGCCCCAGCGCCGCGAGGACCGGCGCCGCCCTGCGCAGCGCCTCCGCCGCCGGCACCGCGAGGTCGTCCCGCGCGGGCGCGCGGCCCTTGCCGGGCTTGCCGCCGTAGTACGAGTAGGACCAGGTGCCCGGCGCGTCCTTGTTCACCCGGAGCACCGGGCCGCCGCCGTCGGGCGTGCCGCCCGCCTTCCAGGCGCCGTGGTCGGACTTCACCGTGCCGGGCACGCCCAGGGCGCGCGCCAGCCGTTCCACCGCGGCACGCGGGACGCTGCCCGGGCGCTGTACGGCGGCGGAGGAAGGGCCCCGGGGCAGATCGCCCCGGACGGTGAGTTCGGCGCCGGTGCCGCCGGTGGCGCCGTCGAGCCGCAGCGGCTCCGGGGAACCGTCCCCGTTGGCGCCCGAGGCGTGCGGGACACCGTCCCGGGTGTCCGACGCGGCCCAGTAGGCGCCGCCGCCTCCGGCGGCCAGCACCGCGACGGCGACCGCCGACATCACCCACGGTGACCTGGGCCTGCGGCGCGGTCGCGTCGGCTCGCTCTCCACGATGGCTCCTTCGGCTCCGCGCAGCTGCGCACAGCTGCCGACCTCCCGGTCCTTCGACCGGGGGACGCCACTTGGACGGGCCGGAGCGCCTCGCGGTTCCGATCAGTCGCCGTACTCGGCCATGCCCTCGACGACGTGCGAGGACGCGGCCGGCACCGTGATCCCGTGCAGACTCGCCGGGCTGACCCGCGCGGACTCGCTCTCCGCGGGGACCTCCCAGTGCGCGGCCATCTTGCGGCAGTCACCGATCAGCTCGGCGAGCGACTCGGGGTCGTCGAGGGGCGCGGTGGGAAGAGGAGTGGTCATAGACACGACCATAGGTACCCGGCGTCACGGGAGAAAGCCCTACTATCGGGTAGTTTCGCCATGTCGGCGCCCACCGGCCCAGCCGGTAGCGTGGACAGGTACCGTCCGCCGTCCGCCTCCGCAGGAGCATCCCAGCCGTGCGTATCGCAGTCACCGGCTCCATCGCCACCGACCACCTGATGACCTTCCCCGGCCGATTCGCCGACCAGCTCGTCGCGGATCAGCTGCACACGGTCTCCCTCTCCTTCCTGGTCGACACGCTCGACGTCCGCCGCGGTGGCGTCGGTGCGAACATCTGTTTCGGGATGGGCCAGCTGGGTGTCCGGCCCGTCCTCGTCGGCGCCGCGGGCTCCGACTTCGACGAGTACCGCTCCTGGCTCGACCGGCACGGCGTCGACACCGCCTCCGTCCGCATCTCCGAGGTGCTGCACACCGCGCGCTTCGTCTGCACCACGGACGCCGACCACAACCAGATCGGCTCCTTCTACACCGGCGCCATGAGCGAGGCCCGCCTCATCGAGCTGCACTCGGTCGCCGCCCGCGTCGGCGGCCTCGACCTCGTGCTCATCGGCGCCGACGACCCCGAGGCGATGCTCCGCCACACCGAGGAGTGCCGCTCCCGCGGCATCCCGTGGGCGGCGGACTTCTCGCAGCAGATCGCCCGCATGAACGGCGACGAGATCCGGATACTGCTGGACGGCGCGGCCTACCTCTTCTCCAACGAGTACGAGAAGGGCCTCATCGAGTCCAAGACCGGCTGGACGGACGAGGAGATCCTCGGCCGGGTCGGCACCCGCGTCACCACGCTGGGCTCGCGCGGCGTCCGCATCGAGCGGGCCGGCGAGGAGCCGATCGTCGTGGGCTGCGCGGAGGAGGACGCCAAGGTCGACCCCACCGGCGTCGGCGACGCCTTCCGCGCAGGCTTCCTCTCCGGCCTCGCCTGGGGCGTCGACGCGGAGCGCGCGGCGCAGGTCGGCTGCATGCTGGCGACGCTGGTCATCGAGACCCTCGGCACGCAGGAGTACCAGCTGCGCCGGGCCCACTTCATGGACCGCTTCACCAAGGCCTACGGCGACGAGGCCGCCGAGGAAGTCCGCACCCACCTGCACTGACCCGCTCCCCGTTCACCACCCGACGGCGGCGCCGCACGTGCGGCGCCGCTGTAGTGCCATCCGATCCGCCCTCCCGCCCGGACGGCGGGCGCGGGGCTGCGGGCCGGATCGCTCACGGGAGGCCGGGGCGGGACGCTGTTCGCTGTGTGCGCACCGCCGCTGCCGCCCCCGGCGCCGCCGACGCTTCCCTGGGCACGTTCGGCGCGTGCACCGGGCCCGGCTGCCCGGACGGGTGTCCACCGATGGCGGAGCCCCGGCCGTAGGCATCCGACGTACCCCCAGTCGCGCTCAACCCGTACGGCCCGCCTGCCCGGACGAGTCTCGGCCGGTGGCGGCGCCGGCCGACGGCTCCCCTCCCGCCCCGGACCTGGGGGCAGGCCCCTCGGGCCCGGACGCGCGCAGGTCGGGCACACCTGGACGGCGGGGCGGCAGCCGTCGTCAACCGGCCCCGGGCGACGCACCGGCGTACCCGCGCCGGGCGGTCAGGCCCGTCGGGGTGTCAGGAGACGCGCCGCACCCAGTACGCCGTGCCGCGGGGTGCGGCGTGTGCGCCGAGGTACTCCTGCTCGCGCATGTCGCACCACGCCGGGATGTCGAGCCGGGCTGCCTCGTCGTCGGAGAGGACCGACACGACGCCCCCCACGGGTACGTCCCCGATGACCTTCGCCAGCTCGATCACCGGGATCGGGCACCGCTTGCCGAGGGAGTCCACGACGAGGTCCGGCCCGTCCTCCTCCTCGTCCGGCTCCGCGCCGGCCGTCCGCCCCGCCCCCGCCGCGGGCCCGGACGCGGGGGCCGGCGCGCCGAGCCGTTCCCGCACCGTCCGCACCACCCCCGGCAGCACTTCGAGGAAGCGGTCCACGTCGCCGGCCTCCGCCCCCGCCGGGAGCGAGACCCGCACGTTCCCCTCGGAGAGCACGCCCATCGCCTTGAGCACGTGGCTCGGCGTCAGCGTGCTGGACGTGCACGACGACCCGGAGGAGACGGAGAAGCCCTCCCGGTCCAGTTCGTGCAGCAGCGCCTCGCCGTCCACGTAGAGGCAGGAGAAGGTCACCACGTTCGGCAGCCGCAGCTCGGGGTGGCCCACCACCTCGACTTCCGGGACGAGTTCGGGCACCGCGGTGCGGATGCGGTCGACCAGCGCGGACAGCCGTGCCGCCTCCGCGGAGGCCTCGGCGCGCACCGCCCGCAGCGAGGCCGCCGCGGCGACGATCGCGGGGAGGTCCTCGAAGCCGGGCGCGCGTCCCGACTCCCGTTCGTCCGCGGGCCCCTGGGCGGCGAAGCGGGTGCCCTTGCGGACGGCCAGCAGTCCGACCCCGGACGGCCCGCCCCACTTGTGGGCGCTCGCCGCCAGCAGCGACCAGCTGCCCGCCACGGCTCCCCAGCCCAGTGACTGGGCGGCGTCGACGAGCAGCGGCACCCCGGCCGCCCGGCACAGCTCCGCGACCTCGTCGACCGGCTGCACCGTGCCGACCTCGTGGTTGGCGGACTGCAGGCAGGCCAGCGCGGTGTCCCCGCGCAGCGCGGCGCCGAAGGTGCCGGCGTCGACCAGACCCGTGCGGTCGACCCCCACCTCCGTGACGTCCGCGTCCTCCACGGCGTCCGCCGCCGCGTGCAGCACGGAGGAGTGCTCGACGGCCGAGACGACCACGTGCCGGCCGACCCGGCGCCGCCCGGCGAGGGCCCCGGCCACTCCCGCGTGCACGGCGCGCGTACCCGAAGGAGTGAAAACGAGTTCGTCCGGACGGCACCCGACGGCGTCCGCGGCGGCCTCCCGGGCGGCGTCGAGCAGCAGCCGGGCGCGGCGCCCCTCGCGGTAGAGCCGGGAGGGGTCGGCCCACCCCTCGTCGAGCGCGGCGAGGAGTGCCTGCCGGGCGACGGGATGCAGTGGTGCGGCGGACGCGGCGTCGAAGTAGGGCACGTGGTGCACGCTACGCCCCGGCGTCCGGCAAGGCGTCTGGGGACCAGTCAAAAGCCCCCGAAACGGGGCCCTCCGCAGGTGCGGAGCGGTGCCCGACACCCCTTCGGGGGCCGCCCCGGCGCGTTGGCACCCCTCCCCGCGCGCCCCAAAATCGAGTCCAGTAGGGTTTGGTCCGCATAAACATCCACACCACTGCCCGCGCCAGGGCGACCGACCAGCACAGGCCGGGCATCCGGACGCGTGGGCGAGACTCTCGGGAAGGCGCTACGTGAGTCCCTACGGCTCCGACCGCTCGTCGCGGCGCCCGATGCGGCGGATTCTGCCGCAGGCGCTGGCCGCGGGCCTGGTCCTTGCGACCGCCACCGGTTGCACATACGAGGACTTCCCTCGCCTCGGCATGCCCAGCCCCGTCACGGAGCAGGCTCCGCGGATCCTGTCGCTCTGGCAGGGTTCCTGGGCCGCCGCGCTGGCGGTCGGCGTGCTCGTGTGGGGCCTGATCCTCTGGAGCATCATTTTCCACCGGCGCAGCCGCACCAAGGTGGAGATCCCGCCCCAGGTCCGCTACAACATGCCGATCGAGGCGCTCTTCACCACGGTCCCGCTGGTCATCATCTCGGTGCTCTTCTACTTCACCGCCCGCGATGAGTCCAAGCTGCTGGAGACCTCGGCGCGCCCCGACCACGTCGTCAACGTGGTCGGCTTCCAGTGGAGCTGGGCCTTCAACTACGTCGAGGACGTCGACGGCAACCCGTCGACCCCGGCGGCCGGCAAGGTCCCCGCGGAGCTCTCCACGATCTCCGCGAAGAAGCTGGACGCGCCCGCGGGCGCCGACGGCGTCTACGACTTCGGCACGCCCGCCTCCAAGGACCAGGACACCGGCAACCCGGGCCCGACCCTGTGGCTCCCCAAGGGCGAGTCGGTCAGGTTCGTCCTCACCTCGCGTGACGTCATCCACTCCTTCTGGGTGGTGCCCTTCCTGATGAAGATGGACGTCATCCCCGGCCACACCAATGTCTTCCAGGTGACCCCCAACAAGGAGGGCACCTTCGTGGGCAAGTGCGCCGAGCTGTGCGGCGTGGACCACTCCCGGATGCTCTTCAACGTCAAGGTCGTCTCCCCGGAGGCCTACCAGCAGCACCTCCAGGACCTGGCGAAGAAGGGCCAGACCGGTTACGTCCCGGCAGGCATTGCCACCACCGGCAACGCCAAGAACGCGGAGACCAAGACCCAGTGAGCATTCTCAACGAACCCCACGGTGCGGCCGCCGCGCAGGACGACGCGTACGCGGACGAGCTGCCGGTCCGCACGAAGCAGCCGGGCAACGCCATCGTCAAGTGGCTGACCACCACCGACCACAAGACGATCGGCACGCTCTACCTGGCGACGTCGTTCTTCTTCTTCCTCATCGGTGGCGTGATGGCGCTCGTCATGCGCGCCGAACTCGCGCGCCCGGGCACCCAGGTGGTGTCCAACGAGCAGTTCAACCAGCTCTTCACGATGCACGGCACGATCATGCTGCTGATGTTCGCGACCCCGCTCTTCGCCGGCTTCGCGAACTGGATCATGCCGCTGCAGATCGGCGCCCCCGACGTCGCGTTCCCGCGGCTGAACATGTTCGCCTACTGGCTCTACCTGTTCGGCTCGCTGATCGCGGTCGCCGGCTTCCTGACCCCGAACGGCGCGGCCGACTTCGGCTGGTTCGCCTACTCCCCGCTGACCGACGCGGTCCGCTCGCCGGGCATCGGCAGCGACCTGTGGATCATGGGTCTGGCGTTCTCCGGCTTCGGTACGATCCTCGGCTCGGTCAACTTCATCACCACGATCATCTGCATGCGCGCCCCCGGCATGACGATGTTCCGCATGCCGATCTTCACCTGGAACGTGCTGCTCACCGGTGTGCTGGTGCTCTTCGCCTTCCCGGTGCTGGCCGCCGCGCTGCTGGCCCTGGAGGCCGACCGGAAGTTCGGGGCGCACGTGTTCGACGCCGCCAACGGCGGCGCGTTGCTATGGCAACACCTCTTCTGGTTCTTCGGGCACCCAGAGGTGTACATCATCGCCTTGCCGTTCTTCGGCATCATCAGTGAGGTCATCCCGGTCTTCTCCCGGAAGCCGATGTTCGGCTACGTCAGCCTCATCGCGGCGACGATCTCCATCGCCGGCCTCTCGGCGACGGTGTGGGCCCACCACATGTACGTCACCGGCGGTGTGCTGCTGCCGTTCTTCTCCTTCATGACCTTCCTGATCGCGGTACCGACCGGTGTGAAGTTCTTCAACTGGATCGGCACCATGTGGAAGGGCTCACTGAGCTTCGAGACACCGATGCTCTGGGCCATCGGCTTCCTGATCACCTTCACCTTCGGTGGGCTGACCGGTGTCATCCTGGCCTCGCCGCCGCTGGACTTCCACGTCTCCGACTCGTACTTCGTGGTGGCGCACTTCCACTACGTCGTCTTCGGCACGGTCGTCTTCGCGATGTTCTCCGGCTTCCACTTCTGGTGGCCGAAGTTCACCGGCAAGATGCTCGACGAGCGCCTCGGCAAGATCACCTTCTGGACGCTGTTCATCGGCTTCCACGGCACCTTCCTCGTCCAGCACTGGCTGGGCGCCGAGGGCATGCCCCGCCGCTACGCGGACTACCTGAACGCCGACGGCTTCACCACGCTGAACACCATCTCGACGATCAGCTCGTTCCTGCTGGGCCTGTCGATGCTGCCGTTCATCTACAACGTGTGGAAGACCGCGAAGTACGGCAAGCCGGTCGAGGTCGACGACCCCTGGGGTTACGGCCGCTCGCTGGAGTGGGCGACCTCCTGCCCGCCGCCGCGGCACAACTTCCTCACGCTGCCGCGCATCCGGTCCGAATCCCCGGCCTTCGACCTCCACCACCCGGAGATGGCCGCTCTGGACCAGCTGGAGAACGTCGGCGCGGCTCCGGCCGTCCCCGGCGGCGACGAGAAGGAGAGCGGCAAGTGAAGTTCCAGGGCAAGCTGTTCCTGTGGCTGTCCGTCTTCTTCCTGGGCATGGCCGTCGTCTACGGCCTGTGGTCCAAGGAGCCGGTGGGCACCACGGCGCTCTTCCTCTCCTTCGGCCTCGCCGTGATGGTCGGTTTCTACCTGGCCTTCACCGCCCGGCGCGCCGACACCGGTGCGCAGGACCGCGAGGACGCGGACGTCGCGGACGACTCCGGCGAGCTGGGCTTCTTCAGCCCGCACAGCTGGCAGCCGCTGCTGCTGGCCTTCGGTGGTGCCATGGCGTTCCTGGGCATCATCTTCGGCTGGTGGCTGATCTACTTCGCGTCGCCCTTCATCCTCGTCGGCCTGTGGGGCTGGGTCTTCGAGTACTACCGGGGTGAGAACCGCACCCAGTGAGCGCCCAGCGCCCACGCACCGCACCACGGCGAAGGCCCGGACCCCCGGCAGGGGGTCCGGGCCTTCGCCCGTTCGCACGCGCTCGACGGGCGGCGGAGATCATCTCTGCTTAGCGTGGTGACCATGGGTCACCTTTCTCCGCGTCGCCTGGCGACCGCGATCGCTGCAGTGACACTCTCCGCGCCGCTGGCCTCCTGTTCGGGCGGCGGCGATCCCCTCGCCACCGCCCCCTACGACGCCGCCGGCCAGGTCGTGTGGACCGGGGGAACCGCCGGGTCGAAGAAGGCCGACCCCAAGAAGCCGCTGGAAATCACCGTCAAGGGTGACGGCAACCGCATCACCGATGTGACGGCCTCCGACGGTTCGGGACGCTACGTCAGCGGCCGGCTGTCCGCGGACGGCAAGCGCTGGCGCAGCACCTCCAAGCTCTCCTCCGCGGCGCACTACGTCGTCAAGGTGACCACCGAGGACAAGGAGGGCCGCCAGGGCCGCAAGACGCTCTCCGTCGACACCACGGGAACCAAGCGCCACCTGAAGGTCACCTTCGGACCGGAGAGCGGCACCTACGGCGTCGGCCAGCCCATCACCGCCGAGCTCAGCGCGGCCGTCAAGGACGCCCTCGGCCGGAGCGTGGTCGAGCGCAACCTCCACGTCAACGCCTCACCGGCGGCGGAGGAGGGCGCCTGGTACTGGGTCGACGACAAGACCCTGCACTACCGCCCCCGCACCTACTGGCCCGCGCACGCCCGCATCGACGTCCGCAGCACCCTGGACGACGTGCACATCAAGGGCTCGCTCTACGGCGGCGACGTCAAGCCGCTGACGCTGCGCACCGGCGACCGCATCGAGGCCGTCACCGACGCGGCCACCCACACCATGACGTTCAAGCGCAACGGCAAGCTCGTCCGCACCATCCCGGTGACGACCGGCAAGCCCGGCTTCTCCACCCGCAACGGCATCAAGGTGGTGCTGGGCCAGGAGGCCAACGTACGGATGCGCAGCGAGACCGTCGGCATCGCCTCGGGCAGCTCCGACTCCTACGACCTGCCCGTCCAGTGGGCCACCCGGGTGACCTGGAGCGGGGAGTACGTGCACGCGGCGCCGTGGTCGGTGGGCTCGCAGGGGATCGCCAACGTCAGCCACGGCTGCGTCGGGATGAGCACCGAGAACGCCCACTGGTTCTACGACAACGTGCGCGTCGGAGACCTCGTCTCGGTCGTCCACAGCCTCGGCGACGAGATGCCCGCCTTCGGCAACGGCTTCGGCGACTGGAACCTGTCCTGGAGCGACTGGCGCAAGGGCAGCGCGACAGGAACGCGCAAGGGCGCCGACCCGGCCGTGGCAGACCGTACCGACGCCCCTGGAGCCCGCCTGCAGCCCGAGATGTGAGGCTACGCGTCGACGGCCAGCCGCTGCCTCAGCAGCCCCGTCAGGGCCTCGCTCAGCGCGACCGGGTCGACCGGGTGGCTCACCGCCGCGTCGGCCCGGCTCCAACTCGCCAGCCAGGCGTCCTGGGGGCGGCCGATGAGCACCAGCACCGGCGGGCAGCGGAAGATCTCGTCCTTCACCTGGCGGCACACGCCCATGCCGCCGGCCGGGACGGCCTCGCCGTCGAACACGCACGCGTCGATGCCGCCGTTCTCCAGCGCGCTGAGGACCGCCGGGAGGGTCGCGCACTCCACGTACTCGACCGGCGGCAGGTCGCTCGCGGGGCGGCGGCCGACGGCCAGACGGACCTGTTCCCGGGTGTTCCTGTCGTCGCTGTAGACCAGCACCGTCGCGGTCGTCTGCATCCGTGCCTCCTCGCCCTCGTGGAGTCGCCTGCCTGTGGCCGAACCTTACTCCCGAGCACGGTGCTTCGAGGAGGGTTAGCTCCTTCGAGCGACGCCTTTCCCTACCTCAAGGGCCTTGACACACCGAATGGCACCCCCCGGAGTGAGCGCGAGATAAGCGACCGACATAATGTCGGTCGTGGCGACAGCAACAGCAGTAGAAACCGGGCACGCGCACCCGTCGGTCAACCGGCCGAACCTCACCAGCGTCGGAACCATCATCTGGCTGAGTTCCGAGCTGATGTTCTTCGCGGCCCTCTTCGCGATGTACTTCACCCTTCGCTCGGTGACGGGTGCCGAGTACTGGAAGGCGCACGCCGACGTCCTGGACATCCCGTTCTCGGCGACGAACACCACGATCCTCGTGCTCTCCTCCTTCACCTGCCAGATGGGTGTCTTCGCCGCCGAGCGCGGCGATGTGAAGAAGCTGCGCGCGTGGTTCATCGTGACGTTCATCATGGGCGCGATCTTCATCGGCGGTCAGATCTTCGAGTACACCAACCTGGTGAAGGAGGACGGGCTCTCGCTCTCCTCCGACCCCTACGGTTCGGTGTTCTACCTGACCACCGGATTCCACGGTCTGCACGTGACGGGTGGTCTCATCGCCTTCCTGCTGGTCCTGGGACGGACCTACGCGGCACGGCGGTTCACCCACGAGCAGGCCACCGCGGCCATCGTCGTGTCCTACTACTGGCACTTCGTCGATGTCGTCTGGATCGGCCTCTTCGCCACGATCTACCTGATCAAGTAGTCGGGCCCCGCGCGCGGGTCGCGCACACGGTCACGACATCCAGAACCATCGACGCAAGAGATCCTGACACCGGGGTAATCCGTGAAAAAGCTCTCCGCACGACGGCGCCACCCGCTGGCGGCGCTCGTCGTCCTACTTGTCGCGCTCACGGCCATCGGGGGGCTGTACGCCGCGCTCGCGCCGGCGCCCAAGGCGCAGGCGGACGACAGCTCGCAGTCCCTCGCCATCGAAGAGGGCAAGAAGCTGTTCACCGTCGGCTGCTCCAGCTGCCACGGTACGTCGGGGCAGGGCGGCAGTGACGGCCCGAGCCTCGTCGGCGTCGGCTCCGCGGCCGTGGACTTCCAGGTCGGCACCGGCCGCATGCCGGCCCAGCAGCCCGGCGCCCAGGTGCCGCGCAAGAAGGTCATCTACACGCAGAAGCAGATCGACCAGCTCGCGGCCTACATCGCCTCGCTGGGCCCCGGCCCCGTCACGCCCACCGAGGAGCAGTACGACCCGGCCGGCGCCGACGCCGCGCGCGGCGGGGAGCTGTTCCGCACCAACTGCGCCCAGTGCCACAACTACCAGGGCAAGGGCGGCGCGCTGACGCACGGCAAGTACGCTCCCACGCTCGAGGGCGTGAGTGACAAGCACCTGTACGAGGCCATGCTGACCGGCCCGCAGAACATGCCGTCCTTCCCCGACACGACGATGCCGGAGGAGAACAAGCGGGAGATCATCGCGTACCTCGACGCCGTCAACGGCGAGGGCGCACCGAGCCCCGGCGGCATGTCGCTGGGCAGCCTCGGCCCGGTCACCGAGGGTCTCTTCGGCTGGATCTTCGGCCTCGGGGCCCTGATCGCCTGCGCCATTTGGCTCGCGGCCCACACCACCAAGGCGAAGAAGTCATGAGTCAGGACATGTCAGAAGAGAACCTGCCGGACAGGCCGGCACACCAGGGCGGCGGCCAGCTCGCGACCGCGGAGAACCCGTTCGCGGACCCGGGCTTCCCGGCCCACCTGCCGCGCCGCCAGGACATCGACGAGAAGGCCGCGAGGTCCTCCGAGCGCACGGTGGCCTTCCTGTTCACCGTGTCGATGCTCGCCACGCTGGCCTTCATCGCCAGCTTCGTGGTCATCCCGATCGACAAGATCGTCTACATCTGGCCGCTGGGTCACATCAGCGCGCTGAACTTCGCGCTGGGCATGACCCTCGGCGTCTCGCTCTTCGCCATCGGCGCCGGCGCGGTCCACTGGGCCCGCACGCTGATGTCGGACGTCGAGGTCGCCGACGACCGCCACCCGATCGAGGCGAGCCCCGAGGTCAGCGCCAAGGTCAAGGCCGACTTCGCCACCGGGGCCGGGGAGAGCCAGATCGGCCGCCGCAAGCTGATCCGCAACACCATGCTCGGCGCGCTGACCCTGGTGCCGCTCTCCGGTATCTTCCTGCTGCGCGACCTCGGCCCGCTGCCGGAGGACAAGCTGCGCCACACGCTGTGGTCCAAGGGCCGGCTGCTGATCAACCAGAACACCAACAAGCCGCTGCGTCCCGAGGACGTCGCCGTCGGCTCGCTGACCTTCGCCGTGCCCGAGGGCCTGGAGGAGGAGCAGCACGACTACCAGGAGCAGCTCGCCAAGGCGGCCCTGATGATCGTCCGCATCCAGCCGGACGACATCAAGGACAAGAAGTCCCGCGAGTGGGCGCACCAGGGCATCCTGGCGTTCTCGAAGATCTGCACCCACGTCGGCTGCCCGATCAGCCTCTACGAGCAGCAGACGCACCACGTGCTCTGCCCCTGCCACCAGTCGACGTTCGACCTGTCCGACGGTGCCCGGGTGATCTTCGGCCCCGCCGGTCACGCCCTGCCGCAGCTGCACATCAGCGTGAACGGCGAGGGTTACCTCGAGGCTCTGGGCGACTTCGAAGAGCCCGTGGGCCCTGCGTTTTGGGAGCGTGGATGAGCACCAACACGAGCGCGAGCGCGAAGCCGCGCGGAAAGGCCCCGGCCGGCGAACGCGTCGCCGACTGGGCCGACGGCCGGCTGGGCATCTACAGCCTGGGCAAGGCCAACCTGCGGAAGATCTTCCCGGACCACTGGTCCTTCATGCTCGGCGAGATCGCCCTCTACAGCTTCATCATCGTCATCCTGACGGGTGTCTACCTGACGCTGTTCTTCCACCCGGCGATGAACGAGGTCGTCTACGACGGCTCGTACGCGCCGCTGCAGGGCATCTCGATGTCCGAGGCGTACGCGTCGACCCTGCACATCAGCTTCGACGTGCGCGGCGGTCTGCTCGTCCGGCAGATCCACCACTGGGCGGCCATCGTCTTCGTGGCCGCGATGCTCGTGCACATGATGCGCATCTTCTTCACCGGTGCGTTCCGCAAGCCGCGCGAGATCAACTGGGTCTTCGGCTTCCTGCTGCTGTTCCTCGGCATGTTCGACGGCTTCATGGGCTACTCGCTGCCGGACGACCTGCTGTCCGGCACCGGCATCCGCTTCATGGAGGGCGCGGTCCTGTCCGTGCCGATCGTCGGCACGTACCTCTCGTTCTTCCTCTTCGGCGGTGAGTTCCCCGGCGCCGACATCGTGCCGCGGTTCTACACCATCCACGTGCTGCTGATCCCCGGCATCATGGCGGGCCTGCTGGTGGCCCACCTGATCCTGATCGTCTACCACAAGCACACGCAGTGGGCCGGCCCCGGCAAGTCCGAGAAGAACGTCGTGGGCATGCCGTTCTTCCCGGTCTACACGGCCAAGGCGGGCGGCTTCTTCTTCATCGTCTTCGGTGTCATCGCGGCCATGTCCGCGCTGGTCTCCGTCAACCCGGTGTGGGCGTACGGCCCCTACCGGCCGGACCAGGTGTCGACCGACGCCCAGCCCGACTGGTACATGGGCTTCTCCGAGGGCCTGATCCGCATCATGCCGGGCTGGGAGATCAACTTCGCGGGCCACACGCTCGTCCTGGGCGTGTTCATCCCGCTGGTGATCTTCCCGCTGGTCCTGGGCTTCATGGGCGTCTACCCGTTCCTGGAGTCCTGGGTCACCGGTGACAAGCGCGAGCACCACCTGCTCGACCGCCCGCGCAACCGGCCGGTCCGCACGGGCATCGGCGCGGCCTGGATCAGCCTCTACCTGATCCTGCTCGTCGGTGGTGGCAACGACCTCTTCGCGACCCGCTTCCACCTGTCGATCAACGCGATCACCTGGGTGGTCCGGATCTCGTTCTTCGTGCTGCCGGTGCTGGTCTTCTTCGTCACCAAGCGGATCTGCCTGGGTCTGCAACGGCGCGACCGCGACAAGGTGCTGCACGGTCGTGAGACCGGCATCATCAAGCGGCTCCCGCACGGTGAGTTCATCGAGATCCACGAGCCGCTGGAGCAGGGCTCGCTGTTCAAGCTCACCGCGCACGAGCAGCCCAAGCCGCTCGACGTCGGCCCCGAGGTCGACGAGAACGGCGTGGAGAAGAAGGTCGGCCGCACCGCGAAGCTGCGCGCCAGGCTGTCCCGCGGCTACTACGGCGAGGGAACGCAGATCGACAAGCCCACCGTCGAGGAGTACGAGGAGATCACGAGCGGCCACGGTCACCACTGATCACTGAAGCTGTGCCACCGGGCAGGGTCCCGTCCATCCGATGGACGGGGCCCTTTCCCGTTCCCCCGCGCCGATAGGCTGGGGCCCGAAGACTTCCCGCCGCACGTCAGACCCCGTGGAGTGGACCATGAGCGTTGTGAACCCCGCCGGAGGCGCATCAGTGGCGGGCGGCTCCTGGCCCGACGTCCTGGGCGCACTGCTGAACGGCAGGGACCTCACGGCCGCGGAGGCGGCCTGGGCGATGGACCGGATCATGAGCGGCGAGGCCTCGGACGCCCAGGTCGCCGGCTTCATGGTGGCCCTGCGGGCCAAGGGCGAGACCGTCGAGGAGGTCACCGGCCTCGTCGAGTCGATGTACGCGCACGCGGAGCCGCTGGAGATCCCCGGCCCCGCCGTGGACATCGTCGGCACCGGCGGCGACCGGGCCAGGACGGTGAACATCTCCACGATGTCCGCCATCGTCATCGCGGGCACGGGCGCCAAGGTCGTCAAGCACGGCAACCGCGCGGCCAGCAGCGCCAGCGGGGCCTCCGACGTCCTGGAGAAGCTGGGCATCAACCTCGACCTGCCCGCCGCCCGGGTGGCGGCGGTCGCCGAGGAGACCGGGATCACCTTCTGCTTCGCGGCGAAGTTCCACCCCGCGATGAGGTTCGCCGCCCCGGCCCGCCGCGACCTCGGCGTCCCCACCTCGTTCAACATCCTCGGCCCGCTGACCAACCCGGCCCGGGTGGGGGCCTCTGCCGTAGGGTGCTTCGACACCCGGATGGCCGGCCTGATCGCGGGCGTCCTGGCCCGCCGCGGCTCCTCCGCGCTGGTGTTCCGGGGCGACGACGGGCTGGACGAGCTGACGGTCACGGCCACCTCCCAGGTGTGGGTGGTGCGCGACGGGAAGGTCGAGCAGGAGTCCTTCGACCCGCGCGACGTCGGCATCGAGCTGGTGCCGATCGAGGCGCTGCGGGGCGCGGACGCCGCCTACAACGCCGACGTCGCCCGGCGGTTGCTGGCCGGCGAGACCGGCCCGGTCCGCGACGCGGTGCTGCTCAACTCGGCTGCCGCGCTGGTCGCGTTGGAGGGCGCGGGCGGTGGGCTGACCGACGGGATCGCGGCCGGGATCGCCCGGGCGGCCGAGTCGATCGACTCGGGCGCGGCCGCCCGCACCCTGGAGCGCTGGGCCGCGGCCACGCACGCGTAGGGCGGGCGTACGGGAACGGCCGTGGAGGGCCGGGGCGGTTGCCCCGGCCCTCCGTGGCGTTCGCGGCGGGACGGACGGCCCGGGGCGGGGGCCCGGGGCCGGCCCGTCCGGGATGCGGACCGCGGCTTGCGGCGTCACACCCGTGTGGCATGATGCTGCGCAGGTCACGAGTGACAGCGAAACGGCCCCGGCCCGCTGTCCGGCAACCCTCCTTCCGTGGCGGGGTGCCCCGGGTGATGACCAGGCCGTAGGCAGCGAGGTCTGCGGCAAGCGCGGTCAGAGGAGTTCCTCCATGAGCAAGCGAATGCGCTAGGGCCTTCGGGGCCCCCTGTCGCGTACCCACCCTCCCCGGGCGTCCGCCCGCCGTGCCGAGGGCTTTCCCGTCATCACTGACGTTCCTTCACTCCCGCCTGCACCCAGGAGACTTCGCCATGTCGCCGCGCCCTGCCCTGCCCTCCACCGTCCACACCCCGCTGCCCGTGCTGGGGCGTGAGGTCCTCGTGCCGCTGGTGACCGGGGGCGAGGTCGGCTACGCCGCCCTCGACTACGCGGCCAGCGCGCCCGCGCTGCAGCGGGTCTGGGACGACGTGGCGGCCTACGCGCCCTACTACGGCAGCGTGCACCGGGGGGCCGGCTACCTCTCCCAGCTGTCGACGGACCTGTTCGAGCAGAGCCGGGCCACGGTCGCGGAGTTCCTCGGCTGTCGCCCCGGCGACCAGGTGGTCTTCACCCGCTCCACCACGGACTCGCTGAACCTGCTGGCCGCCGTCCTGCCCGCCGGCACCGGCGTCCTCGTCTTCGAGACCGAGCACCACGCCTCCCTGCTGCCGTGGCGGGACGCCGACGTGACCTACCTCGACGCCCCCCGCACGCCGGCCGAGGCGGTGGCGACGCTGGAGCGGGCCCTGGCCGCCCGGGTGGCGGACGGACCGGCGCTGGTCTGCGTGACCGGGGCGTCCAACGTGACCGGCGAGCTGTGGCCGGTGCGGGAACTGGCCGCGGCGGCCCACGCACATGGTGCCCGGATCGTGCTGGACGCGGCGCAGCTCGCCCCGCACCACCCGGTCGACATCGCGGAACTCGACGTGGACTGGGTGGCCTTCTCCGGACACAAGCTGTACGCGCCGTTCGGCTCCGGGGTGCTCGCGGGCCGCGCCGACTGGCTGTGCGCGGCCGAGCCCTACCTGGCCGGCGGCGGCGCCTCGCGTCGGGTGGCCCGCGGCGCGGACGGCGGGGTGGACGTCGACTGGCACACCACGGCCGCCCGGCACGAGGCGGGCTCGCCCAACGTCATCGGCGCCTACGCGATCGCCTCGGCCTGCCGCACGTTGACGGAGGCCGGCTTCGGCCGGCTGGTCGAGCGGGAGCAGGCGCTGGTGGCCCGGGTGCGGGCCGGACTGGCGGAGGTGCCCGAGGTGAAGGTGCTCTCGCTCTTCGGCGACGACGCCCCCCGGGTCGGCGTCATCTCCTTCGTCGTCGAGGGCTGGAACAGCTCCCACTTCGCGGCGGCGCTCTCCGCCGAGTACGGGATCGGCGTCCGCGACGGCCTCTTCTGCGCGCACCCGCTGGTGCGCACCCTGCTCGGGGGCAGCGAGCAGGAGCCGGGTGAGTGCGGGGCCCCCGAGGCCGCCCCGGACGGGGCCGGCCCCGCGCTCAACGCGATCCGGGTGTCCTTCGGCGCGGGCACCCCGGACGAGCACGTGGAGCGCTTCGTCGACGCGGTGCGGGAGCTCGTGGCGGAGGGCGCCAAGTGGCGCTACCGCACCGAGGACGGCCGCTGCGTGCCGGACCGCGGCCAGGCGTAGCGGCAGGTCCCGGGCGTCCCGGGCGTCCTAGGCGTCCTAGGCGTCCAGGCCGATGGCGAAGGCCGCCTCGAGGTCGTGCTGGGAGTAGGTGCGGAACGCCACGTGGGTGTCCGTGGCCTCGACGCCGGGGATCTTGCTGATCCGGCCCGGGATGACGTCCGCGAGCTCGTCGTGCCGGGCCACCCGCACCATGGCGACCAGGTCGTACGTCCCCGTGACGGAGTAGACCTCGCTGACGCTGTCGAGCGAAGCGATGGACTCCGCGATCTCGGGGATACGGTCGACGCTGGTCTTGATGAGCACGATCGCGGTGATCACGGCTGTAGGTCTCCTTGGGTCGCCCTGGCTGCGGGCTCCAGCTTAGGCGTTGTCCGATAGCACACCCACGCGCACAGGAAGCCGAAGACGAAGCCGGTGATGTGGGCGAGGTAGGCCGTGCCGGGACCCGTCTGCTGGATCTCGCCAGCCAGCCACTGCAGCACGAACCAGAAGATCAGCACCATCCAGGCGGGGAAGCGCAGCGGCAGGAAGAAGAGGAAGGGGAAGACGCTGGTCACCCGGGCCTTGGGGTAGAGGTAGAGGTACGCGCCGAGCACCCCGGAGATCGCCCCGGACGCGCCGACCAGGGTCTGGGTGGAGGAGGTGTGCCCGAGCGCGTAGCCGTACGTCGCGATGTAGCCCGAGGCGACGTAGAAGAGCAGGAAGCGGAAGCGGCCCATGCGGTACTCGACGTTGTCGCCGAAGACCCACAGGAAGAGCATGTTGCCGAGCAGGTGGACCCAACTGCCGTGCACGAACATCGCGGTGAGCACCGAGACGGACGGCGAGGCGGCGAAGGACCCCAGCGGCGGGCAGCCGCTCGGCATCGGGACCCGCGTCAGGGGGATGCGGCCCTGCCAGAGCTCGGTGGGGAAGACACCCCAGCGGGCGAAGTACGTCGCCTGGGCGCACACCTGATCGTGGCCCGTGCCGTACACGTAGGTGAGCCCGGAGGACGGGCTGATGACGAAGAGCACCGCGCACAGCCCGATCAGGGTGTACGTCACCACGGGTGTGCGGCGGACGGGGTTCTTGTCGTACACCGGGATGACCATGGACCGATCATGACGGAACGGGTGTAACGGTCGTGGGGCGCCTCGCCGCAGCGCGCGGGACCACCGAGGCCGTAGGGTGACCGGAACGCATCCCGCGCGACCGAGGAGACGACCGATGACGGTGCCCCTGCCGACCGCCACGACTCGCTGGCGTTGCACGCTGTGCGGCAACCTGACCCGGTTCGACGTCACCCGTTCCAGCAAGGTCGTCGAGTACGTCCACCTGGACCTGGCGGGCGAGCCCTCGGTCGAGGAGCGCGAGGTGGTCAGCGAGACCGTGGAGTCGGTGCGCTGCCGCTGGTGCAACGCCGTGGACCAGGTCGAACTGGTCGACCGGCCGGACGCGGCGGCGGCGGCGCAGGCCTGAGCGCGGCCGGGGACAATAGAAGAATGCGGCGCGGCCAGAGAGGTTGAAGGAGGCCGGGGAGGCGCCCACGGACTGGACGGGAGTGACGGGTGGACGGGACCGGCGGTAACCCGGGCCGCGGCGACGAAGCGGCCGCGCCCGAGGCTGCGGCTGCGGCTGCGCCGGAGGAGTCCGTCCACGGTGAGTCGCTGGACCGTCCGCTGCCCGAGGGCGTGCGGCACCGCGTGGTCGCCCTGGCGGCGGAGGCGTTCGGCGGGCTGACCCCGGCCGAGCTGCCCGCCGTACTGCGCCCGTACGCCCGCTTCACCCCCAGCCGTCGCGCCAAGTTCGCCGCGACCGCGCTGGCCACGGCCCTGGAGGGCGACCCGTCCTTCCGGCAGCGGGTGGGCGCCCGGCTGCGCGAGTCCGAGCCGGAGCTGTGCGAGGCGCTCGACGCCGGCACCCCGCCCCCCGCGGTCGACCCGCTCGACGTGGCGGCCGCCGCATATCTGCTGCGCCCCGCGGGCTGGGCCAAGCTCGTGGCCGCGGCGGGCGAGGAGGCCCAGCGGGTCAGCGCCGAACGGGCGGGCGAGGAGGTCCAGCGCGAGCTGCGGCAGCTGAAGGCGGAACTCGACGAGTCCCGCAACCA
The DNA here is from genome assembly GCF_055635295.1 of Streptomyces sp. NPDC111520. Lineage (NCBI taxonomy): Bacteria > Bacillati > Actinomycetota > Actinomycetes > Kitasatosporales > Streptomycetaceae > Streptomyces > Streptomyces sp. NPDC111520. Next base: position 5,804 of record NZ_JBVKBW010000001.1, on the reverse strand, counting down.
GGCCCGCACCGAGGCCGTACGGGTCCGCGCCGAGCTGGAAGCGGTCCGCAAGGAGGCCGAGTCGCTGCAGCGCAAGCTGCGCAGCGCCGCGAGCGACGTCAAACGGGCCGAGGCCGCGCTGCGCAAGGTCGAGGCCGAACTGGAGGAGACGCGGGCGGCCGCCGCCGCGGAGAAGGCGTCGGCGGACGGCGAGGCGCGCCGGCTGCGGGCCCGGCTCGCCGAGGCCGAGCAGGCCGTCGAGGCGTCCCGCCGGGCGGCCCGGGAGGGCCGCAGCACCGAGGACATGCGTCTGCGGCTGCTGCTGGACACCGTGCTCGACGCCGCCTCGGGGCTGCGCCGGGAGCTGGCGCTGCCCCCGCGCGACACCATGGCCGCCCGGCCTGCGGACACCGTCGAGGCCGTGAAGCCGGGGGCGATCAGCCCGAAGGACATCGCGCGGCGCGCCCTGTCCGAGGACGACCCGGCGCTGCTGGACCAGTTGCTGGCGCTGCCGCAGTCCCATCTGGTGATCGACGGCTACAACGTGACCAAGACCGGTTATCCGGCACTGCCGTTGGAGAAGCAGCGGCTGCGGCTGCTGGGCGGCCTGGCGGTGCTGGCGGCGCAGAGCGGCTCCGAGGTCACCTGCGTCTTCGACGGGGCCGATCTGGACGCCCCGGTGCTGCTGGCGCCGCCGCGCGGGGTGCGGGTGCTGTTCAGCAAGGCCGGTGAGACGGCCGACGAGTTGATCCGCCGTCTGGTTCGGGCGGAACCTCCCGGTCGTCCGATTGTGGTGGTTTCTTCCGATCGCGAAGTTGCTGACGGTGTGGCCCGTGCCGGCGCCCGCCCGGTCGCATCCACCTTGCTGCTGAAGCGACTTGCCCGGGTGTGACCTGGAGCACACCGTGAGGCGGGTGGGGCGCCTTTCGGGGACTCAGCGTCAACTCGTCATCACTGCACGTGCGATATGTGTAAAGAAACCGCGGCCGAGCGACTTTTTTTCTTCAGGGATTTGATCCGATCACAAGATGGTCACTATGGTCGTGCTTCGAACCTCTGCCCAGTCGATCATCCACTCAGGATGGCGGCGGAGGTCCCGCCGATCTGAAGTGCCGTGCGTACGACGGGGGACGCCGACGCTCAGGGCCGGGGAACGCAGTTCCCGATGCATGCGGCAGGCGGCTGGAGGAAGAAGGAGCTCGCCCGAGTGGCGTCCCACCGTCGTCCCAAGCAGGCCAGTCGCACACGTGTCACCGTGCTCACCGCGACCGCCGCCGCAGCCGTCGCCCTGTCCGCGCAGGCGGCCCAGGCCGCTCCCGCCAAGCCGTCCGTCAAGAGCGTCAAGGCCAAGGTCGACGGCCTCTACGACCAGGCCGAGCAGGCGACCGAGAAGTTCAACGGCGCCAAGGAGAAGCAGGAGAAGCTCCAGAAGCAGGTCGAGGACGTCCAGGACGAGGTGGCCCGCCAGCAGGCCGAGCTCAACGACCTCCAGGACGACCTGGGCACCCTGGCCAGCGCCCAGTACCGCAGCGGCGGCATCGACCCGTCGCTCCAGCTCTTCCTCTCCTCCGACCCGGACACCTACCTCGACAAGGCGTCCACCCTCGACCAGCTGAGCACCAAGCAGGCCGAGGCGCTCCGCCAGATCGCGGAGAAGAAGCGCACCCTCAACCAGCAGAAGGCGGAGGCCGCGAGCAAGCTCAACGAGCTCGACGAGACCCGCACCGAACTGGGCAAGAAGAAGAAGGAAGTCCAAGCGAAGCTCGCCGAGGCGCAGAAGCTCCTCAACTCGCTGACCGCCGCCCAGCGCGCCTCCCTGACCGCCGCGGAGAACCGCGCCAACCGCTCCAACGAGCGCGTGGACCTGGGCAACGTCCCGCCCGCCTCCTCGCTGGCCGCCGCGGCCCTCTCCGCCGCCAAGACCAAGCTGGGTTCGCCGTACGTCTACGGCGCCACCGGCCCGAGCTCCTTCGACTGCTCCGGCCTCACCTCCTGGGCCTACGCACAGGCCGGCGCCGGCATACCGCGCACCTCGCAGGCCCAGGCCGGCGCCGGCGCGCACCTGTCGATGAGCCAGCTCGCGCCCGGCGACCTCGTGATCTTCTACGGCGACCAGCACCACGTCGCCCTCTACGCGGGCAACGGCATGGTCCTGCACGCGCCGCGCACCGGCACCGTCGTGCGGTACGAGTCCATCAACAACATGCCGTTCCAGTTCGGCGTCCGCATCTGAGATCCGGGTGCGACGACCGGAACCGGTTGAACCTATCGGGTGATCTCGTACGGTGACGGCCCGGCGGTGACCTGCGCAAGCGGAGCACCGCCCGGCCGCCCGGCGGTACACGGTCTTTGAACTCCCCGTGTCCGGCTGACTACTGTCAGCCGACGTGCCATCCCATCGACGCATTCCGCAGCCCGGCCGGGCCCCGCGCACCTCAAGGGCCACGGTCCTGACGGCGGCGGCCACCGCAGCCGCCGCGATGGCGGGCGCGGCCGCCACGGCGCAGACGGCCGCCGCCGACCCGGCGGACACCTCCGTCGATGTCGCGGCCCGCATCGACCACCTCTACACGCAGGCAGAGCGGGCCACCGAGCAGTTCAACGCCGCCCGCGAGAACACCCAGCGGCTCCGGCGCGAGGTGGAGGTGCTCCAGGACCGGGCCGCCCGCGGCCAGGAACGGGTCAACCGGCTCCGCGACGACCTCGGCACGCTCGCCGGGGCCCAGTACCGCGGCGGGGGAGTGGACCCCACCCTCGCCCTGCTGCTCTCGCCCGACCCCGCGACTTACCTCGACCGGGCCGCCACCCTCGACCGGATCAGCAGCCGCGGCAACGCGCGCCTCGGCGAACTCCGGTCCGCCCAGCGCTTCCTGGACCAGGAACGTTCCCGGGCCACCGAACGGCTCGGCGAGCTCGAGCGGGCCCGCACCAGCCTCACCGCCCGCAAGAAGGCCGTGCAGCACAAGCTGCTGGCGGCGGCGCGCCTGGTCAACTCCCTCTCCCCGGAGGAACGGGACCGGCTCGCCGACCGGCTGGAGGCCCGGGCCTCCCGCTCCGGCCGCAGCGTCGACATCCCCGACCTCGGTCCGCTCTCCCTGCGCGCCGCGAGCGCCGTCGCCGCCGCCCGCTCCGCCGTGGGCGCCCCCTACGTGTGGGGTGCCACCGGCCCCGGCTCCTTCGACTGCTCCGGGCTGATGGTCTGGGCGTACCGCCAGGCCGGCGTCGGCCTGCCCCGCACCTCCCAGGCCCAGCTGAACGCCGGACGGCACGTGCCGCTCAGCCAGGCCCGCCCCGGCGACCTGGTCCTCTACCGCGGCGACGCCAGCCACGTCGCCATGTACGTGGGCGACGGCCAGGTCATCCACGCCCCCTACCCCGGGGCCCGGGTCCGCTACGACCCGGTCGCCATGCTGCCGATCTCCGCGGTGACCCGGCCCACGTGACCGCCGCCGCCGGGACCGTACGATCGGCGGCGTGGCCCTCTTCCGTTCACCGACCCGCACCGTGGCCGCCGCGCTGTGCGGCGCGGCGGTGCTCCTCGCGGGCTGCGGGCCCTCGGGCGGCGGCGCGGTGGAGCACGCGGGCCCCGGGGACCCGGTCGTCCGGCACCTGCTGGAACGCCGGGCCGACGCGGTCCTCGCCCACGACGAGAAGGCGTACCTGGCCGATGTGACGCCCGCCCGGCGCGCCGCCGAGCGGCAGGTCTTCCGCAACCTCGGGGAGCTGCCGCTCGCGTCCTGGTCGTACCGGCTGGTGTCGACGCAGGGCGCCGACCCGGTGACCGCCCGCGTCCGGCTGAGCTACCGCCTCAAGGGCTACGACAGCGCCCAGGTCACCGCCGACGACTCCCTGCTGCTGCGCACCGACGGCGGCGGACGCTGGCGGGTGGCCGGCGACGGCGACCCGGGCGGCCTGCTGTGGGAACAGGGCGCGCTGCACGTCGTCCGCGGCGGCCACAGCCTCGTCCTCGGCACCGGCGACCCGGCCGAGCTGGCCGGGTACGCCGCCGACGCGGACCGGGCCGTCCCGCAGGTACGGCGGGCCTGGGGCGGGGCGGGCTGGACCGGGCGGGTGGTGCTCGAAGTGCCCTCCTCCCTGCGGCACATGGCGCAGCTGCTGGACGCCCCCGCGGAGACGTACGCGGGCGTCGCCGCCGTCACCACCGGGGAGGCCGGCGGCAGCGGCACCGCGCCCGCCGGACGCGTCATCGTCAACCCCGAGGCCTTCGCCGGGCTGTCGGCCTTCGGCCGCCAGGCCGTGCTCACCCACGAGACCACCCACGTCGCCACGCGCGCCGCGACGACCCCCCGCACCCCGATGTGGCTCTCCGAGGGCTTCGCCGACTGGGTCGCCTACCGGGACTCCGGCCGCACGCCGCAGAGCCTGGCCCCCGAGCTGCGCCGGGACGTCGCGGCCTCGGGCCCGCCCGGGCACCTCCCCGCGGACGCCGACTTCGCGCCCGGCGCGCCCGCGCAGGCCCAGGCGTACGAAGCCGCCTGGCTGGCCTGCCGGCTCATCGCCGACACCTGGGGCGCCGACCGGCTGGTCGCGCTGTACCGTTCCGGTGCGGATCTGCGCGGCACGCTCGGCATCGACGAGGACGCCCTCACCGAGCGCTGGCGGGCCTACGTCAAGGGGGAGTTGGCATGAGCGGCACGGACGGGGACTTCACGCCGGAGGAGACCGCCCGCGGCAGGGCGCTGCGCCGCGCACAGCTGCCCTACCTGCTCGGCGGCCGCCTCGCCGGGCTCGCCCTGCTGCTCGCGCTGGGACTGACCCCCGCGGGGGCCGCCCTCACCGGGCTGTTCGGCGACGACCGGGCCCTGCGCGTGCTGGCCGGCGGCCTGCTGCTGGTGCTGCTCCAGCAGGCGGTCACCCTGCCGTTCTCCGCCCGGGTCCGCGTCCTGCGGCGCCGCTACGGGCTCGTCACGCAGGGCTGGGGCGGCTGGGCCGTCGACGTCCTGCGCGGCCTGCTCGTCTCCGTCCCGCTCGTGCTGGCCGCGCTGTACGGCTACTACGGGCTCGGCTGGGCCTGGGCGGCCCTGGGCGCCGTCTGCGCCGCCGTGGTGCTGTCCTGGCTCGCCCCGGTCGTCCTGGAACCGCTCTTCAACCGCTTCCGGCCGATGGAGGACGGGCCCCTGCGCGACGCCCTGCTGGCCCTGGCCGAGCGGGACGGCATCCCCGTGCGGGCGGTGCTCGTCGCGGACGCGTCCCGGCGTACGACCGCGCTCAACGCGTACGTCTCCGGCTTCGGGCGCACCCGGCGGATCGTCGCCTACGACACGCTGCTCGGCACGGCCCCGGCGGCGGAGGTCGAACTCGTCGTCGCCCACGAACTCGGCCACGTCAAGCACCGCGACGTGCCGCGCGGCACGCTGCTCGGCGCCGTCGGCGCGGGCGCGGGGGTGTGCGTGCTCTCCGCCGTCATGGCCGCCACCTCCTACGGCACCGGCGACCCGCGCGGGCTGTTCCTGCTCGCCGCGGTGGCCGCGGTGCTGTCGGCGTGCGCCGGGCCGCTCGGCTGCGCGCTGAGCCGGCGCGTCGAGCGGCGGGCGGACACGCACGCGCTGCAACTCACCGGGGACACCGAGCGGTTCATCGCCATGCAGCGCCGGCTCACCGTCACCAACGTCGCGGACCCCGACCCGCCACGCCTCCTGCACGTCCTCTTCGGCACCCACCCCACCGCCGTCCAGCGCATCGCCGCCGCCCGCGCGTTCGCCTCCGCGAGCTAGGTGTATTGATCACGAGCGTTGTTGACACCTGCGGGGGCTTGATCAAGGCGAAGACCTCCGGTGTGGTGGAGCTGTCTAGGACTGCACCAC